>NZ_SNUD01000002.1:0-434813 GCF_012027285.1 Thermococcus sp. MV11
TGGAGCGAACAAATAAATTTATAAACTTCGAACCTGGTTATTCCCTTGACCCGCAGTGCGCGGGGGTTGCCGAGCCTGGTCAAAGGCGGTGGACTCAAGATCCACTCCCGCAGGGGTTCCGGGGTTCAAATCCCCGCCCCCGCACCACAACGAAAGACAAGGGGGCTCCGCCCCCTTATCTCTCTGTACTCTCAAACCCCCGAAGTGGGGCTACGCCCCACAACCCCGATTTTTCTCTAAAACTCCGGGGGGCTTCGCCCCCACACTCCCCTTTCAGCCCTTGCTTTCGCCCGACGGGCGTTGAGAGAAGTAAATTCATTTGCGAGGGAGTTCATCAAGTACGTTCTCTTTTAGAAACGAGCACTTGCAGGTAAAATCCCTGCATTAGGCCGTTTAAAAGGAGCTACGAACTTTTGGTCAAGCTTTCCTAAAGCTTGCTCTGTACTCGCAAACCTCCGAAGTAAGGCTCGATCACGTTAAGAAACTTTGCTGGAAGGATTCATCAAAAACCTGCATGGGAGATTTCCTCTGAAAAACGCGTTCTGGGGTGTTTTCCCCGGGTTGCCTTTGTGGGCAGAAATGGATTCATTCCAAGGAGGCGTTTTCAGAAGGGAAAACCACCAGGCAGGGGTTGGAAAAGAAAGGCCTCAGCGCTCGAGCCTCTTGACGCCTTCCCTCGTGCCGACGAGAACTATGTCAGCGATGTCCGCGAAGATGCCGTTCTCCACAACGCCCGGAATGTTGTTAAGCTCTATCTCCAGGTCGAGCGGGTCCTCTATGCGGTGGAACCTCGCGTCGAGTATGAAGTTGCCGTTGTCGGTAACGACGGGACCGTCCTTTTTGCTTGCCATTCTCAGCTCAGCGGTGGCGTTGAAGACCTCTATCTCCTCCGCTATCGCGCGCCACGCCGCAGGAATGACCTCTATCGGAACGGGCACTCTCTGACCCAGCCTCTCGACGAGCTTGCTCTCATCAACGAGGACAAGGAAAGTTCCGGCGCGGTACTCAATGATCTTCTCCATGGTTAGAGCCGCTCCGCGGCCTTTGATGAGGTTGAGGTTCGGATCCACCTCGTCAGCCCCATCGACGGCTATGTCTATGGCATCGACCTCGTCGAGGCCGACAACCGGAACACCGTTCTCTATCGCCAGGAGCCTGGCCTGGTGGGAGGTTGGAACGCCGTAGACGTCCTCGAGCTCCCCCTCCATTATGAGCTTGCCCAGGTACTCGATGAAGTAAGCGGTGGTGGAGCCTGTGCCGAGGCCGACTATCATGTCGTCCTCGATGAACTTCAAGGCCTCCTTCGCGACGGCCCTTTTCAGTTCCTCCATATCATCACCCCACGGGAGTCACGTTGCAGGGAACGGTGGCGTTCCCGCTCGTCACCATCTGGTAGAGCAGGCTCTGATTGGAGTAGCACTGGGGGGTGAAGCCTATCATCAGCGAATAGCTGAGCATCGTGAAGTAGAGCCAGAACAGCGCCCAGCCCCAGAAGGCCTTCCTGAGAACGGCGCGCTCCTCGGGAACATCGGGGGGTAGTTCCTTGACCACGGCGAGCACGAACTTGTCTATGACGAGGTAGAGGGCGAGCCCTATCAGCCAGCCGTACTGGAACTTAGCAGCCGCCACTCCGCTGATTATCCCCGTTATGAGCCCCCATAGGTAAACCGTGAGTGAGAACTTATGCTCGACGGACAGCTTCACCTTCTTCACCTACGATTAGCTTTTAAAAGGGGCTTTAAAACCTTTCTACCCGAGGGTTTCGAGGAACCTCCTTCCCCTCTCCGTCAGCCCGTAGTAGACCCTCCTGCCCCTCCTGTGGGTCTCCTCAATTAGCCCCATGCTTTCAAGCTCGCGGAGGTGCTGATAAACCGCCTGATACTTGAGGGGCTTCTCCAGGGCCTCCCATATCTCGTAACCGTACATGCTCTTCTCGCTCAGCAGTCTGAGTATCTCCAGCTTGGTTCCCCCAACGCTGAACCTCTCGCGGCTCTCGGAGTAGTGGCCCTTGAGGCCGGAGCTCGTCACGACCAGGGCTATCCTGTCGTCGCGTTCGAAGTAGTCTTCCTCAGCCAGCTTGAGGAGGGCAGGGACTATAACCGCCGAGGCGTACTCGGCGAAGATTCCTTCCTTGGCAAGGAGTCTCTGGCCAAGGTCAAGCTCGTCCTCCCCCACGAGAACCGCGGTTCCGCCGCTCTCGTCTATGGCCTTGAGGGCGAGCTCCTTCATCACGGGGTTCTTCACGTACAGGCCAAGGGCCTTAGTCGGCTCGGCTCTTGGTTCAACGCCGAGGATTTCGCTTGCTATTGGAGAGCACTTCTCGGCCTGAACCGCGATCAGCCTGGGAAGCTCTTCGATGGCACCTATTTCCCTCAGCTCCACGAAGCCCTTGTAGATGCTGTAGAGGTTGCTCCCACTGCCGGTTGGAACTATCACGTGAGTCGGGCCCAGCTCCTCCCACAGCTCGAAGGCCAGCGTTTTCTGCCCCTCCAGGCCGACCAGGTTGCTCTCTGGGGTAACGTTGTACAGTCCCTTCCCCTCCGCCAGGCCCTCGGCGTAGCTTATGCCCTCGTCCACGCTTTCGCCGTAGCGTATAACCTTGGCCCCGAGGGCCGCTATCTGGTTGAGCTTTCCCTGCTCTATTAGCTTAGGAACCACGACGTAGGCAGGCCTTCCAGCCCGTGAGGCATAGGCCGCGAGGGAGGCCGCGGCGTTCCCGTTGCTTGCTATGACGAAGCCGTTGTCGGCGTGGGGCAGGCCGTAGGAAACCGCCACAGTTATGAGTCTGTCGCGAAAAGAGCCAGTCGGATTTCTCGTCTCGTCCTTGATGAATATCTTCAGCCCAAGTTCGCCCCCAAGCTTTGCCCTCAGCAGAGGCGTCCCGCCCTCGCTCAGGCTTACTACTTCGTGAACCTCTGGTAGAAGCTCCCTGTACCTCCACACCCCGGGCTTTCTGTCCCTCCACGCGGAGGGGTCGATGGAATCGTAGTCGTAGGTTATCCTAAGGGGCTCGCCACAGGAGCACGTAGGAGGAATGAGGGAGGAGTAAAGCCTCCCACAGCCCGGACAGCGAACCCTCATCTCAGGCACGCTCACTTCAGCCTTATGGCGTCGAGGTTGTTGGGGGCGCGCGTCGAGATGCCAAACTTCTTGTGTATGCTGGTGCTGAGGTCGAGACACTTGTGGGCCTCGCCGTGGACGGTTATAACCCTCTCGGGCCTTGGCCTCAGCCTTGCGATGTAGCTTATCAGCTCCCTCCTGTCGGCGTGGCCGGAGAAGCCGTCTATCGTGTGAACCTCCATGTTCACCGGCACGACCTCGGTCTTTCCGTCCTCTCCGACGAGGGGTATCTCGCGGAGACCGCGCTGCACCTGTCTTCCAAGGGTTCCCTCCGCCTGGTAGCTGACGAAGACTATGCTGTTTTTCGGGTCCGGGGCGAGCTGCTTGAAGTACTCGACGCTCGGCCCGCCGACGAGCATGCCCGAGGTGGCTATTATTATGGCCGGCTCGCCCGAGTCTATGATGTCCTGCCGCTCCCTGCTGTTGGCGACGCTCTTGAATATCGGGTTGAGGAACGGGTTGTAGCCCTCGTGGAATATCTGCTCGCGGAGGTGCCTGCTGAGGTACTCGGGATAGGCGGTGTGAATAGCGGTGGCCTCCCAAATCATTCCGTCGAGGTAAATCGGAACCTCTATTCCACCGACGCGCGCATATTCTTCGAGGACCATCATTATCTCCTGGGCCCTACCGACGGCCATGGCAGGAATGAGAACCTTGCCGCCGCGCCTTATCGTCTGGTGAATAACCTCTATGAGCCTCTTCTCGGCCTCTTCACGCGGCATCTGGTAGTCGTTGCTCCCGCCGTAGGTGGACTCCATGACGAGGGTCTCAAGGCGCGGGAACCTGCTCACGGCCGGCTCGAAGAGCCTCGTGGGGATAAACTTGAAGTCGCCGGTTATGGCTATGTTGTGAAGCCCGTTGCCTATGTGGAGGTGCACTATAGATGAGCCGAGTATGTGGCCGGCGTTGTGGAGGGTGAGCCTCATGTCAGGGGCTATATCCCTAACCTCGCCGTAGTCGAGGGTTATCGTGTGCTTTATGACCTCCTTGATGTCCCTCGGCCTGTAGAGCGGCTCGACGCCGTTCATCTTCTGGATCTCGATGAAGTCCTGCTGGAGGAGCACCATCAAGTCCCTCGTCGGGGGAGTTGTGTAGATAGGCCCGTCGAAGAGCTTGTAACGGAAGAGGTAGGGAAGCATTCCGCTGTGGTCGAGGTGGGCGTGGGTTATGATTATGGCGTCGAGAAGGCCGGCGTCAAGGACGTAGCGAAACTCCGGGGCGTCGAAGTGCGGGAAGGCCTTCTTCGGATCCTTCATCGCGGCTATGTTCACTCCAAAATCGACCAGAACGTAGCTCTCGTTGGTCTGAACTAGGAGGGCGCTCCTGCCGACCTCGCGGAATCCTCCCAAACCGGTGATCCTGATCCACTCGCTCTTGACCTCCGGCTTGCGGTAGATGTTCCTGCCCGCCTGGCGGAGGAACTTTCTCCTGTCCTTGGCCTCGGCCTGGAGTATCTGCCTTATCGAGTATATCGTCTGGCTCTGGAGCGGTGGAGTTCTGACGACCCTCGGCGCCCAGTGGACCTTCTGGGTGATGAGACGGAGCGTCTCGCCGTTCTTGCCGATGACGAGGCCAGGTTTCTTGGCCTCGATGAGGACCTCTCCCACGGAGGGGTCGAAGCTGATGTTGGTTATCTCCGCCTCTTTCGGGACGATCTCCTTTATCATCTCCTCAGCCCTTTCAGGCGGGAGAAGAACCTCCGGGTCGGGCCGGACGCTTATGCGCTTCTTGAGAACCTTGGCGAGGTTCCTTATCAGCTCCCCGTCCCTCATTATCGCCTCGGGGTTCTTGACGTATATGACCAGCTCAGGTCCCTCGAACTCCACCTCGGTTATCCTGGCCTCCCTGGGAACCATCTGACTTATAACTGCTTTTATATCGCGCAGTATGTCATCAACGAACGTCTCTCTCCTTATCACTGGTACCACCTCATTCCAGAAGGGCCTTTATTTCCTCATCGCTCCACTCCCTGTACCCCTCGCGGGTAACGGTAACCAGGGTGACGCCACCTCCCGTGAAGACGTCCCTCCTGGTGGCGGCCTTTATAGCCCTGAGAGCGAGCTTAACGCCCCCCTCCAGGGGCATGTCCTCCCGATAGTTCTCTTCAAGTATTGAGAAGGCGAATTCCATTCCGGAACCGGCGGCTGTGAACTTGTCTTCCGTGACGCCGCCCGCCATGTCTATCGAATAAAGACCGGGCTTCTCGTCATGACCCGCTATGAGAAACCACCCGAAGTAGGGCATGAAGCGGTTCCCATGAAGCACGTTAGAAGTCAGGGTCGCGAGAGCCTTAACGCTCATCTCCTTGCCCACCCTTGCGCGGTAGAGCTTTGCCTCAGCGCGGAGAAGCCGGACGAGGCTTAGAATATCCCCAACGCTTCCGGCACCGGCAAGGGCCAGGTGGTCATCTATCCAGAAGACCTTGGTGACGTTCTCAGACAGCACCATGTTGCCGAGCGATGCTCTCCTGTCAGCCGCTAGGACGACGCCGTCCTTACATACAATGCCGACCGTAGTCGTTCCCTTTAGCTTTTCGGTCAATTACAACACCCCTGCTGGTATGTTTTTAGAATAGAAGAACCTCTACAACGCCAGTTTAGGGGAATAGTATTTAAAGGTTTCGTCCGAAGTGTACGCTTGGATACGGAGGGTGATAGAATGAAGGAAGTTATCCTGCTCACGGGGCCGCCGCTCAACGGGCGTGACGAGTACATAACCGAGGCTCTCGAGAAGGCCAATGGCGAGAGCTACGCCTACTACCACGTCTTCGACTACATAAAGGAAGTTGGCAAGGAGAAGGGCGTCAAGATAACGAGAAAGAACGTCCTCGATTTCGCCATAAATCACCAGGACCTGATGAACGAGATACGCGACGAGGCCTTCGAGAGGATAAGGAGCGAGATAGACGGGAGCGATAAGAGGTACCACCTCGTATCAACGCCCAGCCTCTTCAGGTGGGGAAGCGGTAGTGTCATAGGGTTCACCACCAGCAATCTGAAGCTCCTGAAGCCGGACAGGGTGATAATAGTCCTCGACGACGTGCTATCGGTCAGGAGGAGGATAATCAACGACCCGGAGTGGTTCGAGCGCTTTGGAGAGAACCCCGAGAACATCAAGCTCACCACCCTGGTCATGTGGCGCGAAGATGCCATAAACCACGTGAAGACCCTGATACACGAGCTCAAGAAAGAGGGAATAAACGTCCGCTACGTCCTGCAGTTCGGCATAAGGCACCCGTACGGCGTCTTCCTTGACCTGATATTCAGTGAGAAGGAGAAGCCCCTCGTCTACCTCAGCTACCCGATGACCGGCCACGAGGAGGAGTACTACCACCGCGTCAGGGGATTCTACACCAAGCTCAGCGAGCACTTCACGGTTCTCGACCCCGGGGCACTTGACGACTGGTGGGTCGTTGCGGAGTACGACAACCAGGTAGCTAGGAACCCGCGCGTGAAGAAAATCAGGATAAAGCACCTCATCGACGGCAACGAAGTAGACGAGCTGGACAGGGGGGACATAGAGCAGGCGACGGAGATACTAAGGAGACAGCTCGTCGAGAGGGACTTCAACCTCGTCGATGTGAGCAAAGCTATAGCTGTCTATCACTACGCCGAGGGCGTTTCGGCTGGGGTTATCAGCGAGATGGCGGAGGCTTACAGGACGCTGGCGGCGATATACCTCTACTACCCCTTCGAGAGGAGGCCTAGCCCATTCATGGAGTTCTATGGCATGCAGAACCCCTCGCGTAGGACGATGTTCAGGGACGAGGACGAGATGGTAAGGGCGATGGTCGATGAAAAGGAGTACTGGGCAAAGGTGTGATTAATGAGCGGGGAGCTCGTTGGCTTCAGTACTTTTTTCAAGGAATTCCTCAGGGTCCTGTACTACGTTAGGAGCATACTCGCCGGACTCTTCGGCCTGATAGCCCTGATTGGGGTTGTCATATCACTTGTCGATAGAATGACAATCTGGCAAGGTGTTTATCTTGCGTTCGTTTCGGCCTTCACAGTGGGCTACGGGGACATAACACCCAAAACTCCCGTTTCCAAGTTTCTGGCTGTGATAATACTCCCCATTCTCGGCATGATGCTGACGGGCATAATGGTCGCGGCGGCGATGAAAGCCATAGAAAGACTCTACCAGGAGAAATGGGGGGAAACTTGAGTCAACAACAGAAAAAGAGGGGAAGAGATCACTTCTTCACCCAGCCGCGCCACTTCATGGCGTCGTAGACCCTCTGGACGGCGACGACGTAGGCGGCGTCACGCATGTTGATGCCCTTCTCCTTGTGGGTGTTGTAGACGTCCCAGAAGGCCTTGGTCATCTTCTTGTCGAGCTTGGCCCTGGTGGTCTCGAGGTCCCAGTAGTCGCCGGTTATGTTCTGGACCCACTCGAAGTAGCTGACGGTGACACCACCGGCGTTACAGAGGAAGTCCGGTATGATAAGGACGCCCTTCTCGTAGAGTATCTCGTCGGCCTCCGGGGTGGTCGGACCGTTGGCGAGCTCGGCGACGATCTTGGCCTTGATGTTGTCGGCGTTCTCCTTGGTGATGACGCCCTCGATGGCGCTCGGGGCGAGGACGTCAACCTCAAGCTCGAGGAGCTCCTCGTTGGTGATGTTGGTGGCTCCTGGGAAGTCCTTAACGCTGCCGTTCTTCTTCTTCCACTCGAGGACCTCGTCGGCGTTCAATCCATCGGGGTTGTAGATGCCGCCCTTGCTGTCGCTGACGGCGACGACCTTCATGCCGTACTCCTCGCTCATGATCTTGGCCATGTAGTAGCCGGCGTTACCGTAACCCTGGATGGCGATGGTCTTGCCCTTGAGGTCCATGTTGAGGGCCTTCGCGGCCTCGCGAACGGTGTAGCTGGCACCCCTGGCGGTGGCGTCCATTCTGGCGACGATACCACCGACTCCGGGCGGCTTGCCGGTGATGATGCCGAAGCTCGGGACCTTCCTCCTGCTGATGGCCTCGTACTCGTCCATCATCCAGGCCATGATCTGCGGGTTGGTGTAAACGTCCGGGGCCGGAATGTCGGTGTACGGGCTGATGACGTCGTAGATGGCCCTTATGTAGTTCCTAGCGAGCCTCTCCTTCTCCCTCTCGCTGAGCTCCTTCGGGTTGACGATGATACCACCCTTACCTCCACCGTAGGGGAGGTCAACAACGGCGACCTTCCAGGTCATCCAGGTGGCGAGGGCCTTAACGGTGCTGAGGGTCTCGGCCGGGTGCCACCTTATACCACCCTTGGTCGGACCGCGGGCCCAGTTGTGCTGAACGCGGAAACCGGTGAAAACCTTAACAGAACCGTCGTCCATCTCGAGCGGGACGCTGACCTCAACAATCCTCATGGGCTTCTTGAGCCACTCAAGGGCCTCCTCGCTTATCTCCATGAACTGGGCAGCCCTCTCGAGCTGCTGAACGGCCATCTCAAAGGGGTCAATCTCGACCATCTCTACCACCTCGGGTTTCGGTAATTTGCGAGGTACTCTTAGGCATTTGCATATATAAACCTTTCGATAAAGGAGGCAGGAGAACGGTTAATTTCAAACAAAAAGTTAAATACGGAAATTTTCGGCGAAAAGAAAAATTCTCCCGAAATCTTAAGACGAAAAAAGCGATGTACATCTAAGATTTTCTATGCATTGAAGAACATAAAATTGCACCAATGAACTTTCATAGAACAGGCTGGCGGCGCCCTCAGCGAGAAGTCGGTCATCACCCCATCAGCTCACTCTCGTTGCAATCATCGGGCGCCAACGGACGTTGAACCAACGCAAATTAAACTTTGCGGAAACCCAGCGGTGCTTCATTGTCATAATGAGTCGTTATCCAAGCGATAGTCGTCATTATGCCAATAAATGGGTTACGTTACCCGGGCGTATTAAAGAAACGACGAAACGCCAATGTGAAAAGTTTTGCGGTCGAGTAAATCGTCTTTCGTCGAAAAAAGGCAGGAGAAAGTTTTTTATAGAATGCCTTGCCTTATACATAATGCCCCACACCCATACATGGGGTTTTGTAACCCATACATTTAAGAACGGGGGTGAATGTTGTGGAACAGCAGAGGGATCAATGGGCTACTAAGATCGGTTTGATTCTTGCCATGGCCGGAAATGCCATCGGTCTCGGTAACTTCTGGAGGTTCCCGTACCAGCTCGCCAGTAACGGCGGCGGGGCCTTCATGATACCGTACTTCTTGGCTCTCGTACTGCTGGGTATTCCGGTGATGTGGGTCGAATGGACCACCGGTCGCTACGGTGGCAAGTATGGCCACGGTACCATCGGGCCAATGTTCTACCTTATGGCCAGGGAAAGCGTCAAGCCAAAGACCGCGTTGATATTCGGAGTCATCGGTGGAATGCTTGCCTTCTCCGTGGCGGCACTGCTCAGCTCCTATTACTACCAGATCATAGGCTGGTCAGCAGCTTACACCTACTACAGCCTCACGGGAGCGTACTTTGGAAAAGACACCGTCCAGTTCTTCCTCAACTACGTCGCCGACACCAAGTCGGTGCTGCTCTTCTGGGGACTGACGATGCTGTTCCTCGGAATAGCAGTCGGACAGGGCGTCAGCAAGGGCATCGAGCGCTGGGTCAAGGTCATGATGCCGGTGCTCTACGTCTTCGCGATACTCCTCGTCATCAGGGCGCTGACCCTTGGCTCACCGGTCAAGCCCGAGTGGAGCGCTGTGAAGGGTCTCGAGTACATATGGAAGCCGGACTTCCAGACCCTCAGCGAGAACTTCTTCAAGATAAGCTTGGCAGCTGCGGGACAGATATTCTTCACGCTGTCCCTCGGTATGGGTATCATCCACAACTACGCCAGCTACCTCGGTCCGGAAGATGACGTCGCCCTCAGCGGTCTCGCCACGGTCTCGCTCAACGAGTTCGCGGAGGTCATACTCGGTGGTTCACTCGCCATACCGATAGCCTTCGCTTACATGGGTCCAGAGGCCGCCACCAAGGCCGGCGTCGGTCTGGCATACATGGCCCTGCCGAACGTCTTCATGAACATGCCGGGAGGCCAGATATTCGGTGCGATGTGGTTCCTGCTCCTCTGGTTCGCGGGCTTCACCTCGGCGATAGCGACCTACAACTACCTCGTCGCCATGCTCGAGGAAGACATACACCTCGACAGGAAGATAGGCACCTGGGCGGTCTTCGGGTTCCTGTTCCTGCTTGGACTGCCGGTCGCCCTCGACAGCACCCTCGCCTACCTCAGTGAGCTCGACATGTGGGTCGGCAGCTACTTCCTCGTCCTGCTTGGCCTCTTCGACGTCATAGTTGCAGTGTGGCTCTTCAAGCCCGACAACTTCTGGGAGGAGCTGCACAAGGGAGCCTATATGAAGGTGCCCGGCTGGTACAAGCCGATACTCGTCTACATAGCGCCACTCTTCATGCTGTTCCTCCTCGGAGGAAACACCTGGGACTACCTCAATAACGGAGCGTTCACTGTCTCGGAGTACTACGTCACGAACGTGCTCGGCTACGACTACACCCCGGAGATAGTCAGCCTCATCACCAGGGCCAGGATAGTGATACTGATAATCCTCGTGCTCGGTGCACTGGAGGCGTACATGGCCATCAAGAAGAAGTACGGCGAGGAGCTGGCAAAGAACGAGGTCATCATAAAGGTCTGAGGTGGTGGAGATGGACGCAGGTGCGCTTGCATTCATGGCCTTTGCCTGGGGCTCCATTTTTATATTGATGTACTGGAGCATTTCGAAGCTCCTGCAGGCCGAGAAGGAGCAAAAGGCTTAAAGCCTTCTTTTCTTTTAACTTTGGGAGGTGTGCAGATGAAAAGCGCAGAGATTCTGCGAGACGTCGCGCAGACGTTAGAAGATGTTGAGAAGAGGATAAACTCACTCAAAAACCTCTCGGACAAAAACAAGCAAAAGGCCCTTAGGCTCATTCACGAGGCGAGGGAGAACTTCTTCCAGCTCTCCAATAACCTGGCGGTGGATAACGAGGAGCTAGCCAACTTCTTCCTCAAGAGAGCCGTCAGGCTGAAGAACAACACCACCGACAAGTACATCGATAAGATGGGAGAAAAGGAGTACATGAAGGAAGTTGCCCTCATGAACAAGTACTCCAAGGTGGCCCCGTACGATTTCGCCGGCGAGGTTAAGGTTCTCCGCAGGGCATACTTTGCCTTCCTGGCCGGAATGGTGCCATTCTACCTGATATCCGGTATATTCGGGCCGGTCTACGCGGTCACTGCGCTCATACTGATAATCCCGACGTTGCTCGCGATGCTCAGCCTGAGGAAGAGGGGAAGCCTCGGACTGATGCTCTCCTTCGCCGTGATGCCAATACCGATGGTTATGGGTGCCTTCTCAATCAGGTACGCTGCTTACGCCTTCAACAATCCGGACGAGCTGGCCAGGATAGCGGAGGCCTTTGGGAGGAGCATCTCCTTCGCCCAAGGCGTTGTCATAACGATTGGTGTTTTGGGGGCCGCAAGCCTGATCCTCCTCGGCTACGCCAGCTATACACTCTACAAGCACAGGCATGCTTTCCTCTAATAGAGGGCCTCGTTTCCCCTCTCCTCCGTTCTTATCCTTATGGCCTCCTCGACTGGGAGAACGAATATCTTCCCGTCCCCCGGCGTCCCGCTCCTCGCGTTCCTGACGATGACGTCAATCACCTTCTCAAGGTCCCTGTCCTTCACCACCAGCTCTATCTTCATCTTGGGCAGGAGGTCGTAGGGTGGAACGCCTCCCTGGACTCCCCTCCCCTGCACGGGGTAGGCTGTCAGGGGCACGATGCCCACCTGCTTGAGGGCGTTCTTCACGCGGTCGAAATCGTTTCCCCGGATAATGGCCTCAACCTTTTTCATGGCAACCACGTAGATAATTTGTCAAAACTCCAGAAAAGACTTTCGAAACGGAATAAAAGGGGTAAAATTCAGGAAATCTGGGCCAGGAACTTCCTCAACCTCTTCGGTGAGATGCGGGTTTTCCTGGCCAGTTCCTCCACGTCGGCCCCCTTCAGATCCTCGATCGTGTGTATCCCAGCGCGCTGAAGCTTTGCCAGCGTCTTCGGCCCGATGCCCTTTATCCTGAGAAGGTCGCTCCCGGTTTTGTCGGGGCCTTTCTTTCTCACCAACCTGCGCTTCTCAATCCCGCCGGACTTCACCCGCTTTACGGCCTTTTTTGAGGGCCTGACTGCCACCTCCTTCACCACCTCCGTGGCGTAGGCCCTCTTAGCAACTTCCCTCGACCGTTCGACCGGCTCTTCAGTTCTCTCCGGAGGAACCTCTGGGGGCTCCACGAACTCCTCAAGCTCCGGGGGATTATCGCTCACGTAGTGAGCCATCACCACCGGCCTGAAGGCGTTGTCCCTCTCCTCCAGCTCCTCAAGGAGCTTAACGTCGATATCCCCAGTCCTCACGTACCTCACCAGCTCGTTGGCCAGCCTGTGGAAGTCCCTGCTGTGGAGCAGTATTCTGCGCTCGGCGTACCCCCTCGCCTGTCCAGTGGTTATGAGGAACTCCCAGTCGCTGGCTTCGAGGATCAAGAGCTCCCTCGCCAGCTGTTCAAGGATTCTATCGGTGGTTCTGTCCCTTCCGTAGTACCTGCTCGCCAGCGCTACCATTCTGTCCTCGGCCCGGTAGACGTGCTCCCACGCCCACTCCGTCTCAGCGTTCCACCAGGTGGAGTGGTCGGAGTTAGCTCCCCACGAGCCCTCGGGCAGTTCAATCCCGTACCTCTCGCCGGTGTAGTTGTCGAGGTAGGCGGAGAGCGTCGTGGTGACTATTCCCCTCTCCGCCATCAGCTCAAGAACCCTGCCGAGCCACTTGACCCCCTCGAACCACCAGTGGCCGAAGAGCTCGGTGTCGTAGGGCGAGACCACTATGCCCTTCTCGCCCGTCTCCTCCTCGAACTCGGCCAGGAGCCCCTCGACCAGGCCCACGAAGTGCCTCGCGTGCTCCTCTACGCGTTCCATCGCCCTCTCGGGGTCGTAGAAGTCTTTATCGCCCAGCTCAACGTCCTTGCCCGTCACGCGCCAGTACTGGCCACCGCTCTTCGGCGCCTTTCTGTGGAACTCCCTGTACCAGAAGTCGCCTGGGTAACCGTAGTGGGCGCTCCAGACCTGATGGCCGGTTTCCCTGTTGCGGGCGAAGACTGCCACGCGGGAGCCTTTAATCCAGTAGGGCCTGAGGGTGCTCTTATCACCCTCGTGGAGGGGAATCTCACCGTAGCCCCCCGTCACCGGCCCCTTGTCGATAAGGTTGCTCTCGACGAAGAAGTACTCGATGCCGAACTCCTCCAGGAACTTCTCTATGCCGGCCCTCTTAACCCTCCTCCCACCGGGCAGTTCCCACTCTCCGGCCGGCCGGTAGGCGCACTCGGGAAGCCATATTCCCCTCGGCCTCCTGCCGAAGTGCTTCTCGTAGGTCGCCACTCCGTTGGCCAGCTGGGCCCTTATCGCCTCGTCCCTGCCGAGGAGCGGGAGGTAGCCGTGCGTCGCGGCTGATGTTATTATCTCAATGTAGCCGGTATCCTGAAACTCGCGGAGCTTGCCCACTATGTCCCCGTTGATGGCCTTCCAGTAGTTGTAGACCTTCCTGAAGTGGTCGAGGGAGGCCTTGACGGCCCTCCCGTCGTACCTGCCCGATTTCAGGTCCTCCTCGGTGGCTTCAATCTTCCTGAGAAGGTACCTCTCGAACTCGGCCTTGATGTACTCATCGGCCAGCTGCTCTGCCAGGACGGGCGTCACGTTAATCACGAGCTGGAACCTGACTCCGGAGGAGCGGAGGCGTTCGAACTCCATGAGCAGGGGAAGGTATGTCTCGCTCATCGCCTCGTAGAGCCACTCCTCACCGAAGGGCCACTTTCCATGCTTTCGCACGTAGGGTATGTGGGTGTGCAGGACGAATGTGAAATGGCCTCTCATCGTGTATCACCGGGAGTGTTATCGAGCTTGGAGTATTTAACCTTATCCAGAACAGAGTTGGCCCCGTGAACACTTGCGGACACCGGTTAGGTTTAAAGGGTGGAGCGCCAACCCCGGAGGGGTGGGAGAATGAAGGAGGAGATGAGTTCAGTTGATATCCGCTACGTCGTGAGGGAACTCCAGTGGCTGGTCGGCTCTCGCGTTGATAAGGTCTACCACGACGGAGACGAAATCAGGATAAAACTCCGAACGAGGGAAGGGAGGGCGGACTTAATCCTCCAGGCCGGCAAGAGGTTCCATCTCACGAGCTACGTGAAGGAGGCTCCAAAGCAGCCGTCAAGCTTCACCATGCTCCTCAGGAAGCATCTCAGCGGCGGATTCATAGACGCCATAGAACAGCACGGCTTCGACAGGATTGTAAAGATTCGCGTTGGGGACTACACCCTCATCGGCGAGCTCTTCCGGAGGGGGAACGTGATCCTCGTGGATTCAGAGAACAGAATCGTTGCAGCTTTGCGCTACGAGGAGTACAAGGACAGGGCGATAAAGCCGAAGGCAGAATACAAGTACCCCCCCGCGAGAGAGAACCCGCTTGAGGTGAGCTTTGAGCGGTTTTTGGAGCTGATGCGCGAGGAGGAGCTTGAGCTCGTGCGCGCCTTAGCCAGGAAGCTCAACATGGGCGGCATGTACGCGGAGGAAATCTCGATAAGGGCAGGCTTTGCCAAAACGACGCCTGTCAAGGAACTCAGCGACGAAGACCTGAGGAAGGTCTACGAGGCTATGGTGAAAACCTTCAACGACGAGCCGAGGCCCAACATAGTCTTCAAGGAGGGCAACATGCACGACGTCGTTCCAATCGAGCTAAAAATCTACGAGGGGCTTGAGAAGAAGTATTTTAACACCTTCAGCGAGGCCCTCGACGAGTACTTCGGAAGGATAACCATCGAGAAGGCCAAGATCGAGAGGACGAGAAAGCTAGAAAACAAGAAGAGACAGCTTCTCATGACGCTCAGGAAGCAGGAGGAGATGCTGAAGGGCTTTGAGGGGGCAATGCGGGAGAACCAGGAGATAGGGGACTTAATCTACGCCAACTATTCCCTGGTGGAGAGGCTCTTGGACGAGTTCAGAAGAGCAACAGAGAAGCTTGGCTGGGAGGAGTTCAGGAAGCGCATCGAGGAGGGTAAGAAGGCCGGCAACAGGGCGGCGCTTATGGTGAAGGGAATCAACCCTAAGGAAAAATCTGTAACGATTGAGCTCGAGGAGAAGAAGGTGAAGCTCTACCTCAACAGGAGCATAGGCGAGAACGCCGAGCTCTACTACGAGAAGGCCAAGAAGTTCAGGCACAAGTACGAGGGGGCGCTGAAGGCCTACGAGGACACGAAGAGGAAGCTGAACGAGGTGGAGAAGCTCATCGAGGAGGAGATGAAGAAGGAGCTCAACGTTAAGAGAATTGAGAGGAGAAAGAAGAAGTGGTTCGAGAAGTTCCGCTGGTTCATTTCGAGCGAGGGCTTTCTGGTGTTGGCGGGCAAGGACGCGAGCACCAACGAGATTCTCATAAAGAGGCACATGAGCGAGAACGACCTCTACTGCCACGCCAACGTTTACGGAGCACCCCACGTCGTCATCAAGGACGGCCAGAAGGCTGGCGAAAGGACAATCTTCGAGGCCTGCCAGTTCGCGGTTTCGATGAGCAAGGCCTGGAGCAGGGGAGTTTACAGCGAAGACGCCTACTGGGCCTACCCCAACCAGGTCACCAAGCAGACGCCGAGCGGCGAGTACCTCGGCAAGGGGGCCTTCATGGTCTACGGCAAGAGGAACTGGCTCCACGGACTCCCTCTTAAGCTCGCGGTGGGTGTGATAAACTACGAGGGGGAGGATTTCGTCGTCTGCGCGCCGGTAGAAGCGATTAAGGCCCACACGAAGAGGTACATCGTAATCCGTCCCGGCTCACTGAAGAAGAGCGAGCTGGTGAAGAGGATAAAGCGTATTCTCGAAAAGTGGGGCTACAGGGTGAAGGAAGAGGATCTCATGGCCGTCCTTCCGCCCGGAAACGGCGACGTGGTGGAGGTGGTGGGCTAAAGGTACCTTCCGCCACCGAACATAACGCCAGCCAAGAAGCCGCCCAGGGCCAGCAGGTAGCCCTCTCCGATGATATTGGGCAGGTCGTTTCCGTAGAAGTGCCAGACGACGAGGGTAAAGATCAGCATTCCAAAGATGCCGAGGCCAGGTCCCAGTCGGCCGCCAAGTATCCCGAAGAGTACCCCAAGGAGTATCATAAAGATGCCGGCAAAGAAGACGACAAAGGTGAATATCGAACCTGTACTCGATGGGTTGAGCCACCAGAAGGCACCCTCAAATCCCTCCTGAGGTAGAAGGACTCTGCCGAGGATCCCGAGGAAGGTCACGTCTCCGGAGGGCGGCCTGAGCCAGACCAGGGGAAAAGAAACGAGAACGACAAGAGAAGCCAGAAAGCTCACCAGCCTCATTGAAACGCCCCCTAAACCAACTCCTTTCCGGTTCCCGTCATCACGAGCTTTCCGTGCTTAACACCCTTGAGGCTCAGCAGCCTGTCGGCTATCTCCTTTATCCTGCTCGCCTTCCCCTTCACGATGATGACCTCCAGGCAGTTGTGCTCGTCCATGTGGACGTGGATACTGGAGATTATCTCATGTAAGTAGTCGTGCTGTAAATCGAGCAGTTCCTTGACGACGTCGGCCTCATCGTGGTTGTAGAGCATCGTTATCGTTCCCGCAACCTCAGCATCACCAGTTTCCCATTCGTGCCGGATTATGAAGTCCCTCATCATATCCCTAATGGCCTCGCTCCTGTTCACGTAACCCTTCTCCTCTATTATGCGGTCGAACTTCCGGAGGAGTTCATCGGGAACTGAAACGCCAAAGCGGGTAATCTTCATGCCACCACCGTACCATGTTTGGGACCAATCATTAAAAATGTGACCTTCCCCTCCAACGAAAGCCTTTTATCCCTCGGCGGAAAGTGGCTTCTATGCCAATAGGGAAGCTGTACGCGATAGCGAGGAGTGAACTAGCCAAAGACCTCGTTTTTGAGATAGACGACGAGCCCGTGACCCTCTCGATAAAGGGCCTCCTCATAGCCCAGGTAGATTCGAAGAGCTACAACTTCTCCTTCTTCGAGCTTAGCGAGAGCGAGTTTGTGCTGGCGGTCCAGATGAAGGGCTTCATCGTTTACCTCGCCATGGAGGCCGACGAGGAGATTGACGAGGAAGCCTATCCCGAACTCGTCAGAATCCTCCTCGAACAACTGACGCCAGCCATAGCCTTCCTCGTAACCAGGGCGGAGAAGGATTACACGGGAAAGGCCGACCTGCTCCTCGACGACGATATGAGCCCCAGTCTCAAGGAGTTCTTCTACGGCCTGCTGATGAAGTACAGGAAGGGAAGGCCTGTTTACGAGCAGACCGAAGTGGCCTAGCCGGAGAGGAGTTCAAGGAGGGCCAGAAGGATAACCATTGTCGCCAGTACCGCACCGGTTCTCCTGGTGTATATCTTAGCCGCCCTCTTCTCGTAGTAGCTCCTGGGAGAGACGTTCAGGAGATAAAGCGCGAGGAGGGAGCCTAGAAGCAGACCGAGGACATTCTCCAGTGTGAGGACGAGGGAGCCTTCAAAGACCTCCCACCAGCCCATAGCGAGGGATATCCCAACCACCGTCGTTGGAGGAACGAGAGCGGCCGCTATCGAAACCCCCGCGAGAATCTCGGGAACCCTGCTAACTATGGCGACTATTCCTGCATAACCAAGGATTACCGCGAGGAGTATATAAACCAGCCCCGACTCGCCGCGGACGAGTATCTCGTGGGTGGGCTCGGCTGGCATCGCACCGAGAAGCTTGAGCACCGCGGCGGCCAGAAGGGCAGAGAGAAAGATGATGCCCAAGAACTTGAGCATGGAATAGACCGCGTTGAGTGCGTCCCGTCCCTTGCCCATGACGATGTTCAGCGAGAAGCCATAGAGGGGGCCTAGGATTGGTGACAGGAGCATTGCCGAGATTATCATCACTATGCTGTCGTTTATCAGCCCAAAGAGGGCTATTATCGATGCAACCGCGCCGAGAGTCAGCTGAATGGGGTCTATGTTGGCCCCGCTATTGGCGCTCTCGATGAGCCCCTCAATGTCCGCCAGGGTCCAGCGCCGGCGGTACTTCTCAAGGGTCCTGACCGAGCTGGAGTACCTGACCGACTTCCCTCTCACCGGCGCCCAGGTTATCGATGAGTGAGCCTTCCTGAGGTCGATTGCCCTCATAAGGTCGTCGGCCACATCGTTTATCACGAAATCCGGGACGAGGGCCGTGAACTTCAGAATCCTGCGGTCGTTGCCCTTGACTTCCTCGGTGTAAAACTGAACTCCCCACTTGGCCAGAACCTCGGACACCTTGGATCCTTCACCCTCGTCGCAGTAGATCTCGAGGCGCAACATAAGGCATCAGAATAACTGGACGCTCCGGCCTAATAACACTTCCGGGACAGATTATACACCCAACGCCTTCGCAATAGATGGTAAGGAAACAGAGAGTCAGAAAGTTTTTATAACCCTCAAGCCGAGTTATTGAAAGGTGATCCCATGGAGATCCAAAACAGAAAAAAGCTGCTCGCGGTTCTACTGGTGCTGATGGTTCTCGGGGTCGGGATAGCGTTCCTCGTCCTCAGGTACGGCTGGTGGCAGTGGGGACCGTAAACCCCTCCAGCATCGCTATCGGGTAGAAGTGTAGACTTGCCCTCGCCTCCGGCAGTTCCATTCCGATGTTTATCCCAAGGCTCATCAAGTCCCTCGGCGAGCGAACCTCCCATTTACTTTCAGCGGAGCTCGTGAGAAAGCGCGGAACTCGGTACTTCCTGACCAGCTCCCAGGTCTTCGCCATGAAGCGGAGGAGCTGAACCCTCTCGTAGGGGTTCGCGCGGAGAAGCGGAGCGAGCGAAAAGCCCACCGCGACCCCTCTCTTTGCCGCTATCCTCGCCAGGACGTGGTCGAAGCCGGGATCCTTCCTCCCGAGCCAGGGGCTTATCAGGGCATCGACGCCGCTCTCCAGCGCAAAGCGGTTCACCCTCATATCCCCGCCCTGGACGTAGATGAGGGCCTTTAAGTTGCGGTTCTTCACCTCGCGGATTAGGCTGGGCTTTTTCGTGACTATGAGAAGGGCCACCCTCCCATACCTCTCGCGGAGAAGCCTGAGCTCCTCTTTGAGCTCACCCCAGTTCGGAGAGCTTTCGAGAACCAGCTTTTTCGTGAAAACCACTTCATCGAACCACTCCTTGGCCAGCTCGTACGCCTCTTCGCTCCTCACGTCCATCTCGATGAAGTGCTCGCGCGAGAAGGAGACCTCTTCCACTTCTCCCCTCATTCCTCCAGCCACTCCCTCACGGCTTTCACAACTGCCTCCTTCCTCATCGGGAAGGCCTTGACCTTTATCCTGACCTGTATGGTGTCGCCGCCCTCGTCTATCTCCGGCTCACCGAGATAGGCCTTCTGCTTGTTAAAGCGGACGTAGAGGGTGCCCTCCTCGTCGACCTTCTCATCAAGGTTGTCGATGATGTAGTGTTTGTCCTCCTCGCTCAGCAGTTCCTTGAAGTGGTCGATGAACTTCCTAACCGCCCTGCTCCGCTTTATCTCGACGTTCACCACTTTAATTGGGTTCCCGAAGAATCCAGTGGTCTCGTCCACGTCGAAGAGAACGTCATCATCGTCTATTTCATCGGGAATGAAGGTCGCTATCGCCTCCAGAACCTTGTCCTCGTCCTCGGTTGCCTGAATGAAGGTGGTTATCCTGACGTGGTGTGCCCTAATCTTTCCCATCGCCCTCACCGGGGTTGATTCGATGCCGCGCTTTAAAAGGTAACCGCCGCGCGCGTTGGTGGGAAAAACTTAAATAAAATCCCACTAATCAGCTAATGGTGGGAAAATGCTGGCAAGGGTGGATTCAAGGGGAAGGCTGTACCTCCCCAAGGAGCTCAGGGAAAACCTACCGAGGGAGGTTTACCTGGTCAGGGTCGATGATGGCATACTCATAGTCCCAAAGCCCGATGATCCGGTAAAGGAACTCGAAGAGCTCGGGAAGGGCCTCCCCGACGTTCCGATCGAAGAGCTGAGGAGGGAAATCCTGAAGGAAGCGGAGAGGCTCGCGGGTGGGTGAGATGGTCTACGCAGATACAGATCTTTTCCTTGCCCTGCTGAAACCCAGCGACTGGCTCAAGGAAAACTCCAGGAAAATCTACGAGAGGTACCGGGGTCAGATAACGACCTCCGAGGCGACATTAATGGAACTCCTGATACTCTCGAAGAGGTTCAGCCTCGACCCGGTAAGGATCATGGCGGCAGTCATGGCGATGACGAACATC
Organism: Thermococcus sp. MV11; assembly: GCF_012027285.1. Lineage (NCBI taxonomy): Archaea > Methanobacteriati > Methanobacteriota > Thermococci > Thermococcales > Thermococcaceae > Thermococcus > Thermococcus sp. MV11. Next base: position 20,391 of record NZ_SNUD01000002.1, read on the forward strand.
GAAGATGAGGCCTACCTCAGGGCGGCCTACTACATGAAGGAGCACGGGCTAAATCCCTTCGATGCCCTCCACGCGGCAAAGTGCGGCGGGACGATAATCAGCTCTGACAAGGCCTTTGACAAGTTGGGAATCAAAAGGATAAAGCTTGAGAAACCGGAAGAAGATTAGAGGAAATCACTTGCCCTTGCCCTTGTTGGCCCTTATGCTGGGCCTGACCTTCTCGGCACCCTTGCCCTTGTTCCTCAGGCCGCGGCTCTTCCTGCCGGCGCTGGTGAGTCCGCGGAAGACGCGACCCTTGTGGGCCTTGCCGGTGATCCAGTTGATCTTGGGGTCAGCCTTGATGACCGGGTGGTGCGGGTCCACCATTATGACTTCAAACCACCTGTACATTCCGTCCTCGCCGACCCAGTAGGAGTTGAGGACCTCAAGGTTCGGGAACTTTCTGGCGGCCTTCTCCTCGGCTATCCACTGGAGGCTCTTCTTCGGGCTGTACTTGACCATACCCATCTTGCTCGGCTTCCTTCCGCCCTTCCACCTGGGCCTCTTCCTTCCGCCCTTCCTCACGCGAACGCGAACCATGACGTAGCCCTGCTTGGCCTGGTAGCCGAGGCTCCTGGCGCGGTCGAGCCTGGTCGGCCTCTCGATCCTCACGACGACCGGCTCTCTCCTCCACTTTATCATTCTAACCTTGAGAAGCTCCCCGACGTAGCTCTTCTTGGGGCTCTTCCAGGCTTCCCTAATGTACTTGTACATTCCCATCTTGCACCCTCCTTCCACGTTTGTGGTTCTCCGCAGTGCGGAACATCCCGCGGGCTGAGCCCGCCCAGTCGGTCGAGGTTCGAGGTTGAGTTTTTAAGGATTGCGGAGTACTCAGTGCGGTGATGGAAATGCGCCTTCAGAAACTCGCCTCCCTCATGAAGGAGAAGAACTTTGATGGAGCTGTAATCAGCCCCGGAACGAACCTCTACTACCTCACCGGGCTGAAGATTCACGAGGCCGGGGAGAGATTGACCGTCCTCGTCGTGAGCGCCGACGGGAACTACCACCTCCTCGCCCCGGGCCTCTACGAGAACGTCGTGAGGAACTTCCCGGTCACGTTCTGGCGCGACGGTGAAAATCCCTACCACAAGCTCGCTTGGATTCTGGCGGAGCTGGAGCTGTCATCGGGAAGGTTGCTGATCGAGGACACGATGCGCGCCGACTGGCTGATAAACATCATAAAGCTGGGCCGCTTCGAGTTCCACCCCCTGAGCTCGCTCATGAGGGAGCTCCGCATGAGAAAGGACAAGCACGAGATAGAGATGATGAAGCACGCGGCCAAGGCGGCAGATAGAATCTTCGATGAGATACTGAGCTGGGACCTGCTCGGTATGCGCGAGCGTGAGCTGGCGTTGAAGATAGAACTTGCCGTTAGGGAACTTAGCGACGGGATTTCCTTCGAGCCGATAGTTGCGAGCGGAGAGAACGCGGCAAACCCCCACCACGAGCCCGGTGAGAGAAGGCTGAGAAAGGGGGACATGGTGATACTCGATTACGGGGCCAGGTGGAGGGGCTACTGCTCCGACATAACGAGGACAATAGCCATTGGAAGGCCCAGCGAGAAGCTCGTTGAGATCTACGAGGTCGTCAAGGAGGCGCAGGAAAACGCCTACCGGGCGGTCAGGGAGGGAACAAAGGCAAAGGAGGTCGATAGGGCCGCGAGGGAAGCCATAGCCAGAGCGGGCTACGGTGAGTACTTCACCCACAGAACCGGGCACGGGCTCGGCTTGGACGTCCATGAAGAGCCGTACATCGGCCCAGATGGGGAAACTATCCTTGAAAACGGCATGACCTTCACGATAGAGCCTGGAATTTATATCCCGAGCCTCGGAGGGGTTCGCATAGAGGACGACGTGGTAGTGCTCGATGGAAGGGGAAAGAGACTCACCAGGGCAGATAGGGAGCTAGTTTTCCTTTGATATTCTTCTTTCACACTCGCCCTCGGAGCGGAAGAGGTTGTTCCATCTCCAAAAACCTTAAATACCCAAAGCCGTTACTCGCTCCGATGCCGATGAGGGGGGAGTGTCTTCTCCACCGCTGGAACTACAGTGCCTGATTTCACCGATAACCCCCCTATTCTTGACTCCCGCTCTTTTGAAAAATCAAGGAGGTATAGCCATGGCTGGACTAGACTTTAAGGCCATCGAGGAGAAATGGCAAAAACGCTGGCTGGAGGAGAGGGTTTTCGAGCCCGACAGGGAGGCCAGACCAAAGGAAAAGAAGTTCTACATAACGGTCGCCTTCCCCTACCTCTCCGGCCACCTCCACGTCGGCCACGCGAGAACCTACACGATTCCGGACGTCATAGCGCGCTTTAAGAGAATGCAGGGCTACAACGTGCTCTTCCCGATGGCATGGCACATAACTGGGGCGCCGATTGTTGGAATCGCAGAGCGCATAAAGAACCGCGACCCGAAGACCATACACATCTACCGCGACGTCTACAAAGTTCCCGAGGAAATCCTCTGGAAGTTCGAGGACCCTAGGGAGATAGTCAAGTACTTCATGAAGGCCGCGAAGGAGACTTTCATACGGGCTGGCTTCTCCGTTGACTGGAGCAGGGAGTTCCATACCACAAGCCTCTTCCCGCCCTTCAGCAAGTTCATCGAGTGGCAGTTCTGGACGCTCAGGGACATGGGGCTGGTCGTCAAGGGCGCCCACAGGGTTCGCTGGGACCCGGTTGTTGGCACTCCCCTCGGCGACCACGACATAATGGAGGGCGAGGACGTCCAGATTCTCGAGTACGTCATCATCAAGTTTATCCTCAACGAAAACGGCGAGGAGATCTACCTGCCGGCGGCGACGCTGAGGCCCGAGACGGTCTACGGAGTAACCAACATGTGGCTGAACCCAGAGGCGATTTACGTCAAGGCGAAAGTCAGGCGCAACGGAAGGGAGGAGACCTGGATAATCAGCAAAGAAGCCGCTTACAAGCTCTCCTTCCAGGACAGGGAGATTGAGGTCGTCGAGGAGTTCAGGGGCGAGAGGCTGATCGGCAAGTACGTGAAGAACCCCGTAACTGGCGACGAGGTCATAATCCTGCCGGCCGAGTTCGTTGACCCGGATAACGCGACAGGGGTTGTCATGAGCGTTCCGGCTCACGCTCCCTTCGACCACGTGGCTTTAGAAGACTTAAAGAAGGAGACCGAGCTCCTGCTCAAGTACGACATAGACCCGCGCGTGGTCGAGGAGATAAGCTACATCTCGTTGATAAGCCTTGAGGGTTACGGCGACTTTCCCGCCGTGGAAGAGGCTGAGAGGCTCGGGGTGAAGAGTCAGAGGGACGTTGAGAAGCTCGAAGAGGCCACCAAGAACATCTACAAGGCCGAGTACCACAAGGGCATCTTCAAGATAGAGCCCTACGCTGGAAAGCCCGTTCAGGAGGTTAAGGACCTGATAGCAAAGGAGCTCCAGGAGAAGGGCATCGCCGAGATAATGTACGAGTTCGCGGAAAAGCCCGTCATTTCGCGCTTCGGCAACCAGGCCGTCATCAAGATAATCCACGACCAGTGGTTCATCGACTACGGCAACCCCGAGTGGAAGGAGAAGGCGAGGGAAGCTTTGGCAAACATGACGATTTACCCAGAGAGCAGGCGCGCACAGTTCGAGGCGGTGATAGAGTGGCTCGACAAGAAGGCCTGCGCGAGGAAGGTCGGCCTGGGAACGCCCCTGCCCTGGGATCCGGAGTGGGTAATCGAGAGCCTGAGCGACTCAACGATATACATGGCCTACTACACGATAAGCAGGCACATCAACAGGCTGAGAGAAGAGGGCAGGCTCGATCCGGAGAAGCTCGACAGGGAGTTCTTCGACTACATCTTCCGCGAGGACTTCAGCGAGAAGCGCGAGAAGGAGCTGGCCGAGAAGACCGGGATTCCAGCGGAGATCATCCATGAAATGAAGGAGGAGTTCGAGTACTGGTACCCGCTCGACTGGCGCTGCTCGGCGAAGGACCTGATACCGAACCACCTGACGTTCTTCATCTTCAACCACACGGCGATATTCAAGCGCGAGCACTGGCCGAGGGGCATAGCGGTGAACGGCTTCGGGACGCTCGAGGGCCAGAAGATGAGCAAGAGCAAGGGCAACGTGCTGAACTTCATCGATGCAATCGAGGAGAACGGTGCCGATGTGGTGAGGCTCTACATAATGGGCCTTGCCGAGCACGACAGCGACTTCGACTGGCGCAGGAAGGAGGTCGGAAAGCTCCGCAGGCAGGTCGAGAGGTTCTACGAGCTTGTGAGCGAGTTCGCAAGCTACGAGGCCGAGGAGACCGAGCTTAAGAGCATCGACCGCTGGATGCTCCACAGGCTCAACAAGGCAATCGAGGGGACGACCAAAGCCCTTGAGGAGTTCCGGACGAGGACCGCCGTCCAGTGGGCCTTTTACTCAGTCCTCAACGACCTGCGCTGGTACATGAGGAGGACGGAGGGAAGGGACGACGAGGCAAAGCGCTACGTGCTCAGAAAGCTCGCGGAAATCTGGGTAAGGCTCATGGCGCCGTTCACCCCGCACATAAGCGAGGAGCTCTGGGAGAAGCTCGGCGGGGAAGGGTTTGTCAGCCTCGCTCCCTGGCCCGAGCCGGTCGAGGAGTGGTGGAACGAGACGGTCGAGGCTGAGGAGGAGTTCATAAAGGCCCTCATCGACGACATCAGGGAGATAATCGAGGTCGCGAAGATAGAGAAGGCAGAGAAGGCCTACATCTACACGGCTCCAGAGTGGAAGTGGCGCGTTGTGGAAGTCGTCGCCGAGAAGAGGGACTTCAAGTCAGCTATGGCCGAGCTGATGAAGGACCCGGAGATGAGGAAGCACGGCAAGGAGATAAGCAAGCTGATACAGAGGCTCATAAAGGAGAGGGCCTTTGAAGTGAGACGCATAGACGAGGAAAAGGCCCTGAGGGAAGCCAAGGACTTTATGGAGAAGGAGCTCGGCATCGAGATAATCATCAACCCTGGGGAGGACAAAGGAGGAAAGAAGAGGGCCGCGATGCCTATGAAGCCGGCGGTGTTTGTTGAGTAAAGGCCGTTATTTCTTTCCCCTCTATTTTCAATCGAATAAGTGACGGTCATCAAAAAGTAAAGAAAAGGACGCCTCCCGTGTTCTAATCTCGAAGTTGAATCATTCCTTCCCAGGGGAACATCTCCACGGTGAACTCCACGGGCGGAGCGTCCACGTCTTTTTTCACCACGTAAGTTCCGCTAAACGGCGAATCGACGGGCGCCTCATAAACAAACGTAGCGTCCGCCCTCACCCGTATTTTGCCCTCGTAAAACGGTGTTCCCTGCTTGACGTGCACCAAAACGACCGGACGGGAAACAAAAATCTGACCCCACGCAGGGGAGCTCGTTAACAGCCCCTTCTTCTTGAGGTCGTAGAACTCGAACTGAACGTCATAATTCGGGTCGATGATACGGGTGTACCATTTGAAACCCAGTCCCGTCGTGTGGCTTTCACTAAACCCCGCCTGAGCCGTGGGAAGTGGCCTCCCGGTTGCATCAATACCGAAATCAAGATTCAGCCCCCAGGTCACCGCGGATTGAGATGTTGAACCACTATCATCGGGTCTGAAGCTACCGTACCCGATAAACGCATCGTCGGAATTCAACACCGTAACCCTGTCTTTAACCTCCTTGACTGCAATCTTGAAGTCCGACGGAAGATCCCTATCAGACGGAACCTCCGCCGAATGGGTTATGGCTACGTAGTAGACGTACTGACCCCACTCCCCGTAGGTGCCCCAAAACTCGGCTCCAACGCCGTTGTAAACCGTTGCCTTTCGGACGATCCAGGGGGCAGTGGCGACCTCTATCTCCCGGGAGGTCCTCAACGAGAGTATCGCCCCCAAGTATTTCCAAGCCCGGGGAGGCTCGTCTGAAAGGGCGCCTTTCACTTCAAGGGGCGTGTTTTCAAACTTACTGACCTCTGAATAGAAGTCCTTCGTAAGGGTCTTGACATCTAAGTCATCACTATCATACCCGAAGTAATACAGCGGTACATACGCGCCCGAAGGAAGGGGCCTCAGAGCGATTCCAACGAAGGTGGCGTCACCGAATTCCTCGAACTTTATTCTGAGTGTCAGCCTATCCCAATACTTCTGAAGGAACTGCTCGGCCAGATGTAGGCTTAGCTTGCCCGTGAACGTTTTCATGATGATACCTTTCTCATGGCCGGGAAGAGGAGATATCGAGATTCCATCAGAGGGTATTGAGGAAGTTTTGGTAGGCTTCACAGTGTCTGACGCACTTACAAGAACCATTCCAACCATCAGCAGTCCGAGAAGGACTGCAATCAGGGGCTTCCACTTCACCGAGTTTACCTCCGCCAAGTTGTTTGCAGTATCTTCTAAAGCAACTTATCCTTATAAATTTTTCCTTTTACTTTTAGTAAAAATTCTTCCTTTTTTTTCAGAGTATAGATTTATTCAGAGTGAGATATTGCTTTTAGAATTGGTCAAAAGAAGCCCGAGTAAAAGAGTTGCATGGCAGTGCAATTGACAACAAAGTCGCGTAGAGTGTCTTATCCTTTACTCCCTTTAAGAACCACGGAAATTCCCAACCCGCCATTAATTCAACCCCACCCTGTAAAACCTTTTCTCAGAAAACTCCTTAAAGGGAAGGCTTTTAGCCATTTTCGGTGTTTTCCATGCCCGCTGACGAGGAAACGTTTAAGAAAGATGTTCTCTCCAGAATTCCACTCCGAAGCGAGCCCCCACTTCACCCAAATTGGCTTCATCTAGAAATGATCGAGCGCTTCAGGGTTCTCAGGTTCGCCCCGATAAAGCCCGGGCATGAACGTCCTTGAAATCGGCTGTGGTGCGCACGCATTAACGACTGTCCCGCTCGCCTACCTCGTCGGCGAAACCGGCCGCGTTGTTGCCGTGGACATGAGCAGATGGCGCTTCTTCGAGGAGATAACCTCTGCGGCTGGCTTAAAGCGCAGGATAATCCCGCTCAAGGCCGACGCGAGGGGGCTGCCTTTTCCGTTTAAGGCCTTCGATTTAGCCGTTCTCGTCCATGGAGTTAGAAGCCTGAAAAATAAGAAAACGATGGGTTAGGGTCTTCTCAGAGATGCTCCGGGTCGCGGAGAAGGTCTCCATAGCGGAGAGTCCCCCCATAGCCAACAACGAGCGTCAGGCACACCTTGAGCTCTACAACCCCCGTGAGGGTATCTTTGAGGCGCTCTTTGGCGAGAAGGACGACCTGCACTATCCAACGCTTGAGAAACTCCGGGAGCTCGTTGAGGGAGCTGGCGGAATGGTAATCGAGAGCGGAACCTTCGAGCCGGCTTTGCCGCACTACCTAGCTTATATCCCAAGGGAGTACATGGCAAAGATTGAAAACAAGAAGAAGCGCGTCGAGCTTTTGGAGCGGTGGGAAAAAGCCTACAAGGAATGGAAGAAAGGGGCGGAGCACCCGCCAGTCGGCTGGCTGTTTGCGAAGTAGTCATTCCGCGTTTTCCCCGTCTTCAACACTCTCGGGCGCTGGCGCTGCCTCTCCCTTAGGCAGGAGGAAGGAGAGCAGGGCGCTGATGACGAGGATCCCCATCATGAAGATTACCGCCACCTTCATCGTGTCTATGAAAGATGTGTTCACCATCTTCACCACGATGTCGTGGTACTCGGGCGGGATGTTCAGCTCGCCCTGCTGCATCTTGAGTATCCACTGTATGACGGCGTCCTTTATCTGCTCCTTGCTCCCCTCGATTATTCCGGACTCGTATATCTGCCTCGCGATGCTGTGGATTATGCCGAGGACGAGGACGGCACCGATGAAGGCCGTTCCGAGGGACAGGCCGAACTGCTTCTGGGCGTTGAAGACGCCGGAGGCGTCCGCCTGCTGCTCCGGCTTCGCCCCCATCATTGCCAGGTTGGTTATCTGGGAGAATATCAGCCCGAAGCCCGTTCCGTAGAGGGCCAGGCCGAGGGCGAAGTCGCTCCCTTCAACCCCTGGCTTGAGAACGCGGAGGAGGAGGTAGAGGCCGACGAAGGTGAGGGCTATGCCGAGCTGGATTATCTGCTTGGGGGTGAGGTACCTCGCGAACCTCTGGCCGCTCATCGAGAAGATGAACATCATTATCGAGAGCGGAACTATGACGAAACCCGTCTCAATGGCGTTGTAGTGGAGGTACTGCTGGACAAAGACGGGCACGGTGAACATTATGCCCGCCAGGGTCATCTGGAAGAAAATGCTGACGAGGTTCGCCACCGTGAAGACCTTGGACTTGAAGATGTCCACGTCTATGAGAACGTCCAGCCCCCGCTCCTTCCTGCGCTTCTCGTACTTCCAGAATGCCGCCAGCACCACCAGGCCGGCGACCATGAGGAGCAGAACCGGCGGGTTGGAGAGCGGGTCCATTATGAGGACCGAAAGTGTGAGCAGGAAGAGGCCGATCCCAACGAGGGCCGCTCCGACCACGTCGAGATTCATCTCCTTCTCCGGCCTGTAGTCGGAGAGTATCTTCATGTAGGCGAATATCGCCGCGGCGATGAAGGCCTCCATGAAGAAGCCGAGACGCCAGGTGATGTAGGTCGTGAAGAAACCGCCTATTATCGGACCGAATGCCGCGGCGGCCCCGCCGACGCCGCCCCAGACGCCGAAGGCGAAGGCCCTGTCCTTGCCGGTGTACTCCTTCGTTATATAGGTGACCGTCGCGGGCATCATCATCGAGGCGCCGATGCCCTCCAGGATTGACCACCCCAGGAGAAGAACGGCGAGGTTTGGAGCGAGGGCCGCCATGAGTGTTCCGACCGTGTAGATGACCAGCCCTCGGAAGAAGACCTTCTTCGTGCCCCAGATGTCGGCCAGCTTCGCGCCTGTTATCATAAACGCCGCCATTACAAGGGCGTAGAGGGTTATCGCGCTCTGGACACCCGTCACGGTCGTGTTGAGGTCGGCGACGAGGGCGCTTATTGAGACGTTCATCATCGTCGTATCGATGAACATGATGAAGAGCGCCGCGCTCATTATGATGAGAACTCCCCACTTGGACTGTCCCATGCTGTTCACCAGAGGATAATTAGGGGGAGTGATGTTATAAAACTTGCCTAACCATTCTCAACGACGACTTCAACGCGGCCCATGATTATTACCACGAGAAAAAGCAAAAGAATCGCGACCTTCAGGGCAGTTGAAAGCCACCTTGGATACGAGAGGGGACATCTGCATCGGAGCGGAGGGTCGTTCCATCGTCGAAGACTTTCGCATCGGGGTGCATTCTGAGGAGCGAAAGGACCATGAGGAAATCACCCGCCATGCCAGCCGTGTTGAAGACATAGGCGAGAGCCCAGAAGTTGGAACGGAGGAGCCAGGCCAGGGACAGGAAGGTGGCCGATAGGAGGAGCGGGACAAGCGAGACAACGGCGTATTCCCTCGCGCGAAGGGGAGTTTCAATGGCTATGAAAGGGGCAACGATGAGCTTTCCAAAGGTGGTAATTCCGAACCGAACCTTGGCACCAAAAACTTTGGCAACAAGGCATGCAGCCCTTCGTGGAGCGGAACGAGAACCACCCAAGGTAGAACAAGGAGGTAAAGGAAATCACCGAGGAACCTATCGAGACCTCCAGCCACGGCACCGCCAGGGCCGAAACGACGAGTAGCAGAAAAGAGAGAATAACGACGTCGGAGGAATAATCCGAGAGCCTCAGCTCCCCCATCAGAACTCCCTCTCGACGAGGAACTCGGCGAGCAGCTCCAAATCCTTCCTGGCTTCGCTCTCGGGGAGTATCTTTAAAGCCTCATTCGCTTCCTTCACGAGGTTCTTGGCGTATTCCGCAGCGTAGTCTATGCTGCCGTACTTCCTGAGGAGTTCAATGGCCTTAGCGACTTCCTCCTTTACTTTCTCATCGTGTATGAGGGCGTCGCCCTTGGCGTCGCCGGCGTACTTTCCGAAGACCTTCAGGAACTCGGCCTTGTCCTCCTCGCTGGCCTTGCTGAAGAAGTGGCTGACTATCAGCGTCTTCTTGCCCTTCCTAATGTCGCTGCCGACGGGCTTTCCGAGCTTCTCCTCATCTGCTACCAAGTCGAGAACGTCGTCCCATATCTGGAAGGCTACCCCGACGTTCATTCCCCACCTGGCTAGGGCCTTTATGTACTCCTCGTTATCGGTCCCGACTATCGCACCTATCTCCGCGGAGCCCTCAAAGAGAGCCCCTGTCTTGCCGCTTATCATCTTGAGGTACTCATCGACCGTAACCTCCTCCCTGGTCTCGAACTCGATGTCGAGGGCCTGTCCCTCGCAGAGCATGTTGGAGGTCCTGACGAGAACGTCAAGAATCCTTGCCTTCTTCTCGGGGCTCACCCCGGCCCTAGCGATGGCCTCGAAGGCCTTGCTGAAGAGAAGGTCTCCAGCCAGAATCGCCATGTTCACGCCCCAGAGCCTGTGGACTGTGGGCCTTCCCCTGCGGAGCTCGTCCATGTCCATTATGTCATCGTGGACTAGGGAGTAGTTGTGTATGAACTCGACCGCCGCCGCGGGATAGAGCGCCTTCTCTGGGTCTCCGCCCACGGCTTCCGCCGCACGGAGAACCACGAAGGGCCTAACGCGCTTTCCGCCGGCGAGCGGATAGTGTCTGGACGCCTCATAGAGGGCCCTCGGCTCCTTCTCGGGGATAAGCTCAAAGATGACCTCATCAACGTCTCTGGCCAGCTCCTTAACCCTTGCGAACAGCTCATCGTACCTGCCCATTCTATCACCCCGTGAGAGATGAAAGTAACCAAATGAGGAAAAGGTTCAACCTTTATGAGCTTTGCTATAATCACACCAAATAAAAAGGAAGAAAAGTTTTCAACGGGCCCAATTGCGAAGCTCAACCGTTTTCTTTTTTGATGTATCTGAAAGTGCCCCTGCAGTAAAATCCGGTTCCTTCAAGAAGCCCAAAGTACACACAGCCACCGGGGTATATCCTCGCCCACCCGTGAATCACGTCGCACAGGCACTCGGGATCCCGGTCAAACCTCCTCCTGAAGATGACCTCGGAACCATTGAAGAGCAACACCTCGCCATAGTTCGGACTACCGTCTTCGTAGGGCATCTGAAAGCCGAAAACTGTGTAGTTACCCGCAGAGAGGAGAAACTCGTTGTTCACCTGGTATCTCCCGGAGGAAGAAAAATTAAACCTCTCGACCAAGCCGTTACCCCCGTAGACGTACAGGTAATTGCAAACGTCTCCAGCAGACACCGGAAGGGATACCATGTTTCCAAAACTCCTCGGGAGTTCCGCTATGAAAAGGTATTCACTGCTATTCGAGATCAGTATCCTCGGGTAGGACACGCCTTTTTCGTAGCCCTCTCCACCGTCATCGGTTCGCGTTATCTCCCAGATGTAAGGAGGCTGGGGTTCGTGCACCCAGAGAAGATGACCCGTATAATCGTACGCTTCTATTCTCGTCACCCCAACCATGGCGGTGATGTTCCGGGAATCCTCCTCGTAAGTCCTGCCAATCCTGACATTTACAATGGGAATACCCCTGACCTCAGGAACCGTTTCAGCCACCACGAACCCCCACGGGAAGAAATACGCCTCTGAAACGTTCAGGAAAACTTTAGTGTCGTTCCTAAAAATCACGTAGCCGTAGGTGGCCCGCACCACGGTAACGTTTCCGTACTCGGCCAGGGTATCGAGTTCGATAACTCCGTACGGCACCTCAGTTAGTAGATAGGTTGGGTTTGCCGAGCCACTAGGGGCTGAAGTACCCGAGGCGTCGGTGTTCTCAACGTCTTCAATACACGCAGATGAAAAAACAACAAGAATTAGCAGTATGGACACCATGGTTTTCCTCATATCCACCAGTCCCCCGCTGCCTCAATCCGCTCTTGGTGCCAAATGTTAGAGGATATTTTCAGTATCTCATGAGTTCCACTTGTGGTGAAGGTGCAATAGATTTTTGACTAGCATGACTTATAAATATTCCCTTATTCTGGGGTAACAAAAACCCACGCACTTCAGCCACTACCACCAGCTACCAAAAAGTAGTTACAGAATTATGAAAAGAGATCCAGTATAACTCTACGGAATCTCCACCTTGTAGCCGTTCCTCGACACGAAGACGTCCCTGCCTATGAGGTATCCCTCCTCCTCGGCCAGTTCGGCGTAGTGGGTGAGCATTCTGAACTCACCGTGGGCGGGAACGATGTTCTCGGGATTGAGCATTCTTATGAGGTAGCGGTGGTCCTCCCTGCTGGCGTGGCCGGAGACGTGGAGATCCTTGATCATTCTGACTCCCTTCATCTTGAGCTTCGTCTCGAGGACGTAGCGCTGTGCCCTGTTGAGGGGGTTCGGTATCGTTCCGGCTGAGAAAACAACCGTGTCCCTTTTCCCGATGTCGTAGAGCTCGCCGTTGGCCATTCTGGTAAGTATCGCTCCCGGCTCGCCCTGGTGGCCAGTAACGATGAGAAGGTAGTTCTCCCTTGCCCCTGAGACCTCGGCGAGAACCTTCCTTATGGCGTTCGGGCTCCTCACCGCGCGGGCACCCTTCATTCTTATCAGCCCAAGCTGCTTGGCTATGCCGGTGTACTTCGCCAGCGAGCGGCCGACAAAAACTGCCTGCCTGCCCATCTTGTTGGCTATCCATATGAGCTCCTGGAGCCTGGAGATGTGGCTGGCGAAGGTGGTCGCTATCAACCCGTCGGCCTCCATTCCCTCGTAGAGGAAGAAGTCCTCGAGGAGCATCTGGGCAACCGCTTCACTTGGCGTTTTGGTCGGCTCGGAGACGCGCGTTGATTCCGGAATGAGAACCTTGACGCCCTCCTTGCCGAGCTCCTTAAGGCGCTTGTAGTCAGGCCTCTCGCCGAGCGGGTTGTTGTTGTCGAACTTGAAGTCGCCCGTGTGAACCACCGCCCCCTCGGGCGTGTGAACAACCACCATGGCCGCCTGGGGAATGGAGTGAGTTATCTGGACGAACTCTATCGCCAGGTTCTCACTCACCTGGACTATCTCACCAAACTGGGTCTCGTACATCGGGTTCTTGACCTCGAAGTACTGCTCGCTCTTGACCTCGCTCTTGGCGAGCTTTATCGTGTAGGGAGTGCCGTAGATCGGAACGTCCGGGTAGTGGGGGGCGAGCTTGCCGATGGCCCCGATGTGGTCGAGGTGACCGTGGGTGAAGGTTATGGCGACGACCTTCTTGTTCCTCAAGATCGAGTCATCTGGAATGGCGCCGAGCTTCTGGAGCTCCTTGGTGGGGAACTGCTGAATGTTCACGTCCTCATGAATGAGAACGCGGTCGAGCCTTATGCCCATGTCGATTATGACGACCTCTTCCCTACCGTCATTGGAGTAACCGACGGCGGTCATATTCTTGCCGACTTCCTCGTAACCGCTAATGGTGTAGATTTTTATCATGTCTATTCCTCCTGCTTCCCCAGGCCTCTCCCGAGGCGTGGGGCTGCGTTGGTCTTAGTTGCGGACAGGGGTTTAAAAAGGTGTGCGTTCCCGGGTAGAGAAGAGAAAGCCCAGCGCCGAAGCGGAGACTATGGCGGTGGGGACAACGATGAAGGAACCACAGATGGACTCGACAAAGCGGAAAAGGAGAGGCCTCCTCAAAGCCATCACCTGTTCCTGAGGTACGCCGGCAGGTCAATCCTCTGCTCGAGCCACTCCCTCGTGAAGCCCGTAACCACGAGCGGAACCGTCCTGAGCTCCTCAACGTTCCTTGCCCCGACGAGGAACATGGCGTTCCTTATCTCATCTATGTAGCGCCTGAGGATTTTGATGACCCCCTCGACATCGCCCTTGACCGCTGGTTTGAGGAGCGGTAAAGCGACGCCGGCAAAGGTGGCACCCATGGCTAAGGCCTTGGCCATCGTTATTCCGTCGCGCATTCCGCCGGTGGCGATAATTGGCAGATCCGTTGAGTAGCGGACCTCTGCAACGCTTATTGCCGTCTTAATCCCCCAGTCCCAGAAGCGAAGGGCCAGGTTCCTACCCATCTCGTCCTTTGCGCGGTAGTACTCGACGGCGCTCCAGCTCGTCCCTCCGAGGCCGCCGACGTCAATCGCGTCTATGCCTATGCTCTCGAGCCTTATAGCTACCTCCATTGAAACGCCGGCACCGGTTTCCTTCGCTATAATCGGATAGGGGAACTCGGCCTTGAGCTCGGCTAAAGCTTTCAAAACACCCCTGTACTGCGTGTCCCCCTCCGGCTGGACGCTCTCCTGGAGCGGGTTCATGTGGATTGCAAGAGCGTCCGCCTGAATAGTCTCGACGGCCTTCAAAGCCTCCTCGATGCCGTAGCGCTCAGGGATAGTCTCGGAGAACTGGGGAGCGCCAAGGTTGCCGACGAGGAAGACGTCCGGAGCGACGTCGCGAACGTAGTAGCTCTCCCAGGTTTCCGGCCTCCTTATCATCGCCCTCTGGCTTCCGACGCCCATCGGTATGTTCAGCTCCTGAGCAGCTTTCGCTAAAGTCTTGTTTATCCTTCCCGCGAGCTGGGAACCCCTGGTTCCTCCCGTCATTCCTGCTATGAAAATCGGGTAGTCAAACTTCCTTCCCAGAAATTCGACGCTTAAATCGATCTCGTCCTTGTCCATCTCGGGCAGGCTCATATGGACGAAGTGGACATCCTCAAAACCGTTGCTCACGTGGGCCTGGACGTTCCTCTTAAGGCAGTGCTCTATGTGCTCGAACTTCCTGATGATAGTTAGCTCCTCCCTATCAAAAGCCTCCATTTCAACCACCGGAGAAAGTTGAGGCGGGAGGTTAAGAGGTTTTTGGGCCTTCATTAACCGCCAGCGGAGGAACACGGCAACGTTGCGTTGAAGACCCTCACCTCCACCCAGCCGCCGCGCTCACCGAGGTACATCTCGACCCAGTGGGAGGTGTTGAAGTCAAAGAGCACCTCCAGGGTGCCGTTGCCGAAGCCGGGATAGTCTGGGCCGAGGTGAAGCTCCGGCCGGAGGTCGATGTAATCCGGATTAACCCCCTCTCCACCGGTGTCGTGGAAGTACGCGAGGATTACGGGGATAACCGAACAGCGGGACCAGTTTGTGGCCCTAATGGGAACCTCTATCCTGCCGCCGCTCACGTTTGGGGGAACGAGGTAGACCGCCCTCACCATCTCAACCTTCGGAACGGCCCAGCCGGGGGTGTCGTAGTACCAGACGGTGTAAATAATCTCGCTCCCGTTCACCTGCCTTCCCGATGGGTAAACGGTGAGGTTCACCCCTGGAAAGCCACCTATGATAGGGTAAACGCCTCCGGATATATGGACCCCTGAGGGATAGAACAGAAAAATCGAGTCGCGGCCGCTCACGAGCCGCTCCAGGGGCTTCCTCTGGAGGTGCCATTCGACTACAAAGGCCGATCCGTTCGACGTCTCCACACGGGAACCATTAATCCCAAGCTCATCGGAACTGGCCATGAAGTTCTTCAGCAGGCCCAGTTCCGCGGCCCTTTCAATGCCTAGGAACGTCCACCCGAAGACGACGAGCACGAGTATGAGTGCCAGAGTCTTTTTCACCATCGCGGATCCCGATGGGGATATCCAGAAGAAAATAAAAGGTTTACGCTTGAAAGGCGTTACAAGGCTATTCTCGTCCCGAAGCCGTCGCCCCTTATTGCCCCGCTCAGTCTTCCATAAACCTTCCCGTTCACGAACCAGACCTCCGAGTGCTCGGCTATCTTCTTGGCCTCCTGGAGCTTGTTGCAGATGCCACCGGTGACGTCCGTCCCCGCGGCGGTGCAGTGGAGCCTCTCTAGGAGGAAGTCTATCTCCTCCTTCCGGAGCTCCTGAATCATCTCCCCCTCACCGGGCTTTCCGTCGTAGATTCCATCGACGTCCATGAGGAATATAACCTTGTCTGGCTCGAGCATCTTGGCGAGGTATGTGATGATCTGGTCGCCGGAAAGTATGTCGATGCCCTTCGCCAGGTCGATCGAAACGTCGCCGAAGAGAACAGGAATGAACTTCAGCTCGAGGAGCCGCTCGATGACCTCCAGGTCACCGTAGGCAACCTCTCCATTCTCGGTGATGAAGACTGAGGAGGTCGAGACCGAGAAGGCGGGAAGGTTTTCCCTGAGGAAGGCCTCTATGAAGCTGGCGTTAGCTCTAAGCATCGCCTGGTGGGTTCTTGTAAACCCTATCCTCCTGAGGTGAGCCTTCTCCCAGTTCCCGGGAAGGCCCTCCCTTATTCCGTACCTCTTCGCCTCCGGGTGACCAAAGCTCCCTCCCCCGTGAACGACTATGAAGCTCTCGTCGGGATAAAAGGAAGCGATCTCCCTCGCTATGTTCCTGACGGTCTCACCCTCAAAGTTCTCCGGCTCACCCTTCTTGTCGCTGAAGACGCTTCCCCCAACCTTGACGATTATCATGGCAGAACCTCCTCTATCCTGAGCCCCTCCCCGCTTATGCGCGTTATCATCGGCGTTCCACCGGCTATGGTTATGGCCGTTGCCACTTCGCTCTGGTTCTCCGGGGCAAGGGCGTACATGCAGCCACCGCCGCCGGCGCCGGTTATCTTAGCGCCCAGCGCTCCGGCGGTCCTGGCGGCATAGACCAGCTCGCTGAGCTTTTTAGTCGAGACTCCGAGGGCATCGAGGAGACCGTGGTTTATGTTCATCAGCCTTCCGAGCTGGGCAAAGCGGACGTCTTCGTCAAGCTCCGAGAGGAGCACGTCCCGGGCCTTCTCGACTATCTTACCCATAGCCACGAGTACCGGCTCGATGACCTCAGGCATCTCCTCGTAGGTTCTCCTCACCATCGCGACGAGTTCCTTCGTTGAGCCGCTCGAGCCGGTGTAGCCGACAACGATGGGCAGTTCCATGAAGGGTAAACGCTCGAACTTCCCTTTCTCGTAGTGAATGAAGCCACCAATGGCAGAGACAGTCGGGTCTATTCCGCTCGACGCCCCCTGAACGAGGAGCTCAACCTGGTGGCCAAGCTTTCCTACCTCCTCGTTGCTCAGCTCGAGGCCGAGGAGCCTTGAGACCGCCCCGATGGTCGCCACCGCCACCGCCGCCGATGAACCGAGGCCGGCACCGACTGGAATTTGGGACGTTATCGAGACGGTTATGCCCCTTCCGTTAGCATCGGCCTCTTCTCTCACCAGTTCTATCGCCTGGCGGACGTAGCTGAGAACCTCAGCGGCTTTGCCGTAGTCGCTCTCGAAGTAAATCTCGTCCTCGGAGAATGAAACGGTTAAACCTGGGACGCGTATGTCCTTCGCCTCTATCCGTATTGCCCCATTATCGTTGAACTCTGCCCACACGTAGGTTCTCAGGTCGATGGCGGCCGCTATCGCTGGCTTTCCATAGACAACGCTGTGCTCGCCGAACAGGATAATCTTCGCCGGAGCGGAAGCCAAAACCCTCATTTTGAACCCTCCCGGAGTGAAAGGAGTGAAAGTTTATGTGGCTTTTGGTCTTACCTTCTCATCACGATGCTCGCGTAGCCCACAACCGCCTCGGTTGAACGGCTCACCTCGTAGCTCGTCGTGTAGCGGAGGAGCTCGGCCTCAAGCGCTCCAGCGGAGCGCGAGTAAACGATTGCGGTTCCAACAGCCCCCGGCCCACACATCGTATGGTTCATCTCACGGAGCTCTCTAAACAAGCCGTCCACGTCGAAGTCGAGGATTCTCCTGACGAGCCGGAAGTCCCACTCCTTTATCCTGTGGGGGAGCTCGTCGGCCCTAACGCGGAAGGGCACGTAGCCGTACATAGCTCCATAGTGCATAAAGTCCGTGCTCGCTATAACAACAACGTCCCTGCCGAGCTCCTGCGAGGCTTCAAAGATTGCCCTCCCAAGGGCCCTCGAAACCTCCTCGTCCTGGATTCCGAGGGTTATTGGGACTATCCTGACCTTCTTTCCGGCGAGTTCGGCCAGATACTGAATGAAGGGAACTTGAACCTCGATGGAGTGCTCGTACTTGTGGGCCAGCTCGTCTAAATCGGCTATGCCCGAGAGCCTGGCTATCGCCTTCGCCATCTCCGCATCAACTTCGATTTCTCCGAGCGGGGTCAACCACTCGCCGGAGGGATAGACAGCTATCGGCGAGCCAAGGCCGGTGTGGTTTGGACCGAGGATTACGAAGGTCTCTGGGAGACCGTCCTCAAAGATTGCCTTGTAGGTCCTCGATGCAGTGTAGCCGGAGAATATATAACCCGCGTGAGGTGCAACGCCAGCGGTGATTCTTCTCTCACTTCCCTCCTCTCCCAGGTCATTGAAGAACTCCTCCAGCATCTCGATGAGGCTTTCATCAGCGGGATAGAAGCTTCCAGCCACAGCCGGATACCGAACCTCCGTCATTCTCTCACCTCCGACAGGTACTGGGCTTCAAACTTTAAATACCTTCAACCCGTCCCGGACGCTGAGAGGATTCCGAAGAATACTACCACCCAAGGCTTTTTTAGGTCAGAGGTCTATACCGGTATCACAACGGCGATGGGTGGTCACAATGGGAGAGAAGTTCGTTTCAGCTGAGAGGCCGCAGACGGAAGAGGGCTACCAATACCACATAGCCTGCAAGCCCGGCGACGTGGCAAGGTACGTCCTCCTCCCCGGCGACCCCGAGAGGGTGCCGAAGATAAGCTCGCTCTGGGACGAGGCCAAAGAGATAGCCTTCCACCGTGAGTACAGAACGCACACGGGTAAGTACAAAGGCGTGCCGATAAGCGTGACCTCGACAGGGATAGGCGGACCCTCAACGGCGATAGCGATTGAGGAGTTAGCGGCGATAGGGGCTGACACCTTCATTAGAGTCGGCTCGACCGGTGCAATCCAGCCCGGAATGGAAATCGGGGACCTGATTATAGCTAAAGCGGCCGTCAGGCTTGAGGGGACGTCAAAGCAGTACGTAAGGGTCGAGTACCCTGCGGTGGCCGACTTGGAGGTCACTTTAGCGCTCATCGAGGCCGCTGAAACGCTGGGCGTTCGCTACCACATCGGCATAACGGCCTCAACCGACAGCTTCTACCTCGGCCAGGGGAGGCCGGGCTTAAACGGCTACTTCCCGAGCTTCGCAAGAAACATCCTCGACGACTTGAGGCAGGCAAGGGTTACCAACTTCGAGATGGAAGCGGCGACGCTTTTCACACTGGCAAACATCTACGGTCTAAGAGCTGGCTGCGTATGCGCTGTCTTTGCCAACCGCGTTACGAACGAGTTCGGAAAGGCCGGAGAGAGGGAAGCGGCGCTGGTTGCAAGCGAGGCGGTAAAGATACTCGCCGAGTGGGACGAGGAGAAGGAGAAGAAAGGCAAGAAGGTCTGGTTCCCCGGGCTGAGAAGAATTTGACACCCGGTTTTGGTTTTGTTATATTCTTCCGGAGACGTCTTGCGAAGATTTCTTTTCTCTTATTGGTGCCCTTCGGGCGCCCTGTGGAATGAAACACTCACAAAAGAACAAGTTCATGAGAAACCCACCCAAAAAAACGAGCAACTATCAGAATACACCTAATCTTCCGCCAGCATTGCAGAAGACGCTTAGGAAAGAGCTTCACCGAAAGTTAGTAGCTCTCCGTCAAAAGGCCCAGGAGGGAGGATTTTACTCATTGAATGCCCATCTTTCAGGTGAGAACATGTCAGGTAAGCCCCGATAAAGGGTTTACTCTCCCCCATGACGCCCGAAGGCGTCGATTTAAAGGTCAAACCGTGCTCAAAGGACAATTGAAATGTTCTAAAGTTCAATTGGTCATTCAAAGAGAAAATCTCACAGAATTTAACTTTTGAGAAGGAGCTACCAGCTTTGATGAAACTTTTGTTTGGCAAAAGTTTCTATGGCGCCCCGGCGGGGATTTGAACCCCGGACCTCGAGGTCCGCAGCCTCGCGCCCTATCCAGACTAGGCCACCGGGGCACTGCCCGCTAACCCTTCTCGGAAACGCTTTATAAATTTAACCGTTCGGGAGAACCGAAAGATTTATAAATCACCCGCAGGTGAGTATGTAACGGGCCGCGGAGTGCGGTGGTAGTCTAGCCTGGTCTAGGACAGCGGCCTGCCACGCCGCTGGCCCGGGTTCAAATCCCGGCCACCGCACCATTCTAACAAACTTCGCCTGCGCGAAGTTTGATCAAGGTTCGTAGCTCCTTACTTGAAGTGCAATTCTTGACGAGGTTTTCTCACTTCAAAACCAACATTTTGATGGAGAACTCTCTCGCGGATTCCTTGTGAAGGGATTTACCTAAAAGACGCCCAAAGGGCGTCAAAGAGAAACAAATCCACAGATAAACCGGTACTTGGACGGCTGTTCTTTCCAACCTCATAAAACCCTCAGAAGAGAAAAACCAAACTTCCCAAACACGGCAACGCGAAGAGCTACAAACTTTTGGTGAAGCTTTTTTAAAAGCCTCCTATACTCTCAAACCCCCGGAGTGGGGCTACGCCCCCACACCCTCAATTTAAGCCTGCGCAAGCGTTGACGGAAAACTCGCGTGCAATTCCAAGAGTGCTTGGTCTCTGAGTGGTTTACTCTCCAATTGGCAGTTTTACAGTGTTTCACTCTCCTCAAGGCGTCCAAAGGACGCCAGAATAAAAAGTGAAACAGTCCAAGAGGCAGGTTTTGATATTGAACCCTATTCGCGGGCAGATTTTGGAATGCACGCTTTGATTCCTGCCAGTTTGACAAAGGAGAATTCTTTGATCAAACTTTTTCCAAAAGGCCAAAACAAAAAGAAGAGAAGAGATGAACTCGCACGACCCCTCAGGTTCTAAGCTTTGCCAGAGCATCTTCCGCGGCCTGGAGGATCTGGTAGCCAACGGGTGAAGCCGTGAGGAGCGGGTGCGTCGCTATCTGGAGCGTGTAGAGCTCGCTGGCGGTGAGCCTCTTCTGTATCGCCAAGGCCAGGATATTTATCATCTCTCCAACGCTCTTTCCGCCCGCTATCTGGGCACCGAGGATCGCTCCCCGGTCGCGGGAGAAGATCAGCTTAACAGTCACCATCGAAGTGTCGGGGAACTTCGCCGGGTGCCTGTCAGGGCCCTTTCCGTAGCCGACTATGACCTCGAAGCCTTCCTTTTTGGCGGCTTCCTCGGTCAAGCCAGCGGCCGCGAGGGTGAGGCCGGCTATGTGGGTTGAGTAGACCCCTATCGTCCTCCTGTTCTCCCTCACGATTTGGAGCTTGAAGAGGTTCGCGCCGGCGATCCTGGCTTCAAAGGTGGCCGTCGAGGCGAGCATGAGGGGGTATGGCTTACCCGTGAAGAAGTCCCTGTGCTCGACGCAGTCACCGACCGCGAAGATGTCGGGGTGAGACGTTCTCATGTACTCGTCGGTCCATATGCCGTAGCGCGTGACCTTAAGCCCGGCCTTGACGGCAAGCTCGACGTTGGGGCGGTAGCCGACGGAGAGTATCACGAGGTCGGCGGGAAGTTCGGTTCCGTCAACGAGCCTGACCTTCTCGACCTTCCCATCGCCTAAAAGCCTCTCGACCTGGCCGTAGACAACATTGATGCCCCTCTCCTTAAGCCTCTCCTCTACCATATCGCTGAACTCGGGGTCAAAGGAGCTCCTTAGCAATCTGCTCCTGACAACGAGCGTGACGTCCTTGCCGAGCTTCCTTATCTCGTCGCCGACCTCGAGGGCTATGAAGCCTCCACCAACTATGACGACCCTCTGGGCTTCCTCAACCCTCTCACGGAGCTCCTTGAGGTAGCGGTAGTCCTTCGGAACGGTGTAGACTCCCTCCAGCTCGCCTCCCGGGAAGTCCGGCTTTGCCGGCTTCGAACCAGTCGCTATGACGAGCTTCTCCCAGCGGATTTCCTTCCCCGACTTGGTTCTCACGAGCTTCCCCCGCGGGTCTATCTCCGTGACCTCATCAGTGAGGATTTCGACGCCGAGGGGCTCGAGGAACTTCTCGACGGGAAGTATGTCATCATCAACGCCCCCGAGAGTTCCGAAGATGTAGGGAATGCCGCACGGAATCATACCCACTTCCTCTCTCTTTATGAGGAGAACGCTCTTGTCCGGGTAGAACTTCCTGGCAGAGATGGCTGTCGTGATTCCCCCGGCGCTCGCCCCTATAACCACAACGTCGTACTTCATTTCCATCACCGAAAGAATTAGGGCAGCCTACTATTAAACACTTTCTTTAACCTCGAGTTCAAAACGTAAGCACTTCTGAGGGGAGAAAAGAACAGGGAAGGACATCAGTCTCCGGTAGCGCCCTTCAGGGCGTCCTTGCAGGCGCAGTGCCTCTCCTTCGGAATGTACTTGATGGACTTCATGAGGAGGTACTTAATCTCTTCGCTCTTCCTGGCCATCAGCTCGACGACCTCGGTGTGGGTGAGCTTCTCCCTGCTTATACCCGCTGCGAAGTTCGTAACTATTGCCACACTGGCGTAGCACATCTCGAGCTCGCGGGCGAGAACTGCTTCGGGACACTGGGTCATGCCAACGACGTCGGCACCGAGTATCTTGAGCGCCCTGATTTCGGCCTTCGTCTCGAACCTTGGACCCTCCATGCAGGCGTAGGTTCCAGTGGGGTGATACGTAAAGCCGAGCTCCTTGGCAGCGGTGATGAGGGCCTTCCTCAGCTCGGGACAGTAGGGATCGGTGAAGTCCACGTGGGCGACGAACTTCCTGTCGTGGGGGCTATCTTCACCGTCGTAGAAGGTGTAGTGTCTAGTTTTAGTGAAGT
Organism: Thermococcus sp. MV11; assembly: GCF_012027285.1. Classification (NCBI taxonomy): domain Archaea; kingdom Methanobacteriati; phylum Methanobacteriota; class Thermococci; order Thermococcales; family Thermococcaceae; genus Thermococcus; species Thermococcus sp. MV11. The sequence continues at coordinate 42,991 of NZ_SNUD01000002.1, forward strand.
CCATGAGCTGATCCAGGATTACGAAATCGCCGGGCTTCATCAGCTCGTTGAGCGAGCCAACTGCCGAGGTCGAGAGGATCCTCTCGACGCCGAGCTCATAGAGCGCCCAGATGTTGGCGCGGTAGTTTATCTTGTGTGGAGGAACACTGTGCCCCTCGCCGTGCCTTGCCAGGAATGCTATTTCCTCCCCATCGTACTCACCTAGCTTCACCCGGACCTTTCCGTAGGGCGTGCTCACGAACTCCTCCCTGACGTTCTCAAGCAGCTTGGGGTCGTAGACTCCGGAGCCTCCAATAATTGCTATCCTTGGCATGGTATCACCTGGAAGAAGAAATGGTGGGGGCCTTAAAACGTTAGCCCCCCTCCCAGAGACTCTTCTGGTACTCCGCCCTCTCGTGTATGTCCTCCAGAACCTCACCCTTAGCCTGAAGCTCCAGTATCTTGGTCAGTATCTCGCTGAGAAGCCAGGAGCCCCACTTGGGATCCCGTACCTCAAGGGCCGCATCTATCGCCCCATCGATGTCACCGGCCTTGAGCTTGGCCACGGCGATGCTTCCAAAAGCGAGGGAGCGCAGGTAGTGGCCGCGGACGCGGGAGGCAAACTTCCAGGCCTTCTCAAAGTCCCCCAGCTTGGAGAGATACGTCGCCACCTTCACCAGAACGGCGTCCTCCTTAGTCCGCTCGCCTATCGACTTAACGAGTTCGGCGTACCCCCCATCGACGGGCCTGGAAAGGAGCTGGTCCATCACGAAGACAGCCATGCGCTCGTACTCCTCACCCTTAAGAAGCCCCAAGAGCCTCTTCAGGATATCAACCTTGTCGGCAGAAGCCCTCACGATGCCCTCAAGAACCTTCCACCTCTGCTCCTCCGGCAGCTTCTTCAATATTCCCATTACAAATTCCAGTTCTCCCTGGCTGCCCAGACCTATCAGGAGGGAGTTGAGGACGTCCGAGCCCGCTTCCCCGGAAAGGGACAGGGCTATGTCAACGAACTTCTCATAGGTAGCTTTTGGGACGTCTGAGGTCTTTAGGTAGATCGCGACCTCCTTCATCGCTTCACCCAGCCAATACTCACTCCTCAGCTCCGACAGAACTCTTATCGCGCTTCCAAATTCCTCGCGCTTCAGGTGCTCCTTGATGGCCTCGATGGCCGCTATCGAGTGCCACGGCTCTTCGTCGATCTGCCCTATTATCATGGCCGCCTTTCTCATGTTCCCCCTCTTTAGGTATACCCTGAGGATCCTCAGTAGGAGGTCGTTCCTCTTGACGGTGTCCTTAATGTCGGAGACGTAGAACAGGGCATCGTCCACCAGGCCCAGCTCGAGAAGCCTCATCACCAGCTCGTTCAGAAGGTCGTCCCTGACGGCGTCAGGAAATTCAACTATAGCGTCGTGAGCCTGCCCAAAGACTTTCCTGGCCGTCTTGGAGCCGGTCAGCCAGAGGTAGGTGCCTATCTCCAAGAGCGCCCTGACCATAAGAACGGGGTTCTCTATCGAGGAGGCGGCGTTGAAGGCGTACTTGAAGGCCGTCCCATACTCTGGTTTCCTGGCCTTGTACATGTAGTAGCCAATTTTAGCGTAGGTAACCGCCCTGAGGTACTTGTCCCTTATGTCAGCGGCCAGACGAAGGGCCTCACGGTAAACGTCAGCGGCCATTATTTCCACCGGAAAATTTACGATGTGGAAGTATTTAATGATTTCCAACGGACAAAACAGAACGGACTGAATCAGGCAAAAAGCGAAAGTTCAGCCGAGGTCGTCGTAGACGACGCCAACGACCTGTCCATCGTCGAGGGAGACGAAGCTCACCTTGGTTTTCCTGCCGCTCTTGGGGTCGATAACGACGAAATCTGGCTTCGACAGGTAGTTACTGCGTGGAATTCTCCAAACATCGCCGTAATGAGTCTTTAACTCCCTCAAAAATCTCTTAGTATCTTTCTTAATCACCGTTGTCATGGGTGTCACCACTAACTTATACCACTTTAAAATATAAAAGGCTTTCCCATAGACATTCGTTAAAGATAATATCGTCAATTGTCTAATCACTGAACCTTGCGCACACCAGAGAGCCCCTTGGAACCCCAAGCTCCCGGCGCTTGGGCACACTCCGCCTTGAGGGCAGACTCAGCTATAGAATCCGTCAGGGCCCTTCCAATAGCATCGTTGATTATTGGTCATTACCTGTAGTGAATCCTCATAACACCACCGACGGAGAATAGAAAAGTGGCTTATTAAATCAATCAACAAACCGATTTTATCACTCCATCAGCCCCTCAACGTACTCGAGCTCCTCGGGAATGGCCTTCCTCCTTCTCCTCTCCATCTCCCTCTCAACCATGTAGCTGTAGAGGTGGGCCAGAGGTATCATCTCTCTCACCCCCTTTCAGCTGTTCCCGATTATATATAGCCCCTTATGTGTTTAAAAGGATTGTCAGCCTCCAAATTTTCATAGATGCCTCCGAAAGTCCGTTATTCTGCTAAAAAAGCAGTACCGTCCCATTTTGTATCTGAATGAACACTGTTGTTCCATAAAAACGGCTCTCTCATTCCAGATATTGAAAAAAGAGCACATTAGAACATTCGACGGGGAACTCCCGATAACCCAACCGTTTATAAACTTTGGAGACGCCATCACTACGGTGGGAGAAAATGGCCCTAGAAAAGCTTGGAAAAGCCCTCAACAGCGCACTTAAAAAGCTCGCCCGCTCGCGCACCGTGGACGAGGCGACGATAAAGGAGGTAGTGCGAGACATACAGAGGGCTCTCATTCAGGCGGACGTCAATGTGCGGCTTGTTCTCCAGCTAACGAAAACGATAGAGAAGAGGGCCCTTGAGGAGGAGCCACCGGCTGGAGTCTCAAAGAAGGAGCACATAATCCAGATAGTCTACGAAGAGCTCACAAAGTTCCTCGGAAAGGAGGCAAAGCCCCTCGAGATAAAGGAGAAGCCAACGGTACTGCTCACCGTCGGCATACAGGGCTCCGGAAAGACCACGAGTGTGGCCAAGCTGGCGCGACACCTTCAGAAGAGGGGATACAAGGTCGGCGTAGTCTGCTCCGACACCTGGAGGCCCGGAGCGTACTACCAGCTCAAACAGCTCCTTGAACCGTACGGCATAGAGGTCGCCGGTGATCCAGAGGAGAAGGACGCCGTTAAGCTCGCGAGGGAAGGGGTGGAGTACTTCAGGGAAAAGGGCGTCGATGTAATAATCGTGGACTCCGCGGGAAGGCACAAGGAGGAGAAAGGCCTCATTGAAGAGATGAGGCAGATAAGCGAGGCCATAAAGCCCCACGAGGTCATACTCGTCATAGACGGAACCATCGGCCAGCAGGCCTACAACCAGGCTTTGGCGTTCAAGGAGGCCACGCCGATAGGCTCCATAATAGTCACCAAGCTCGACGGAAGCGCGAAAGGCGGTGGAGCCCTCTCGGCCGTCGCCGCAACTGGCGCTCCGATAAAGTTCATCGGTGTTGGCGAGAGGATAGACGACCTCGAAGCCTTCGACCCCAAGCGCTTCGTCTCGCGGCTACTCGGAATGGGCGATATAGAGGGACTTCTGGAGAAACTTGAGGAGCTGCAGAAGCAGCAGGAGTTCAAGGAAGAGGACCTGGAAAAGTTCCTCAAGGGTAAGTTCAACCTCAAAGATATGTACGCCCAGCTTGAGGCAATGCAGAAGATGGGGCCTCTCAAGCAGATACTCCAAATGATCCCGGGCCTCGGCTACTCCCTCCCGGACGACGCGGTCAAGGTCGGTGAGGAGAAGCTCAAGAGGTACAGGGTGATAATGGACTCGATGACGGAGGAAGAGCTCGAACACCCCGAGATAATCAACTACTCAAGGATAAAGCGCATCGCCAGGGGCTCTGGAACCAGCACAGCTGAAGTCAGGGAACTGCTCAACCAGTACAATCAAATGAAGAAGATGTTCAAGAGTATGGACAAGAGAAAGCTGGCTAAGATGGCCAAGAAGTTCAACTTTGGAGGGTTTGGGATATGATTGAGGCCTTTGTCCTCGTTGTCGTCAAGCCCGGAACCGAAGAGAAGGTCTACGAGGCCCTCAAGAACAACGAAAGGATAAAGGAGATATACAGGGTTTACGGGGAATACGACCTAATCCTCCGCGTCGAAGTCGGAAGCATAGAAGAACTGGACAAGTTTCACGATGAGGTTCTCAGAAGGATAAAGAACATCGAAATGACCGAGACATTGATAGCCAGCTCCTACAGGGGGTGAGGGGTTGAAGAAACGGTGGGTCGCGACCATCGACCTCGAGACCTTCGAGGTCGAGCACGACCCGGCCTTTAAATTTAAGTGCCTCGAAAACTGCGGAAGGTGCTGCTACGAGCTGGAGATCCCTGTGAGGGACGAAGACATTGAAAGGATAGAGGAGCTCGGCTACAGCGCCTGGGAATTCGTGGACTACGATAAAATGTTCTATCGCGGCGACAAGTTCCTCAGCTACGCCCTTAAAAAGCGTCCCTTCGATGAAGCCTGCGTCTTTCTCGACCCCGAGACCAAGAGGTGCAGAATTTACTCCCATCGGCCCCTCGCGTGCAGGCTTTACCCCTTCGTCTTCGTCAAGCACGGAAAGAAGATGGAAATCTACGTGAAGCTCGACTCGTTCTGTCCCGGCCTCAACCACCCGGAGGGCGAGCCGGTAACCAAGGAGTTCATTCTGCGTGAATACGGCGACGTTGTGGAAGAGTACCGCAGGAAAGTTGTAAATGACCTCGAGTGACCGAAACCTATTTATACATTTTCTTGTTAATTCTGGGGCACCGGAGGTGAGAGCATGAGTCAGCTGAAGTCCGTGCAGGAGAAGCTGAGACTTGTCAGGGTGCTCAGGCTGCTCAAGAAGACCTACACCTACGAGGAGCTCTCCAAGATAACCGGCCTCCCCATCACCGTGCTGAACAGGTACGTGAGGGGAAAGGTCCTTCCAAGTGCCGAGAGGACGAAAGAGCTCCTCGAGCTACTCCTCCCGTACATCAACATAGAGGAGGAGGTCAGGAAGAGGATAAAGTTCGACGAGTACGGGTTCTTCGACAACATGCCCGTCCTCAGCGACACTGCTTTGATGAGCCTCATAGCGGAAGACGTGGCTAGCAGGTACATGGACAAGAACGTGGACAAGGTTCTAACGGCCGCCACGGACGGAATAGCCCTCGGAGTCCACGTGGCGAGGGAGCTGAACGTTGATGTCGTTTACGCCAAGAAGAAGAAGGAGGTAGGAGTCGAGAAGTTCTACGAGGTCAGCTACGTGCCGAGCGCCTCGGGAAGCGTCACGACGCTGTACCTCCCCCAGTGGGCGCTCAAGAAGGGCGAGAACGTCCTCATCGTGGACGATGTCATCAGGAGCGGAGAGACCCAGCGGGCCCTCCTAGAGATGTGCAGGCAGGCTGGAGCGAAGCCAGTCGGAATGTTCTTCCTCATCAGCGTCGGGGACATCGTGGAGAAGCTGAGGGAAGAGTACAGCATTCCAGTGGAGAGCCTGATAAAGCTGGAGTGATCCAGATGAGGGTGTTCATATACAACGCCGCTGGGCTGACCGTCCCGGTGGAGGTCGAGCCCGGCCTCCCCTTCAAATTCACCTGCACAGAGGAGGAGTGCGGGAGAAAGATAGTCATAGAGGGCGTGGTCAGGCCAGCCAGTGAGGAGGAATTCACCAGGGTTCTGGAGAAAACTGTTAAGGAGAACTCGGACTTCAAGAAGATACGCGAGATAACGGCCAGAAAGCTGGTTTTCGAGGGAAAGGTGAACGGGAAAGAGGTCCTCCTCCCAGTGGAGAGCTTTGAGGACTTCGCAAGGCGCTTCCTCGAAGAGGTTTTAGTCCTCCGTTAGCTTGAGCCGGGTATCTTCCTTCACAACCTGCATCGCCACGCTGGTGTTCGTTTTTTCCACGCCCTCCAGGGAAAGAAGCCACTTCACGAAGCGGTTCATATCGGCCCTGTCCATGAACTTGGCGACCACGACGATGTCAAACTCGCCGGTTATGTCGTAGACAAGCATCACCCTATCGTGGGCAGCCAGTTCGCGCTCTATGTCAAGTATCCTCCTTCCCTGGGCTTTGACGCCGATGACCGCCGTGAGTCCAAAGCCTATCTTCTCGTAGTCGAGAATCGGTGCAAAGCCTTTGATTACACCCTCCTCTTCCATCTTCTTTATGCGGTTGTAGACCGTGCCCACCGCGATCTTGAGTTCCCTTGCTATCTCGCGGTACGAGAGCCGGGCGTTTTCCTGGAGGAGAGACAGTATCCTAAGGTCCAACTCGTCCATACCACTCACCCCCTTAGCGGGTAGACCGTAAACTTTAAATACCCTTTCCTTGGAGGGAATAGCGGGCAGTGGACCGGTAGCCTAGCTAGGATAGGGCGGCGGCCTCCTAAGCCGCAGGTCCGGGGTTCAAATCCCCGCCGGTCCGCCATAGAACTTTTGATTGGCAAAAGTTTCATCAAAGCTTGTGATTCTCCCAAAGTCTAGCCACGAAAGTGGGGACTCTTGAATGTGCTCTATCCATGTAGTGGAAGTCTAAGGCCAGAAGACCATTAAAAGCACAAACACTCACAAAAAGCCCCCAAAAGAAATCGACTTTAATTGGACTTCGGACTTCTCAAGGTTTGTCCCATAGAATGGCCCAGTGCCCAATTGCAATAGTGCCTAAAAGTCCCGCCGGTACCTTCGGAGGCCAATGCCCTTCAAATTACCCTCGGAACTTCCCGACGGCATAGAAGAGGCAGAAACCACCAATAAAAAGCAAAGGGAGGTGATGGGCATGATAGAGGACGCGCTTCTGCTCTACCTGGAAAGCATGAGCAGGGAAAAGAGGGTTAGACGGAAGAAGGGACGCCTTCCCTTTTGACGCCATCTTTCCCAAGCCTTTCCTCCACCAGCCCCGAAACGTTTAAATACCTCGAAGCTTTTAGTATACCAAGGTAAGAAAAAGAGGGGGTGAAAGGCATGGTGTACGTCGCTGTTCTGGCCAACATAAACGGTAACCTCCCGGCCCTAGCAAAGGCCCTCGAGAGGATAGAAGTCCTCAAGGAGGAGGGGTATGAGATCAAGAAGTACTACATCATTGGCAACGTCGTAGGCATGTTCCCGTATCCCAAGGAAGTTCTCGACACGCTCGACGACCTCATCAAGGCCAACACCGTCAAGGTAATCCGCGGTGAGTTTGACCAGGCGATAGCTGCGAGCGACCCCCACGCAGAGGGGCCGGACTACATAGACAAGCTGGACTATCCCGACCACATCAAGAAGGCCCTCAAATACACCTGGGAGAAGCTGGGACATGAAGGCAGGGAGTTCCTTAGGGACCTTCCGATATACCTCGTGGACAAGATCGGTAAGAACGACATCTTTGGCGTCTACGGAAGCCCGCTCAATCCCTTTGAAGGGATAGTACTACCAGACCAGCCAACGAGCTATTACGAGACCATAATGCGACCCGTCAAGGACTATGAAGTACTCTTCGTTGCGTCACCAAAGTACCCAGTCAATGCCATGACAAGGTATGGAAGGGTCATCTGCCCCGGAAGCATTGGCTACCCACCGGACAAGAACCACAAAGCCACTTTCGCTCTGGTTGATATAGACACGCTCCACACCAAGTTCATAGAAGTGGACTACGAAAAGGAAAAGAGGCTCATAGAGGAAAAAATCAAGAGGGAGAGCCTTCCCGAGGAGCTCGTGAAAATTCTTTACAGGGGGAGGGTCTGACCTCACCCTTTTTTGAACCCGAGGTAGAAGCCACCCATGAACGCGGCGGTTCCCGGCAGAATACCCATGACCTTTTCACCGAGGGTCAGGATTTCGTGGCTCCAGTCCCCCGCGAGGTTGAACAGTCTGTCTTTGTCTATTATTATAACTCCCTTTTGCTCGAGCCAGAAGAGGCTCAGCAGATACGCCCCAATTATCGCCATCGCCAGCTTCATCAGCTTCTTCAAGGCAAAGCCCGTTATGAAACCGACAAGTGCCCCAACCCCAACGTCGCCCATCATGGCGTTCAGGTCGAACTCCATTCTACCACCCTAGAGGTTCTTGTACGTCACCGAATAAAAACTTGTTGCCAAAACGTTTAAATTAAATGGGGCCAAAATATTTGCAAACCATAAAAGTTAGGGTGGGATCATGACAACGCCCATGGAGAGGCTCAGAAACAAGATCACGAAGGAGGTGCTCTGGCTGTACATACTCCGGCTCCTCCGGGAGAGACCAATGTACGCCTACGAGCTGAAGGAGAGGATAAGAGAAGCCTTTGATTTCGAACCAGCAACGGTCAGCTCGTACGTTGTCCTCTACAAGCTCGAGAAGGAAGGATACGTAACGGCGGAGTGGCAGGAGAGCCAGACTGGGAAGCCCTCGAGGAAGTACTACAAACTCACCCCAGCGGGTGAAAAGCTCCTGGAGGACGGCATAGCTTTTCTCGAGGACATGCTGACAAAGCTTAAGGGATCCAGGTGAACCCGTGCCTGAATCCTTTCAATTCTTGATGACAGGAACACGAGAAAAATGACGAGAATGAAAAACCAAGAGGGCAGACATCAGCGTCCCATTCCACCGCGCGGCTCTCTAGCCTTCGGGCGGAGACCCTTGTAGCCGCACTTCCTGCACTTCTTGGCCTTCCACGGGTTGGTAGCGCCGCAGCGCATGCAAATGTACTTCCTAAAGATTCTGGCCTCAGCCTCTGGGAATCTCGCCATCGTGATCACCTCATGATCTTAATCCAACACACCTACCGCAACGGACTTTTAAAGCTTTGGTGCGGGGGACGGGATTCGAACCCGCGAAGCCCTGCGGCACCGGATCTTAAGTCCGGCCCCTTTGGCCAGGCTCGGGCACCCCCGCGCGAGGGAGTGTAAAGAGGGGAACGTTAAAAACCTTTAGCCCCTCAGGTCCTGATGATCCTCATCTCAAAGTCCTCAACGGGAACCTTGAAGTCCTCCCTGCTCTCGATTTCCTTCCTGTTGTAGAGTATCTCCCTCGCGAGGATCCAGTAGATGAGAGCGAGGGCCTTCCTACCCTTGTTGTTGGTCGGGATAGCAACGTCAACGTAGCTGAGGAAGTTCTCGGTATCGACGAGGGCCACTATCGGTATGCCGATCTCGATGGCCTCCTTCATGGCCTGGTGGTCTGCCCTCGGGTCGGTGACGATGAGCACGTCGGGCTCAAAGAAGTTCTTGACCTGCGGGTTGGTCATTGTTCCCGGGAGGAAACGTCCCGGTATGGAGCGGGCGCCGGTGACGTCGCCGAACTTCTTGACCGGCTTCTGGCCGTAGAGCCTGACGCTAACGGCGAGTATGTTCTCCGGGTCGAACTTGGCGAGGAACTTACCGGCAACGCGGAGCCTCTCATCGGTCTTCCTGACGTCGAGGACGTAGAGACCGTCCTGCCTAACGCGGTATATGAACTTCTTCATGTCCTGGGTCTTCTGCTGGGTGCCGATGTGGACACCGGCGGCAAGGTACTGGTCGAGCGGAACAAGGTATTCCTCCATTCTTCACACCTCCTCTATCCTTCAAAGGTTATTATCCTTCCCCTTTCACCCAAATCTTCCGCTATGCGAATCAGCTCGTTCAGCTTGGCGATGGAATCCTTGCGGAGCACCATCGCCGGACAGCGAAGGCCCACAGCAACGTGGGCCAGGGCCTCGTCGGAGGACTCGTAGCGAGCCTCCGCGAGGATTGGGACGATCCTCTCCGACTTGGCGTCGTTCACGAGGTTGTATAAGTCGGTGAGAGTGCCAAGGTTTATGGGTTTTATGGAGAGCGCGTTGTAGTAGCGCCTGTCGAGTATATCCTTCTCGCGGAAGAGGTACTCACCATCGACGAACACTTCGTGGGTCCCGGCTATCAGTTCGAGGAACAGCTCTTCCTCCCCGATCGGCTTTATGTAGGCAACGTTGTTGTCCTCGACGATCGACAGCACTTTCTCGGTCTCTATTGGAACCTTCTGCACGAGGCCAAGGGCAACCTCAAGGCCTAGCTCGTCGGTCGCCTTCTCGGTCGCCTTCGAAAATGCCTCCACTGTTCCGTCCCCTGCGTGCTCGAGGATCTTGTTGGCGGCATCGACGACGTCGGTAATCTCCATCAAATCCCTGACCATCACGTAGTAGTCAAAGCCCTCTCCGCTCCCAACCTCCAGTATGGGAACGGGCAGCTCGGTCGTGAAGGTGCCCCCGATGTAGCTGTAGAGGGGCATTTTCTTGACGCTCGCCGCGGCCTTTGCAACCGCGATCGACACCGCCAGGGCGGTGTTCGCCCCTATGTGGCTGAAGTTCTCGGTGCCGTCTATTTCCCACAGGTAGCTGTCTATGAGCTCCTGCTCGCTCGCATCAAAGCCTATCAGCTCGGGCCCGATTATCTCATCAACCTCGCTCACAGCGCGGTGAGCCTCGGCTATGTAGAGGCTCGGGTTCTCGTCTATGGGCGCGGCAAACCTTCCAAAGCCCGAGCTGGTTATGACGTCCACCTCGACGGAATACCTGCCCCCCCTGAGCACCGCGACCCTGCCGATTACGTTCTCTATCACGGTCATCTCTCATCAGCTCGGCCTTATTACGGTGAGCGGAATTATGCCCTTCTCAAACTCGAGCATCGCGGCATCGAGCGGGGTCACTCCCTCTGGAACGTCGATGAGTATCGGAGCACCCATCGCTATCTGAAGGGCCCTGGCTCCAATGATACGGGCCTTCTCAAAGCGGGTATACTTAAACATGACTACCACCCCTGCTTCCACATTCCAACCCAATCCAGTGCAAATGTTTGGTGGGGCCGCCGGGATTTGAACCCGGGTCTCCGGCACCCCAAGCCGGGAGGATAGACCAAGCTACCCCACGGCCCCCCGAGAAGTGCGGTTTTTAATACACTCTGTACTGCATCGCGTGATCGATGAGTTCGACGTGGCTGAGGAGGGTCCTCCTGCAGCAGTACCTCTCAATCCCGAGGTCGTCAAGGACCTTCTCGGGGTCCTCGCCCTTCTCAACTCGGGCCTTGAACTCGTAGTACTTGTCACCTATGACCTTCCCACACGTGAAGCACCTGACGGGAACTATCACCCGTATCACCTTCTCGAATATTAAAGGAAAGCGGTCAGCGGTAGGACTTCTGCCTCTTGGCCCTCGGACCCTTGGTGGAGCGGTTGGGCTTGTGCGGCTCGGTTCTCCTGCTGTCCCCAACGAGCATGGTTCTGTCGTACTTCATAAACTTTTCCTTGAGGTTCATGTCGTTGGTCCACTCGACGAGGGCCCTGGCTATGGCAACCCTAGCGGCCTCGGCCTGACCCATGAAGCCACCGCCCTCGACCTTGACGTCTATGTCCACCTTGCTGACTATCTCCTCGCCAGCGAGGACGAGCGGCTCCATTATGGTGAAGCGCGCTATCTCCGGCTCAATGATCTCGACCGGCCTGTGGTTGATCCTGACTCTGCCCTTTCCTTCCCTTATGGTGGCCCTCGCGATGGCCGTCTTCCTCTTACCAGCAGTCTGAATGACCCTCATCTTTCTCACCTCAGAACTTTCCACCGAGGAACTTGGCAACCTCGCCAACGGTGACGTACTTCGGAGTTGCAAGCCTTGACATGTGGGCCTCGCTTATGGTCTCAAGCTCCCTGCCCTCGAACTCCTTTGGGATTCCAACGTAGACCCTGAGCCTCTTGAAGGCCTTCCTTCCGCGGTCGGTCTTCCAGGGGAGCATTCCCCTGACGGTTCTCCTGACTATCTCGTCGCTCCTCTTCGGGTAGAACGGACCCTTCCTCGGGTTGGTCCTGGTTCTCAGCTCGGTCCTCTGCTTGTACTTGGCGAAGATGTCCTCGCGGTTTCCGGTGATGATGGCCTTCTCGGCATTGACTATGACGACCTCCTCGCCCTCAAGGAGCATCTTGGCCACCTTAGAGGCGAGCCTTCCGAGTATGAGTCCCTCAGCGTTAATTATCCTCATGGCCCATCACTCCATTATGATTACTCCACTACCCTTCGGGTTTCTCTCCATAAGCTCCTCGATGGTGATGGCCTCTCCACCGGCCTCGACTATCTTCTTCTTTGCACTCTCGCTGAACTTCCAGGCGGCAACGGTGACCTTGTGCTCAAGCTTTCCGGCGCCGAGGACGCTTCCCGGAACGATGACGGTGTCACCCTCCTTGGTGTAGCGGTTTATCTTGCTGACGTTCACCTCAGCCCTCTGCCTCCTGGGCCTCTCGAGGCGCCAGGCGATGTCCTTCCAGATCTTAACCCCCTCTTCATTCGACTTCTTTCTGAGGTAGCGAATGAGCCTCCTCAGGTTAATGTCAGTGGGTCCGGTTCTCTTGACCATGAACATACCTCCCTAACGCTCTCTCGCAGGTGGGAAACCGACAGGTCCAACGGGGTGAGCGTAAATACTGGTGCGGGGGCGGGGATTTGAACCCCGGAACCCCTACGGGACGGGACCCTGAATCCCGCGCCTTTGGCCAGGCTCGGCTACCCCCGCGTCAGTCGGCTAATTTATGGAGTTCGTTTATAAATCTATCGCTCTTCCTCATGAGTATCTTGAGCGCTGTGGCCACTATTTCCTCCACAGGAAGCTCTCCGTTGGTCTCGACGGTGAAGACGAAGGCACCGGGCACTACCTCTTCCCGGATCTTGTCCCCCTCATAACCCTCAAACTTCCTCGGAAGGTAGAAGGCCTTGATGGTCGTGATGATAAGCTCCTCCCCGGTCTCCTCCACTGGAAGACCGCGCCTCTCGGCGAGCTCCTTGAGCTCCTCCCAGTCGGGAACCTCCTTGCTCACGTGGATCTTGGTGAGGTACTTGTAGTAGACGAAGCCCGGCTGCCACTTGGCGTGATCCTTACCCCTGCCAAGCCTCGCGTAGGCGTTGAAGGTCAGCCTCTGTCCCTCTGCCAGTTTGACTATTGGTATGTCGGGGTTTGCCGGCTTTATCGCCTCGTCACTGCTCCTGAGGTCACCGGAGTAAACCATTCCGGGACCCTCGGCCTCAAGGGACAGAGTGACGGTGTAGTCGTCGAGCTCGAGCGCATCGAGAGAGAACCTCTCGGCAGGGGTGGTGAGCGGAATCATCGCCAGCCTGTGGGCGATTATCTCGTCGAAGAGGGCGGAATCGTTCTCAAAGAACTCGACCTCATCAACGGCGAAGGTGGGAACCTCGGCAAGAATGGTCCTCCTGAGGGCGTTGGCGAAGGGAACGTCTATCCCCTCGACGATGAACTTAATCGAGTCCTCCCTTTTCTCAAGAATCTGAAACTTTGGCTCCATTGGCATCACCAAAAAAGAAGTTGTGGGATCAGACGCGCCTGCCCCTTCTTCCGCCCTTCGGCCTGGTGCCGTCGTGCGGAATCGGGGTGACGTCCTCAACCCTTCCTATCCTGAGACCAGCCCTGGAGAGGGCCCTGATGGCGGCCTGGGCACCCGGTCCCGGGCTCTTGCTCTTGCTTCCTCCCGGGGCGCGGACCTTGATGTGAACACCGACGAAGCCCTTCTCCATGGCCTCCTCAGCGGCCCTCCTGGCGGCGATCATAGCCGCATACGGGGAGGGCTCGTCCCTGTCAGCCTTGACGACCATACCACCGCTCCACCTGCTGACCGTCTCGGCCCCGGTGAGGTCGGTGATGTGGATTATCGTGTTGTTGTAGCTCGAGTAGATGTGAGCCACTCCCCACTTCTCCTTCTTCTTTATGTTAATCTGCTGCTCCTCGCTCATGCCTCACCACCCTGCTTGGCCTGTTCGATAACCATTCTCTCGGGGTGGCTCTCCTTGGCGAAAGGAGAGGTCTTCGAGTAGGTGATGGTGTCCTCCTCCTCGCGAAGGACGAGGTAGCCCGGCGAGCGGATTATCTGGCCGTTCACCTCTATGTGGCCGTGGACTATGAGCTGCCTGGCCTGGCTGATGGTCCTGGCGAGGCCCTTCTTGTAGACGATGGTCTGGAGGCGCCTGTCAAGGACGTCCTCAACGGTAAGGGAGAGAACGTCATCGAGGACCGCGTCGGCCGGAAGGAGTCCGAGCCTGTTGAGCCTCTGAAGGAGCTGCTGCCTCTCAATCTCAGCCTGCTTGCCGCGAGCGGCGAGGAGACGCCTCGCCCTACGCCTGAACTCCTTGAGCTGGGTCTCATGCCTCCAAAGCTCCTTCTTGTTCTTGAGGGCGTACTTCTTCATGAGGACTCTCTCGCGGTCGAGCCTCTCCTTAATCCAGGGGTGAGAGGGAGTCTCGTACTTCTTCCTCTGCCTCTTCGGGTCTCCCATTTACACCACCTCACTTCTTCCTCCTGCTCACACCGAGGGTGCTACCGTGCCTGAAGTTCGACCTGGTCCTCTGTCCGCGGAGCGGCAGGCCGAGCTCGTGCCTTATGCCGCGGTAAGCGCGTATTCTCCTGAGCCTGTTGACGTCCTCGCGCCAGGCCATGACGAGCTTGGCGGTGATGAGGTGCATGTCCTTGCCAGTCTCGTAGTCCTTCGGCCTGTTCACTGCCCAGGCAGGAATGCCGTGGGCGATCGGGTCCTCGAGTATCTTCTCAATCTTCTTGACCTGCTCGTCGGTCAGATAGCCAGTCTTCATGTACGGGTCGATCCCTGCAACCCTGAGCACCATAGTCGCGAAGTTTATGCCTATGCCCTTGATGCCCGTAAGGGCCCATCTAAGCTGCTTATTTCCGTCCAGATCAACTCCCGCTACACGGACGATGTGTCTGAAGTTGTCCGTCATTACGAATACACCTCCGTCTCAATCCTTCAGAGAGGATTTTGGCGCCGGGACGGGGATTTGAACCCCGGTGTCCATACGGACACGGGCTCTCAAGGCCCGCGCCATCCCAGGCTAGGCGATCCCGGCATACACGCGGTAGCCGCTCCCCTTAGCCAGCTCTCTCACTTCGGTGAAGTGGTCATTCATCAGAGCCTTAATATACTTTGCCCCCTGCTTGGTCTTGATTACCAGTTGCAGGAGGCCTCCATCGTTGAGATGCCGGGGAGCGTTTATAACTATTTCCCTCAGCACTTCCTTTCCCGCGTGCACCGGGGGATTAGTGATGATTGCGTCGAACTTCTCGCCTTCAACAGGCTCGTAGAGGTTTCCCCACCTAACCTCGGCGTTTCTAACGCCGTTGATTTTTAAGTTTTTCCTCGCCATTTTTACGGCCCTTCTGTTCACGTCGGTCATCACCACGTAGTCCACGAAGCGAGAAGCCACTATCCCAATCGCCCCGTAGCCGCAACCCAAATCCAAGACGCGCCAGCCATCATCAAGTACCATACTCTCTATGAGCAACTCCGTTCCCCTGTCGAGCTTGCCGAAGGAGAAGACACCGCTCGCTGTGATGAACCGGAAGCAGTGCCCTCTAAGACAGACCTCTATGGTCTTCGTCTTCAGCGGGACGTTCGGTTCTTCGGAGTAGTAGTGGCTCATGTGCGGTGGTTCGTTGAGGGGTTTATCAACCTTTGCTTGCGCAAAGCTTGACCAAAAATTGTAGCTCCTCCATTGCGTTACCCCTGAAGGGCTGGTTTCCAACTTAAAGCCCGACGTTTTAAGTGAGAATCCTTTTGCAGGGGCCCTTTTGTATAGGTTTGCTTTTCTTTTGACGCCCTTCGGGCGTCTTTTTAGAGCTAAACCTCAGCAAAAGAGTACCTAACTTAGTTCTCCCTTTCAAACAACCCATTAATCAAGGAATCATTCAAAAAAGGAACTTTGGGAAGGAGCTACCAACTTTGATGAAACTTTGCGGAGCAAAGTTTCTACCACATCTTCGGATACCAGTCCCTCGGCATGAAGACCTTGTCTACATCGACGGCTATGCCCTTGCTCCTCTGGAGCATCTCGCCGCTCGTCATGGTGGCCTTGCCCAAAGCCACGAGTTCGTCTTTAAGGGTCATGACCGCGACGAGGTCTCCCTTCTTGATGCCCTTGTGAACCTTGACTATCCCCGGAACGGCTAAATCAGCACCGTGGGTTACCGCCGCAACGGCAGAATCTCTAATCCAGACCTTTGGGAGGTGCTCCACCGCTTTTTCCATAGGCTGTATCGCCTTCCTGAAGTACTCCTCGATGCCGTCCTCCTTCCAGAAGTGGTAGTAGTCCACGAGGTCGTGAAGCGTCACCAGCGTCTCGTCCTCCTTGAAGGGGCCGCTTCTGGTTCTCCTCAGCTCGGCCATGTGAGCGCCGACACCAAGGGCCAGGCCGATGTGGTGGATAAGCGACCTTATGTAGGTTCCCGCCTCAACTCCAACCCGGAAGAGCACGTCCTTGCCGTCTATCTCGAGTATCTCAATGTAGTACACCTTCCTCGTCCTGAGCCTTCTCTTGACTGCGCTCCTCAGGGGCGGCCTTTGGATTATCTCCCCCTCGAACTCCTTCATGACGGCGTATATTTTGTCCTCCGGGACCTCACCGTGGAGGTGCATTAGAGCCACGTACTCTTTTCCGGCCGGCAAAAGTGCCTGAACCACCCTCGTGGCCCTCTCCAGAGCGACCGGAAGAACACCGCTGACCTTGGGGTCAAGGGTTCCGCCGTGGCCGGCCTTGTTCAGGTTGAACAGCCTCTTGATCCACGCGACCACCTCGTGGCTCGTCGGTCCAGGGGGCTTGTCGAGGTTGATTATGCCAAACTGCATGTGCATCTCCATGGGCCTCTTCTCCGGCGGAAAGCCCCACTTTGGATTTGTCTCGGCCTTCTCGTCCTTGACAAGGACTTCTCGCTTTATGTCAGCAGGGAGTATTCTCCTCACTTCGTCCCTCGCCATGAGCATCACCCGATGAGCGTTATCGCCCTAAGTTCGGAATAGCGCCTTATAAACCTGAGCTTAGTACTTAAACCGGTAAGTAAAGACCGGCCAGTTCGGGAGGTATTTGACGAGTTTCAGGTAGCCCGGCACGAAAACCTCACGCTTTCCCCTCTCCAGCCCCTTGAGCACTGCCTGTGCAACCTCTTCCGGCTCTATCGAGCCCTTCGGAACCTTTCCGTTCCAGAATCCGGTCCTGACCTGCTTGGGGTAAACACGCATGACCCTGATTCCCTTCGGTTTTAGCTCCCGCTCAAGGTTTATCGCCAGGTAGTGGAGCGCTCCCTTTGCGGCGCAGTAAGAGGGCAGCTCGGGGACGTTGACGAAGGCGACGCCGCTTATCACAAAAACTACGGTTGAACCCTCCCCCAGGAAGGGCAGAAGGCCGCGGGTAAGCTCCACCGGCGCCAAAGCGTTCACCCTGAAGAGCCTCACAAGGTCCTCCTCCGAGTGCTCCAGAAGGGGTTTCCTGAGCGCGTAGCCAGCATTGTTGATCAGAACGTCCAGCCTCCCAACACCGAGTTCCCTTAGAGCAGCGGTTACCCTCTCCGAAACCCCAATCTCGCTCAAGTTGGCCACTATATAGTCAAAGCCGTTCCCCCTCAGCCCCTCAAGTCTTTCCCGCTGTCGTCCGACCCCGATGACCCGGTAACCCCTCTCGATGAGGCCCCGCACCAGAAGCCTGCCTATGCCCCCGGTTGCACCCGTCACAAGAGCGGTTTTCATGGAACCACCGAAGGGTGTTGGAGAAGAGACTTAAAAGCGTTGAGAAGTTGGGGAGGCAAGCTCCCCCGTTCACTCGAGGCTGATTCCAGCCTGCTCGAGGGCGGCCTTGACGGCCTCGTCGTCGGCGCCGCGCTCGATGCTGATCTTCTCCGGAAGGGGCTCGAGGTGCTTGACGTTCATCCTCCTGCGCTTGACCTTGTTGAGGCCGGCGCCGGTAACGAGGACGAAGTTCTTGTCGATGATGTCCACGATGACGACCTTCTGACCTGCCCTCCTTCCGGCTATAACAACCGCGAGCCTTCCAACCTCAATAGCTGGCATTCATCCCACCTCCTTCTTTTTGTTGCCCGGGTTTGCACCCGACCCCGCGTCACCGTCGGGGTATAGGTGGTCGATGGCGGCCTTCACTATAGCGAAGACCCCATCGGGATCCCAGTGGGCGGTGTTGATTATCAAGTCGTAAATCGACTTGTCGTCGATGTCAATCCCGTAGAGGTTTAAATACCTTTTCCTGTTGCCTTTCTCGCGCTCGGCAATCTGGACAAAGGCCTCCTCAACGGAGATACCTTCCCTCCTCGCGACGCGTCTGGCGCGCTCCATTATCGGAGCGTCGAGCCATATCTTGAGGTCCGCTTCCTTCACCATCCAGCCCGCGAGGCGGCCCTCAATAACGACGTTGCACTCCTTGGCTGCCTCGACCTGTCTTCTGTCCACCTCTCGGTCGATCTCGGGGTGAAGCTCGGCGTACTGCTGGAACTCCTCTAGAGACATACCCATCTCCTTGGCCATTTGGCGGAAGATTAGGCCCGCGTAGATGTGCTTGAATCCATAGTGCCTGGCCAGGTTCCTGCAGAGAGTGGTCGTCCCGGAACCGGCCAAGCCGCTGACGGTTATGACGAGGCAGCCCTTCGGCATGTTAGCACCTCAGCGTATCAAAGGGCTATGCCAGCCCTGACCTGAGCCTTCATAACCTTCCTCATGCAGCTCGGGCAGAGGTTCGGGTAGGGCCTCTCGGGCCTCTTCGCAGTCTTCGGGAGCTTCCTGAGCTCACTCGGCCTTCCGCGCGGAACGCCGTTGAGGGGCCTTCCGCACATGGCGCAGTGGGCAACCTTGGGCTTCCTGCGCTCGAAGTGTATAACCGTCCTTCCGCCCGGAGTCCTGACGTACTTCCTCCTCCATGACCTTGACCTGTACATCGGCTTCATTCCTCTCACCTCGCAACCCCTATTTTCGGAGTGTTTTTAAATTTAACCCATGTCAAGGAGCTTCCTAAGGACATAGCCGGTTATCATCGACGTCAGAACGTACCAGCCGACGTAGCCTAGCTCGCTCGCTGGTAGTGCGGAGTGGTAGAGGCCGTGGAACCAGTCGAAGAGGAAGAAGTCGAAGGGGGACTTAACTATACCTACCTCGACGTACCATCTCCTGAGCCAGCCGAAGAATATCCAGAATATCGGCAGCGTCAGGAGGGTGACCTTGAACATCGTGTCCTTCATGACCTCACTCTGGAGCTTCATGAGCTCCATCTGCTCCTGCTGGAGCTTCTTGAGCTTCTTCTCGTCCTTGGCAGCCTGGGCCTCCTTGTACTTCTTCTGGAACTCCTTGCTCTTCTTTTGGAGCATCTTCACCTTGTTCTGGTCGACCAGAACGTAGTTCAGTATCGTGAAGAAGCCACCGAGTATTATTCCCGATACCGTAACCACCCATATCGGGTGGTAGGACTGTATCATGGGTCCGAATATACTATCAAGGAAAGCGTATATCCCCTCAATCATACTCTCCCACCGCCAGATCAAGTACTTCAACAAGCTCGTGGACGGCCTCCTCAAGGCCCTTATCCTCATGGTTTTCAATTATCTTAATAAGCGCGTTCGAGTGCATGGCGTAACTCACGGCAGCGGCACGGTTCAGATCCTGGTGCCTCTGTATCTGCTCTTCGGTCTCTACATCGCGGTCGCGCTTCAGGTCGCGGAGGCGCCTTCCGAGGATCTCGCTCGGGGTGGCCTCGATGATCACGATGAAGTTTGGGTTTATAACCTCGATAACCTCCCTGGGGAAGCCGAGAAGGTAGCCAACGGGTGTCCTTATGGTCGCGTGGGTGTCTATCAGAATGGGCTCACTCTGGGCCATCTCCACTATCCTCCTCGCGGCCTTCATCTGAAGCTCCTTCTGAACGTTGGGGTTGAGCTTCCGCATCTCGTCCCGGTGCTTGACCAAACCTGCCTTAACGGCCTCCTCGAACATTATGTCGCCGAAGTTCACGAGCCGAAACTTGGCCCGGGCCTTCTTGAGTGCCAGCCGGGTTATAGTGCTCTTTCCCACCCCTGGAATTCCTGTTATCATGACCACAAACGGCATCATGCTCACCCAGGAAGGTTTCTGGAGAAAGTAACAGACCCGAGTTTAAAAGGTTTTGTGAAAGAAAAGAAAGCCCTCACTTCGCGAAGAACTTCCTCAAAGCGGGGAACATCTCGGTGGCCTGCTCCCTGGCTATCTCCTCGTAGAACCTGTAGAGTATGCCCACCGTAAGGAGGATTCCCGTTCCGGTACCGAGCGCCCCGAGGAAGTCCGCGAGCACCGCTACCAATGCTAGTGTGAAGGATCCCCAGAAGGTAACGTAGGGGATGTACCTGTTGAGCACCCTCTCCAGTATCCTCGGGTCCCTTCTGAATCCCGGTATCTGAAGGCCCGCGCTCTGGAGCTGTCTGGCAATGCTCTTGGCGTCCAAGCCGGTGAGCTCGACCCACAGGAAACCGAAGATTATTGACCAGAATATTGTCATCAGCGCGTAGACCAGTGCCCTTCCCGGGTCGGCTATGACGTGGTAGATGTCCCTGGGCGGGTAGAGATAGGTGACGAATCCGGTCAGGGGGTAGCCGTTCTGGTCGAAGGTTCCCAGGAAGGTGTAGCCGTAGTTGTTGAGCAGTCTGGCCCAGAGCTGTATGTTGGCGTAGAGGGCAAAGGTCAGGATAATCGGAATGTTGCTGACGTACATGAACCTTATCGGGTACCTTCCACGAACGGTAACGCGGCCGTAGCTAAGCGGGAT
This sequence comes from Thermococcus sp. MV11, assembly GCF_012027285.1. Lineage (NCBI taxonomy): Archaea > Methanobacteriati > Methanobacteriota > Thermococci > Thermococcales > Thermococcaceae > Thermococcus > Thermococcus sp. MV11. The sequence goes on from NZ_SNUD01000002.1 coordinate 63,526, forward strand.
CTCAACGCGCATGCTCTCCAGGTAAACGACCACGAGGAACACCAATACAGTGGCTGCAACGTCCAGCATGTCCGGGAGGGTTCCCCTGTAGAGCGCACCAGTGAGGTCCCCGTGGATAAGGTGCTGTATGAAGGCCGGAATGGCACCTATTATCGCCGGTCCACCGGTGACCGGGTCTATGTACTCGTTGGTGGTGAAGGGATTGAATGCCTTGGTGATGACGGTCTGGGAAACACCAGCCGCGATGAAGAGGCTTATACCGCTCCCTATTCCCCACTTGCTCACCAGCTCATCAAGGAGGATAAGTATTGTCGAGGCAAATCCAAGCTGGAGTATGATGAGTATTCCCAGGCCCAGGCCAATGTAAACCTGTCCGGCGGGTGTCGTGACGGTTTGGAAGGCACCAAGCCCCATGTCCACTTTACCAAAGGCTCCAGCGAACACATAGATGGCCGCCTCAAAGAAGCTCATGAATACTGCAAACAGCTTCTGAGCGGCCTGGTAAAACCTCCTATCCTCGTGATTCGAGAGATCGAGGTGAACGATTTCAGAACCAACGAGAAGCTGCATAATGATGCTGGCGGTGACGATTGGACCGATACCAAGGGTCAGGAGCGAACCACTTCTCCCAGCGAGCACGAACCTCAGAGTGGCGAAGTAGTCCTGAATCTGAGCGGGGATTCCGTAGAGGGGAATCTCCGCGAGAATGAAGTATAACAGTAGAACAATGCCCGTCCACATGAACTTCTCCTTGAGCGGCACGTGCCTCTTGGGCCGCTCGACTTCGGGGAAGTACCTCTCAATCGCGAACACTACGTTTCTGAACCCCATGATTAACACCCGCCAAAAGTGTTAAATTAAAGGGGAATCAGGCGAGGAGAACCTCGCCGCCAGCGGCCTTGATCTTCTCCTCAGCCTTTGGGGTGACGTAGTAGGCCTTGATGGTAATGGGCCTCGTGAGCTTCCCGGTTCCGAGAACCTTGTCGATGCCGAGCTGGGTAACATCGACGACTATCTTCCCCCCCTCCTCGTAGGCGACGCCCATGTCGAGGAAGAGGGTGAGGTTCTCGTCTATGTCGCTGAGGTTTATGGTCTTCGGGGTGTACTGGACGGCCCTGGGCCTGTGGAAGCCCCTCTTGCCAAGGTGGTCCGGGGCGTACTTGATGGTCCAGGTCCACTTGGTGTTCTTCCTCTTACCGGTTCCGGCCATTCCCTTACCACCCTTGCTACCGCCGCCGCGGTGCTTCTTCTTGCAGCCCCACCCGTGAGTGTGACTTCCGCGGAGCTTCCTAACCTTCTTCCTTCTCCTTATCATCTCTCGCCACCTCAGAGCATTCTCTCAATGAGCTCGTTTATCTTCTCGCCGCGGTAGCCGAGTGCTCCGCCTTCCCTAAAGCTGCGCTTCTTGCTGCCCTTCAGCCCTCCCCTCGGCGGGTGGAGCCTGAAGACCGGCTTGATGTTCGGCAGGTCTGTGAGCTTCATCTCGCCGTTGACGACCTTCTCAGCGAACTCCTCGATGGTCATTCCAAGCTTCTCCTTGACGTACTCGTCGGTAACCGGTTTGTTACCGATGAGCCTGCCCCTCTTTCTGATGAGCTTGGCGAGGGTTTCCTTGTCAATCTCGCCCCAAGTGATGTAGTCCTTGACCTTCTGAACCATACCCCTGTAGCTAGGGGTGTCGTCGACGAGGACGAGGTGGTTGATCCTGTGAAGGCGGAGCATGGCGAGGGTGTCCCTAACTTCACCCCTCGCCCTTATCCCGCTCCTAAGCCTGATGAGTGCGAGCTTTGCCATCTTCTCTCACCTCACTCAACCTGGAAGCTTGTTGGCATCTCCCTTCCAACTATGATACCGTAGCGCTCGATGTCCTCGGGCTTAATGGCAACGCGGTTGGTGTTGTAGAGGGCGTTGAAGACTGCCTTGGCGAAGTTAACGGTGGTTCTCGTCTCACCGAGGGTCTGGGACCAGACGTCCTGGACGCCGGCGAGGCTAAGTATCTTCTTGCCGACGTCACCTATAACGAGACCAAGTCCACGCGGCCCCGGCATGAGCTTGACGCGGACGCTGCCTTCCTTGCCCTCGACGGCGAACGGAATCGAGTGTGGTCTCCTGCACCTGCACTCCCAGGAGCCACAGCCGCGCTTGATCTCGATGATGTTCATCTTGGCGTAGTTGATGGCCTTCCTGATGGCTATTCCAACCTCCTTACCGTGGCCGATGCCGAGGCCGACGTAGCCGTCCCTGTTGCCAACTGCCGCGAGAACGCGGAAGCGGATCCTCCTGCCGCTGTCGGTCATTCTGACGGTTAGGGCTATGTCAAGAACCTCCTGGTTCTCCCTGAGGTTCACCTCGGGAAGGAGCACATCAACTATCTCCGGCTCCTTGATCTGGTATCCCTTGCGGAATATCTCGTGAATGTCAGTTATCTGGCCCTCCTTGACGAGCATACCGAGCTTGGTCCTCGGCTCCCACTCCTCAAGGACGCGCTGGGCTATCTCTCTCGGGTCGCTCATTCTCTCGCCCCCTCAAACTTCTCGATTATCTTAGCCTTAACCTCCTCAAAGTGCTCGGGGAGCTTCTCGGGCTCAAGGCCCTTGACGAGGTAACCGGAGAACTGCTTCCTATAGCGCGCCTCGTCCTCCTCCTTGAGGGCCTTGGCGTAGCTGGCTATGTGCTCACCGTTTATCCTGTAGTCCTCCGGGTAGATCTCCTCGCTGTGCGGGACGTTGAGGCCAGCATCAACGGCACCCTTGAGGACGGCGAATATGCTGGAACCCCTGGTCGGCGGGTGGAGGCCTATGTCCAGTATGGCCTCCTCAACGCCGGCCTTCTTGGCCTTGTAGCCGATGAGGAGACCGAGCAGGTAAGCAGATGGAGTGTTTCCTCCGTGGCCTTTCCAGCCGAAGTCCCTCATGAGCTCTCTGGTGTGAGCCGAAACTATCGTCTTGTCACCCTTTGGGTCGTAAACCACTATCTGGGCAATGTGGTGGTTGAGGGTCTTCCTCACCACAAGCCTAGGCTTTCCAGACTTGAGGAGGGCTAGCCTCTTGTGATAGTTAGTCTTACCCTCTCTCCTCCTCCTGAACGGAACCCTATACCTCGGTCCGTGTGCCATCTCTCTCACCTCACTCCTTCAAGATACCGTGCTCCTGCATGAACAGGTAGAGCTGCCTCTTGTTCTTGAACTGGCCACCCTTGGCCCTGATGTAGAGCCTCCTGTAGGTGTGCTCGTCGATCTTGCCCTCGGCCTTGAGCTTCCTGAGCTCCTTCCTGAGGGCGCGAATGGTCATTATCCAGCGCTCCTTCTTGCCCATTCTGGCGGTCTTCTTACCCTTCTTGCTTCCAGGCCCCCTGTGACGGCCCTTCTTCCTGGCCTCCTGGAAAGCCCTCGCCCTTGCCCTGCTCTGGCCCTTGACGGGCTTCTTCTTGATGACACCGTCGTTAATAAGCCTTCTCACGTCCTCCCTGGTGATGGCAGCCGCAACGTCGTCAATCCTCTCGGGGTCGATCCAGACCCTGTTCTCACCGCACTTCAACAAATCAGCGGCAATCCTTCTCTGCATCTTGAGCATGAGCCTCACCTCACGGGTTGAGTACCTTCACTCCAAGTTCCCTCGCCCTGGCGAGTATTGCCTCCCTCTTCCTGGCGCCAACGGTTCTCGCGATCCTTGCGGCCTGCCTGGTCGGGTCTATGGCCTCAAGCTCCTTGACGTTGTGGACGAGAACTTCCTCGTAGCCGCTCGGGTGGAGCCCGCGAACGGCCTTCGGTGAACTCCAGCCTATGCTGGGTGAGCGGGGCTTGCCCTTCTTCTTGAGCCTCATCTTGCTGTCGATTCCCTTAGGCCTGCGCCACTTGGGGTCGTTCTTGAACTTCGGGTACCTCCACCACTCCTGGCGGAGGAAGCGGGGCTTCTTCCTCTTGATCCTGGCCCTTATCCTAAGGAGTCTCGCCTTCTCGTTCATTTCTCACACCTCAGAACTTTATCGGCTTACCAGCCTTCTCAACGATGTAAATTCCGTCCTGGAAGACGCGCCTGTCCCACTTGGTTATCCTGGTGGCCTGTTCGATGTTGGCAGCGGTCTGGCCGACCGCCTCCTTGTCGATGCCCTCGACGATGACCTCCTGACCGCGAACCTTGACGGTGACGCCCGGGAGTATCTTGGCCCTCCTCGGGTTCTTCTCACCGAGGAAGTTCTCGATGACGACCTCGTCCCCCTGAACCTTGACGGTCATGGGGAAGTGGCTGTAAACGACCTTGAGCTTGTAGGTGAAGCCCTCGGTGACGCCCCTGATCATGTTGGCAATGTGGGCCTTGAAGGTCCTGGCTATCGCTATGTCCTTCTTCCTCGGGAACTCCTTGTAAACGACAACCTTGCCGTCCTCGGTGAAGATCTTAACCCCCGGGTACTTGAGCTCCCTCTCAACCTCTCCCTTCGGTCCCTTGACCTTGACGGTGTTGCCCTCAACGGTGACCTCGACTCCCTCTGGAATCTCAACCTCTTCCCTTACCCACGCGTCTATCGGCATCGCTCTCACCTCAGTAGACGTAGGCTATCAGCCTTCCGCCGATTCCCTTCTCGATGGCTTCCTTGTGGGTCATGACGCCCTGGGAGGTCGAGACGATGAGGATACCGAACTCGAAGGCGGGAAGGAACCTCTTCTCCCAGGCCTCGAACTCCCTGGCTTTGACCGGGAAGCGCGGCTTTATTGCGCCAGCCTTGTTGATCTTGCCTATGAGCTGCACCCTGTAGATGCCTGCCCTTCCATCGTCTATGAACTCGAACTCGCCGATGTAGCCGTTCTCCTGCATAACCCTGAGGACCTCTCCCATGAGCTTGGAGGCCGGCTTGAGGTAGACCTCCTTCTTCCCGACCCTCTCGCTGTTGGTTATGTGGGAGAGAGCGTTCGCCAGCGGATCAAGTAGAGTCATCTCCTCTCACCTCACTCGTACTTCTTAAAGCCCAGCTTGGGGGCTATCTCTCTAAAGCAGTGCCTGCAGAGCATAAGGCCGTGTATCCTGATTATCGGCCCGTACTGGCCGCAGCGCACGCACCTTCTCGCGCCCTTCCCAAACTTTCTGGGCTTCCTCTTGTTGTAGTCAGCCTTCGCCATCTCACAATCCCTCCACGGTGACCTTAAACTCCTCCATAGCGAAGACGATACCCTCCTCCTTGGTCAGCTTGTGCCTGTTCGGTATCTTCTTCCTCTGCCTCTTCCTCTTGGCGACCCTGAATCCGGGCCTCTCGAGGGTGACGCAGACGTCCATACCGAAGATGCCTATCTCCGGGTCGTACTCGACGCCGGGTATGTTGATGTGCTCCTGGATTCCGAAGCAGAAGTTGCCGTGCTCGTCGAAGTTGCTGGCTTTGAGCTTCCTGTCTACGGCCTCAAGGAGTCTGTCGAGCATCTCCTCGGCCTTCTTGCCGCGGAGGGTGACCTTGACCGCTATCGGCTCGCCGCGCCTGATGCCGAAGTCCTTGTTGGTCTGCTTGGCCCTTCTCCTTATCGGCTTCTGGCCGACGAGTCCCTCCAGCATGGTCTCGGCCTTGGTAAGCCTCTCACCGCTTTCGCCGACACCAATGTTTATGGTGACCTTCGCAATCCTGGGCCTTCTCATCGGGTGAGCTTCCCAGTCTGCAAGGATGGCCTCTCTGTTGATCTGCATCTCATCTCACCTCACGGAAGGGAAATCTCCGGCTTGTCCTTACCAACGACGAAGGCGTACTCCTTCAGGGTATCGAAGAGCTCGCCGTTCTCGTCCTCGATGGTGACGACGTCCGGCCAGCCCATCGGGAACTGCCTGACCTCGACGACCTTACCCTTCCTCGCGACGTTCTTACCCTGGGTAACGAAGACGTAGGCACCGACCTCGAACGGGAGAACTTCGATGACCTCCCTGTCGGGGACCTTCATGAGAACGGTGTAGGCGGTCATGTACTTGTCCTTCTCGTCGATGGTGACCAGGTGGTTGCTTCCGTCGTGGAGGTTGAGCTGAACCTTGGCTCCCTTGACCATGCGCTTGTTGCTTATCCTGAGCGGCTTGATGTTGGCTTCCTTCTCGCTTATCGGGTGGAGTATGAGCTTACCGATCCTGTTCGGAAGAACCCTGTAGTGCTCGCCGGTCTCGGGAATAGAGATGACGTCCATGATTCCGACCGGGAACTTGTAGTCCTTCCTAACCCTGCCATCAACGAGTATCTTGCCCTCGTTGAGTATCTTCCTAGCCTCGCGGGCGGTCCTGGCGTAGCCGAGGTAGTCCCTCACGATGTAGAGCAGGGGTATCGAGGTCTTCATACTGTGCGGACCCGGCCTCGGCCTGACCGCCCACTTGTAGGCCTTCCTGTGTATATACCACTGATTGGGAGCGGCAAGCCTCTTAAGGTGCCTCTTGGCTCCTTTCCTCGCCATCAACCAGCCCTCCTATTAATTATCTTCTCTCTCCTCTCATCGTCGAGGTTGAGCTCGATTATCATAACGTTCGACGGGTGGAGCGGGTAGAACACCTCGGTCCCGTCGGTCCTCTTCTGGGTGACGCCCTCAACGTGTATCCTGTACCTCTTGAGATCCACCTCAACGACCTTTCCTTCCTTGCCCTTGAAGTCGCCGCGCATAACGCGAACCTTGTCGCCCTCCCTAATGGGCATGCTCCTGATGCCGTACTTGTTCCTGAGCTCCTTGCTCAGGGTGGCGGCCATTATCTTGCTCCTAAGGTGAAGGGGAGCGTTGTAGAGGAACTTCCTCTGCTTCCTCGGCTGCCTGGTCTTCAACTCCATCTTTCTCACCTCACAACACTATGCTCGCTATGCTGCCGAGCCTGACCCAGCGCTCGGCGGCCTCCCTGGCTATGGCACCTCTAATCTCGGTTCCCCTCGGAACACCCTCAGGGGTAACTATCGCTGCCGCGTTGTCCTCGAACTTGACGCGCATGCCGTCAAGGCGCCTGTATTCCTTCCTCTGCCTGACAATAACCGCCCTGACGACCTGGTGCCTGATGTCGGGCCTTCCCTTCTTGACGGTGGCGACGACCATGTCGCCGACTCCAGCGCTAGCGAGCCTCCTCCTGGTGCCCTTGTAGCCGACGACGCCGATTATCTGGATGACCTTGGCGCCGCTGTTGTCGGCAACCTTGAGGTAAGCGCCTATTGGGAGAGCGCGGGTCGGCCTGACTGGACTAATTCCTCTCGTAGCACCTGCACCCTTCTTCGCCATTCATATCACCTCTCGCCAGCCCTCTTGGTAACGGCAACGACGACCCAGCTCTTGGTCTTGCTTATCGGCCTGGTCTCGGCTATGAGGACCCTGTCACCGACCCTGGCGTTTATGCACTCGGGGTTGTGAGCGTGAACCTTGCTCCTCCTGAGCTCATACCTCTCGTACTTCTTGAGGTAGTGGTAGTGCTGCCTCTCGACGACGACGGTCTTCTTGCCCTTGTCGCTGACGACTATTCCCTCGAAGTACCTGCCGTGTATCTTGAGGTGCCCGTGCCAGGGGCAGTGGGGATCGTCACACTTCTCAGCGGGAGGCTGAACCTTCAATCCAATCTCTCTCATTTTCGCCACCTCTTCTTCAATCTCATCTCGGGTCTTCCAATCAGCTCTTTTCCGTTGATCCGGATTCTCTTATCGCCAACCTCAAACTCGAGCTCCACCACGTCCTTCGGGATAACCCAGACCCTCTCACCGCCGATGGTGAGGGTGTTCCTAGTCTCGTCAAGGACGTAGCCCTCGATGCCAACCAGCTCTGGATGAGATGCCCTTATAATTTTTGCTTTCAGCCCTATAAGCTCGCTCCAGATTATGTTTTTCTGGTTCACTCGACCTCTATGAGCTCCTCTGAAAACCCAAGGTCTGCGAGCAATTTCTTGACCCTTTCTCTGTGGTCGCCCTGGAGTTCTATCCTTCCCTTCTTTACAGTCCCACCGCATGCCAGCTTCGCCTTCAGCTTCTTTGCTATGTCCTCGAGGTCAAACTCCTTCTCGTCTATGCCCTCGATTATGGTTTTAAGCTTTCCGTATCTGGCCTTCTCGATGTAGACCCTAATCCTCTGTTGCTCCTTCAGGACCTCCTTAAAGAGCATCTCATCCAGAGGGTTAACAATCCTTGGCACCGAACCTCACCTTTTCTCCCTAAGCTTCTCCTTCTTTATGGTAAGCAGGCGCGCTATGTCGCGCCTGAGGTTCCTTATGACCATGGGGTTCTCGATGGAGGCCCCCATGGTGAGCACACCCCTCTCCTTGGCGAGCTCGAGGCGGAGCTCCCTGAGCTTCTTGTCTATCTCCTCAATGCTCATCTCCCTAATCTCACTCGGCTTCATTGGTGCTCACCTCTTCCTCCTGAACCTTCTCAAGGACCTCAATCTCGTCCGGGAGCTTGGCGTCGGGCGGCATGATGGAGACCTTGACACCTATGACACCGAGCTTGAGCTTGGCCTGGGCATAGCCCTTGCTGACAAGGGTCTCGGCCGGGTTGCCAACCTTGGCGAGGTAGCCCTGGTAGAAGCGGACGCTCTTTGCCCTCTCTCCGGTGAGCTTTCCGCTCAGGCGAATCTCAACGCCCCTTGCACCGTTCCTCATGATGGCCCTGATTGCTGAATAGGCAGCCCTCCTGAAGTGGACGCCCCTCTCGAGGGCCTGGGCAAGCCTGACGGCCTGAACCTTGGCGTTGAGGTAGGGGTTCTTGATCTCCTCAACCTCGATCTGGGGGTTCTCAAGGCCGAACTGCCTCTCAAGGATCCTGGTGAGCTCCCTGATGCGCCTTCCACCTCTGCCTATGACGTAGCCGGGGTTGGCGGCGAAGATGGTGACCTTGGTTCCAAGGGGAGTCTTCTTGATGTCTATTCCACCGTAGCCCGCCCTGCGGAGCTCCTTCTCGAGGTACTCGTCGATGAGCATCTCCTTAACGCCTTCCTTGATGAAGTATCTCTCGATCGCCAAAAGTCTCACCTCCTAACTTCCTCAACGACTATCTCGATGTGGGTGGTCTGCTCGTTGAACGGCGTGGCCCTGCCGAAGGCCCTCGGTATGTAACCCCTGAGGACGGGCCCCCTGTGTGCCGCGGCGTGGATTATCCTGAGCCTGTCCGGGTCGAGGCCCTTCTGCTCGGCGTTGTTCTTGGCGTTGAGGAGGACCTTCTTAACGGCCTTGGCGACCTTGACCGGGTAGCGTCCCGGACCGAAGCCCCTGCCCGGCTTGTGGCCCTGGCTGTCGTTGAAGCGCCTCATCGGAACCGGCCTTCTAAGGTTTATGACGTCGTCGAGGTAGCGGAGAGCGTCGTTGAGCATCATGCCCCTTATCTCCCTGAGGAGCTCGACGCTGTGCTTGGGGGATATCCTGAGATCCCTTCCGCTGGCGCGAGCCATTCTATCCGGGTCAAAATTTTGGAATGAGTAGGAAAACCTGCCCCTGCTCATCTAAACCACCTCACTTGACCGCCACGAACATCGATGACCTGGTCGCACCGACACCCGGCGAGCCGTGCTGGACGACCTTCCTCGTGAGGGCGAACTCGCCGAGGTAGTGGCCTATCATCTCCTCCTTGATCTCAATCGGGACGAACTCCTTTCCATTGTAGACGTGTATGGTAATGCCGACCATCTCGGGGAGTATGACCATGTCCCTGCTGTGGGTTCTTATGGGCTTCTTGTACTTGCCCTTCTTGGCGAGCCTTATCTTCCTCAGGAGCTTCTTCTGCTCCGGGGAAAGACCGCGCTTGAGGCTTCTCCTCTGCCTGGCCGGGAGGAGCTTGGCGAAGTCCTCCAGTGACATGTTGAGCAGTTCCTCGAAGGTGTAACCCCTGTACCTAAACTCCTTCTTTCTCGCCATCTTCATCACTTCCTCCTACCGGTTCTTCTCGCGGCTATGTGACCGACCTTCCTTCCGGGCGGGGCGCGCCTCGAAACGGTGCTCGGCCTTCCTATGTGGTGCTCCTTACCACCGTGCGGGTGGTTCACCGCGTTCATCTTGACACCCCTCGGCTTCGGCCAGAACCTGTTCCTGGCCTTGGCGATGTAGTAGGCCTTGCCCGCCTTGACGATTGGCTTCTCGAGCCTTCCGCCGCCGGCGACGACACCTATGGTGGCCCTGCACTCGGGCTTGAACTGCTTGAGCTCACCGCTCGGAAGCTGGACTATGACCTTGTCCTTCTCCCTGCTGACGACGAGCGCGTAGGCACCTCCAGCGCGGACGTACTTGCCGCCGTCGCCCGGAACACCCTCGATGTCGTAGACGTAGCTTCCCTCAGGTATCATCGCGAGCGGAAGGGTGTTGCCTATCTTGATCGGGGCGTTCGGGCCTATCGCTATCTCCTCGCCAACGAGGAGTCCCTCGGGGGCGATGATGAGCTTCTCCATACCGTTCTCGAACTTGACGCGGGCGACCGGAGCGGTCCTGCCCGGGTCGTGGAGTATCTCGACGACCTTGCCGACTATAGTCTTCTCCTTGGTAATGTTGAGCGGAACGTACCTGACGGCACCCCTATAGCGGTGGGAGGGGGCCCTAAAGGTCGTGGTTCCCTTACCTCTCCTCTGCTGGATCAAACTCTTTCCCATCTCACTCACCCCGTCAGAACAATCCTATCCTTGCGGCAACCTCACTTGCGCTGTACTCAGGCTTGAGCTTCACGTAGGCCTTCTTCTCTCCCCTCATGGTTATGAGGGTGTTGACCTTCTCGACCTTGACCTCGAACATCTCTTCCACGGCCCTCTTGATGTCCTGCTTGGTGGCTCTCCTGTCAACTATGAAGGTGAGCTTGTTCTCGTTCTCTATCATCGCCACGGCCTTCTCCGTGACGACCGGCTTGATGATGACCTTGTACGGATCCATCTCTCATCACCCGTAAATCTCCCTAAGCCTCTCTATGGCTCCCTTCGTCCATATGGTGAGCCTTCCGGGGTGGGTTCCCGGGGCGAGGAGCTCGGCACTGAGGTTCTCAACGGTGACCACGTCAACGCCCGGGTGGTTCCTCGCGCCCTGGACGATGCCCTCGTTCTTGGCAACGACGATGAGCGGGCCCTTGGCCTTCTTGTAGCGCCTTCCGCGCATCTTACCCTTACCGGCCCTTATCTTGGTGTTCCTCTTGGCCCTCTCGATGTCGTCCCAGACGCCGAGCTTCTTGAATATCTCCCTGGTCTGGGCGGTCTTGAAGACCTTCTCGAGGTCGTCGGTGACCACTATCGGAACCTGCGGGACGTTGTCAACGATGTGGCCCCTGGCCCTGACGAGGTCGTAGTTGGCCGTAGCCGCTATCGCGCTCATTATGGCAAGCCTGCGCTCCTTCTTATTGATGTCCTCCCAGATGATCTTCTCGACCTTGGGCGGGTGGGTTCTCCTTCCACCCCTCGCGAAGGGTACGAAGGCGGCAAACCTCGGGGAGGTCTTTATCCTCTCAACCCTGGCCATTCCGTGGCCCTTGCCTATGTTCTCGGTGACCCTCCTCTTGCCGGCCATCGGGTCCCTGCCCTGGGGCTGTATCCTGTGGGTCCAGGAAGCGATGACGGCACGCCTGATGAGGTCGGGCCTGTAAGGAGTGCTGAAGACCTTTGGAAGCTCTATCTCCTCCACCGGCTCGCCTTCGAGATTGAAAACCTTAACCTTCATCTATCTCACCTCACTGCTTGGACTCCCTACTGACGTAGGTTATCTGCGGCCTCTCAACGGGCGGCTTCTTCTTCGGCGGCCTTATGGCAGGCCTGACCCTGATGATCCTCTTGAAGGAACCAGGCACGGTGCCCTGTATCATGAGGAAGTCGCTCCTTATTATTCCGTAGTGCGGGAAGCCTCCCTTCGGGGTGATCTCGATCTCGTTCTTCTCGTCGAGCTTGAGCTTGCCGTTCTCGCCTATGGCTATGAGTCTCTTGTTGAACTCGGTCCTGTGGTGGAAGCCCATCTGGCCCGCCTGCGGGACGGTCCACATGACCCTGGTCGGGTGCCACGGACCGAGGTTACCGATGTGCCTGCCCTTTCCAGCGCGCTGGGCCTTGTGGAACTGTATCTTGACACCCCAGCGCTTGACCGGGCCCTGGGTTCCCTTGCCCTTGGTGACCGCTATGACGTCGAGTAGCTCGCCCTCGTGGAGAACCTCGCTCGCGCGGAGCTCCTTGCCGATCTTCTCCTTGGCGTAGTCGAACTTGGCCCTAACGTCGTCGCCACCGATGGCGTACTCCATGACCTCGGGCTTCTTCTTGAGCTTGATGAGCCACGGCTGGGTGTGGACGAGAAGGCGGACGTCAACTATCTCGCCGTCGTTGACGAGATCCTCAAGCTGGCCGAGCTTGGCCTTGAAAGCCTCCTCGTCGTAGTTCTTCGGCAGGGTCTTTATGCGCCTCCTAACGTAATCGTTGAGCTCGTGGAACCAGACCTCGGTAGCCGTTTCAAGTCCGAGGTAGCCCTGCCTGTAGGCCCTGATGCCGTAGACGAAGAGCGGCGGGACCTCGACTACCGTGACCGGCATGAATATCTCCTTGCCCTTGGTGAGTCCTGGTCTGTCGTCTATCATAAGGACGTGGGTCATACCGGCCTTGTAGCCGGCGAAACCAAGCATCCTGACCTCACTGTCCTGCGGCCACTTTCTGATTCTCGGGACTATGCTCTTGGCCCTCTTTCTTGGGGAGTAAGCCAGTGAACCTCTCCTTGGCCTGTGTATTTTTCCCATCTCAATCCCTCCTTATGAGATTAAACACCGCGAGTGTAGCGAGGAGTGCCTCCTCGGTGCGGACTGTTTTAGTCCGCTGATTTGGAACGGTGTTGAGGATTAGATCAAAGTCATATTCCTCCTCGCCGAGGAGCTCCATCACGCCCTTCCTCGGTGAGCCGAAGACGAATCCGACCTCCCCCTCGAGCGGGGGAAGCTTCACCTCCCTGACGTCGCGACCCCTCCTTGAGGTCGCGATGGTCAGATCCAGCCTGGCCTTTTTAAGTGTTTTTGCCAGTGACTTCCTCGTGAGATGCACCCTGTATCCCCAGTACTTCTCTGGCTTCGCTGGCACTACCCTGAGCGGCCTTACCGAGACGATTCTGAAGGTTGTGCGCCCTTCAACGTCCCCCTCCACCAGGGCGAGCTCGTCGAGGCCGATGTCCGCGTAGACCCTTCTGCCCTTCCGGAAGGCGAAGCCCTCGCGGATTTCCCCAACCCTGGGCTTGCCTTTGAGCTTGTGGTGGGGCGTCCTCAGCGGCGGGATAACCCCGACGTACCTGAGCTCGGGCATCAGCGGGAACAGCCTCTTCCTGAGGTACTGGGGCGTTTCCGCGTACTCCAGGATCGTCTTGATGAATCTCCCGTCCCTGCCGCCCGCCCTGTATATCCAGACGTGCTCGACGCCGAATATCGCGCAGCTCCTGGCTATCTGTCCAACCTTGTACGTCCTGATTTTTGGGTCGTCGGTTTCCTCGAGGAGCGAATCGGGAATGAAGACGTGCCAGGCCATTTTTCCGTCATCCTTCGCTGTGCTAACTTCAACGCTGAAGTGGGGTCTATGGAGACTATTTAAAAGGCTTTCGAACCCTTCCACCCTTTTTTGGGTTTGGAGGTATACAAATTTTTTGCAAACGAAAGACAAGGGGGCTCCGCCCCCTTATCTCTCTGTACTCTCAAACCCCCGATGTGGGGCTACGCCCCACAACCCCGTTTTTTCTAAACCTCCGGGGGGCTATCGCCCCCACACCCCCTTATAGCCCTTGCTTCGCATGTTGAGACTTTCGCCTCAACACGTCGGGAAGCTTCGCTTCCCACAAAGCGCTGGCGGAAAAAGTGCGTGCGATTATAAGAATGCCTTGTTCGTGAGTGGTTACCTCTTGATTAGCAGTTTTACAGTGTTTCACCCCTATGTTCTCCAGCCACTTTAACCGAAAGGGAACTCTTTTGGTCAAGCTTTTTCCAAAAGCTTCCTGTACTCTCAAACCCCTGAAGTTGGGCTATGCCCCACGTTAGGAAACTTTGCAGGGCAAAGTTTCTTGGCCAAGCTTTGTGCAAGCAAAGGTTGGGAGGTGCAAGTTAGAGCTTCTCAATCTCCCTCAGCCTTTCGAAGTCCTCCAAGTCCCATACGAGCCAGCCCTCTTCCCTCAGTCCATCTTTTCCTTCGACTTTTTTAGCGACCAGTCCGCAGGACTTATCCCATCCGTCCAGAGCAACCAGCCCGGTCTTCCTCTCCAAGTCCTTTAGTATTCCCCTGGCTTCCCTCTCGCTCAGCTCCTTCCACTTCACCTCAACGAAGAGCGCTTTTTTCTCCCCCTCGCTCAACGCCACCAAATCAATCTCCTCGCTCTTGTGCCACCACCTGCCAACCTTCGTGAACATGAACGGCAGGTTTCCGGACTTGTTCAGCTGTATGAGGAACTGCTTGGAGACCTCCTCAAAGGCCCTCCCTATGTAGGTGTTGAAAGCCCCCCAGTCCATCTCAAACGTCCCAATCTCTATCCGCCCCCTGTTGGGCTTCACGAAGCGGAACCAGAATTCAAAAAAGCGGTCGTTAATGTAATAGCGCGCCTTCCTGCTCCTCTCGGATTCCGTGACGGGAACCTCGCGCCTCACGAGTTCGAGAGAGGTTAGGGTTCTGAGGTACTTTGGCATATCCTTCGCCTCGATTCCCGCGAAGTTCGCAATCTCGCTGACCCTGTGCTTTCCGAGAGCAATCGCTTCGAGAATGAGGTAGTAGCGGTGGACGTCGCCGAGTTCCTCCCTCAAAATGAACTCGGGCTCCTCGTAGAGTATGGACGTAGGCGAGAACGCCACCCTCAGGAGTTCCTCCTCGAAGTTCTTCCCCTCAAAGAGCCTGAAGTACATGGGCACGCCACCGGTGACCGAGTATATCCTCACGACGGTTTCGATGGGCGCGTTTTTGAAGTACTCACGAACATGGAAGAAGTTCAAAGGTTTAAGCTTGAGCTGTGCCGTTCTCCTGCCGTAGAGGGGGTTGCCGTAATCCATGAGCCCCTCCATGAGGCCGATTATCGAGCCGCTCAGGATCAGGAAGAAGCGGTCGTCGAGGATTTCGTCTATCACGTGCTGGAAAACGGCGGGAGTGTTCTTATCGGCAAGCAGAAGATACGAGAACTCGTCTATAACGACCACCAACCTTTCCGGGGCCCTAAGCTTTATCAGCTCAAAGGCCTCCCGAAAGTCCCTCACCTCCAGCCCGGGAAGTCCAAGAATCCCCGCCGCCTCCGAGTAAAACCGTCTCGCGTTCGACTCCAGTCCGTCCCTGTCGGCCAGGAAATAGAGGGCGTTTTTCCCCCGAATGAATCTCTTCACGAGTTCCGTCTTCCCAACCCGTCTGCGCCCGTAGAGAATCAGAACCTCTTTTTTGCCGGAGGAATGGAGCGACTCAAGGAATGCCAGCTCACCCTTTCGATTGACAAACATTATCTTCACCATGATAATCTTGTGAAGGATAATAATTTAAGCCTTTCGGCCTCAGTCCACAAACGCTAATCCGTTCCACAGCTCCCTCATCTCCCGCGTGGCGTCGGGATAAACGCGCTTGAAGGTTATCTTCCAGTAGCCGTTCTTCAGGTCCTCGATGTCCTCGATGTGTATCCTGACCCCAAGCCTCTCGAAGTGGGTCACCATTTTATGTGCGGTGCTGATGCTCTTCACCCGCACCGTGAAGACCTCCTCGACCTCACCGCCGCTGGCAACCTCGTGGATGCTCTCGACGAAGGGCCCTAGGAGGGCCTTTCCAAGGGCCCTGGCGTACCCGTCGAACTCCTCCCCCTTCACCTTCCTCTCGGCCAGGTAAAAGGCGAGGCGCTTGACGCGCGCCATGAAGTAGCCGTGGGGCAGGTCAAAGAATATGTGGGAGCCTATCCTGATGTCGTTTATGTTGGCGTAGGGGGTGACGTATTTCGCGATTCTCTTCATGTCGGGTGTTTTCATGACGATGCCCTCCCTCCTCTCGCGGCTGAGCCTCTCGATTAGCTCGTACAGCTCGTCGATTTTCGAGCGGTCGTAGACGCCGAAGGTCTCAACGTGCTCGATGCCGTACTCCTCCGCCAACTTGAGCCTCTCCTCCACTGGAAGGCTCCGTCCCGTTCCCTTCTCCTGTACGTCAAAGAGGAAGAACCGGACGTCCTCCTTAACGTATGGGGGTCCCTCGACAATGTACGGACTCTCCGGTCCGGCCATCTCTCCCGCCAGGACGAGGTTCGGGTAGTCCCTGAAGAACTCCTCGTTCACGAAGTCGAGTATTCTCTCCGTCGTGAAGGGGCAGACAAAACCACCCCTCGTGAGGGCAAGAATCTTATCCTTCACCTTCACGACGCGCACGTTGTAGCCGTCCACCTTCTCTTCGACGTAGAAGGGTCTGCCCTTGAAGACTCGCCTTATTCCGTTCTCCAGCTGAACGATGCGCTTTATGTGGGGGAAGCCCAAAACAACGTCGCCGTTCTCAAAGACCACCGTCCCGCGCCGGAAGCCTTTGGCGGAGTCACGGAAGCGAACGTACCTGATGCCCCCAAATTCGTCCTCAACTATGCCGCCCTTGCCCTCCAGAACGTTAAGGCGCTCCTCCGGGACGCCGAGCTTGAGGAGCATGGCCTTAAAGTCGGAACTTACCATCGTCCCACCGACCTAATTTGGACGGCATCGTTAATAATCATTATGAGTATATGACAAACGCACACCAATCCTGGAATCACAACAGAGAAAAGGGCAAGATAATAGGGAAAATGATTCAGCGCTTCATCGTGGAGAGGACCTTGGTGGTGACGTCGTTGCCTTCCTTGTCGTATATCCTAAAGTAAGCGCTGTAGGGGAGCTTCATCTTGGCCCTGTGCATGGCACCGAGGGCGAACTTGAGGTGGTTCTCGTTCACCCAGACGGTGAGTATCTTCTGGTCCTTCTTGACGCGGGCGGCAAGGCCAATCGGCTTTCCGAAGGGCCTGCGCATACCGTTTCCGTAACGGTCGGCCTTCCTTCCGGTTGCCATCGGGTTCTCGCGGAGAACCTGGAAGGGGTAGACCCTTATCTTGAAGTGGTAGTTGCTCCTTCCGACGTTCTTCTGGAGGTACCTGTTCACCTGGATACGAATGGCCTCAAGGGCGTTCTGCCTTATCTGCATGGCCTGCTCGGCGTGAAGGCTGACCTCGTATTCAAACTCGGCTGAGAGGTTGCCCATGTCGAAGATCGTTATCTTCGGTCCGGGCGCGCCGCGTATGTACTCCCTCCTCGTGTAAGCGGGCTTATCAACGTCCCTATCAATCTTGGCTGGTCTCAGTCCCATTATCTCACCTCCAAATGAGCGTAAGCTAAGCCTAAACTTAGCTTGACCTCGCTTTTATAAAAGTTTTGGAGCGCTTGCTCTCATCAGGGATTATTTGCCACGACCTTTAAGCTTAACGCTCTGCCAGAGCAGTGCCACTGACACCGGAAGAAACGCCAGCAGGGCGAGGTTGAGCGTTACAGCACCGTGGAGCTCGCCGAGGGAATAGGCAAAGCCGAAGAGCATGCCGCCTATGAAGGTCGATAGGTTCTGAACCGCGTTTACCCCTCCTATCGCGAGGGAGGAGCGGTGGTAGGAAGCGAGAACCTTTCTCGATATCGGCCTGAAGCTCTGGAAGGCAAAGAGAGCAAGGAATATCCCCAGGAAAACCGTAGGAGCTGTCTTCACGGCCGCCAGAAGCGGAGAAACCGCCGCCATAATGGAGGTGAGCAGGACCATTCTCCTCTCGCTCCTGACGTCGGCGAGCCAGGAAGCGAAGTAGCTCAGCATCGCGGAGAGAAAGCCAGCCCAGCCGATGAGCGTGGCCGTCCTTGCCTTCTCCAACCCCAGGGCCTCAGAGACGTAGACGTAGGTTATCTCGCCGGAGGTGAAGGCAACTATTACCGCCATCAGCGATGCGATTATCAAAATCCTCCTCGGGTCGAGGCTCGGCCCCTCTCCACCGGGAGTCTCCTTTCTCCTCGGCGTTATCAGCCCGTAGAGGAGGGCGTAGCTGGCAACCATTATCAGGCCCGTGAGGACAAAGAAGGCCGAGGAAATCCACATCTGGCCCCCAAGCCCCAGGTCTATGGTGTAGGCGTAGACGTAGTTCCCGAGGAGGGAGGCTATGCTCCCGAAGAAGAAATACACGGCAGTTACCCTCGCCCTTATCTCCTTGGGCGTGGCAACGGCTATTACAAACTGCGCCATCGGCCAGCTCAGACCGTTGAGGAAGCCGTTCAGGAGCTTTATCCCGGCGACCTGAAGCCAGCTCGAGGTGAGGGGGTAGAGCTGAACGGCTATTGCATTTCCCATCATGGCAATGGCCCCTATGTAGACGAGCCTTTTCCCCCTCTCGAGGAACCAGCCCCCGAATATCGACGAAAATGCCCTCGCGAGCACGAAGGACATCGAGACTATCGAGACTGAGAGCATGGAAGCCTGGAGCACATCACGGGTGTAGAAGGCTATCGCAGGCGTTGCCAAGCGGAAGGCTATCGTCCCCGTGAAGGCCGAAATGATGAGCAGGACTATCCCAGCCAGGCGTCTCCGTTCCATCAGACCACCTTCTAAGCGTTAGGGCGTAGCTTTTAAAAGTCTTAGTAGGGTTGAAAACTTTTCATTTATGTTCACGGGCAACGGAAAAAGCTTCAAAAACCCTGCCAAAAGCCGGGGAGAACCCTTTTATAGACTCCTCCTCAACTCCCGCCGAGGTGATTGCGATGGAGCTGAGGTTTGATATGCAGTACGAGGAGGCTTACAGGGAGCTGTACGAGCTCGTCAAGCCAAAGTACAAGCTCTTCACCGCCGGACCCGTTGCCTGCTTCCCCGAGGTTCTCGCGATAATGAGCGTCCAGATGTTCAGCCACCGCTCTGCTGAGGCAAAGGCCGTTCACGTTGACACCCTTGAGAGGCTCAAGAAGTTCCTTGAAGCTGAGAAAGGCGAGATAATACTCTTCCCCAGCTCCGGTACAGGATTCATGGAGGCCGCGGTCAGGAACACGGTTCCTCACGGCGGAAAAGTTCTCGTCACCGTCATTGGCGCCTTCGGAAAACGCTTTGCAGACGTCGTCGAGGCCAATGGAAGGAGAGCGATAATCCTCGAGAAGGAGCCGGGAAAAGCTATCAAGCCGGAGGAGCTCGACGAGGCCCTCAGAAAGAACCCCGACGTTCATGCCGTGACCATAACCTACAACGAGACCTCGACCGGCGTGCTGAACCCGCTCCCCGAGCTGGCAAAGGTCGTCCACGAGCACGACAAGCTGCTCTTCGTCGACGCTGTTTCCGCGATGGGCGGTGCAGACATAAAGTTTGACGAGTGGGGCCTCGACATGATATTCGCCAGCTCGCAGAAGGCCTTCGGCGTCCCGCCGGGGTTAGCTGTTGCTGCCGTCAGCGAGAGGGTCTTTGAGATAGCGGAGAAGATGCCCGAGCGCGGCTGGTACTTCGACCTTCCGCTCTACAAGAAGTTCAACGAGAAGAAGAAGGGAACGCCCTCAACGCCCCCGCTCCCGCAGGTGTTCGGCCTCAACGTCGTGCTCCGCATTGTTGAGAAGATGGGCGGCAAAGAGGCCTGGCTCGATATGTACAGGAAGAGGAGCGAGATGATACGCGAGGGCGTCAAGGAGATGGGCCTCGGAATTCTCGCCGAGCCGGGCTACGAGAGCCCGACCATTACAGCCGTCGTCGTCCCCGAAGGAATGAAGGGCGTTGACGTCTACAACGCCATGCGCGAGAGGGGCTTTGAGCTCGCCAAGGGCTATGGAAGCGTCGCCGAAAGGACCTTCCGCATTGGAAACATGGGCTACATGACCTTCGAGGACATCGAGGAAATGCTCGCCAACCTCCGCGAGGTCATAGAAAAGCTTAAGGGTTGAGCCCCTTTCCCTTTATTCCAGTGAGGGGCATGATATCGAAGAGATGGATAACCGCATGGCTCATCCTGAACTTCCTCATATTCTGGTTCGTCGGCTTAGCTTCGAGCGGCTACTCCATGGAGGGCTACCTGCCCGGAGAAAGCGACAAGGTAGATCAGTACGCCCCCGTTGTCTACACCGCCCCGGACGACAAGCCCGTCGGAATCCTCTACATGGTGGACTACGACGGCGTCATCTACTATTACATCGTCTGGGAGGACGAGTACTTCAGCAACTCGCTCATAGACAAGCTCTACCGCTTCTTCCGCGGCCTCGTCTACGGCGGGGCGACGCAGGACATAGAGGTAGTAAAGGTGAACCCGGACAATGGAACCTTCTACTTCCAGACCTACGGGCACACCAACGTCAACGGACAGCTCCTCGATAACGGCAGCTGCCTCTGGATCGAGGAGAACACGGTCGTCCCCGACTGCGCCGTCAACGGGACGCACGTGAAGGTCTACGTGGTTACCTGGAACCACATGCTGTCCCTCCTGCCCGAAAACGGGACGGAGAGGGTCGTGCTCCCCATGAGGCACATGACCCCGGACGACTACGTTGCCCTCGGAATGTTCAGGAGAACCCAGTATTCGATGGCCGGCATAACCTTCGACTCCCTCTTCCTGGCCATAGTGGCGACCCTGGCATTCAACGGGGTGATGTTCGCGGCCTGGAGGAAGGGCTACTTTACAAGAGAACGGCAGAGGAAGGTCAGAAACGAAATCCATGACGGCTGGAGAAAGGTAAAGGAGTGGCTGAAAGGACGCTCTAAATAACGGGCCTGAGCTCCCCGTTCTTTACCTCATAGATGCGGTTTATGCTCTTTCTGCCTGTCCTGAAGTCCCTTTTGAGCTCCACGACGATATCAAACTTGTCAAAGGTCTCGTCCTCTATGCGGAGCCAGTGCTTAACCTCGCCCTTTATGTCGTCGGTCAGCGCGAGGGAGGTCACTATGAAGGCGTAGTCGTCTATCAGTTCCCTGAAAACCCTGGCGACATCTACCGTGTGAAGGGTGTCTATGACCACGTAGTCCGGGTTCAGTGCCTTGATTTTTGAGATGACCTCAGAGGTGCGCCTCTCCAGGGGCTGGCTGTCGAACTTGGTATCCACCACAACGATGTTCGGCTTGAAGGGCTTGAACTCCCCGTAGGCGGTTATAACGGCCACCTTCCAGTCGCCGGGGATGAAGTGCATCAGCGCCTCAACCAGCTTGGTCTTTCCGGAGCGGCTGGAACCAACCACGAGGATGTCCTTCTTGGAGAGAATCGCGTTCTTCAGAACCTCAAACTGCTCCTCTGTTGCGGCGCCGTAGCGGATCAGGTCCTCAGGCGTGAATATGTACACTCCCATGTTTTACCACCATACAGGGTTCTCGGCCGGCGTTATAACGCTATCGCCGCAGGGCTTTGATAAACGTCAAATAAAGCGCAATATATCGTCATATATTCAAAAATCATCGCAGTTACATGTCATATCTTGCCCAAAATCCAAAAGTTTTTGCACAAAGGCCATAAAGGAAAAAGTCAGTGACAGAAATCAGGTGATAAACATGAACGTTCTCCAAATTGTGACCAGAAAAATTGAACCAATTATGGAAGTTCAGACGAGGGTCATTGACTATATGACAAGATACATGGTGAGCCAGGGCTTCAAGTGGATGCTCCCCGTGATGCTCAGCTCCATAACCGACCCCCTCTGGCCGGATCCAGCGGCGGAAGAGGCGCTGAAGCCGCCTGAAGTCGAGGTCTACGGTTCCAGGCTGAGGCTGACCCACAGCATGATACTCCACAAGCAGATGGCAGTTGCGATGGGCATCGATAGGCTCTTCGTCCTCTCGCCCAACATCAGGCTTGAAGGTCGCTCGGCAGACGACGGCAGGCACGCCTACGAGTTCACCCAGCTGGACTTTGAGATGGCCGGCGCGAGCATGGACGACGTTATGGGCCTAATAGAGGGGCTTATAGGCGGACTGTTCAAGGAGGCCAGGGGCTGGGGGCTCGAAAGGGAGGTGCCCAGAGTTAAGCCGCCCTTCAAGCGCTTCACGCTGGAGGAGATAAAGGCGGAGTTCGGAGATGAGGACGAGGCCAGCAGGGTTATGAAAGAACCCTTCTGGGTCACGGACATCGAGAGGGAGTTCTACGACAGGGAAGATCCGGAAAGACCCGGTCACTTCAGGAACTACGACCTCTACCTGCCGGAGGGCTACGGTGAAGTTTCGAGCGGTGGCGAGAGGGAGTGGGAGTACGAGGTCATCGTCAGGAAGATGAAGAGAGCCGGCATAAGCCTCGATGCTTTCAGACCCTACCTGGAGGTGGCTAAAGCCGGCCTGCTGAGGCCGAGCGCCGGAGCGGGGATAGGAGTTGAAAGGCTCGTCCGCTACATGGTGGGGGCGAAACACATAGCCGAAGTCCAGCCGTTCCCGAGGATTCCGGGCGTTCCGGCGGTGATCTGAGGGGCAAACGTTTCGAAAACTCAGAGCCCCTCCACCCCTTTCAGCCTTTCGAAGTCCCCCAAATCCCAGGCGAGGTAGCCATCTTCCCTCAGCTTCTCTTTGTCTTTAATCCTCCTCGCCACCAGGCCATAGCTCTTCTCCCAGTCATCAAGACCAACCAGCTCAGCCTTCCTTTCAAGGTCCTTCAAAATCCCACTCGCTTCCCTCTCCCCCAGGCTTTTCCACTTCACCTCCACAAACAGCGCCTTCCTCTCCCTCTCGTTCAGAGCCACTAAATCGATTTCTTCTCCTCTGTGCCACCAGCGGCCTATTTTGGTGAACCTGAACGGTAACTTTCCGGCCCGGTTCAGCTCCACGAGGAACTCCCTGGCGATGCCCTCGAAGGTGAAGCCGAGGTAGCGGTTGAAGCTCCGCTCGAAATGTTCAATAGCCACATCCGGAATGCCGAGCTCGATTTCCTCCTTGAATGGGTGGACGAAGGTGTAGTAGAAGGCAAAGTAGTTGTCCTTTATGAAGTAGCGGGAGTTCCTCCGCCTCTTCTTTGCCGTGGCCGTGACCGGCAGTTCCCTCCCAACGATGCCGAGGTTTATCAGTATGCTCAGGTAGCGGGTCAGCTTCGAGCCGTCAATTTCCGTCGCGGTCTTCAGCTCGTTGAATGAGCGGTAGCCGTAGCTTATTGCCTCAAGTATCGTGTTGTAGGTGCTCAAATCCCTGAGCTCGTAGCGGAGCAGGTACTCAGCTTCCTCGTAGAGAAAACCCCTGCCAAAGAACTCTCTCCGTACGTTCTCTTCAGGCGGAAGCGAGGGGTCGAGGCGGAGGAGGTACTCCGGAACACCGCCCACCGCGCCGTAAACCTTGACGTCATCTTCGAGGCTGTAACCCGGGAAGAACTCCCCCACGTAGCGGAACTTTAAGGGCTGAACCTTCAGGGAGAGCGTCCTCCTGCCATAGATCGGGCTCCCGTAGGAGGTCAGCTCCTCCATCATTGAGACGCTTGAGCCGCAGAGGACAAGGCTGCCCTTCCCCACGAAGTCCCAGTACTCCTGCAGAACGCCGAGGATTCTCGGGTGGTTCCTGACCAGCACCTGAAACTCGTCGAATATCACCACGACTCCCTCGGGAAGCCGCTCAAAAAACTCCTCGAAGGAGCTGACCGGGCGTCTGAGGAGAGAATCATCCCCCGTCAGCGAGAAGAGCTTTGCGTTGAGGGACTTTAAGGTTTCCCTCGGCTCTTCCTCCTTGCACAGGTGGTAGAGGGTTTCGAAGCCCTTCGAGGCCTCGATGAGAAGCCGCGTCTTCCCGACTCGTCTCCTTCCGTAGACCACAACGAGGGCGCCCCTTTCAAATGCCCTCCTCAGGGTCGCGATTTCCTCCTCCCTGTCAACGAACTTTTGCGTAATCATGATTATATAATCGTCATTATGCTATTTAAAAACTTCGGAGAGCATTTCCAACTTCCAGACGGATTCCAGATGACTAAACCAGAACCTACCTATCTCGGAAAGGTCTGGAAGAAAGTGGGGAGGTAAAGACAAAAATCACTCAAAAAGGCCCAGCGGCGAGTAGCCCTCCCTCGCCCTCTCCATTTTCAGCTCCATTCCGAGGGCGTTGACTACCGTTCCGCTCTTCTCCGCCCACACTCCGGCCGGAATCACGAGGACATCTCCAGGTAGCTCCTTCGCCGGCCTGCCCATGACCACGTAGGCTTCGCTCTCCGGGATTCCCTTAACGCCGGCCTTCAGCAGTCCGGCCGCGTTGACGCCTTCGTGCAGGATCAGTGTTGGCACTTCGAGCGGCTCCGCCGGGCCCTCGAGCACAGCCAGATCATAGTTCTCCTCGACGATTTCCTTCCCCCTCAGCAGTATCTTGAGGAGCGGGAACTTCTCCGGGCTGGCCTTCAGGAGAACCCTCCTGGCGTTTTTGATGTCCTCCAGCGTTGCCGTCGAGGAGCCTCCGTTCACCGTTGAGCCCACTGGAATACCCTTCCTTCCGGCAAACTCCTTCAGGAAGGCAATCTCCTCGTTGGTTAAGTCGGGAGTCAGAATCAGGGCGTAGCTCCTCTCAGCTATGAAGTGCTTTGCCTCCTCCCAGCTTACGGGCTTTCCGTTGAGGAGCGGCTGGGTTAAATCCTCGGCCCAGGGTCTGGCGAAGCGGCAGTGGTCGCAGATATGCCTGTTCCATGAGTCAGCTATGCTCGATGCCCTGACGAGCATGCCGTCGTAGACTTCGACGTTCATCTCGCAGGCGAAGGAGCAGCCGTTGCAGACGGTCTTTACCGGCTTCGTCTTCCACGGGCCGGGCTTGACGAAGGGGAGCTTTTCGGTTATGGCCCCAACGGGGCAGACGTCAATCATCTCCCCGATGAACCTGCCCTCCATGTTTCCGAGGTTCTCTCCAAGTGGAGGCCCGATTCTCGTGGCAAAGCCCCTGAACAGGTAGTCAAGGACGCCCTCTCCCGCCACCTCATGGGTGAAGTTGACGCACTGGCCGCAGAGGACGCACTTGTTGTTGTCGAGCGTCACCCACTGATGGCTCTCGTCTATTTCGAACTTGTTCTGCTCGCCCTCAAAGGCGTACTGTTCGGCACCGTAGAGCGTGGCATACTCCCTCAGCTTGCAGCGGAAGACCTCCATACAGCCGCAACTCATACAGCGCTGGGCTTCCTTCAGAACCTCCTCCTCACTTAAGGCCGGCTCGACCTCCTCGAAGGTCTTCTTCCTCCTTTCCGGTTCGAGGAGCTTGACCTTGGCCCTAGGCAGCCTCTCCACACCCTCGTAGTCCTTCTCCGTGACCTTCTTCCAGTGGTTGTAGGGCCTGAGGTCAAAGAGAACCCTATACAGGTCGTCGTCGCTGAGAACCTCCTCTATGTGCTTCTCAGGCTCGGTAAGCACGGCCTTAGCCTTGTCAAGCTTGCCCTTGAGGTAGAGGTCTATCATTATCGCGGCCCTTCTTCCCGTCGCGATGCTCTCGATGACGGTTGAGGGTCCGAGAACGAGATCGCCGCCGGCGAAGACCCCAGGAATACTCGTCTGAAGTGTCACCTCATCAACTACAGCCTTTCCGCGCTTCGCCTCAATGCCAAGGCTATTCAGGAACCCCTCGTCGCAGTACTGACCTATGGCGAGGATAACGTTGTCGGCCTTAACGCGGAACTCTGAACCCTCTATCGGTATCGGCCTCCTCCTGCCGCTTGAATCCGGCTCGCCGAGCTTCATCTTCACCAGCTCGACTTCCTCGACTCTGCCGTCCCCAAGGATTCTGACCGGGTTGGTGAGGAACATGAACTCAACGCCTTCCTCCATCGCCTCCTCGACTTCCCTCTCGTTGGCGGGCATCTCGGCCTTTGAGCGGCGGTAAACGACGGTAACCTTTGCACCGAGCCTTAAAGCTGTCCTCGCCACGTCCATCGCGGTGTTTCCGCCGCCGACAACTATGACGCGCTCGCCGAGCTCGATCTTTTCGCCGGTGTTGACCTTTCGGAGGAACTCTATGCCGTGCATAACTCCCTCAAGCTCCTCGCCCGGAATTCCCATCCTTCTGCTTCTCCAGGCGCCAACGCCGAGGAAGACGGCATCATAGCTCTCGCGGAGCTCTTCGAGGGTAACGTCCCTTCCGAGGGCAGTGTTTGTTTTCACCTCGATACCCGTGTTTATCACCGTCGCGATGTCCCTGTCGAGGACTTCTCTTGGAAGCCTGTAGGGCGGAATCCCGTAGCGCATCATTCCGCCGAGCTCGGGCATGGCCTCGATTATCGTAACCTCGTGCCCCATGGTCCTGAGGTAATAGGCGCAGGCAAGGCCAGCTGGTCCCCCGCCGACGACGGCTATCCTCTTCCCTGTCGAGGGCGGTATCTCAGGCATCCACGGGCCGTGCTCGAGGTCGTAGTCGGCGGCAAAACGTTTGAGCTGCCTTATCGCCAGAGGTTCATCCACGAGGTTCCTCCGACAGGCGTCCTCACAGAAGGCAGGGCAGACCCTTCCGAGGACCGCCGGAAGGATGTACTTCTCCTTCATCAGCTTAACAGCCTCGTGGTATTTGCCCATCGCTATGAGCGCCAGGTAGCCCTGAACATCGCTGTGCGCCGGACAGCCGTCCTGACATGGGCCGATGCAGTCGCCGTAGTGGTCCGAGAGGATGAGCTCAAGCGCGGTCTTTCTCATTGAGACGACTTCATCGCTGAGGGTCTCTATCTTCAGCCCCTCCATTGGTTTGAGCGTGCACGAGGTTGTCACTCCTCTGGGCGTTGAAACGAGACAGAGCCTGCACGAGCCGTAAGGGTCGAGCTCGTTCGTGTAGCAGAAGCCCGGGATGTGCTCCCCGATTTCACGCAGGAAGTCTATGAGCGGCTTCCCTTCGGGAGCGTCAAGCTCTTTACCGTTCACGATGATTTTGACCATTTCACTCACCCCCCGCATCGACTATCTCGATGGCGTTGAACCGGCACACCTCGTAGCAGGTCCCGCACTTGATGCACTCGTCCTGGTTGATGACGTGGGGCTTGAGCCTCTCGCCGCTTATCGCCTTCACCGGGCAGAAGATCGCACATGCCGTACAGCCGGTGCACCTGTCGGCGATTATGACGTACCTGATGAGCGGCTTGCAGACCTTGGCCGGGCATTTTCCTTCGATGTGCGCTAAGTACTCGTCCCTGAAGTAGCGGAGCGTTGTTAGAACTGGATTTGGTGCCGTCTGGCCGAGGCCGCAGAGAGAGCCGGCCTTGACCTGGTAGGCGAGCCTTTCGAGCTTCTCAAGGTCTTCCCCGGTGGCCTTGCCCTGGGTGAACTTGTCCAGAATCTCCCACATCCTCTTTGTTCCGAGGCGACAGAAGGTGCACTTCCCGCAGGACTCTTTCACGGTAAAGTCCAGGAAGAACTTGGCGACATCGACCATACAGGTGTCCTCGTCCATGACCACCATTCCGCCGCTCCCCATTATTGCACCGGTTGCGTTGACGCTCTCGTAATCAACGGGAGTGTCAAAGAGGTACTCCGGGATACAGCCACCTGAAGGACCGCCGAGCTGGACGGCTTTGATTTTCTTGCCAGTCTTCGTCCCGCCGCCGATATCGTAGAGTATCTCCCTCAGGGTCATGCCCATCGGAACCTCGACGTTTCCGCCGTGCTTTATCTTGCCTGAGAGGGCGAAAACCTTCGTTCCTTTGCTCTTCTCCGTTCCGATTGAGGCGTAGGCCTCCCAGCCGTGCTTTATTATCCACGGCACGTTTGCCCACGTCTCGACGTTGTTGATGTTCGTGGGCTTGCCCCAGAGGCCTTTTTGAGCCGGGTAAGGGGGCCTCGGCCTCGGCATTCCACGCCTGCCCTCTATTGATGCTATCAGAGCGGTTTCCTCACCGCAGACAAAGGCCCCGGCACCTTCCTTGATGACGATGTCGAAGGAGAACCCCGAGCCGAGGATGTCCTCGCCGAGGAATCCCCTCTCACGCGCCTGCTTCAGCGCTATCTTCAATCTCCTTATCGCGAGCGGGTACTCGGCGCGGACGTAGATGAAGCCCTTGGTTGCTCCAATCGCGTAGGCGCCGATTATCATGCCCTCTATTACCCTGTGCGGGTCGCCCTCAAGGACGTTCCTGTCCATGAAGGCTCCAGGGTCGCCCTCGTCGGCGTTGCAGACGATGTACTTGACGTCGCCCTTAGCCTCGCGGGCGAACTTCCACTTCAGTCCCGTCGGGAAGCCCGCGCCTCCCCTTCCCCTCAGGCCGGACTTCATGATTACGTCTATGATCTCCTCGGGCTCCATCTTGAGGGCCTTTTTGAGGGCCTCGTAGCCGCCAGCAGCTATGTACTCATCGATGTTCTCGGGGTCAATGTATCCCGAATTCTCGAGCACTATCTTCTTCTGCTTGGCAAAGTAGCCGTCAACGTCCCACGTCTTTCTTTCCCCGTTCTCCCACCAGTCGCGCTTGACCACCCACTCCTCTATGGGTTTCCCATTAATGACGTGCTCCTCTATAATCCTCGGAACCTTCTTCGGATCGACGTGGCCGTAGGTGATTATCTCGTCTTCGGTGATGATGTCCACGAGAGGCTCGCGGTAGCACATGCCAACGCAGCCGACTATCTTGAGCTTCACATCAAGGTCTCTCCTCTCAAGCTCGGCCTTTATCGCCTCGTACGTCTCTTTGGCTCCAGCCGCTATACCGCAGGAGTTCATGCCGACCGCTATGGCCTTGATTTCAGACATCGAGCTTCCCCTCCCTGAGCTTTCTCATCAGCTTCCTCACCTTGTCAGGGTTCAGCTTGCCGAAGACCTTCTCGTTTATCATTATCACCGGGGCAAGGCTGCAGCAGCCGAGGCAGGCGACGCGCTCCAGCGTTACAAGGCCGTCCTCGGTCGTCTGACCCTCCTCAATCCCGAGCTCCTCGGTTATGGCCTGCGCTATGTTGACGGCACCGTTGACGTGACAGGCAGTTCCGTGACAGATCTTGACGACGTACTTCCCGAGGGGCTCGAAGCGGAACTGGGCGTAGAAAGTCGCGACCCCGTAGACCCTGCTGAGGGGAATCCCGAGGTAGTTCGCAATCTCTTCAAGGGCCTCCCTAGGAAGGTAGCCAAAGCGCTCCTGGGTTCTCTGGAGAAGAGGGATTAGGGAACTCGGCTCCGGCGGATAAGAGCGCATGTAATCGAACGAGGCTTCCATCTCGCATCACCACGGGATTTCTCAAAAGAGTCTCAACTTCAATGTTTATAAGCGTGCACTAAAGTACAAGTTTGTAACATCTGGTTGGTAACCATTCGTTTGAAAAATTCTTAAATCAATTCTTTACAAACTTAAAAATGTAATCCCATTTAAGGCGGTGATGCCCTTGAGATATATAAAACTGCCCTCCGAAAACTTTGGGAAGTTCTTCAAGTCCCTTGAGGCCTGGGGCAGTGTGTATGCCCCGGTCAAAAGAGGGGGTATCTATTCTTTCCAGGAAGTGCACGACCCGGCGGAGATAGCGCTGGACTACAACAGAACCATGCTTCCGCCGAAGAAGTTTTTCTTCAGACCCAAAGAGGCTATTCTCAGGCTGAAGAACGGCCACTGGGAAGAAAACCTTGAAGCGGAACCGACGGTTCTCTTCGGGCTCCACTCCTGTGACATTCACGGTCTTAAGATACTCGACAGGGTATACCTCGACGAGCCGGCCGATCCGTACTACAAGAGCAGGCGCGAGAAGACTTTAGTAATAGGAATAAGCTGTATGCCCGATGAGTACTGCTTCTGCAAGAGCCTCGGGACGCACTTCGCAATGGACGGCTTCGACCTGTTCCTGCACGAGCTTCCCGACGGCTGGCTGGTCAGAATCGGGAGCGTCCGCGGCCACGAGATAGTCTGGGAGAACGGTGAGCTGTTCGAGGAGGTGACCGACGAAGACCTCGCCAACTTCAAGGAGTTCGAGGAGAGGCGCGCCAACTCCTTTCAAAAGGAGCTTCCGCAGGAAGGCCTCGCCGACATGCTCGATTTAGCCTACAACAGCCCGGTGTGGAAGAAGTACGCGGACATCTGTCTCGCCTGTGGCAACTGCAACCTCGTCTGTCCGACCTGCCGGTGCTACGAGGTCTGCGACCGCTGGATAGATGCTTACAGCGCGGTGAGGGAGAGACGCTACGACTCCTGCTTCATGGAGAACCACGGACTCGTTGCGGGCAACTACAACTTCAGGCCCACGCGGTTGGACCGCTTCAGGCACCGCTACTACTGCAAGAGCTACTTTGACCCCTCCTCGGGCTACAACTGCGTCGGCTGCGGTCGCTGCGACGAGTTCTGCCCGGCGAAGATAGAACACGTTAAGGTTCTTGAAGAGGTAAGGGGGTCCCCGAAATGAGCGAGAATCCGTATCAAACCTATGACGCAAGGATTCTCGAAGGGAAGGACCTGACACCGCGGGAGAAGCTCTTCACCCTGCGCTTCCTTGACGAAGACCTGAACGAGAGGTTCACATTCAGGCCCGGGCAGTTCGTCATAGTCGATATCCGCGGCTTTGGAGAGTTCCCGATAAGCATCTGCTCTTCACCCACGAGGAGGGGCTACCTCCAGCTCTGCATCAGAAAGGTCGGCAGAATGACCAAGTTCGTCCACAAGATGAAGGAAGGGGACGTAGTAGGAATCCGCGGGCCCTACGGCAACGGCTTCCCGATGGAAAAGATGGAGGGCTCAAACCTGATTCTTGTAGCAGGTGGCCTTGGAATGGCTCCCCTCCGCTCGGTGCTCTGGTACGCCATCGATACCGGCAAATACGAGAACGTCTGGCTCTTTTACGGAACCAAGGCCTACGAGGACATCCTCTTCCGCGACGAGATAATTCACCTTCTGAAGCACGGTTCCGCAATGGGCTGCACGGTCAAGCTGGCCTACGAGGTCGAAAGCCCATCGTGCATCTACCTCGAACAGGGGTTCTCGGACAGGGTCTGCAGAGGCGTCGTTACCGACCTCTTCAGGGGAGAGGAGTTTGACGTTAACAGGGCATACGCCCTCATCTGCGGCCCGCCGGTCATGTACCGCTTTGTCATAAGGGAGCTCCTTGACAGGAAGCTCTCACCGGGCAGGATTTACATGACCCTTGAAAGGCGCATGCGCTGCGGAGTCGGCAAATGCGGCCACTGCGTCGTCGGAACAAGCGTCTCCATGAAGTACATCTGCCAGGACGGCCCGGTCTTCACCTACTGGGACGCTCTCTCCACGAGGGGGTTGATATGATGGACAAGCTCAAGCTGGGGGTTTTCGAGCTTACCGACTGCGGCGGCTGTGCCCTAAACATGCTCTTCCTCTACGAGAGGCTCTTCGACCTCCTTGAGTTCTACGAGATAACCGAGTTCCACATGGCAACCAGTCTGAGCGAGGGGAACCACTACGACGTCGCCCTCGTTACCGGAACGGTCTCGACCCAGCGCGACCTGAACCTGCTCAAGGAGGCGAGGAACCACTCCGATTACCTGATAGCACTCGGAACCTGCGCAACCCACGGCTCGGTTCAGGCCAGCGTTGAACTGCCAATCAGAGAAAAGCTGAAGGCCGTTTACGGAGATGAAGGCAATCCGATGCGTGCCCTCGATTCAAAGCCGGTGGTGGAGTACGTGGCAGTTGATTTCACGCTCCCAGGCTGTCCTTACGACAAGAACGAGGTCTACCAGGTTCTCCTGGACATTGCCAAGGGCATCGAGCCCGTTAAAAAAGACTATCCTGTCTGCCTCGAGTGCAAGCTCAATGAATACGAGTGCGTGCTGGTGAAGAAGGGCCTTCCCTGCCTCGGCCCGATAACCTACGGCGGCTGCAACGCCGTCTGCGTGCGCTCGGGCCTCGGCTGTATAGGCTGCCGTGGTCCGCTGCCCGGAGAAGTGAACCCTGCGGGCGAATACGAGGTACTCAGGGAGCTCGGCTACGATGACGAATACATCATAAGGAAGTTCAAGACCTTCGCGAGGTGGGAGCCATGATAATAGAACTCCACGAGTTTACGAGGGTTGAGGGCAACGGCAAGGCGGAGATCGTCATAGAAGACGGTGAGGTAAAGGACGTCAGGCTTAAGATCATCGAGGGGCCGCGCTTTTTTGAGCTTCTAACCCTCGGCAGACACTATTACGACGTGCCCGATCTCGAAGCGAGGATATGTGCCATCTGCTACCTCTCCCACAGCGTTGCCTCGGTTCTAGGCATCGAAAGAGCCTTCGGCGTGGAGGTTCCGGAGGAGATTCAGCTCATCAGGGAGCTCGGACTCATCGGCGAACTGCTGGAAAGCCACGCGCTGCACCTATACCTCCTCGTTGCCCCCGACGTCTTTGGCTACCCCGATGCGATACGGATGGCAACCAAACACGGAGAGCTTGTAAAGGAAGGCCTGGCCCTCAAGTCCTTCGGGAACAGGATAAGGGTCATGGTGGGCGGCCGGGAGATACACGGTATAAACGTCAAGCCAGGCGGCTTCGGCAGGTGGCCCCTCCCCGAGGAGCTGGAAGCGGTAGAAAGAGAAGCGGATGGATTGCTGACAATAGCCAGGCGCTCGGTTCGACTCTTCTCAGAGATAGGGCCCTACGGCGGAAAGGCAGAGCTCTTTGTGGCGACCGACGGTTACCTCACGGGGGAATCCCTTATCTCAAACATCGAGAAGAACTTCCACTACACCGAGCGGATAGAGGAGCGCCCACTCGTTTACAGCTTTGCGAAGCAGAGCCTCTACAACGGAAGGCCCTTCCTCGTGGGATCGCTCGCAAGGCTCCTCCTGAAGGAGGATTCCCTAACGCCCCTTGCCAGGCGGCTCTTCGAGGAGCACAGGGAAAAACTGGAGACCTGCTACGTCAGCTACAACAACCTCGCCCAGGCGATAGAGCTGGTTTACTCCCTCGAACGGGCGAAAGAGATAGCGAAGACCCTCCTCGATGGGGGCATCGAAGGGGAGAACGTCCCTGTTGAAGCCAGGGAGGGCGAGGGGATAGGCTACGTGGAGGCGCCCAGAGGCGTGCTCATTCACCACTACAGGATAGACGGAAACGGAAGCATAGCCTACTCCAACATAATAACCCCAACCGCGCTGAACCACGCGATGATGGAGCGCGCGCTCCTCTGGGAGGCGAGGGAGCTTTACGGCGAGGTTCCAGAGGGAGAGATGCTCGGGAGGCTTGAGGAGACGGTAAGGGCCTTTGACCCCTGCATCTCCTGCTCGGTGCATTTCGCGAAGCTCTGAGCGGCAAAGCTTTTATCCTCCCGCCCCTCTTTTTTCTGGGGGAGCCTGATGGGGATACTCGACAGGTTCAGAAAGAAGGGTGAGGTTGAGGTCGTATCCCGCGAGCCGGTGGGAAAGTTCATCGTCGCCGGCGTCACCTACGTCCTCGGAAAGCAGGTCCTCGCGGGGATAGTGAAGGAGGGACTCATATACCCGGGCTACAAGCTAAAGGGCAAAAACGTGGCGCTCATAAGGGAGATATACATCCAGAACAGGAAGATAGACTTCGCCGTCGGGGGCGACGAGGTGGCCCTGCTCCTCGAGGGGCACATGGAGGTCAAGACGGGGGAGGTCCTCAACGTCTACCGCTCGTGAGGTGGTTGTATGATAATCCTCGACGACCACTTTCATGTTGACCCATTCAAGGGCCTCTTCCTTGAGGCGGTGAAGCAGTTCCACAGGGCCGGAGGAACCCACCTGGTGGTTGTCTACAAGACGGCCCACGACTACGGCTTCCAAGGTCTAAGGGCCGAGGACTTCATCAAGGCGATGGATTTCCATATCGAGCTCGTCGAGAAAATCAACCGAGAAACGCCGGTTAAAGCCTATGCCGTCGTCGGCGTTCACCCCGCGGAGTTCGTCTACCTGGCCGAGCAGAAGGGCCTAAACTATGCCAAA
Organism: Thermococcus sp. MV11; assembly: GCF_012027285.1. NCBI lineage: Archaea > Methanobacteriati > Methanobacteriota > Thermococci > Thermococcales > Thermococcaceae > Thermococcus > Thermococcus sp. MV11. The sequence goes on from NZ_SNUD01000002.1 coordinate 97,144, forward strand.
AACGAGGTCATGAAGGCCCTCGAATACGTCCAGAGACTTTGCCTGGAAGGGAAGGCCATAGCCATAGGTGAGATAGGTAGGCCCCACTACGAGGTAAGCGAGGAAATCTGGGAGGCAAGCATAGAGCTGATGAAGTACGGGATGAGCCTTGCCAAGGAAGCCAACTGCGCGGTCCAGCTCCACACGGAGAGCTTCAACGAGGAGAAGTTCATGGAGCTCGGCGAGTACGTGAGGGAGGTCGGGATAAAGCCGTACAAGGTGGTAAAGCACTTCTCGCCGCCGCTGGTGAAGGTCGCCGAGGAGGTCGGAGTCTTCCCGAGCATCATCGCGAGCAGGAGGAACATTGAAGAGGCGATAAAGCAGGGCAACAGGTTCATGATGGAGACCGACTACATAGACGACAAGAGCCGTCCCGGGGCTGTTCTCGGGCCGAAGACCGTGCCGAAGAGAACGAAGGCCTTCCTCCAGAACGGGCTCTTCACCGAGGAGGACGTCTACAAGATACACGTCGAGAACCCGGAGAAGGTCTACGGGGTGGAGATTGAGGAGTAGGTCATCAAAATTCTGTTTAGCCCCATTTTCAGTGCCAATTCTCTCCATCACTCTCCAGTATCTTTTTGACAACTTCGTCAGAGATCCTGAAGCCATGCTTTTTGAGCGTCTCGATGTAGGGGGCGACTTCAGAAATCAGGCCCCGTCTCTTCGCCAGGAGCAGGATTCCTAGAGTTCCAGTAACCCTCAGGCCAAAGCCCCTCGCAACCTTTCGGGCATCCTTATCGTCCAGGACGACCAGATCGAGTTTCCTCTCGATGGCCAGCGCTATCGTCTCGGCCTCCCCGTAGTCTATCAGCTCCAGAAGGAACTTTACGAGGTGCTGGTTCTCCACGGAGGCTCTCCTGAGGAAATCTGCATTCTCAATCAATATCGCCTCTTCCCGCCCCGCGCCCTCGACAACGGTCTCCCAGTAAACGGCGTCGGTTACGTAAACCTTATCGAAGAGTTTCCCAAGCACATCAAGGAGTCCAAGCTTGGCGAGGAATATCAGCGGTGAGGAGTTCACGGCAACCCTCATGAGAGTTCCTCCAGAACCTCGAGGTCGCTTTCAAGCTCTTCTTCATCGTAATGTATTCCTCTTCCCTCCTTCTCAAGGAGTTCGATGAACTCCCACTTGCTCACTCCGGCAAGCCTCCTAGCCTGTCCGAAGGACAGTATGCCCCTCTCGTACAAACGGAGCGCAAGCTCGATCTTGACCCTCATCTCTACCTCCTCATCGGGTATCTTAACCATTGAGGGAAGCTCAACCACTATCTTCTTTCCCATTATCCCACCGGCTTAATGTTGGCCTCACGGTATTTAACCGCTTCGCCACGCAGCATAGCACTAAACCTCCGCTCTCCTAACAACCCTTACCACCCCCGGCTCCCCGATTTCACCCTCAACCTCGAATACCTTCCCCAGGAACCGCTCCACGACCCAGACGTTGGTGACAAGGTGGTTGGTAACCTCCGCCACCCCGATTTCCCCGCCGGCGAAGGCTAAGAACGGTATCAGCTGGTCGCCGAGGAACTTATCAGCGGCCTTCCCGGGCGTCAGCTGGGTTATCAGCTCTTCAGCCGCTTCCCTGCCCACCACTTCAGCCGGCTTCCCGCGCTTGCCGAGGGCGTCGCCGCCGAGCCTCAGCTCATCCGTCTCGGCCCAGACGACGATACCGCTCCCCGGCCCGAGCGAGCGCGAGACCTCGGCTTTTATCTCCACAGGGACGCTGTAAAACTCCTCAAGCCGTTCTCTGGCCGCTCTAGCCTGCCTCTCGGCGACGTGAGAAGGAAGGTTGGTGGCGTGGCTTATTCCGGCGAAGCGCTCTATTCTGCTCCACTCGAGGGCCTTCAGGGGTTTCCTCTCCTCCCAGGGCTCGACCCTTCCGGTGACCAGCCCGCCGCCCTTCGGGTAGTGACCTCTCCGCCTGATTTCGAGTTCAACTTTAAGACCCATCTTCTCCAGCGCGAAGAGCGTAACGTTCCTGAGGTAGTCCACCTGCGGGCTCCAGGGGACGTCGGTTCCCCCGGTTACCTCGAAGCTTCCCCCGGTGAAGGCCATCGCCGGAAGCAGGGCCTGGAGGACGAGAGTTACGCTCCCGGCCGTCTTTATCGGAACGCGGACGTGCTTGGCCCTGGCCTTCCCGGGAACGAACTCAAGAACCGTTGAGCCGACCTGAGCGCCCTTAACCCTCGCGTTGCTCAGCTCCTTCAACGCTAAAATCCCGTGGAGGTGCTGTGGCCTCAAGCCGGGATTCGGCCTGTTAGCCCTGATATTGTAAATCCTGACCGGCTTTCCGGTGATTACCGAGAGGGCAACGCTCGTCCTCAGGATCTGTCCCCCGCCCTCGCCGTAGGAGCCGTCTATTTCTACCCAGTTCATTCTCCCACCCATGTGAATCGAACCGCAAAGGGCCTAAAAACCTGACGAAATTCTTTTAGTGTTGCCGAATAACCTTGGGCGGTGATGGCATGGACGAACTTGAGTTCTGCGTGAAGAGCCTCAGCTATCCCCTCGGAATGCTCTTAGAGGGGCTTGAGAGAAGGGAGGGCGAGAAGGTCAAGGTGGGAAGGGGCTTCATGATCCTCCCGAAGGTTCCCTTCGCGGCCCTGTGTTACCTCACCTCCATAGCGCTCTTCGATGCCTTGGACATGGTGGACAGGAAACGGCTGAACGATAACTATGACTCCATCGAGGGCTTCAGGAGAAAGATGCTCGGCTCGAAGCTGGGGGAGCGCCTCAGGCCATACCTCGAGAGCCCGGGGAGATACGTTAGCCCTGGGGAGAGGCTCACCGTGAACTGGCTGGAGTTCAAGAGAAGGTCCGAGAGGGCCGAGCCGTATCTGGAGAAGCTGAGGGAACTGCACGAAAGGGCCAAAAGCAGGGAGGAGTTCCTCAGGGGTTCCAAATTCGTGGAAGAGCTTACGGTGGACGAAGGACTTCTCCTCAGCTATCTCGCAGAGGGAGAACTGAAAGAGCTTGCAAACGCCGCGCTGGGGAAGCACAAGCCGGAGTTCCGAGAAGCTGTTAAGGCTTACTTCAGGGCTTTGAGGGTCTAATCCCGTCGTCCAGCCCCTCGAATTCAGACGGCACAAAGCCGAGATTAACAAAGATCGCGGTTTCAAGAGCTTTCTCCTTTTCCATGCCCCTCTTCCTGAGCTTCTCGAAGATTTGGACTATCATCTCAAGGTTCCTGTAGTTGAACAGCCACTCAGGGTAGTCATCGAGAATCCCCTCATCAACCGGAACCCCTACGAGGTTCTCAAGCTCCCGGGCGAATTCCTGCCTCGACATGGGAGGGATTTTTATCCTGGCCCCAAAGGGGACGGTGTAGTACTTGTCCGGCCACACAGTCTCCACGACCACTTGAAACTCTCCCCGCCCCATCTCCCGCAGAACCTCCCCCGGCGACGGCTCGCGGAGCAGTTTGGCACCTTCAGGAAGGAGGGGTTCGAGGTTTATTCCCCTGAGGTTCACAATGAGGGTGTGAAAGCCGAGCTCGATAGCGGCCCTGATAGTCAGGGCAAGCCCCCTCTTTTTGGCCTTCTCCGCCTCTTCCTTCCGCCTGAGTTTGAGGTAAAGCTCCTCGCTCACAAGGGTGAATTGGTAGACCCTGTCAAGGCCCCCGACGTCCAAGATGCCGTTGGAGAGAAGTTTTAACCCCAATCTCGCGAGGGAGGCGCTCAGTTCGGCCTCGCTTCTGGTGGTTATTGCACCCTTGCCGGAGACGTCTTCCAATCCTCTGCTGACCAGCCGGTAATCGGCAGGAAAGAGCCCCCTGGCACTGAAGAACTCCTCCAGAGCGGCCCTGGCTTTTTCCTCGTCCACGGCGTAGACCTTGATGAACTCAACGCCCCCCGAGTCGTCCACGCCTATGAAGACCACCGCATCGGTTCTTTCCTTTGGAACCAGTATGTCGTCCATATCGACCGCCGTTGAAGCGTTGATTGGAGAGAATAAAACCTCAAAGACTCATCGCCCCGAGCAGCTCCCCGGTGTCGAGGTTGATTATTCTCACTTCCCTCTTCCGCGTGTCGAGCAGGGCCACGCTCTTGACGCCGCTGACGTAGCCGCAGACCTCACCGGGATTGACGAGTATCGTCCTCCCCTCCTCCCTTATTTCGTAGCGGTGGGTGTGGCCGACGACAACGACATCGTACAGCCTGCTCCTGACGAGGGCCCTCACCAGAACCCCGTTGGTACCGTGGGTCACCGCTATCTTCATTCCGTCAGCTTCCAGCTCTATCAGCTCGTCGTATATGCCAAGGACCTCGTAGAGGCCTTTCCTCTCGCCGTCGTTGTTGCCAAAAACTCCCTTGAGCGGTGCCTTCAGCTTCTTCAGCTCCCGCGCAACGAAAGGCGCAACGTAGTCCCCAGCGTGAATGGCAAGCTCGACGTTCTCCCGGTTGAACAGTTCAACCGCCTTCGCGATCGCCTGGAGGTTGTCGTGGGTGTCACTCATTATGCCTATCAACATCACCATTCACCTAAAACGGACTTTCCGTTCAAGTTTATAGGGTTATCGCGTGTTCGAAGGGACACATGAACACATTCGAATGGAAACGGAACTGGCATAGCCAAGTGCAACGGCGCCCCAGGCTGTTCCAACAAGGTTTATTAGCCCTATGGCATAGCGGATTAAAGGTGGTGAGATGTTCACGGGGAGGGCGGTCATAGCTGTCAAGGTGCTAAAGCCCTTCGGCGACTGGAAGACCGGGGATATAGTGCTCGTGGAGGACTGGAAGGCCAAGGAGCTTTGGGAGTCGGGGATAGTTGAGATAGTGGACGAGACGGACAAGGTGATAGGCGAGATAGACAAGGCGATAGCCGAGGAGAGGGGGAGCGAACCCATAACCGCCCTTCCCGCGGGACTGTACGAGAGGGCCGAGTTTTACATGTATTACCTCGAGAACTACGTGAGGCTGAACGCCGGTGAAGGAATAGAAACCATAAACGTCAAGCTCACCAAGCTCGCCAACCTGAAGAAAAAGCTTGAGCATCTCAAAACGATACGGTTCAACAAGATTCTCAAGGCGGTCATGCTCAGGCCCAACAGCCTCGAACTCCTTTCACGCCTTTCACCGGAGGAGAGGAGGGTTTACCTCCAGCTCTCAAAGATAAGAAACGAGTGGCTCGGTGAGGACTGATGGACAGGGAGGAGATGATCGAGCGGTACGCGAGGTTTCTGAGGGAGTACGTGGACGACGACGGAAAGGAGGTCTACCTCAACAAGCTGAAGGATCTGCTAACCGTCACGCCAAAGCGCTCCCTCGCGATAGACTGGACCCACCTCAACTCCTTCGATCCCGAGCTGGCGGGGGAGCTGATTGAGAACCCCGAGGAGAGCATTCTGGCGGCGGAAGATGCGATACAGATAATTCTCCGCGAGCCTCCGTTGCTCGTCGAGAGAGAGTTCAAGGTCCACGCGAGGTTTTACAACCTCCCCCACACGCTACTCGTCAAGGAACTGGGGAGCGAGCACATAAACAGGCTGATTCAGGTCGAGGGCATCATCACGCGCGTTAGCGAGGTCAAGCCCTTCGTCGAGAAAGCGGTATTCGTCTGCAAGGACTGTGGCAACGAAATGGTCAGGCTCCAAAGGCCCTACGACAACCTCGTCAAGCCTGCCAAGTGCGACGCCTGCGGCTCAAGGAACATAGAGCTCGACGTGGAGAAGAGCCGCTTCATCAACTTCCAGAGCTTCCGCCTTCAGGATCGGCCGGAGAGCCTCAAGGGCGGTCAGATGCCGCGCTTCGTTGATGCAATCCTGCTCGATGACATGGTGGACACGGCACTGCCGGGCGACAGGGTTCTAGTTACCGGAATCCTGCGCGTTATCCTGGAGCAGAAAGACAAGAGGCCGATATTCAAGAAGGTTCTCGAAGTCAACCACATCGAGCAGCTCAGCAAGGAGATAGAGGAGCTTGAGATCTCGCCAGAGGACGAGCAGAAGATCCGCGAGCTGGCCAAGAGGAAGGACATCGTCGATGCGATAGTTGACTCAATAGCACCTGCAATATGGGGGCACAGGACTGTGAAGAAAGGCATAGCTTTAGCTCTCTTCGGTGGCGTGCAGAGGACGCTCCCCGATGGAACAAAGCTGAGAGGAGAGAGCCACGTTCTGCTGGTCGGGGATCCGGGAGTCGCCAAATCTCAACTTCTCCGCTACGTGGCCAATTTAGCGCCGAGGGCAATCTACACGAGCGGAAAGAGCAGTTCGGCGGCCGGTTTGACGGCCGCAGCTGTCCGGGACGAGTTCACAGGATCTTGGGTTCTGGAGGCTGGTGTTCTCGTCTTAGCAGATGGTGGCTTCGCCTGCTTGCACCCCGATTCGAGGGTATTGGTAGATGGGAAGTACGTTCGCATCGAAGACCTCTTCGAGCTTGAGAAATCCTACAAGGCGCTCTCCGACGGTCAGGTTGTGGACATTCAGGAGAAGGAGATGGGAGTTACCGCGCTAGATTTGGGAAGCATGAGGACGAAGGCTTCCACGGCCACGATAATCCGCAGGAAGCCCTGGAAAGGCGAGCTACTCAGGCTGAAGTTCCGCTCCGGCAACGAGGTAACCCTAACTCCAGACCACCTCCTGATAGACGGCCAGACCCTTGAGTGGAAGGAGGCAGAGAAGTTCAGGGTTAGAGACAAGGTAGTTGCCCCGCTAAAGCTTCCCTCGGTGAGAAACAGGGTTTACATACTTGACATCTTGCCGTCCACTTGGAAGGTCAAACTGACTCCTGAGGAGAAGAGAGAGCTGAAGGCCGAAGTTCTTAAGAGATTTAAGAGCCTCGCTGAGTTCAACAGGAAGTACAACGTTTCGAGGGATTTCCTCTCCGGAAAGGGCTCTATAAGTGTTGGAAAGTTCAGGGAGATACTTCGTGAGCTGGGAATCTATGATGAATGGCGCGAGAGGCCCCTAACGTATGGTCCGAACTATCGCAGGGAGCGCCTTAAAGTCGCGTACATAACCCCCGAACTCGCTTATTTCCTCGGCTTCCTTTACGGGGACGGGTGGATAAAACGGAACGGCTCGAAGGTTCACGTTCGCATAGTACAGTCAAAGGTACATAACCGGCAGATTGAGAACCTAAGGCGAGCCTTCAAGAGCTTCTACGATGGACAGCTGAGGGAGTACGAAAGGACCACGAGAAGCGAACTGGCGGGCAACGAGATAGAGAGCAACACGATTACGTTCCACGTCAGCTCACCATTGCTCGCGTACCTCTACGAATACATTACCAAAGACAACTTCAGGAATGCATTCTCCTTGGACGACGAGGCCCTGAAGGCCTTTATCGCTGGGGCCTTGGACTCGGACGGCTGTGTGTCAATCAAGAGTAGCAAGAGGGGAAGTGTTGTTCACGTTGAGTTTCTGCTTTCGAACGACCTGGAGATGGACAGGGCCTTTGCACTCCTGCTCCGCAGGTTTGACGTATACGCACGCATTGTCCCTGGAAAGGGTGTGAATAGGATTCAGATAACAGGAAGAGAAGATGTAACAAACCTCCTTAACGCGATTAGGGCGTACAGCGTCAAGATTAAGGAAATACCCGTCAAAAAGCATCTCGTCTCGTCGAAGAGCGATAAAGTTCCCGCCGAACCCGTGAGTAGAATCGCAAGGGACATCATCGAAAGTGTCCCGGCTAAGCTACTACAGGAGCGGGGACTGTGGAGCACCGTTTATTCCTACGCCAAGGGCAGGTACCAGCCCAGCAGGATTCAGCTGAAAAAGCTCGTGGAGAAGCTCGGCGATGTTCTGAGTCCAGAAATCAGGATTAAGCTTGAAGTCCTCGCTACGAGGGATTACTTCCTCGATGAAATCGTCTCCATCGAGCGCATTCCCTACGATGGCTACGTCTACGACCTCTATGTGCCGGGCGAGCACAACTTCCTGGCCGAGGGAATCATAGTCCACAACTGCATTGACGAGTTCGACAAGATGAGCGACCGCGACAGGAGCGCAATACACGAGGCGCTTGAGCAGCAGAGCTACCACCACGACTTCGAGCTTCTCTTGGCCGACGGAAGGAAGGTCAGGATAGGCGAGCTGGTGGATTCGCTCATCGAGGCCAACCGCGATAGGGTGATAATCGGCAGAAGGACCGAGATCCTGCCCGTTGATGACATCTACCTCCTGGCCTACGACCTTGAGAGGAAGGAGATAGTGAAGGTCAAAGCCGACCGCGTGAGCAGGCACAAGGCCCCGAGGAAGTTCATAAGGCTGAGGTTCTCCAACGGAAGAGAGATCACTGTGACGCCAGAGCACCCGATAATGGTGTGGGAGAACGGGGAGATAAAGGAGAAGCCGGCCGCAAAAATTGAAATCCGCGATATCGTCCTCGGCATTTCGAGGTATCCGCTGGAACTGCCCGAGGTGGAGGGGAGACGGTTCAAGGAGCGCAAAACCGCTGAGGACCGTCAGGACTACCTCTACTCCCTGGGTAAGGTCTCGAGGGTAAAGCGCGTCGCCGGAAGGCACGTTGTTGAAATCTCCGAGAGAAGGTTTCCAAAGGAAATAGTGAGCCATCTCAAGAAGGCCGCGAGGGTTCTCGGGGTCGTTCAGCTGCCGGAGGAACGGGCAAAGCTCTCACGGCCTCTGGTCGGGGAGAGAGTTCTCAGGCCGTACCTCAACAGGGTCATGGAGAGGATCGCCCTGCTGGAGAGCCTCGCCGAGAGCGACCCGGCGGAGGCCGTTGAGCTACTGCCCAGGAGCAGGGTTTACGCCCTCACCGGGGTAACCGTTGATCACCTCAAAAAGAGGGCCGTGACGGGCGACAGGTGGGCGGTCTCGACCATAAGGCTCCTCGTAAAGAACCTGCTCGAACAGGCTAAGGGGCATCTGGAAAGGTTCATGGAGTACTGGGACGGCAACGTGAACTTCCTGACGGTCATCAAGGTCAAGGAGGTTCCAAACGACCGCTGGGAATGGGTCTACGACGTAACCGTCGAGCCGTACCACCTCTTCGTCTCCCACGGGCTGGTTCTACACAACACGATAAGCATCTCCAAGGCCGGAATAACGGCCACCCTGAACTCCAGGACCACCGTCATCGCCGCCGCGAACCCCAAGTACGGCCGCTTCAACCGCCACAAGAGCCTCCCCGAGCAGCTCGACCTTCCACCCACACTGTTGAGCCGTTTCGACCTCATCTTCCTCCTCCTGGACGAGCCGGACGAGAAGGTCGACGCGAGCATAGCGGAGCACATACTCAAGGTCCGCAGGGGAGAGGCCGAGGTCGTGACGCCGAAGATACCCTACGACCTGCTCAAGAAGTACATCGCCTACGCGAGGAAGAACGTCCACCCCGTGCTGAGCAGGGAAGCTATGGACGAGATAAAGCGCTACTACGTCAGAATGAGGAAGGGCTTCAAGCGCTCCGGCGAGGAGGAGGGAGTCCAGCCGATTCCCGTTACCGCGAGGCAACTGGAGGCTCTGATAAGGCTCAGCGAGGCCCACGCAAGAATGAGGCTGAGCGAGACGGTAACGCGGGAAGATGCCAGGGCGGCGATTCAGATAATCGAGGAGATGATAAGGAAGATAGCGACCGACGAGGAGGGAACGCTTGACATCTCGATACTCGAGGTCGGAAAGAGCTCCCGGAAGATAAACAAGATAGACAGACTCATCGACATAATAAAGAACCTCGAGTCGGAGGGCGAGTTCGGAGCGCCGGAGGACAAGGTGATCGAAGCGGCGAAGCAGGCGGGCATAGGCTCTGAGAACGAGGTGAAGAAACTCCTGAGCGACCTCAAGCGCGATGCCAGAATTTACGAGCCGAGGGCGGGCTTCTACAAGGTCCTCTAACCGGCCCGCCGTTTCCAAAAGGTTATAAACGCCCCGTGATAGTTAAGATGGAGGTGAGAGCATGAGCGAGAAGAAGGTTGATTTTTACGATTTCGAGGGCTTACTCGACAAGGCTTACGATGAGCTGCCCGAGAACGTCAAGCATCACACTTCCCGTTTCGAGGTTCCTCCGGCACAGGTCACGATAGCCGGAAACAGGACCATAATCGAGAACTTCGTGGACATAGCAGAGGCGATGAACCGCGATCCAAACCACCTGCTCAAGTTCATTCTGCGCGAGGTCGCAACGGCAGGAACCCTCGAGGGCAGGCGTGTCGTCCTCCAGGGACGCTTTACGCCGTACCTCATAGCGAACAAGATGAAGAAGTACCTCAGGGACTACGTCATCTGCCCTGTCTGCGGCAGTCCGGACACCAAGATCATCAAGCGCGGCCGCTTCCACTTCCTCAAGTGCGAGGCCTGTGGAGCCGAAACGCCCATACAGCACCTTTGAACCCTCTTTCATTCATTTTCCCTGCACGACTGTGCACATCTTTTCTTTGGAGGCCCTAACGGGTTTGAAAACCCTTTTAAACTTTACAAACTACAAGTGCCAGGCACCCAAGTCACCAAGGGGGAGTTCTCATGAGCATGGAGGAAAAGGTCAATGAGCTGTATGAGAGGAAGAAGAAGATTCTGGAAATGGGCGGCGAAAAGGCCGTTGAAAAGCAGCACGCCAAGGGCAAGCTGACGGCGAGGGAGAGGATAGAGAAGCTCCTCGACCCGGGAAGCTTCGTTGAAATAGGAGCCTTCGTGAGGCACCGCGGAACCGAGTTCGGAATGGACAAGAAGGAACTGCCGGCAGATGGAGTCATCACCGGCTATGGAACCATCGACGGCCGTTTGGTTTTCGTCTACGCCCAGGACTTCACCGTGATGGGCGGTTCGCTCGGCGAGATGCACGCGGCGAAGATAAAGCGCGTAATGGAGCTGGCACTCGAAGCGGGAGCACCGATAATCGGCCTCAACGACTCCGGCGGAGCCAGGATTCAGGAGGGCGTCGATTCCCTCAAGGGCTACGGCGAGATCTTCAAGATGAACACGATTCTCAGCGGTGTGGTTCCGCAGATCACAGCCATCATGGGACCCTGCGCCGGTGGAGCCGTTTACAGCCCGGCGATAGGAGACTTCATTCTGATGGTGGACAACCCGGCGAGCTTCATGTTCATCACCGGCCCGCAGGTCGTTAAAGCCGTTACCGGCGTCGAGGTCACCCCGACCCAGCTCGGTGGGGCGATGGTGCACGCCCAGAGGGCAGGACAGGCTCACCTCGTAGGCAAGAGCGATGAGGAGGTTCTAGCGCTTATAAGGCGCCTCGTCGGCTACCTGCCCTCAAACAACATGGAGAAGCCGCCGCGCGTTAAGACGAACGATCTGCCCTTCAGGAAGACAGAGAACCTCTACTCCATAGTTCCCGACGACCCGAACAAGGGCTACGACGTGAGGGGGGTCATCTACGAGATAGTGGACAGGGACGAGAACGGCAACCCGGACTTCTTGGAAATCCTCCCCTACTTCGCCCCCAACGCTGTGGTTGGCTTCGGCAGAATGAACGGCCAGACCGTCGGTATAGTGGCCAACAACCCGATACACTTCGCCGGCGTCCTCGACATTGACTCAAGCGACAAGATAGCGAGGTTCGTTAGAACCTGCGACGCCTTCAACATTCCGATAGTCACGCTCGTGGACGTTCCGGGCTACCTGCCGGGCACCCAGCAGGAGTACGGCGGAATAATCAGGCACGGAGCTAAGGTCCTTTACGCCTACGCGGAAGCGACGGTTCCGATGGTCACCGTAATCCTCAGGAAGGCCTACGGAGGCGCCTATCTCGCGATGGGAAGCAAGCACCTCGGCGCCGACTTCGTGTTCGCCTGGCCGACGGCTGAGATAGCCGTCATGGGGCCGGAGGGAGCGGCTAACATCATATTCAGGAAGGAAATCGCTGCTGCCGAGAATCCCGAGGAGGTTCGCCAGCAGAAGATTGCCGAGTACCGCGAGAAGTTCGCCAACCCCTACGTTGCCGCTGCGAGGGGTTACATAGACGACGTTATAGACCCTGCCGAAACGAGGGCAAAGGTGATTATGGCGCTCGAAGCCCTCGAGAGCAAGCGCGTCAAGCTTCCGCCGAAGAAGCACGGCAACATACCGCTGTGAGGTGGAAGTATGAGCGAGTTCATGGAAGGGCTTAACCTGACCGTCCTGGGAGTTACGATAGTCTTCATGGTGCTCAGCATACTGGCGGTGGTTCTCTACGCCGTCGGCTGGATCGAGAGAAGGCTGGTGGAGAGGGAAAAGCCGGCTCCCTCGCCTGCCCCCACTCCCTCTCCAGTGGAGAAGGAGGATAAGCCAGTCATACCCCCGAGGGACTTGGCCGTTATAACCGCGGCGATACTGGCATACACGGCGGAGAAGGCTTCACAGCTCAGGCCCCTGCCGTTTAAGAGGAAGGTTTCCGACGCCTGGCGCCTCTACGGCGTCCAGAGCCAGATGGAGGAAGTTGAGGACTTCAATTACGAAATGGGGAAGTGGTGAAGATGGCGAAGGTTAAGGTCATCGTTGATGGTGTTGAGTACGAGGTGGAAGTTGAGGAACTCGGAGCGGGACGCTTCAAGGTCTCCTTTGAGGACAGGGAATACACCGTTGAAGCGAAGGGGCTTGGAATCGACGTGGGTGCCCTGAGCGCGGTTCCCGCCGCGAGCGCCCCTAGTGCCCCGAGCGTTCCTGCTCCCACGGCCGCCCCCGCCCCGGCTCCAGCCGTTTCCGCTCCGGCTCCAGCCGGTGAGGGTGTTGTCACCGCCCCAATGCCGGGCAAGATTCTCAGGATACTCGTCAAGGAGGGCGAGCAGGTCAAGACCGGCCAGGGGTTGGTCGTCCTCGAGGCAATGAAGATGGAGAACGAGATTCCCGCTCCAAAGAACGGAGTGGTCAAGAAGATCCTCGTCAAGGAAGGCGACACCATCGACACCGGACAAGCACTAATAGAACTCGGGTGAGGACAGATGGCGGGACTGGTGGAATCGATAATAGCGTTCTTCCAGGGAATGGGGCTGCTCAACCTCAGCTGGGGCAACGTGGTGATGATAGCCGTCGGTCTGGCGCTCGTTTACCTGGCCATACGCTACGAGATGGAGCCCCTCCTGCTCCTCCCGATAGGCATAAGCGCCGTGCTGGTGAACATACCCCTCGGCCACCTGGCCAACTGGCCCATAGCACCTAACCTGCCGGAGAACATAGCGGACAACATCTTCGCAACGCTGAGCTACCTCAACCAGCAGTACGGGCCTCCTGGCATCTTCGACATAATCTACTACACCCTCATCAGGACGGAAATAGTGCCGCTCCTGATATTCTTCGGTCTGGGAGCCATGACCGACTTCGGGCCGATGATAGCCGATCCGAAGACGGCGCTCATGGGTGCGGCGGCGCAGATAGGTGTGTTCATAGCTATGCTCACCGCCCTCGCCTTGGGCTTTAACCTCCACCAGGCTGCTTCGATAGGAATTATCGGCGGCGCCGACGGGCCGACGACGATATACCTCACCACGAAGCTCGCGCCCGAGATACTGGGAGCGACGGCGGTTGCTGCGTACTCCTACATGAGCCTCGTTCCGCTCATTCAACCGCCCATCATCAGGGCCCTCACCACCAGGGAGGAGAGAAAAATCAGAATGGAGCAGCTCAGGCCCGTGTCAAAGAGGGAGAAGATAATATTCCCGATAATCAGCATGATCGTCATCAGCCTTCTCGTTCCGAGCGCCGCCCCGCTCGTTGGAATGCTGATGATAGGCAACCTCTTCCGCGAGAGCGGCGTCGTCGAGAGACTCAGCAAGGCCGCCCAGGAGGAACTGATGAACATCGTCACTATCTTCCTCGGCCTCGGCGTCGGTTCGACGATGCGCGCCGACAGCTTCCTCACACAGGAGACCCTGATGATCCTCGGCCTTGGAATAGTCGCCTTCGCCAGCGCCACCGCTGGAGGAGTGCTCTTCGGTAAGCTCATGATGAAGCTCTCAGGAGGCAAGATAAACCCGATGATAGGCGCCGCTGGAGTTTCAGCGGTTCCGATGTCCGCAAGGGTTGTCCAGAGAATGGCCAGCGAGGAGGACCCGGGGAACTTCATACTCATGCACGCGATGGGTCCGAACGTCGCCGGCGTTATCGGAACGGCCGTGGCCGCGGGAGTTTTCCTGGCGGTTCTCGGGTGACTTTCTACCTTTTTGTCAATTTTTGAATGAAAAGCTTAAAATAGGAGAAGGGCGCTTTAACTTAAAGCGGTGGTGAAGAAAATGCGCGTGAAGACCCTGATGACACCGGATCCGGTCGTCATAGAGCTTCCTGCCACGAGGGAGTACGCCCTCGATCTGTTCCGAAAGCATAAAGTAAGGTCATTCCCCGTCATCAACAAGAATACCAAGGCCCTCGTCGGAATAATAAGCATAAAGCGCGTCCTCCTCCACCCGGACGAGGAGCAGCTGGCGATGCTGGTGAAGAGGGACGTGCCGACCGTCAAGGCCAACGACGACCTCAAAAAGGCCGTCAGGAAGATGCTTGAAACCGACTACAGGCGCGTCGTGGTGGTCGATGACGAGAACCGCGTTCTGGGCATACTAACCGTCGGCGACATCGTGAGGCGGTACCTGGCAAAGAACGAGAAGCTGAAGGACATAACCATCGAGAAGTACTACCAGAGGAACGTCGGCGTCGTGTGGCAGGGGACACCGCTTAAAGCCGCCCTGAAGGCCCTTCTTCTCTGCAACGCGATGGCAATTCCTGTCATAGACGACGAGGGTTCACTCGTTGGAATGGTAGACGAGACGGACATACTGAAGGACAGCGAGGTTATCCGCGTCATGAAGAGCACCGCCCTCTCCGCCTCGAGCGAGGAGGACTGGATCCTAGAGAGTAACCCCACCCTACTCTTCGAAAAGGCCGAGCTCCAGCTCCCGAAGAAGCCGGTGAAGGACATAATGAACCGCGAACTCATAGTTGCTACCCCCCACATGAGCGTCTACGACGTTGCCCAGAAGATGGTGCAGTATCACATTGAGCAGCTCCCCGTCATCAGGGGAGAGGGCGAGCTGGTCGGCATCGTCAGGGACATGGACATCATCAAGGTTATCCTGAACAAGTGAGCCGGAAAGATTTAATCCCCCTTTTCTCCCCTCCCTTTGGTGGTGCGCTTGAGGGAGGTCAGACTTTCACTCTTCGGTTTTGGGAACGTTGGAAGGGCCGTGGCGGAGGTTCTGATTGGGAAGGAGGCCCTTTTCAGGGAGAAATACGGACTCGAGTTTCGCGTTGTGAGCATCTCCGACACGAGCGGAACGGTGTGGCTCCCGGAGGGCATTGATTTGAGGGAGGCCCTGATGGTGAAGGAGAACTTCGGGAGGCTCTCGGCCTGGACCAACGATTACGAGGTGTACAATTTCACGCCGGAGGAGGCCGTGAGGGAGATCGATGCTGAGGTAGTCATCGACGTCACCAACGACAGGGACGCCTGGAGGTGGCACCTGGCCGCTCTCAGGGACGGAAAGGGACTCGTCACGAGCAACAAGCCGCCGCTGGCGTTCCACTACGGGGAACTAGTGGGTGAAGCGGAGAGGAGGAACCTGCCCTACCTCTTTGAAGCAACGGTAATGGCGGGGACGCCGGTGATAGGCATTCTGCGCGAGAATTTACTCGGCGATTCCGTGAAAAGGATTAAGGCAGTTCTCAACGCGACGACCACCTTCGTACTTAGCAGAATGGAGCAGGGAATTGACTTTGAGAATGCCGTTAAACAGGCCCAGGAACTGGGCATAGCCGAGAGGGACCCGCGTGGGGACTTACTCGGCACCGATGCTGGATATAAAGCCACCATACTCCACTGCGTCGCGTTCAAGACGATAACCTTCGACGAGATCAGCGTGAAGGGGATAGTAGAGGTAACGGCCGACGAGGTCAAGAGAGCAGTGGCCAGGGGAAGGAAGATTAGGCTGGTTGCGACGGTTGAGGAAGGGAATGTCCGGGTCGCTCCAGAAGAGGTGGAAGGTCCGCTCGCGGTTTCGAGCAACGAGAACGTGGCGGTGATAGAAACAGACCTCCTCGGCGAGCTGGTCATTAGGGGCGCTGGAGCGGGGCTAAAGGAGACCGCGAGCGGTGTCGTGAGCGACATCGTGAAAGCCTCGCTGGCCCTCAGGGGAGGCTGATTTCCCTTCCCCAGCCATTATCGAGAGTTCGACCTTCCCAAAGCGGTAAGGGGTAGCTTTAATGCTGGGCGTTCCACAGGGGTTTTCCAGTTCCCTCTCCTCGAAGAGCGGAAAGAACTCCCTGCAAAGAACCTCCCCCTCAGGCCTCTCGACGACCAGGGTGGAGGCCGAGTAGTCGGGGACGAGGAGGCGCGTTTCTCCTTCACAGGTTATCCTTACAGCCCTCGAACGGGACGCGAGGACGAGGAAAGCCAAGGCGATGAAAACGTTCACCAACGACAGAACCGGCCATCTGCCGATGCTCACCGCGAGAAGAACCAGCGAGATTGCCAGATAGGAAAGGCCGAGCTTCCAAAGTCTTTCGTTCCTTACGTGGACTTTTCTGCCCTCGGCTTCATCAGAGGGAATGACGCTCAATCCTTTTTAACCCTTTGCCGGGCTTCTGGATTTTTCTGTGAAAGTTCGACTTGTACCTCACGGGAGCAGTCCCACTTCCTCCCCCCGGTAAGTCACTACCACCTTTCCGCCCCTAACATCAAAGGCGAAATCACCAAATTCGGAATAGTCCGACACGTTTCCGCGCCACACCCTTTTCTTGCCCTGAAAGACCTCCACCTCAAAGGCGGCTCCCTTTTTCCTGACCCGAACTCTATAATCTCCAGCGATAACGGTTCGTTCGAAGGAGAGTACCAGAATTATGAATCCGAAGATCAGAAGGAACTGTCCTAAAAACTCAAAACCCCACCAATAGGCAGCCACGGAGAGCAGGAGAGATGAAGCGACCAACGTGAGCCTTCCACGCCTGGAGGACACTTTGACTTGGTCCATTGTGACCCCCATCAATAGTAATCATCGAAGGTTTTAAAAGCTTATCCGCGAGGGAAGGGCGGTGAAACCATGGAGCACGTGATAGCGCTCCACCAGGTTTACGCGGAACTGATCTTCCGCGGGCTGAAGACGGTCGAGCTGAGGAAGAGCAGGGCCTTCCAGGAGGGGGACACGGTTTTCCTCTACGTGGCGAGGGGCAACCCCTACGAGCTGAGGGACACCCTGAGGAGGCTCGGCCTTCACCCCGAGCAAACGATAACGCAGAGGGGAACAATAGCGGGAGGTTTCGAGGTCGGGGAAGTTATCAGGGCGGACCTCGATACCCTGTGGGAGCTGACGAGAGACACCAGCGGTCTAACGCTGGTTCACGGAGAAAACGGGAAGCGCTGGCTGGGGGAGTACATTAGGGGAGAGGGCTACGCCTTCACGATAGAGAGGCCTTTCCTCTTTAAAGAGCCCGTGAGTAGGGAGGAGATGAAGGAGAAGTACGGGGTACACGTGGAGGGCATAATCCACCTCTCCCGGAGGACGAGGAAGGAGTGGGTGAAGGACCTCATAGAGGACCTGCTCACACGGGAAGCTGTGTACATTTAGCCATCATTCTCCCGCTTCTCCCCTCCGCTTTCCTCCGGCTCGACCTTCACGTAGGGACCGAGGCTGAGAGAGTCTATCTCCTCCTGGGTGAGGAGCCTGCTCTTGACCTTCTCGCCTATGAGCGCGCTGTTGCCGAGGGGATCCATTATTCTAACGGTGAGCGGTTTCTTTCCTTCCTTGACCTCCTCGATGTAGCCGAGAATCTCGTCGGTCCTCTTCACCGCCTCCTCGTCGCCCTCCTGCTCCTTGAAGTGCCTGGCCATCAGCAGTGTCTCCCTGACGCGCTCGAGAACGCCCTCGACGTTGGTTATGAAGCCTTCAGCTGCCGGCCCGGGCTCAATCTTAACGCCAATCTCGTCGAGCTCTATGGTTCCGCTCTTGCTCCTCACAACGCGCGTGAAGAGGTCCTTCTCGTTCTCCACCTTGACCGTGTAGAGCTTCGGCGGCCTGTCCTCGAGTATCATGACGTCAGCGTTCCTGTAACCACAGCGCTCGCAGATTATCGTGCTCTCCATGACCTTGCCAAAGTAGGGAATCTCGTGAACGTGCTGTATGGCCTTGAGTGTCCCCTTTCCACCACAGATTGGGCAGTCCCCAAGGGAGATGACCTGGACGTCCTCGGGGATCTCGACATCGGTTTTCCTCTTCTCACCCTTCTCAGCCATCTCGCACCACCGGAGAAGGGGAGGACGGGGAGCTTATAAAACTACCCGCAGAGAATTGAAAAAGCGGGGGAATCACTTGGCTATCTTGATGTCCGAGGGGACAAGGACGAGCTTTATCTCGTGCTTGCAGATTTTAGCGGCCTGTCCGCCGAGGGCATTGACCATTCCCTTGAGCTGCTCGGCCACCTTCTCGAGAACCTCGGGCTTGACCTCAAGCGGGCTCAGATCGACGAGAACGATGTTGCCGTTCTGCAATTCCTCGGAGATCCTCTCAAGGTCGGCGTAGCTGGTGACGACTATCTTCTTCAGGTAGCGAACCTGGGGCTTGACTATCTCCTTAGCAAGAACATCTTCCTCGAGAGGGACGACATCGATGTCATGCCTGGGAGCGGGGGTCTCCTTCTTGACCACCGCGGGAGGCTTCCTCTTGGGAGCGGGCTTGGAGTCCTTCTTCTTAAGGCTGTCAAACAGTCCCATTGATATTCCCCCCAAGTTATCGTAAGGGCTGGAGTAACTTGGGCGTTGGTGTTTATATCTCTTTCTGAAAACCTTCAGCCCTCTCGTCCAAGTTTAAGCAGGCCAAAACCGCTGAGGAGAAAGGTAGCAACGGCGAAGGCAAGTGGCACGTAGGTGTAGAGGTCCCAGCCCCAGGTGAAGGAGGCGTTGTAGATGAGCCAGACACCAAGAAAAAGCGAGAAGAGAGCGAGCGTTAGGTAGAGCTCCTTCCTGGGGCCTCCGCTGACGGCCAGTCTGAAAAGCTGGAACAGGAACAGGGATAACACAACGATGGCCAGCACATCGATAAAAACGTTCATAACAACCACCGGTGGGAAAAGAAAAGGTTCACTCGGCCTTAACGGCCTCAAGAACCTTCTCCCTTATCTCTGCCCCCTTCTTGATGGCGGTATCCACTGCGTAGATGACCTCCTCAAGCTTGAAGCTACCACCCTCGCTTTTCTGGACGGAGGATATCATTCCGTTCTCGTCGGTGGTTATGATTATCCTGCCGTCCATGACGCGCTCCTCGTCGAGGTTTGGATCGATCAGCAGGCTGGGACCTATCTTGGCGAAGGTAACCGGTATGGGGACCCTTCTGACGGGCAGGGGCTCGTACTCGTCGAGAACCTCCACCTCGTCGGTCTCCTCGTTGTAGACGACCTTCGGAATCTTGGTGCTGAGCAAGGCGGCTATGGCACCAATTCCGGTGGCGTCGAGCAGGTTGCCGTCGTGGTCGAGGACGTGGACGTCGATGAAGACAACCCTCACGAGCTTGCCCGGAACGATGACAAGCTTCTCCAGCTCGACCGCCTGGCTCTCCCTTATGCCCCTGTCCACAACCCTAGCCAACTCGATGGCGTTCTCGTCCGGCGGTCCTGGCTCGAAGCTCGGGGAAGCGAGGGGGACGAGCTCGACGTTGGTGGTTATAACTCCCCTGTCCGGGAGATCAGGGAAGGGTTCACCCATGTCCACCTTTATGCCGACGAGAACCTGGGTGTTGCCGAGCTTGACCCAGGCCGAGCCTTCCGCCTTCTCGATGACGTTCACCCTGATCTCAAGGTCGCGATAGTCCTCGAGCCCGCGGCCGTCCACGCGCTTGCCCTCCTTGAGGAGCGCCAAGATGTGGTCGCGCATTATGCCGGCCATTATCTCCATCTCACTCACCTCCACCGACCTCCTCTGCTATCTTGAGGTACTTGACCTTCAGCGCCTCGCGCTGCTTCTGGTAGACTGCCTTTGCCCCCTTGATGGCGAGCCTGACTGCCTCTATGAACTCGTCCCTAGTGAGGTAGCCGTCCATCTGGAGGAGCGTTATGTCGTTCTTGAGGGGCATTATGGCAACGGGAACATCGGCTTCACCGTAGTTGTCCTCCTCCTTGTTGAGGTCGAGGACTATTTCACCCTCGATCTTCCCCGCGGCGCACGCCGCCACCAGGTCCCTCATAGGCACGCCTGCATCTGCCAGGGCAAGCGAGGCGGCGGTTATTCCGGCAACGCGCGTTCCTGCATCAGCTTGCAGGACCTCTATGAAGACGTCTATGGCCGTTCTCGGAAACATCTCGAGGATTAAAGCCGGCTCAAGGGCACCCCGGATAACCTTGCTTATCTCGACGCTCCTCCTGTCCGGCCCGGGCTTCTTGCGCTCCTCGACGCTGAAGGGGGCCATGTTGTAGCGGACGCGCAGGATTGCCCTGTCGGGCCTCTGGAGGTGCTTGGGGTGTATCTCCCTCGGGCCGTAGACGGCCGCGAGGATCTTGTTCTTGCCCCACTCAACGTAGGCCGAACCGTCGGCGTTCTTCAGCACGCCGACCTCCATCTTTATGGGCCTCAGCTCGTACTTCTTTCTCCCGTCTATTCTCTTTCCGTTCTCATCTATGAGCTTTAAACCCTCTGGCTTGCCCATCATTCTTCCTCACCCTCTCCAGCCTTAGGTTCCTCAACCTGGGGCACCTCGTCTATCACTCCCATCTCCTTGAGCTCCTGAAGCCTAGTCATAAGGAGCTCCTTGACCCTGTCGGTCAGTCCCTGGGTGTGGCTCTCGCGGTCCACCTTGAGGATTGCCTCTATGGCAAGCTTCTCCAGCTCTTCCTTCTTCCCACTGATCCAGACCCAGCCGTTCTGGCCCACTATTATCCTCGTGCCAGTCAGCTTCTTGATGAGGTTTATCATCGAACCGCCCTTGCCAATGAGCCTCGGCACCTTGGAGGGGGTTATCTTAACTATCTGCCCTCCCCTGAGCGGGCCTCCCTTGAAGGGCATTCCCTTGGTGGTGAGGTCTATCTGGTTCACTTCGTTGTACGCCTTTATCTTGGCGTAGATTATGTCGCCTATGTCGAATATCTTCCTCAGGTCGGTTTTAGCGAGGTCAATGCGCTCTTCCACGGCGTCCTGAACGCGGAGGCTCGCCTGGTAGGGGGCACCTATATCGACCGTCCAGTTGGAGAACCTGACGTCCACTATCTTGCCTATGACGTTGTCGCCGACCTCGGGTATGTAGGGCCCCTCCAGGGGAATGACGCGTATCGTATCTCCCCTTATCTCAACAAGCCCCACGACGGTCGAGTATATCCTGTTGCCTTCCCTGAAGGTCCCTCTTCCACTCTTAAACGGCCCCTGGGCGAGCAGAGTCCCAGGAACCACAAGCTCCCTACTCTTTACAAAAATCCTCCTCATAGTCCCTTCCTCTCTATCAGTTTAGTTACAGCCTCGCCCTTCGTGAGGGCGTTGAGCTTCTCATAAAACTCCTCCTCGACTCCTCCAGGAATCTCAATTAGGAACATCCACGAGCCATCGCTGGCCCACTCCTCGCGCTTTATCGTCCCGAACTTCCTGACCTCACCGTAGGCCCTGCCGACGTAGTCACCGGGTATCTTGACGGCTATGACCTTCATCTCCAGCTTTATCGGGAGGAGGGGCCTTATGGCCTTGATCACTCCTGGAACCTGGGCCTCGGCGTCCTTGAAGAGGTCTATGTGGACCCCGGCTTCCTCCATCGCCCGGAGGATCCTATCAACGGGGTGCGGGTAGCCGGTCCTCGGGTCCACGGCGTGCCTGTGAATAATCGTCGCTATGTAGCGCCTCTTGTCCTCGAGCATCTGCCTCCTCTGCTCCGCGGTGAGCTGAACGTCGCCCTTCCGGAGGATTATCTTAGCGACCTCGTAGGGGTCGCTGGTGCCGAATATCTTCTCCATCTCGTGCTCGCTCGCCTTGTCCCCCTTGTGGGCGTCCTTGAAGACGTAGGGCGTGGCCAGTATCTCCTCGATGGGGATCTCCTTGCCCTCCTTGAAGTCCCTCGCGAGGTAGGGGTCAACGAGTATCTCGAAGGTCTCGCCGTGCGTCTTCAGACGGGCGATGACGGCTTTATCAACGCTTATGGGCATCGCCCGTCACCTCAGTAGTTGCTGTCCAGCTCGGAGTAGTCCTCTTCCCTCTCCTCGACTTCCTCCTCCTTGGCCTCCTCGATTATCTCGCTCAGGTATCTCCTGATGTCCTCAGTGGAGAGCTTCCTCCAGCGCTTGTCGTCCATGGTTATGTAAGCGACCTCAATGCTCTCTGGACTCGGCTCCTCAAGGGTCTTCGCTAGGGCCAAGATGGCGAGCTTTACCGCCCCCTCCATGTCGAGGCTCTCGTCGTAGTGCTCCTCAAAGATGGCCATGGCGGTGTTCCTTCCGCTGCCTATTGCAACGGCCTTCCACTCGAAGTAGGCACCGCTCGGGTCTGTCTCGTAGAGCTCGGGCTTGTCGTTAACGCCCGCCATGAGCAGGGCGGCACCGAAGGGCCTCACACCGCCGTACTGGGTGTGGGCCTGCTTCAAATCACAAATCTTCTTCACCAGAACGGTGAGCGGAACGGGTTCGCCGTAGGTCAGGCGGTAAATCTGGGCCTCCAGCCTGGCCCTATCAACGAGAACCCTTGCATCGGCTATTATACCGCTCGGAGCGGCCGCTATGTGGTCGTCGATCTGGAAAATCTTTTCATAGCTGCTCGGCTCTATGAGCCTGCTGGTTATCCTCTTCTCAACCGCGAGAACAACGCCTTCCTTCCACTTAACTCCCACCGCGGTGGCTCCCCTTTTCACTGCCTCCCGGGCGTAGTTCACCTGGAAGAGCCTTCCATCAGGGCTGAAAACCGTAATGGCCCTGTCGTAACCTGCCTGTGGTGGTACAAACGCCATTTTACATCACCTCTAAGGATTATCGTCACTCCTCCACACTCTTCCCGTAATTCTCGGGCGGTCTAATTAAGCTTTTCTATTCACCCTTCAGAGCCACGAGGGCCATCTTTCTCGCTATCCTGCGTGCGAACTCCAGCGGCAGAAACGCCACCAGGAAGACTATCACGGCCAGTATCAGCGAGTTCTGCCTGCCCAGCGGCTGCCATATCATCAGAAGGAACGCGATCAGCATGAGGCCGAGCCCAACGGCCAGGAACCTCTGGTAGCTTTTCTTCATAACCTCCAGGGTATCGTCCACCGCACTCACCGGGAGCTTTTTATTCTGAACCTGTTTTAAGCCTTTGGTGTTGGCGATGGAGTGCCCGTTCTGCAGCGCAAGACCCGGGACAATCCTTTACGAGGACGGACTGATTAGAATACTCCTCGACTCCTACCCCGCGAGCAGGGGCCACCTACTGGTGGTTCCTAGGAGGCACGTTGAGAGCTGGTGGGAGCTGAGCGAGAAAGAAAAGGTCGCCCTGATCAGGGGCATGGAGCTGGCGATGGAGAAGCTGGCACAGGTACTGAAGCCAGACGGGTTCAACGTCGGAATAAACCTGGGCAGGGCCGCCGGCCAGACCGTTCCGCACCTCCACCTCCACGTGATTCCCCGCCGGGAAGGTGACTGTGCTCACCCCCGGGGAGGGGTCAGGAAGGCGGTTCTGGACCTGGAGGACGAGAACCTCAGCCTGAAGGAGCGCTGGGTAAAGAACAGGCTGAGCGGGGAAGAGGTCGAGAGGCTGAGGGAGGCGTTTGAACAACACTTTGAGTGATAATTTGATTCGCTCCCGCAATGTTTTTATCTATTAATTACCAAAAGAAATACCCGAGTATTCACGCGTTCCAGGGAATTGAAGAAAGTCCGAAAGGAAAACATCGGTGGTACTGATGAATAAACTTACTCCCCTGGCCCTCTTACTTTTGCTCCTCCTTCCCCCGGTCACCGCGGTGAACGTCTGGGAGCACATAAACACCAGCAGGGAAATGTACTTCGTTAAAGTATTGGGCAGATGTAGAAGAGAACCACCACTTGACCCATTGAACAACTCCAGAATCGCCTCCGTCAGCATAGGATACGCCTACAGTGATACCCAGTACATAATCACCTACTACGCCCCCTACGATTCCGAGTACTGTAAGCACACCGGCCGTTGCGGCTGGTGGGAAGAGTTCCTCCCCAAACAAGAGAACCTAACACCCTTTAACTTCTCCATTTGGAACGTCACCAAGGTTCTAGAAGAGTATCATTGGGGCCTGGAGAACTACCTCCCCAACATAACTGGAAAGGTCACGGACGACTTCGAATGGCCCGAAAAATACTGGGTGAGAAGAGCAGACCTGTGGGAAGTCTGGATAGACGCAAGTGAGTTCCGGGTAACACTGTATTCCTTCGTCTCGGAGATTGGAGGATTGAGCTACGTAGTTTTTGAATGCCAGAACCCGGAGAACATGACGTGCAACTGGAAAGAGCCAGTAGTAGACGTAGAAGTGATGGTACCACCGACGACCACCGCAACCACCAAAAAACCAGAAGATAAAGAAATCTGCGGACCAGCTTTGTTAGTTGGATTAGTGTTGTTCCCCCTACTCGTAAAACAGAAGAAGAGGTAGTGGACTAATGAACCGGCAATCCTCAACAATAGTCCTTGCGCAGGGGTTCTACTTGGAGGTGAGGTCAGATTGAGGCGTCTCCTGATTTCCTTGTTTCTTGGATTCCTCCTAATGTCCTCCACTAGCGTCACCACGGCACTCAGCCTCTGGGACGTCATAGACGAAAATGAAACCGTAATCGACGTTTTTATATTCGGCTCAGGCCCCAAAATGCCGTGCAACCCATTCAATGACTCCGGAATCTATGAAATCCAAGTCGTTTATCCATTCAACGACACCCACTACAAGATAGTCAGCTACTATTCGAACGGAAGCATTGAACAGGAATATATTCCAGCGTATCCGAGATACAATTTCACAATAGCCACCTGGGATCTCGATAGGGTAGTTGGATACTACCAGAATCATATTCAGTCCCCATCTCCCTGCGTTGATCCCGAAAACATTACAAGGTGGGTAATCCTCATGGGAGGGCACTCCATTATTATAAGGGCATACCCGACAAAATATGAAGGAGTCTACGACGAAATCGTCTGCCTAACTCCCCAAAACCCATCATGCAGAGTCTCAGGATCCAAACCACCACAGAAACCGGAAACCTCAAGGACCGAAGACACAACCTCAAACGGAAAAGAAACCTGCGGTCCAGCTTTGTTAGTTGGATTAACGTTGGCTCCCCTGATCCTGAGATGGAAGGGGCACGTAGATGAAAAGTGAACCATTATTTTTTCAATATTTCTTGACCGGATACTTCTCCCCGTTCTTCTCCAGCTTCCTCTCAACCGCCTCGTCGAGGTCTATGCCCAGTTCGTGGGCTAGTAACGTTAGGTAAATTACGACGTCGGCTATTTCGTCGGCTATGGCTTCCCTTTTGGCCGGGTCTTTCACCGCTTCGAGTATCTCCCCATCGCTCTCCCACTGAAAGTGCTCCAAAAGCTCGCCCAGCTCGACAGCCGCCGATATGGCCAGGTTTTTCGGCGCGTGGTACTTAGCCCAGTTCCTCGCATCTCGGAAGGCCACGAGCCTTTCCTCAAGCTCCCGGAAGTCCATACCATCACCCCGGCTTAGAAGGCGTGCGGTTCAGCGCTTCTGAGAAGTTCCAGGAGCTTTAAAAACTCCTCAATTTCTTCCCTGGAGAAGTGTTCTTCAGCATCGCTCTCGGGATCGAGTTTTGACAGCATCTCTCTCGCCTTCATAAGGTCATCTAAATCTTCCTGGAGCTCAAGGGCGCGCTGGATAAACTCATAGCTCGTTTGAGGGCTCTCAAAGGCCCGGTTCTGGTTGGCTATTATCGCTATCTTCAGGTTCGCTATGGTCTCATCTACCTGTTCGATAAGCTCCTTAATCTTCATGTCCACCACATTCTAAGCTACTCACCGGGGTATTTAAGCCTCCTGCCCTCACCAGTTCCGAAAATTTTTCGATTTTCGACGGGGCTTTTCTGAAGGCAGAGTTTTAACCCTAACTGCGAAGGAACTACGGTGGTGACATGGAGGTGGTCAAGGCTTACCCTTCTGATTCGGCCGAAGTAAAGGGCGAAAAGCGCGAGAAGAAGCTTCTCATGGGTAACGAGGCCATAGCCTACGGCACCCTCGAGAGCGGCATCGCCTTCGCCACAGGCTACCCGGGAACCCCATCAACAGAGGTCATCGAGACCATCGCAAGGCTCAAGCCCGAGGTCTTCGCCGAGTGGGCGCCCAACGAGAAGGTGGCCTTAGAGGAAGCCGCGGGGGTTGCCTACACCGGATTAAGAGCCCTCGTGACGATGAAGTGCGTTGGCCTGAACGTTGCCGCCGACCCGCTGATGAGCTTAGCTTACTCGGGCGTCGAAGGTGGCCTGGTAATCCTCGTTGCCGACGACCCGGGTCCACATACAAGCCAGACGGAGCAGGACGACCGCTACTACGGCAAGCTCTCGCTCCTGCCTGTTCTCGAACCTGCAGATCCACAGGAGGCCCACGACCTGATAATCTACGCCTACGAGCTGAGCGAGCGCTATAAGGTTCCGGTAATATTCCGCACGACAACGAGGGTGAACCACACGACGGCCGACGTCGAGGTCGGCGAGTTCATCGAGCTAAACCGGAAGCCGGTCTTCAAGAAGGACATAGAGCGCTACGTCAGGGCCAGCATGGAGGGCAACAGGAAGAGGCACAGGTGGCTCAACGAGACGCTGAGAAAGATCGAGGAGGAGTTCAACTCGATGCCCTTCAACCGGGTCGAGGGGAACGGTAGGATTGGGATAATCGTCGAGGGGGCGCCCTACAACTACGTGCGCGAGGTGCTGCCCAAGCTCAACGGCGACTTCAGGGTTCTCAAGCTCTCAACGCCCCACCCACTCCCGAGGAAGCTCGTCGTGGAGTTCCTTAAGGGTGTGGACTTCGCGATAGTTATCGAGGACGGCGCGCCCTTCCTTGAGGAGGAAGTCAAGATTGCCGCCTACGAGGCCGGGCTGAACGTGCCGATATACGGCAAGAGGACCGGCCATCTGCCCCTTGAGGGGGAGCTGACGCCTTCACTGGTCAGGAACGCCCTGCTGAGGCTCACCGGTGAAAGCGGGGAGACCTATGAGAAGCCGGAGGAGGTAAAGCTCGCCGAAAGCCTCGCCCCGAAGAGGCCGCCGGTTATGTGTCCCGGCTGTCCCCACAGGGGGAGCTACCGCGCCGCGCTGGACGCTTTGAGAGACCTCAAGCTCGGCCGCTACTCCGTCCCGATACACGGGGACATAGGCTGCTACGCCCTCTCGCTCCTCCCCCCGCTTGAAGCCATCTGGACCGAGTTCGTCATGGGCGCGAGCATAAGCCTCGCCAACGGCCAGAGCGTCGTGATGGACAAGAAGATAATCGCCACGATAGGCGACTCGACCTTCTTCCACAACGGAATCCAGCCGCTGGTTGATGCAGTCTACAAGAACCTGAACGTTCTCGTCATGATACTCGACAACAGGACAACGGCCATGACCGGCCACCAGCCGCACCCAGGAACCGGCGGGAGCGAAACCGGCAGGAAGTTCAACGAGATTGACATCGAAGCTCTCGTCAAGGCGTTGGGAGTGAAGTACGTCAAGACCGTCGATCCCTACGACCTCAAGGCAACGAGGGAGGCAATAAAGGAGGCCATGAAGGTCGAGGGGCCAGCGGTGATAATAGCAAAGCAGGAGTGCGTCATTCCTGTCATAAGGCGCGGGGAGATTGGTGAGATACCGATGGTTTTAGAGGACAAGTGCACAGGCTGCAAGGCGTGCATACTCCTCACCGGCTGTCCCGCCCTAGTCTACGACCCGGAGACGAACAAGGTGCGCATTGACAACCTGCTCTGCACCGGCTGCGGCGTCTGCAACCAGACGTGTCCGTTCGATGCGATTAAGTTCCCGAGCGAGCTGGAGAAGGAGGCTTAACCTGCCTTCTCTTTTTCTATACTCACCCGCAAATATTACCCGTTCAGTAATATACTCCGCGAGTAATAGCCGTATATGACGTTTGCATCAATATAAATCACCGAACTCAGCCTCCAGCTCGTATGCCTTCAGCTCCTCAAACTCTGCCTTTCCTAAAATCCCCCTGAGCTTTCCTGAAATCACCCTTTGGCAGTTTCCGCTCCTTCACGAGCTCTCTTCGAATCAGCTCAAGCTCTAAGAGCCTCTTCAGCTCTTCAGGGTCAGCGTTCTCAGGAACGTTTACCCTGATGGTAATGACTGGCATGTAACCACCAATAAAAATTGGATAATGACGTTAACCCCTCACTCCCTCCACACTTCGAGAACCATGTAGCGCCTCACGAGAGGATTGGGGTACAGCTCCCAGCCGATTCCCTCGGTTTCGGCATTTATTTCACCGAAGAGACCGCCCTCGCGGGGGTCCAAGCTTTCCCCGTAGATTTTCCCGGGTCTTATCTCCACCCGCATGTACCTTGGCAGTCCGACCATTACCTTACCTTCTTCCTTCGCACGCTCAATCGCCCATTTGGCTGTGTAGATTCCGGAGTATATCTCCGCTATCCTCACCGGGACGCTCCACTTTCCGATGGCGATTATCTCAATTCCAGTCTCCTCCCAGAGCTTTTTGGCCAGGGGCTGTAAGTCCTTGGCCAAATCCTTCCAGACCTCCTTGCCCCTGTCTGTTATCGTCAGGGCGTCTATGGTCGGCTCGTCGAGCTTCCTGACCTCTATTCCTCCTATCGTCGAGTCGAGGTGAACGACGTCGGGCTTGACTTTTCGAGCAAGCTCAACCGCAAGGAGTGCTTCATCTCTAATCGCCTGCCTGCCGCTCATGTCGTAGTTGAACGGATCGGCGTAGCGAACCATGCTCGTCGTTGCCGTCCTGTATGGCTTCTCCACGAGCACGGCGGCCGTCGCTATAAGCCCAACCGGCTCGTAGTCCCCGGTCAGCAAAGCCCCACCGGTGTCGGCCGAAACGATCCTCATGGAAACCACCGTTAATGGGCAATTACCAATAAACTTCCCCGCCGTATCAAGGTTAGGTGATAGCGTTGAGTGAGTCAGCCAATCCAGTTTATGAAGCTTTGGGTAGTTATATCGATGGCCTGTGCGGTTCGATATACCTTGGCACGGCGAGGGGAAAAGCAGTTTTCTACGGGGAGATGGTCCACCCCCTGACGCCAACGGAAGAACCGCTACCTTTCATGAACATCTTTTACTCCAAGGGGACCGTGGAGGTCATAAGTGTATGGGGACGAGTGGATAAAGGGTCGTTTACGGTGAAGATGGTCCCCTCAGATATGAGCTACGACAGGCTCAGCGGTACGATAGAGCTGGTCTTCCACCCAGAGGGTGGCGGTTCGATAGTGGTCACTCTCCACGGAAACACGAAGCTGGCACGAACGCTCAAGAGCGCAGCCAGGGCATGCAAAGGAGAAGAAGCAAGAAATAGGGTCAGCCGCTGAACCTCATCACAGCTCAGGACTCGGCAAAGTCATCATTCCCAGCAGCGTTTTGAGTTCTTCCCTTAAAGCGGTTACCGTTTCCTCGTCCGGATCCGTTATTCCTCCGTACCGCCTGATGACTTCATAGACCTCCGGATATCTGCTCCCAAGCATTCCCTCCAGTCCTCCCGCAGGGAGGAGCATTCCAGTATCTCTGTACACGAGATAAGCTCCGAGGGTGTAGAGGGCGTCCATAAGTGCCATGTGCGCCATCTCAAAGCGCCCCTCCGAGAGATAGTAGTTGCCGCGCTCGAGGTAGGCCCAAACCTTATCGAGAAGCTCCCTTTCCACTCTCAACACCGCACAGGATTTATAAGGGGTTTCTAATAAATCTGTCGGGGGAAGATGAGGGCTGAAGTCATCGCCTGGACGGTCGCGGTTCTCACGATTGTGTACCTCGCGTGGAGGACGGTTAGCCCATTGGTTACCCCGATATTCTTCGGCCTGGTTCTCGCCTACGCCGCCTACCCAATCCACCGCCGGCTGAAAGGGCGTATAGGCAAGAGGAAATCCGCGGCACTCCTGACGGCGGGAACCGTGGGGCTGGGGGGAGTGATAACCTTCGAGCTCCTCATGATTTCCGTCCGTGTTGCCGCGTCGTTCTACGACAGCATCGTCGAGTTCTTCAACTGGCTGATGATCCAGCCCCTCCCTCCGGAAGTTCTAGACTTCCTACAGAGGTTTTCGGACCAGCTGATTCCGCGCCTCTCGGATTACATATCCCGTGGAACCCTCTCGATCCCCCTCTACCTCCTCCAGCTCTTCGTTTTCCTCCTAACGTTCTACTACTCCCTTGCCTACGCTGAAGACATCTCAAGGCAGATACACCTTTCACTTCCGCGGAAGAACCGCGAGCTCGGCGAGAGAATACTAGAGAGCCTCAACAGGACCCTTGGAGCCCTAGTCCGGGCCTGGTTGGTGCTCAACGTGGTCAAAGGGATCCTCATGACCTTTGGCTTCATAATATTCGGCGTCTCCGACATCTACACGGCCATAGTTGCCGGCTTCCTAACGTTTCTGTTCTCCTTCGTCCCGCTCTTCGAGGGCTGGATGATATGGGCCATAGCGGCCGCCTACTTCGCCATGAACGGCTCTTATCTCCACGCCGCGGGAATAGCGCTCTACGGCTTCCTCCTCGTCTCGCCGATTCCAGACTACACGATAAGGCCCATGATGGTGGCGAAAGACGCTGACCTCGATGAGACGCTGGTGTTCATCGGTATGATAGGCGGAACCTGGGCCATGGGAGTGAAGGGACTCATAATCGGCCCGATAGTCCTCAACCTCCTCCTCGTCCTGCTGAAAGAGTGGAAAAGGACCATAAACGAGAGAGAACCTTCACACCGGCACCCTCAAGCTCCTTCAAAGCCCGCCCCTCGTCCTCAGGGTTGATTCCCTTCACGGCATCGCGGAGGAGATATGTTTCAAAGCCGTGCTTTACCGCATCTAGGGCTGTGGCCTTTACGCAGTACTCGGTCGCGACGCCGCAGATGTAGACCCTTTTTACGCCGTTTCTCTTCAGAATCTCCGCCAGTTCAGTTCCCTCGAAGCCTGAATAGGCCTCCTTGTCCGGCTCCGTCGCCTTCGAGATTATCACTGCATCAGCTGGAAGCTCCACGACGAACTCTGCCCCCGGCGTGTTCTGGACGCAGTGCCTCGGCCAGGGGCCGCCGTTCTCCCTGAAGCTGATGTGGTTCTCCGGGTGCCAGTCGCGGGTGGCAACTATCAAAGCCCCCCTCCTCCGGAACTCCTCGATGTACCGGTTGCACCGGGGTATTATCCGGTCACCCTCTGGAACGGGCAAAGCCCCGCCAGGCATGAAGTCCCTCTGCATGTCCACAACTATGAGCGCCTCCTCTGGCATGGTATCACCCCAAAATAATTTCCTCAGAACCGTTAAAACGGTTTGTGGAGGTGCTTTCACAGCTCGAGCAGGTCCTTAAAGCGAGACATATCAACGCCCTTCTCCATACCGAAGAGGTACGCCAGAATTCTCTCGTCGAGGTCGCCGTAGCGCTCGCGCATTGCCTTTATTCCCTCCATAACCTCAATCTCCGTCCAGCCGAGGGTCCTGGCGATGTGAACCACCATCTCGCCGAGCAGGTTCTGAGGCTGCTCGCTCTCCTCCAGAAGCTCAGTCCTCACGATGAGTTTTCCGTTCCGCTCCTCGATGACGCCCCCCTCAATGCCCTCCGCTATGAGCTTCTTCGCGGCCTTCACATCCATAAGGCGGAGGCTGAAGGCGAGGATTCCCACCAGCTCGGCCCTCGAAAACTCCGCCGAGCCCTTGTACTCAACGGCGCGCTTTAGAGGGTTCACGCGACCACCCAACCTTTTTAGGCATCGAGATAGATAAACCTTTGCCCGTTGGCGGATTTCACAGACGCGGGTGATGGAGATGGAGCAGAGGACGCACAGGCTGACCTCGGAAAGGCTCGTGGGTAGGCCGCTGAGAATAGAACCTGGAAGGGCTGAGGTGGAGCTTCTAACCACCGAGGAGATGGCCGTTGATGAGTACGGCCTCGTTCATGGCGGCTTCACCTTTGGTTTAGCGGACTACGCGGCGATGCTGGCGGTAAACGAGCCCACCGTTGTGCTCGGAAAGGCCGAGGTGAGGTTCCTGAAGCCGGTGAGGGTCGGTGATAGGCTCGTGGCGAGGGCGGAGGTTGTTGAGGACCTCGGACGTAAGAAGGTGGCGGAGGTTGGTGTTTTCAGGGGAAAGGAGAAGGTCTTCGAGGGGACCTTCCACTGCTACGTTCTGGAGAAGCACGTGCTCGAATGAGCCAAAATTTTTTAAGCTTCAGTATCGAATTTCGATATCGGTGTTCGATATGAAATACCGGGACTTTCTGGCCCTGCACATACTCCACCACGCGAGCGAAGAGCCGGTCACAGGTTCGTTTCTGATGAAAGAGCTTGAGAGACACGGCTACCACATCAGCCCCGGTACGATGTACCCCCTCCTTCACTCCCTGGAAGAGGAGGGCCTTCTGAAGAGTCAGTGGAAGGTCAAGAACGGAAGACGCGTGAGAGTCTACGAGATAACGGAAATCGGCCGGAGAACCCTCGACGAGGGCAAGGAGAAGCTGAGGGAGCTCTGCCTCGAACTGCTGGGGGAATGAGGAATGGAGGAAAGGGAGAAGAGAATATTCGGAATAAGCTGGAACGTCTTTCTGCTCGGAATCGTCAGCTTCCTGAACGACATGAGCAGCGAGATGATAATCCCGATAATGCCGAGCTACCTGATGGAGGTTCTCGATGCCGGAAAGCTTCTCAGCGGTTCGGTCATGGGGGCGATAGAGAGCATGAGCTCGCTGTTCAAGGTCGCCTTCGGCTACGTGAGCGACCGCTTTAAACGGAGGAAGGCCTTCGTCTTCGCCGGCTACGCCCTCTCGACCCTCTCAAAAGGAGCCCTTGCCTTCACCCGCCACTGGTGGGACTTTCTCCTCCTCCGCGCGGTGGACAGGGTTGGCAAGGGCGTAAGGACAGCCCCCAGGGACGCGCTGATAGCGGAGTCAAGCGAGAAGGGGAAAACCGGGAAATCCTTTGGCTTCCACCGAATGATGGACACCCTCGGCGCGGTCGCCGGTCCGCTCGTTGCGATTGGACTGATAGAACTCCTCAAAGACCTTCCAGCCGAGACCACCTACCGGTACATCTTCCTGCTCTCCGCGGTTCCGGGGGCGATATCGCTCCTCGTCATAGTCCTCTTCGTGAAGGACAGGGGCGGTGAGGTTAAGAGAAAGATAAAGGGCATATCCACGCTGAGGAGCAGGAACCTCCAACTCTTCCTCGCGGTGGTCGCGATAGGCGCCCTCGGGAGGTACAGCTACGCCTTCACGATGTGGAAGGCGCAGGAGCTGGGCTATTCGGTCGTTCAGAGCATGGCCTTCTACGCGCTGTTCAACCTCATCTATGCACTCTCAGCGTATCCCCTCGGGGTTATCTCGGACGGCTTCGGCAAGAAGCGGCTCATAACCCTCGGATTCGGTGTGGCGGCTCTGGCGGCCGTGGCTTTCGCCTATGCAAGAGACCTCTACACGCTGATGGCGGCCTTTGTGCTCTACGGGATTTACATAGCGATCGAGGATACGATTCCGCGGGCCTACATGGCCGACCTCGCGAAGGAGTTCGAGAA
This sequence comes from Thermococcus sp. MV11, assembly GCF_012027285.1. Lineage (NCBI taxonomy): Archaea > Methanobacteriati > Methanobacteriota > Thermococci > Thermococcales > Thermococcaceae > Thermococcus > Thermococcus sp. MV11. The sequence continues at coordinate 130,691 of NZ_SNUD01000002.1, forward strand.
GGGAACGGTGATAGGGGCATACCACACCGTCTTCGGCGTCTTCGTCTTTCCCGCCTCGGTGATAGCGGGCTGGCTCTGGAGTTCCCACTCCCTGGCCTATGCATTCATCTTCGCGGCGGCGATGAACCTCGTTGCGATGGTGCTCATGGCCTTCGTGGGGGAGTAGTTTCTCCCCGCTTTTCTCCCGAAAACAGAAATTGGTCAGAGGAAGTCAAAAGGGATAAAATCAAGCACCGAGCTTCCCAAGCTCTTCGTCGCCTATGAGCAGGGGCCTCTCAGCCTCTATAACGTAGCTGAACTCCCACTTCACTTCTCCCCTGTTCATCAGCTCAGCGTAGCGCTTCGCCTTCTCCTCGGCTTCCTCAACGCTCGAGGCTTCAACGAGTCTCCTGACGTACCACTTCCTGTCACCAAAGCGAAGCTTGAACTCGGCCATGAACATGGGCATCACCGTAGGAGGTCCGTGGGACGGTATAAAAATCTAAGGCTCCACCGCCAGATAAAGGCCGCCCTCATTGACGGCCTCGAATATCTTCCCGCCTTCCTTCGTTTTCAGCTCGACCATCACGGCCGAGGGTTCACGTTCGACCTCTTCCTCCACCTTCCTCCTGCTGAGAACCTGAATGAAGGCATCTCCAAGGCGCTCAAACTCGAAAACAAGGACATCATCTTCCCAGCGGTAGCCCCGGTAGGAAACACCGCCCATTCTGAAGGTAACCTCAAGAACGATTTTCATAATCACTCCCCCAGCTGTCCTACGGGACAGTCGTTTGACGACGTTAAAAAGGTTGGCATTGGAGGAAAGGAGAATAAGAAAGGCCTCAGCCGACCTTCTTCAGCTTGACCACCTGCTTGGCGAACTCCTCAAGGACCTCCTTCCTCATGCCCTCGAAGAACTTTATCGAGCCGGCGTAGCTGTGGCCGCCGCCCTCGATTCCAGCGCTCGGCAGGGCCTCCTGGAGCCTTGGGATTATCTCGTTCAGGTCGAAGTTGTAGGCCGCCATTCCGTCCGCGGCCCTGACAACCGCGAAGTCCGGGCCGTAGGCGAGGGTGAGTATCGGGGCATCTTCACCATACTTCTCCTTGAAGTGGTCGTGAATTAGGCCGGAGAGCTTGCCGGGGCTTGGATAGGAGAACTTCGGGGCAAACAGCTCGATGTCTATCGTGTTGAACCTTATGCCGTTTGGCAGGACGACGCTCTTGACGTGGGGCAGCGAAGCCCTCAAAGCCTTCTCCTGCTTCTCCTTGACCTCCGGGTAGATGGCGTTGATGAGCTCGCGGTGCCTCTGGAGGTTTCCGGTGAGGAGGAGAATCTCGTCTATTATGCCGTGGCCGTCCATAAACTTCCAGAAGTAGGCCTCGTGGTCGATTACCTCCGCTATCTTCTTCAGGTCCTCCTCGTCGAGACCCTTGGCCTTCTTCGCTATCTCAAGGTACTGGTAGAACTCCGGAGCTTTACTCCTGTCGCCGGTTCCGGCTATGGCCGGCAGGTGCTTTATCCTGTCCTCGACTTCGGGGTTTATGAAGCGCGCCACTTCCGTTGCCAGCATTCCGGCCGTTAATTCGTAGTAGCCGCGCTTTATGTGGTGCGGATTGACGTGAACATCGACGTAGTCATCGACCTTTGCCTTGTCCTCGCTCACCCACTCGCGCGGGTCGTGGTGGTCTATTACGACTATCGGGACGCCGAAGGCCCTTATGCGCTTGTAAGCTGGAATGTCCTCGCTTGTTCCACCGTTGTCCACTATGACAACCAGCGGGAGCGGGTCACCGAACTTCTCGTGGTCCTCTATCATGAAGATTATGTCCTTGAGAACATCCTCCAGCTCGTAGAAAGGAGCCCTGCTCGGCCTCCTCTTGAAGAGCTTCCACCTCGCGCCTGAATCCGGCGAAACCTGCTCTATGAGCGGCACTATGGCGTACTCCAGGGCCAGGCCAGAGGTGTAGCCGTCGGTATCTGCGTGGTGCCTGAGCAGGATCGGCCTGCCCTCAAGAATGGCCCTGCGTATCATGAAGGCGGCCTTCATTATCCTGGGCTTGAGCTTCTCGAGAACCTCACTCTGAACGAGGAAGCCCACGTCCTGGGGCTGGGCGCGCCTGTCGAGCTCCTCCTCTATGCGCTTCTTTACCTCCGCGGCCTCCGGCCCCCAGAGCCTGGCCATGTCGCTGACCTCTATCTGTATCTCGCCCGAGTGGAATGCCACCTTTCCTATTATCTCAACGATGTCGCCGACGTTGATGTTCGGGTAAGCCCTCACTCCAGGAGCTTCAAATGCCGCTGCCCACGTTATGCCCGTCCCGTCGGTTATGGTAAAGACCGTTGGCCCTCCGGTGACCTGTATCTGCGTAACCCTGCCGCGGAGCCTGACGGTCTGACCTGCCATGTCCTTGCTAAGGTCGCTGATGAGCGTGACGGGTAACTCCTTCCTCACCACGACCTCCTTGTAGTGCTTGAGGGCGGACTCGATGAGGTCGATCTCGCCCTTGTCCGGGCGAACGTCGAGAACTTGGACAAGTATCTCCTCCCCCGGCTTGTACTCCCTGCCGCCGAGGAGGTCCTTGCGCCTTATGAGTCCCCTCACGTGCGGGTTGAGGCGAACGAAGACGCCGAAACGCTCCACCCTATCAATGGTTCCCTTGTAGACGTTGCCGACCTCTATGTCCTCGATGTCGCAGGTCTTGTCGAGGACGTAGACCACCTTGTACTTCCTCATGCAGTCCGGGCAGACCCAGGTGGTTTCCATTCCCGGTTCCCACGGCTCCTTGACCTTGCCGCAGATGTCACAAGCTAAAACGCGGCCGGTTCCACCGCAGGTGGGGCAGGTATCGTAGACCGGAACCACCCCTTTACCGTGGCACTCAGGGCAGGGTATCTCATCGACCTCGTCCTCGACGCCGATGTAGTCGAGGTTCCGGTAACCCTTCAGCTTGTCACCTATCTTGAAATCAGCGGGAACGTAGCCCCAGCCCTCGCAAACGGGGCACTCCTTCTCGCCGGCCTTGATTTTCCCGGTCCCGTGGCACTCGGGGCACTCTCTAACCACCATAAGCATCACCCAGAACACTTGGTTCTGGAAGTTTAAACGGGAGTGGACTTATAACCTTTTGTCCCCTCTCGGAAGAGGCCCCAGAATACCGCCATCGAGAGGGCGTAGAGGAGGGCCGTTATTATGAACGGCCAGGTCAGAGAGACGTCGAAGAGCCTGCCGCCGATGTACTGGCCGATTCCAAAGGTGGCAGTCCAGGAGAGGTTGTTGAGAGCCATGGCCGTCGAGCGCTCCTCCTTTCTGAAAAAGCCCATCATGAAGGAGTTCCAGATAGGATTGACGATGTTCATCAGGATCGTCCTGACGATGTAGATGACCGCGGCCAGGGGAAAGGTCGTGGAGAGAGGCATTAAGGCTATCAGAACGCTGGCGCTGCCGTTGAACGTGACTATGGTCTTCACGCTCCCCAGCCTGTCGGCTATCATCGGAAGGAGGAAGGTTCCGATACCCATCACGAACTGCTGGAAGGCGAAGAGCCACCCTATGCTTTCCAAACTCGTTCCAAAGCGCTGGTTGAACCAGAGGCCGACGTAGGGTATCGTTACCCCGGCGCCGAGGCCTATGAGCGCGCTGGGCAGGGCGAAGCGGCCTATCCTGACGAGCAGGTCTCTATCAAGGCGAAGAACCCTCTCGGAATCGGCCAGGACGGACTTCACGAAGAGCACGAGGACAAAGCGAACGGGGATTATCACGAGGACCAGTGCAAAAACCTCCCGGTAGGGCAGGTACTTCTGGAGGAAGCCGGCAAGGAGTATGCCGAGGGCCGAGCCGATGGTTCCGGCTGCGGAGGACAGGCTGAAGAGGTAGTGCCTCTTCCCGTCGCTCACCTCACCGCTGAGGAGGGCCATGAAGGACGGGCCTTCGAGGGCCAGCCCAACCCCGATTAAAACCCCTCCAAGGGCGAGGAAGGGGATGTCCGGAAGGGCAACCTGAAGGAACCTGCCTAGAAACATCAGGGAAATCCCGAGAAGAACGGCCCTCTTGTAGCCGACCCTGGCACCGAGCGGACCCGAGAAAAGCAGAACTGAGGCCTGAGCTAGCGTGGACAGCGAGAAGATCACTCCCATGCTTGTGTAGTCGTAGCCAAGGGACTTCAGGTAGAACGGGAATATGAACCAGGCCAGGTTTCCGCCTAACCACGAAACGAAGGAGTAGGCAACGAGCAACCAGGCGTCCCAGCCGAACCCCCTGTAATTCTGCAATGACATGAACGTTTAGACGTGCGTTTGAGTATATAAACCTAACCGACCGAAAAATTTATTAGTGAAAAGAAGGATTACTCAGCGTTAAAATTGAAAAACAGAACGATCTGCTGGCTCGAATAAGGGGCTTAGAATAATGAAAGGAGTAAAATAAGGTTTCACATTTCTTCCATAAACCTCTCAACGGCTTTTCTGGTTTCGGCATAGGTCTTCCCGGCAAGTATTATAACCTTATACTCCGGATTCTTTGGGTTGTTGAGAACCTTTATGACGTATCCCTCAGTCATAACCTCCGTCTTTATGGAGTCGATGGTGGATTTTCCGTAGACCTCCTCAAGCAACTCCCAAGCCCTATTACTGACCCAGCCGCCGACGATGATGATGTTCTTGTCATCGGGAAGGGAGGAAAGCGCGGTATCATTGACGATGAAAGAATAAACGTCGTCTGTGGCCTGAACCTTGGGAGCAGTTATGGAGACCTGGCGCGACACGGAAGCCACTCGGACGAAGCGGTAGCCATCGACCCCATCAACGACTCCGTCCTCGTTCCTGCTGAAAATCGGAACGAGCCTCAAACCCCAGTCGGTTGGAAGTTCAAGGAACTCCCCTGGCCCCACAAACACCCGGGGGAAGCTATGGAGGCTGGTGTTCACGTGGAGATAGAGAGTGTAGAGGTTCTCGGCGGGGTTGATGTCCCACACCCACTGACCGGTGTAAACGTCCCCGTCCCGGTACTGCTTGACCTTCTCATAGTACCAGTAGTCATAGGTCACCATCTGAGCGTTGTTTATTCCAACGAAGAAATCGGTCGGGTTGAAGAGAAACACCTTGAGAGCACCGCCCTCGAGGAGTTCGTTAAGCCTCGCAGAGGGGTAGGTGTCGTACTCCTCAAAATCCTCCTCACCGGCGGCGTTCACGTACATCAGGTAGTACTTGTCCTCGGCCATGGGCTTCTGCTTTACCGTCCCACTGGGGTAGGTAAGGACGACGAGCATCTTTGAAACGTCGATGTTTATGTCCAAGAACTTTATCCGCCACCCCCCAACAGAGAGCGTCTCCCCCAGGGATTTTGTCTCAGAGTCCACCTTTTTGTAGGAGTAGAAGTACATCGTGTCCCTTCCATCAACCGTCGTGGAGACCACCTGGTAGTCACCCCCAATGTCCAGGGGGGTGGTGTTCTCGTTGAACACTATCTCCACGCTCCTGTCGAAAAACTCAGCCATTCCCCTTGTTGAGTTGAACTCGACCCTTGAAAAGTTCACCCTAATGACCACCGCCCGGCCAACGGGCTCGTCGCTGACGTTAACGCCTACGTCTGGCATATCGGTCGGATTGAGAACGTAAACCTGATCCAAGTCGGATATGAGAACGCTGTGGTACTCAACTGGGACAGAAACGGTGGCCGTGTAGGTTCCAGTGGTGATACCATTAAGGACTAGAAACGCACCCAGTCTGGAACCTGTTATGGCGTCCTCGCCGATGTGGAGGGGGGTCCCGTTTACTATCTTGGTGGTGGGGAGAACTATCACCGTGTTGGAGGAGTTTAACGAGACGGAGGCCGCACTGGAGGACGTGAGAATCAAGCACATAATCATCAGGCTCAGGAACAGCGCCAAAGCCCTTTTCATCGTTTATCACCCCATTAAGGTTCATCTCAACCTTTATAACTTTTCCCGGGAATCTATTTCCGCGATGATGAGTGAATCCAATGCTGACGAGATGATGAACCCCGAACCTGAGCACGGGATAGAAAACGAAAGGCGAACCAAAATGGAGGAGAAGCTAGACGAAATATACGCCGAAATAGCAGAGCTGGAAAGGGAAATAAAGACCAGCAAGGCCCCCGACCAGCTCGGCTGGGACGACATAGCCCAGGAGATAGTTGGGGCAGTTACCTTCTCCCTTCCCTTCCTCTTCACCGGCGAGCTGTGGGAAGTTGCCAAGGACATATCCGTTGAGCGCTCGCTGGCGATACTCCTGATGACGCTTGGAGTGGCTTACCTCTTCATAGCCAAGTCCAGGATAGGAAACCTGAAGAAGGAGGAGCTTTTCCACGTCCCCAAGAGACTCCTAACCGTCACGGTGATAGCCTACATGATATCGGCGGTTCTGATATACGTGTACGGGATAAACGGCCTGGCCGACTTCACCCCGGGCCAATACATCAACGCGACCATACTTATAAGCACCTTCGCGGTGATAGGAGCCATAACGGTGGACATGGTGAAGTGAATGAAGGTAATAACCGGAGACCGGTTCGAGGCATTCGCCGACGAGAAGGCCCTTCTATTTCCGGAGTACAGGAAAAACCGCGACGAGCTCCTTGATTTCGTGGATTCCCTGACCGGAGATGAAACCGTCGTCACCGCGAGCCTCGAACTGATAGACTTAATAGCCTGGAAGTTCAGACGGGGCGAAGAGAACTTTCTGGTATACTCTGACACCGGGAAGTCCCTCACCCTCAAGGAGGTCTACGAGCTGAGGAAGTACCTCGATTTTGACGTCCGCGGCGGCTTTGGGGGAGGGAGGGCAGAGACGAGCGTTCTGTTCGTCGAGGGGAAGACCGACGCCAAGTTCTTCAAGGCGGTCTTCAAGAAGCTCTTCGAGTTCAGGGAGAGCAGGGAGGCACCATACAGCCTGAGGTTCATCGAGCGGGTTTTTGAAAGGGACAACTTCGACCTCCTTCGGCGGGAGGAGGGTTACTATCTTGCCATAATCCCCAGCGAGGGCAACTCCGGGGTGATAAGGAACCTCGGCAACTTCCTCCGGGCGATAGACGTTTTTGGCTTCACCGTTGAAAAGATAGGCGTGGCGATAGACGTTGACGAGGACAGAGAGGCGGCGATGGCTTCGATAAAGGGCAGGCTATCAGGGTTCAGGCATGAAAAAACGCCCCTTGGCTACCGCGTCGGGAAAACCGAGGTGGTTCCGCTGATAATCGGCCTTCCCTTCGAAGACGAGGCCGTAGAATGGAAGAAGCCCACCGTCGAGGATTTGATGCTCCACCTCATAGCGAGGGAGGGCCTGCTGGAGAGGATAAGGCCCGGACTGGAGGCCCTCAACGGGAGCCTCGGGAGAAGGCTCAAACCAAAGGAGGTCATGTACCTGGCCCTCTCTGCCTACGGCCACTGGGGAAACCTCGAAGGGTTCTACGAGCTCTTCGTCATGCGCTCGCGCTTCAGGAACCTCAAAGCGGTTCTCAGGGAGGCAGGGCTCATGGAGGGGATTAGATACCTCGCCTTTGCCGAGCGCTGAGTTTTTAAGTTCCCTTCCCAGTGTTTCCACTGGTGATAAAGATGAAGCTCGTCTCATTCGACGTCTGGAACACCCTCCTCGACATCAACGTGATGCTCGACGTCATGGCCGTTGAGCTCTCCAAGCTGATGGGAGCGTGCATAGTCGACGTTGTGGAGGGCATGATGCTCACGCGCGAGAGGATAAAGCGCATGCGCGCCGGGACTCAGGGGGACCCCGAGAAGGCGCTGGAGGAGAGCCAGGAGATGCTGGCCGAGCTTCTCGGCACAGACGTCGAACTGGTCAGGAGGGCCGCCGCGAGGGCGACGCTGAAGGTGGGGGACGAGATGGTTCTCCCCGGGGCGAAGGAAGCCCTCGAAGGCGTCAGGAGAAAGGGCCTGAAGGTTACCGTGACGGGCAACGTGATGTTCTGGCCGGGCTCTTACACGAGGCTCCTCCTCGAGAGGTTCGGCCTGATGGACTACATTGAGGGAACCTTCTTCGCCGACGAGGTTCTAGCTTACAAGCCGATGCCCGAGATGTTCAGGAAGCCGCTCGATGCCTTTGGCGTGAAGCCTGAAGATGCAATCCACATCGGAGACACCTACGCTGAGGACTTTGAAGGGGCTCTAAAGGCTGGCCTCTGGGCCGTCTGGATTAACCCGGAGGCTGAAGAAGTGAGAAGAATCCACGAGAGGGGTTTTGAAGTGCCTGGAGTTGAGGGGATTTTAGAGGTGCTGGAGAGAATAGAAAGGGGCTAAAGCCTTCATTTCTTCCCCTTCGGCTTCAGCCACGCGCCAAGCCCAACCTGCCTCGTCTTCTGGTAGCGCAGGTCTTCCTTGCGGTAGCCGAAGGCCCTGAGGATTCTCTCAACTGCCGGCAGAACCTGGTTCTCGATGTAGTAGTCCGCATCGTACTTGTGCTTCGTCGGATCGAACTCGTCGAAGGGAATGGCTCTATCTCCAATCCTGCCTGAACCCTTAAGGACGATGTAGCTTATCACAGTTCCGGGCCGGATTTTAACACCTCTGGCGGCCAAACGCTTCGCTATGGCCACGTGCGGGCCGGTGGCCTTGTAATCCTTCAGTTCACGCGTTATCTGCTCGTGGATAACCAGCTTCTCCGGCGGAACCTCGTACTTGCTCAGCTTTTCGGTGACTTCTCTGACGATTCTAACGGCCTCCTCAACGTCACCGTGCCTGAGTATCGCCTCAAGAACCCTCGCCTGCGTCTCCTTCGCTATCTCGCTCCAGTCGCGCCTGACTATCTCAAGCCCGCGCGTGATTATCTTGCCCTCCTCGTCGATGACCGCGTACTTCTTCTTCGTGACGAAGAACCCCCTGACGTAGAAGCCCTCGTATTCGAGTTCAAGAAGGCCGGGCAGTTTGGCGTTGATGTACTTTAGGAACTCCCTGGCCTTCTTTTTGACTGTCTCGGCATCGGCGCCTGGAATCGTCGCGAAGAAACCGTCGGTATTGTGAACGAGTATTCCGTTGGCGAAGAACCTGTGGGTTCCCTCAACCTCGATGTCGTAGACGTAGCCGTTGTAAGTTATCTCTTGGATATCAATGGGCGTAATTGGGGCGATTTTGGATAGGCCTTTCTTGACGGATATTAATTCCCTATCCCCAAGTTCGTGAGGTTTTACCTCCCTAAACACGTTCCCTTCCCTAACGATGAGGGAGTGGTCCTCTGTAACGTCCAGATGCCACGAGTTGGTGAATTTGATTCTGTAGATCCTCTTGTCAGCCCTGTGCCGCATAACGTAGGGAACCCGTCTCCATACGAGCTTCCCCCTGCTATCAAGGGTCAACGCTTCGACGCCTTCGAGAACGCAGTACTCTTTCTCCCCAATTCTGTAATCAACACGCTCAAAGAGTTTTTCTATAGGCACGAACTCAACCCGGCCGTTCCGCCTGATTATCACCTCAGTGTCACCGGTGACGCTGTCCGCATAGAGCACCTTAAACCCGAACTTATCCTCTATCTCGCGAATGGTCGTCTCTATGTACTCCCTGCCCCACGCCGTGACGCTCTCGGCGCACTCCCTGCAGTACCATCTTGCCCTGGCGTAGCCGTAGTAGCCGTAGTAGCTGTTGTGCGCGTAGAGGAACCCAAAGCCAGCCAGGAAGTTCTCGTCCTCCTCAACGCTCAGGTCGTAGACGTACCCCTCGTAGCTTTCCTTCCTGACTTCCGAGACCCTGTCGAGGACTATATCCCCGTCGAGGAGCCAGCCTATCCTCCCGGCCCTTTCTGCGTCGAGCTCCCCGCTTTCCACCAGCTCCCTGAATTTCCCGGGGCTCATGTTCTTCTGGAAGGCCCGGCCGAAGGTCTCTTCCAGCACTTTCCTCGGTATGACGTGGGAGTAGTAGGCGTTCTTCCGCTTCCGGTACTCTGTAAATGGCAGTTCCTCGTTCACGTAGACCCTGTAAACCCCGCTGTCGTGGCGGAGCTTTATCGCTGAGACGCCCAGCGAGTTCAGGAGCAGGACGAGGCCGTTAGCCAGAAGCTCGCTCTTGGTGGAGAGCCGAACCATCTTGCTCGGGTGAACGTCGCCGTCGCCGATGAAGTACCCCTCAAGGAAGGCCCAGCGGACCTCCTCAGGGGACGTGAAGATAAGCCACGGAACCCTCTTGTTCTCGGCCAGCGAACCGCAGAGTCCCTCAAAGATTAGGTAGGCCATCTTCTTTGAAATCTCGACGTAGTTCCTCCCGCGCCTCACGCTCCCAAAGAACTCCCTCGCGAGGTTCTCCATGTCGTCGAGAACGCTCCCGTCCTCGTTGTAAAGCCTCACCGTGTAACTCCAGCCCCCTGTCTGGTTTTTCCACTTCCCGGCGCTCCCCTCGCTCACGTAGTAGCCGAGGAGCTTTGCGAACTTCCAATCAACCTCTATGAACGGCCTTATCCTGAACCCGTTCCTCGTCCCAACGAGCCACTCTTCAAGCTCCTTCTCGGGCATCAGGCGGAGGACGGGGCGGAGCGCGTTGAAATCGGCGATGAACTCCCTCCTGTTGCCGTTGTAGCGGATTACCTCCACAAGCCTCTCGTAGAGCGCGCGGTACCTTTCCAGCCCCTCCTTATCAACCACTTCGTAGCCGATTTTCCTCAGCTTCACGTAGCCGAGTCCCGCGAGGTGCCCCAGGTAGCGCCTGGCCGCCCTCGGTCTCCTCTCCTCCCCAAAAATCCAGCGGAGGGTTCTGAGCATTCCCCTGAAGAAGTTCTTTCTACCCTTTGCCGGAATTGTCATGACGATGTCGGCCGTTTCCTCCTCGGGCAGTTCGAGGAGCAGTTCAACGATGTTGAGCCTTTCCCTCCTCTCCGGGAGGGTTATCCGCTTCGGCACCGCCAGGAGGTCGCCGGGCTTGACCTCTTCCCCCGTCACCTCCACAAGCTCGCCGTCCCGGTACGCGAAGAGGCTGTGGCCCCGCGTCACGCTTATCCTCCTTCCGGAGTTGAGGGTTATCCTGTAAACTTCCCCGGCATAGCGGTGCCTTATCACGGCTTTCACCGGCATTGTGCGGGCTTTCCTGGACTCCCTGTCGAAGGAGAGGGCGTAAAGCCCCTCGACTTCAAGGACCTCGGTGTCACCGTCTCTTTTCACCCTCTCCCCGCTGGCTTCCATCAGTCCATCAACCAGCTCGCCGATGCGGACGGGCCTGAGTTTCCCCCCTTCAATGACCGCAACCCACTCCCCGGGAAGAAGGCTGTTCGCCAGGATTTTGATAGCGCGTTGCCTGTAATCGAGGAGCTTCCTCTCCAGCGGGTCGAGCGTTGCCTTCATCTTCTTCTTTATCTTCTGCCTCTCCTCGAGCAGGTTTCCGAGAAGGCTCGGAATGAAGCCGGGGAAGTCCTTGCAGAACTTGTGACCGACCTCGGGGGCAACGTCGTAGCTCCTACACCCCTCGCGGTTGAGAGTGTCAGGGGAAACGTTGTGGGTGATGATGATGGAGGGGTAGAGGGACATAAAATCTAAATACACGATATTGTCCCACAGTCCCCGCTCCGGCTCCTTGACGTAGCCGCCGGCGTAGCCCCCCCTTCTCCTCGCCAGCTCCCTCTCGTCGGGCTTGTTGGGAGCGAGTTCGTTCCTCTCGTAGGCTTTCCTGAGCAAAAACCACTCGACGAGGTTGCCGGTGCTGGAGCGGGAAACGTCCCAGAGGCTCTGACCGATGAGCCTGGAAAGCTGGGCCTCCATCGGGAAGAACTCTTTTCCTAGCTCGTAGGTGACCCTCGCGTCCTCCATCGAGTAGCGCGCGACCCTCTCAAGCCCCTCGCCGGTCTCCCAGGCGGTGGCTATCTCCTCGGCGTAGACCTTCTCCTTTGGCTTTCCGAAGATGGCCTCGTATACGGCCTCAAGGGTATAGGTGGGCAGGTTTATGGTGCGCCTTATGACTGGATAAAGGTCGAAGTGTATCCTGCCCTTCACCTCAACCGCAAACCTGTCCCCCATGCGCTGTATCTTCGGCTCGCTCCCGTCCCTTCCGAGGGTAAAGCTCACGCCAAGCTTCTCACAACGCCTCTTGAGGTAAGCGAAGTCGAAGTTGTCGCCGTTGTATGTTATCAGCACGTCCGGGTCCTTCTCCTTAACGACCTTAAGGAAGCGCTTTATCATCTCCTTCTCGGTGGAAACAACCTCAACGTAGGGCAGGTCGATCTTCTTCCAGGTTATCACCCTCGCCTCGCTTTCATCTGCGTAGCTTATCATCAGAATCGGCCCGGTTCCGAACTCCTCGCCCTCGTGGTAGAGCGTCTCGATGTCGAAGGACATGAGTTTAAGCTCTTCCTCACCTTCCATCGGGATTAGGCCCTTGTCTATGAGGTAGCGCTTGGCGAAGGGTATGTCGTACTCGTAGATGTCGATGACCGCGGGGTGCTCCCTTATTTTGTCGCGGATTGCCGGCACGTCCTGCGGGTGCGTGAAGTAGAGCTTCCATACCTCAACCGGTCGGCCGAGGAACTTCTTCTTCACCTTCTCCGCGCGCTTAACCTTAACGACCCTGCCGTGCCTCTCCGCGGTTATCTTTTTGATTTCTTCGATGGCGGAGTCGTCCCTGAGGAGCGCGTAGAAGTAGGGCTCGAACTCGCGGTCGTATTCAATCCTGAACTCGCCGTCCTCCTTCTTGAAGACCCTGATGACGGGCTTTCCGTCCTCTGTGATGTAATCAACGTCAAGGATCATGCCCAACACCTGCCTGATTATCGAACTGAGAACTAATAAACTTCGCCATCGATGTCATCAGAAAAGAGGAGAAAGCAACAATCAAGGGCTCACAACCTTTGGAACAAGGGCACCGCACTTCCGCTGAAGCTCGGCGTTGGCTTTCAAAAGCTCTTCACTGGGGTAGTCGCCGTTCTCTCGCCATTCCGTTGCAAAGTCGTGAATCAGGCTTAATCCCTCACGGACGGCGGAGACGTTGGCGGTTCCGTTGATGAAAGCCGTTCTTGAGACGTTTAGAAAATCCAGGCACGGCCCAGTATCGACCATTACAAGAACCGAATCGTTGAACGTGTCCAGTTCAAGGTAATCCGCGGTCTCGATTAAGTGATTGAGGAGGCTCAGAAAATCACCCTCAAGTTCAACGGTGGAAAGGTTAAACACGGCAGTGGAATTCGAGTCGAGTGCCCCAAGCGCATTCTTGGAGTGGAACTGGATATCAACCATTGTGGAAAAAGTCACGGTGTGGATCCAGCCCCTTTCACAGTTCCTCTGCCCCTCAATAAAGGCGTCCAAACGCTCTCTCTGGACGTGGAGATGGAGAGCCGAAACCAGGACTATCAGCAACACCGCAAGGGCCACCACACTGCTCAGCTTCATTGACTCCACCACGTTAATCCCACGTTCCAAGGTAATAAGTATTTCGGCGAACAAAGTAGAAACACACCACCACCTTTTTAAACTCCCGCTCAGAGCCCCGCCCATGGAGCTGTTTTACAGGGTGAGCTTTCAGGAAGTGGTGGCCGACGCTCTAAGCCTGGTTGAGGAGCGCGAGCTGTCGTCGAAGCACGCCCTTGAGAGGGTCTTTAAGCGGGTAGCTGGCAGGGACAGGGACAAGGCCCGCGGATTGGCCCACGCCTACGTCTTCGAGATAGAGAAGTGGCGCGCTAAAATAGACTTCATAATCAACTCAGCTTTGAAGGGCTCGACGGTTGATGATCTCGACCCCTATCTGGCCAGTCTCCTCCGCATAGGAACCTTTGAGATACACTTCAGAAAGGTTCCGCCGGCAATAGCGACCGACTCGATAATCCGCGTCGTCAAGGAGCGCTTTGACTTCAGCAGGGCGAAGTTCGTCAACGCGCTCATGCACTCGATAGAGAGGTTCGACGTTGATAAGGCGCTCAAGAAGCTCAAGGAGCGTGACAGAATCGAGTGGCTCTCAGTTCGCTTCTCCCACCCGCGCTGGTACGTTGAGTACGTGATAGACCTTCTCGGCTACGATGAAGCCGTTCGCCTGCTCCTAAGCAACAACAGGCCGCAACGCTATTACGTCCGGGCCAACACCCTTAAGACGGACGTCGATTCCCTCCGCGATTATCTTGAGGAGAACGGGGTAAGGACGGCAAGAACCCCCGTCCCCGATGTCCTGAAGGTTCTCGACTACAAAACGCCCGTAACGAGGCTCAACTGGTACAGGGAAGGGAAGTTCGTGATTCAGGACTTAGCGAGCGCTTACGTTGCCCACGTTCTGGCTCCAGAGCCGGGGGAGAGGGTCCTCGATCTGGCGGCCGCTCCCGGTTCAAAGACCTTCCACGCCGCCGCTCTAATGGAGAACCGCGGTGAGATAGTGGCGGTGGATTACTCTTACGACAGGCTCATGCGCATGAGGGAAAAGATGAAACTTCTCGGCATTAAAAACGTCAAGCTCGTCCACGCGGACGGCCAGAGCTTCAAGGACAGGGAGAAGTTCGATAAGATAATCCTCGATGCACCGTGCTCAAGCTCCGGAACCTACCGCCAGTTCCCAGAGGTGAAATGGCGCTTCAACGAGGAGAAGATAAAGCGCATCATAAGCGTCCAGCGCAACATGCTCAGAAACGCGTACGAGAACCTCCGCGACGGCGGCGAGATGACGTATTCGACGTGCTCCATAAGGGTTGACGAGGACGAGGAGAACGTGCTCTTCGCGATAAACAGGGCCGGGCTGGAGCTTATTCCCTACGACTTCAGCTGGGGTGACAGGGGCTTCCTTGAGGTGGGGGAGAAGGTTTTCAGAGCGTGGACCCACAGGCACGACTGCAACAGCTTCTTCATTGCAAAACTGAGAAGGAAAAAGGGCTAAACCAGCGGCTTCCTCCTCACAGGTCCGCGCGGGTACTCCTCCTCGAAGACCTCTGCGGTGAAGCGGTAGACCTTAGTATCGGGGTCGAGCCAGCAGTCGGGCGGAAGGCCGGCCTTCCAGCAGGTCTGGGCTAAGAATTCCTCCTCGTCCCACCCCCACTCTACCGGCACCTGCGGGAGGAGCAGGCCGGAGTAGATTCCCTTCTCGATTATCAGACCGTCCCTGCCGACCTTTATCCTCCTCGGCCTCTCCTCGGGCGGTCCTTCTATAGGCTCCGGCGGTGTTAGGACGCTGACCTCCACCGTGAGGTCATCGAGCTCGCTCTCCCTGACCGGCGGGAAGCGCGGGTCGTCAACGGCCGCGTAGATTGCCGCCTTTATAGTTGCTTCAACCAGCGGGTAAATCGGCAGTGGGAAGCCTATACAGCCCCTCAGGGCCATCTGAGGCGGGGCATGGCGTTTGTTCAGCGTCACAAAGACGCCCATCTTCTCCCACAGCTCGGGAGGGGTATCCTCAGGAGGTTTTATTGTCCTGCCGTTCCTGACGTACTCCTCAACGGCTTTTCTCGCAAGCCTGACGAGGAACTCACCCCATTCGTCCCTGATTCTGTACATCGTTCTCACCCCTAGTTCCTACGGCGGGAGGAGTTATTTACCTTTCCCGCAAAGCTTAAAAAATTGCCGAAGGAAGTTAAGTCGGGTGTCGAAAGTGGTGATAGTGGAGTTCGTGATTGTTCCCCTCGGTGAGAAAAGTCTGAGCCGGTACGTCGCCGAGGTGGTAAAGCTTTTAGAGAGAAAGGGTGTTAAATACCAATTGACACCGATGGCAACGATAATAGAGGTTCCGACCGTGAGGGAAGCTTTCGATATAATCGAGGAGGCACACGAACTGGTATTCAAACTGGGCGCTTCACGGGTTTCAACAACCGTAAGGATCGACGACAGACGGGACAAGCGTGTCCACATGGAGGACAAGGTAAAATCAGTCCTCGAAAAGGCGAGGGGTGGTCGAGATTAGGGCACTGATTCTCGCCATAGACCGTGATGACGATTTCGGGCAGAAGGCGGGCGTGGAAGGTCCCGTCATCGGGAGGGAGGCCTGCATAGATGCAGCCCTCAAGCTCAGTCTGGCCGATCCGGAGGACAGCGACGCCAACGTTGCTTACGCCGCTGTCAAGCTTCACGACGAGCTCAGGGAGAGCGGGGAGTTTGAAGATGTCCAGGTTGCCCTGATAACCGGCCACCCCAAGGTGGGCGTCAAGAGCGACCTGGAGCTGGCCAGGCAGCTGGAGGAGGTTTTGAAGGCATTCCCTGCCGATGGGGTCATCACCGTCACCGATGGGGCGGAGGACGAGCAGATATTCCCGATAATAACATCAAAGGTCCCCATAATAAGCTCCCACCGCGTCGTGGTCAAGCAGAGCGAGGGCATAGAGACGACCTACTACATCATCTACCGCTACCTCAAGGAGATACTGAGCGACCCGGAGGTTGCAAAGGTTGTGCTCGGAATCCCTGGAATGATACTCCTTCTCTACGGGATAGCACGCCTCATCGGCGTCTGGTATCCGGAGAGCGTTAAGATAATCTCCGCCACGATAACGGGAACGATACTGCTCTTCATCGGCGGTTACTTCTTCACCAAGGGCTTCCGCTTTAACATAAGGGAGACCGTGGCCAAGCAGTTCGTCTTCGTGATATCCCTGATAGCGGGAATGCTCATAATCGGCGGCGGCGCGATAAACGCCTACTTTCGGCTGGAGGAGTACTCGCTGGAGCTGATAGGCAGCTATCCCGGGACGCCCCTGCTGGCGATGCTGATATACATCAACGCCCTGAACTCGTCGCTCATACTGGGAATCGCGGTGATGATAACGGGCAAGGTGATACAGTCCTACCTGAGGAAGGACCACCACATATGGTACTATGCCTCCACGCTCCTCATGATGCCCGCGATGTGGGTCACGATAGACCTCACCACCCGCTACGCGATGGCCATACTGACGCTCTCGGACATAGAGGTCTTCACGAAGCTCCTCGTGGCCCTGATCGACGTCGGGATAGCCGTGATGGCGGGAATATATCTAAGGGGAAAAGTTAGAGGATGGGAGAGAGTTGAGGCTGGAGCAGGCTCTTGAAGAATATGAGAAAAAGAAGGAAAGGGCCGAAAGAGTGGTCGAGAAGGTCAGGCGGAAGTACGAGAAAAGGCTCGAAAAGAGACTGAAGGAAATCCTCAAGAAAATAGACGAGCTGGAGCGGAGAAAAATCCCCAGGAACGTCGACGAGAAAGTGCGCAAGATAGTTACCGCAGAGAGAAGGAACTACGTAACCTCCCTGAGGAACGCGCTGGCGAGCATCGAGAGCATGGAGGACCTCGGGAAGCGCCTTCCCGACCTGGCAAAGCTCCACGTGGGGCACGGCAAGTACCTGATTCTCCTCTTCGAGAAGGACGTTTACGCCATCAACCGCCTTCTAAAGGAGCTCAACGAGGACTACCTCAGCTACTACCGCGAGCTTGAGAAGGCAGAGCTTCCAGAGCTGGGGATACGGGGACTCCTCGAAGAGATGGAAGAGATCAGGAAGGCCATAGCCGAGGGGGAGGCCGAGAGACAGGGACTCGTTGAACGGCTCAGGGAGCTTGAGGGAGAGCTCGAGGGGCTGTACAGGGAACTCGGACTGGACGAGCTGGACGAGAGAATAAGCACCCTCTCGAGCAGGATAAGAAGCGAGGAGATGGAACTCCGGTCAAAGGCCTCGAAACTCCAGAAGCCCGTGAGGAGAATGCGCCTCGGCGGTTTTGCGGACGAGTTCGCCAGGGACAGCTCGGTCGTCCTGCGGGAGCCGGAGAAAACCCTCTCGCTGCTTCAAAAGGTCTATCCCCGCCTCGAGGGCAAGTACCGGAAGACCGCCCGGTGGCTGGTGGAAAACCTCGAAGAGAAGGTAGGAGCAATCGAGGAGGACAGGGAACTGCTCGAAGAGCTGGAAGCTGAAAGGGAAAAGCTCATCGAAGATGTCAGAACCAGGGAGAACGAAATCAGGGAACTGGAGAGGCTCATCGAGGAGAAAGAAGCCGAACTGAAAAAGCTCAGGAACAGGCTGGAGCACCTGGAGAAGGGGCTCGAGGAGAGCATCGCAAAGCTCGAGGGAATCCTCGGAACCAAAATCGAGCGATAGGTTTATGAGTTAGGCTCCCCTAATTCTTCCGGTGGTGAGCATGTTCAAGGTGGACAGGCTTCGCTTTGGCACGGCCGGAATACCCCTCTCAACGCCGAAACGCTCAACCATCGACGGCATAGTCCACGTGAGGAACCTCGGGCTGGACGCTATGGAGCTGGAATTCGTCAGGGGAGTGAACCTCAAGCCAGAGCTGGCGAAGAAGATCAAGTACGTGGCAAGGAAGCACGACGTCCTCCTAACGGCCCACGCCCCCTACTACATCAACCTGAACGCGAAGGAGAGGGAAAAGGTCGAGGCGAGCAAGAGGAGGATAATCCAGAGCGCCGAGAGGCTCTACGATGCCGGCGGCTGGAGCGTGGTATTTCATGCGGGCTACTACCTCAAGCAGGACCCGGCGAAGGTCTACGACAGGATAAGGGACGAGCTGAAGGCGATAGAGCGCGAGCTGATGGACAGGGGCGTCAAGGTCTGGCTCAGGCCCGAGCTTACAGGGAAGCCAACCCAGTTCGGAGACCTGAAGGAACTCGTGAAGCTCAGCGAGGAGCTTGAGACGGTTCTGCCAACGATAGACTTCGCGCACGCGCACGCGAGGAACGCAGGCAGGTGCAACACCGTCGAAGAGTGGCGCGAGATGCTGGGCTTCATGGAGGACAGGCTCGGCAGGGAGGCACTCGACAATATGCACATCCACATAAGCGGCATAAACTACACCGCAAAGGGCGAAAGAAACCACCTGAACCTGCAGGAGAGCGACATGAACTGGGAGGACCTGCTCAGGGT
Organism: Thermococcus sp. MV11; assembly: GCF_012027285.1. NCBI lineage: Archaea > Methanobacteriati > Methanobacteriota > Thermococci > Thermococcales > Thermococcaceae > Thermococcus > Thermococcus sp. MV11. Next base: position 149,410 of record NZ_SNUD01000002.1, read on the forward strand.
TCTCAAGGAGTTCCGCGTTAAGGGCGTCGTCATAAGCGAGAGTCCCAACATCGAGGGCGACGCGATTTTGATGAAGAAAAGGTACGAGGAGATAAAGGTCTAGGCCTTTCCAGCTCTTCCGTACCTCTCCATTATACCAAGAAATTTCTCGACCGGTAACGCGTACCTTACGTGTCCGTTGCCCTCTAAAGTTTTCGCCTGGAGGAGCGCGTTGATTATCGCCTCCTCCGTGGCCTCGGCCGCCGCTCTAAAGAGCCGGCTCAGAGCGTTGTCCGGCAGAAAGCTGAGTAGATGAGCTTCCTTATCCAGAGGGACGGTCTGGGCGGTGGAGAAGGCCAGCACCACGTCACCGCTACCGTGGTAGGCGTAGCCGCCGGTTCTCGCGAGTCCAACCACCGCCCTCTTGGCGAGCCTCCCGAGCTGCCTCGCGGTCAAAGGCGCGTTCGTGGCAACGACGATAGAGATGCTCCCCCTTCCAGAGGCTCCCCTGCCCGGGTAGTCCCTCAGCTCGAGCCCGACCGGAACCCCGGCCACCGTCAGGTCCTCCCGCCTCCCAAAGTTCGCCAGGACGAGCGAGGCGACGGTGTACTCCTCCCCGCCGATTTCAACGACCCTTGAGGAGGAGCCTATTCCGCCCTTGGACTCGAAGGCGCTCATTCCCGTCCCAGCTCCGACCGAACCCTCCTCAAAGTCGAGTTTGGCCTTTTTGACGGCCTCGAAATAGTGCTCCTCTTTAACGGCGAGCTTCCTTATGTTGTTCAGGTAGGAGTCGTTGCACTCCATAACGACCGGAGAAACGCTCCTCAGCTCCGGGTTCAGCTCGATCATGTGCTTGACCATCGCGTTTGCCACGGTGTAAACGCTCAGGGTGTTTGTTAGAGCTATCGGCGTCTCAATGTAGCCGAGCTCCTCCACCTGGATAAAACCGATGGGCTTTGAGAAGCCGTTCATAACGAAAGTTGAAGCAAAGAGCCTCTCCCTGTACGGGTTCTTGACGGGGGGAAGCAGAACGGTAACGCCGGTCCTAACGTCCTCTCCCTCGATTATCGTCGAGTGGCCGACTCTAACGCCCAAGTCCGCCATTGAGTTCCTCTTTCCGTGAGGGTGAAGTCCGATCTCTATTCCCAGCTCGGGGGCCTTCATGGTATCACCGCAGTGATTTGGGCGTGAGAACTTAACAATTTTGTTCAATCAACCCTTATAAAGAGCAAAAACCGAGTTTTGCCCATGAGGGTGAAACCTTCGAAGCTCTTCCTGCTAATTCCTCTGGCGTTCCTGCTGGTCTTCTTCTACGTTCCCTTAGCGAGCATACTAAAAACGGCCCTGTGGGAAAACGGATTCACGCTCAGGCACATCTCGGCCGTCCTGGCAAACGACTACCACAGGAGAGTCATCATCTTCACGATAGGACAGGCAATAGCTTCAACCCTGCTGACGCTCGCCCTCGGCCTCCCCGGGGCGTACATCTTCGCCAGGTACGACTTCCCCGGGAAGAGGGTCATAAAGGCCGTCCTGACGGTTCCCTTCGTCATGCCCAGCGTGATGGTCGCCCTGGGGTACATCCTCCTCTTCGGGAAGAGCGGGATAATCACGGGACTCATCGGCCGCGACCCCGGAATCCTCTACTCCTGGAAGGGAATCCTCCTGGCCCACGCATTCTACAACTTTCCCATCGTTATTCGCATGGTCTCGTCGCTGTGGCAGCGCGTTAATCCCCACTACGAGGAGGCGGCGATGGCCCTGGGGGCGAGGGGCTGGACGCTCTTCCGCAAGGTTACCCTGCCGATGATATCCCCGGCGATTTTTGCCTCGGCGATGCTCACCTTCGTCTTCTGCTTCCTGAGCTTCTCGATTCCCCTCATAATCGGCGGCTACCGCTACGCCACCATAGAGGTGGACATCTTCACCTCGATAATGGTCCTCCTCGACTTCAAGACCGGCTCGGCGCTGGCCATAATCCAGATACTCCTCAGCATGGGCTTCATGTACCTCTACCTCAGGGCCCTCGACAGCTACGCCAAGCGCGAGGAGCAGAGGGTTTTCAGGAGGCCGGTTCCCTTCACGAGGCATGACTGGCTGAGCGTCAAGGGGCTGCTCGTTGGAGTCTACTCCCTAATCGTCTTCGTCTTCATAGTCTCCCCCCTCCTGGCCGTTATCTACGACTCCCTGCGCTTCAGCGGTCAGTGGAGCCTGGAGTGGTACAGGAGGATATTCTCAACCGAGTACAACCCGATGTTCGGAGCGACAACGCTCGACGCGATAAGGAACTCCCTGACCTTCGGCCTCGCCACTGTAGTCCTCTCGGTTCTCGTGGCGTTGCCGATAGCCTACGCCCTCCACCGCTGGAACTTCAGGGGAAAGAGGCTGTTTGACGTCTTGGTGATGCTCCCGCTGGCCAGCTCCGCCATAACCCTCGGTCTGGGATACATAAGGGTCTTCCACACCACGCCCCTGTACTTCACCGCCTGGATAATCATCGCCGCCCACACGGTGATAGCGTACCCCTTCGTCCTCCGCGCCGTTTCCACGAGCCTGAAGAAGATAAGGCCCAGCCTCTTCGAGGCGGCGCTGAGCCTGGGAGCCAGGGAGTGGAAGGCCTTCCTGAGGGTGGAGCTTCCGCTGGCGCTCGGTGGAGTCATCGTCGGTGCGATATTCGCCTTCGCCATGAGCATAGCCGAGCTGGGGGCGACCTACATGCTGGCAAAACCTGAATACACCACCATGACGGTGGCGATATACAAGTTCCTCGGGGCGAGGCAGTTCGGCTCAGCCTCCGCCCTGGCGGTTCTTCTTATGGCCGTCTCAACTCTGGCCTTCATGGTGATAGAAAGGGTTGGTGAGGAGGTATGGTGAGGGTAGAGCTAAGGAGAGTGGTTAAGGAGTGGGAAGATTTTCGGCTTGAGATAGGCGAGTTGAAAGTCAGGGACGGCGAGTTCCTCACGCTCCTCGGTCCGAGCGGCTGCGGAAAGACTACAACGCTCAGAATGATAGCGGGCTTTGAAAAGCCGGATAGGGGGGAGATACTCTTCGACGGAAGGCGGGTGAACGGGTTACCTCCCTACGAGCGCGGGATAGGCATAGTCTTCCAGGACTACGCGCTGTTCCCCCACATGACGGCCTTCAAGAACGTTGCCTTCGGGCTGGAGATGAAAAAGCTCCCGAAGGCCGAGATTGAAAGAAAGGTGAGATGGGCGCTCCGGCTGGTCGGTCTGGAGGGGCTTGAAAACCGCTATCCGGAGCAGCTGAGCGGTGGCCAGCAGCAGCGCGTGGCCCTCGCGAGGGCACTCGTTGTGGAGCCTGAGGTTCTGCTCCTCGATGAGCCGCTGAGCAACCTCGACGCGAAGATAAGGGAGAGGCTTAGAGGGGAGATAAAGAGAATCCAGCGCGAGCTCGGAATAACGACGATATACGTCACCCACGACCAGGAGGAGGCGATGGCGGTAAGCGACAGGATAGCGGTGATGAACGTCGGAAGGATAGAGCAGGTTGGAAAGCCGCTGGAGCTTTACTACCGTCCAAAGACGGAGTTCGTGGCGCGCTTCCTTGGCCTGAGCAACATACTGGAGCTCAAAGCCGAGAACGGAATGGCCTGCCTCGAAAGCCTCTGCTTCGACGTCGGAAGGGAAGGGAAGGTCAGGGTCTTCTTCCGGCCGGAGAGCGTTCACATAAAACCCGGCGACGCGGCGGAGGTTCTCGACTACGAACTCCTGCCCGGCAGGATAAGGCTGAGGCTCGGGATTGGAGATAAGGTAATCCTCGCGGAGCGCTTCCTCGATGAGCTGCCCTTCGGCGTCGAGGAGATGCCGGAGAGGGTTGGCATTGAAGTGAGGAGCTTCTCGGTGCTGGGGTGAAAAGCCCAGAGGATTTTTCAAAGTGCCGTTTCACACCCATAATATTTGTAATGGTTCGAACTGGCATAACTTGTTCCGGCTTTGTTTTCACTTTTGGCGATAGAAAGGATTAAATAATTTATCGGCATATTTTGTAATACAATCCCAAATTGAAAGCGCAAGTTGGGACTGGGAAGCCCATGGGTGTTATCGTTGGGGGAACCGTGACTGCGGCACCGGCCGGAAAGCCAGAAACAGTGTACCCAACCAGGAGGAGGGAGAAAATTGGACCCTAAGAAGACTGTGGCCGCCATAACGATATCCATTATCTCCCTCTCCCTTTTTATGGCGATCCATAATACAACCACAGAAAACGAACAGGATAGTATCACCCCCCTTCCCCAATGCAGCATAGTCTACGCTCCCAATTTTACACCGTCCAACTCATGGCACTGGAGCGTGGAGGAGGTTATGAACAGAACAATAAAGGGTTTTGATGACAGGATTCTGTTCGAGAACACTGATAGACTGGAAAGGGAGGACTGGCCATCTGCACTGGGCATAGAGCCGCCCTGCTTCATGGCAAAGGGAGCGCTCCACATTGAGGGAGAAAACGTGGGGACAACATACCGGCCGGTGGTGGGGTTCACAGAATATTACGGGGTGGAAAACGCCACAATGCCCAAAGGCGAGGTGTACCTGGCACACTACGCAGTACCGACCACCGGGGCGATATGGAGGATAAGGGAGTACTGGGTTTACCCCGAAGATAGAGCCAGAGAAGAAACACCGGTAGCTGAATGCAACTGCTCCCGGGAAGACGTTATAAAAGCCACACTGGGGAGAATCGAGAAGGGAGGCTTCATTGAGATTGAATCGAGCCTAAAAACCAGCGAAAACAATTGTTTTGAGCTTATCACCTCCAGACTGTACAAAGGGCCGGAGGGCTACCTCTACGTCGAGTTTGCGAGGGTTAGGGGACTGGACCTAATCAGAGTTCTCATGGTAATGGGAAAGGAGCGGGGGGTGGTTGAGGCCTACTCAAGGGCCATAAGCGCCGGTAGCCCCTTAGAAGGGGTTAATGCGGGATACTGGCCCGAACACCCGAACACGTCCGCCTGCAAACTCAGCATGAATCCGGAATTTACCCCCGTTAATGCCTGGGCCGGCTGGAGCGTCAGGCGTCCTCTGGGAAATCTGTACGTGGAATACAACGACGGTCTAGCCATCATGCCCCAGTTTTCCCCGAGAAACGTCAGCTCGGAGAATCCTCCAGGAGCTTTGTACGGTGTGGACTGGCCCTCTAGAATTGGGATAACCCCCAAATGCGCGATAGCCGATGGCCAGGTAGCCTTTGTGACCTGGAACACCAAAAACGCCACGGGAGCATTCTGCCCCACGGTGAGAAACAAGCTATGTGCCATTAACAGGCAATCTCCCCTCCTGCCAGGGGGAAAGGTGTACCTGGCCACGTACGTGATACCCCGGGCCAACACAACATGGGTAATTCAGGAAAACCTCGCCTGTAGGGGGTGGAACAACTTTCTGGAGCCGGCAACCTGCGGGAAAAGGGAGACAACAATAAGGGGGGCCTGCACCTGCCCCACCGGGACCGTTATCAACCAACTCGGGAACGCGATAAATGCGGCAGGATTTGAAGAAGTCTCCCTGGAGAAAAAACCCGTTGAGAACGATTACTTCAGGCCGCTGAGCGTGAAGCTCTACCGCAAAGAGGGCCAGTACCTCTACGTGGAGTTCGCCGAGGTTAAGGGCATGGACATGGTCAGGGTCCTCATGATACTGGGCAAGAAAGAGGAAGTCGTGAAAGCCTACGCGGAAGCCTTCACCGCCGGCCACTCAAAATAGCGGCTTCTCATTTTCTCTCATTTTCAGCACCCCTCCCCAGGTTCGTGAATCCGATCACCCACCCAACGCTTGTTACTTTTGACATTTATCAGTCAAAAAACCTTTAAAAAACCAAGTTATTAGGCAGGAACAAGTCAAATACGGGGTGAGGCTCATGGGGTGGTTCGAGAACTACTTCGAGTTTGATAGGCACGGCACCGACATGAGAACCGAGATTCTGGCAGGTGTTACGACCTTCATGACCATGGCCTACATTCTCTTCGTGAACCCAGCCATACTCAGCGATGCCATGGGTAAGGAAGCCTTCAACTCGCTCGTAGCTGTTACCGCTCTCTCGGCTGGTTTCGCAACGATCCTCATGGGGCTGTACGCCAAGAAGCCCTTCGCCCTCGCGCCGGGAATGGGACTGAACGCTTACTTCGCCTACAGCGTTGTCCTTGGAATGGGCTACGACTGGAGGGTGGCGCTCGCCGCGGTGTTCGTTGAAGGTTTAATCTTCATAGTCCTCAGCGTCACAAAGGTGAGGAGCGCGGTAATCCACGCGATACCCATAAGCCAGAAGTACGCGATAGGTGCCGGTATAGGCCTCTTCCTGACCTTCATCGGCCTGAACGACGTCGGCCTGCTCACCGCTGTGGTGAACGACGCGGGGGTGCTCCAGTTCACCGGCCTCAACACCGCCGCCCTGACCAGCGGGGAGATACTGCTCTTCTTCTTCGGCCTGTTCCTGGCGATGGTTCTCATCTCCCTCCGCGTCAAGGGTTCGCTGCTCATCTCAATCCTCGCCACGAGCGTCATCGGCTGGGTCACCGGGATCGCCCCCTGGCCGGACCAGCTCTTCTCAACGCCCGACATAAGCTACACCTTCATGCAGATGGATCTCAAGGGACTCCTCAACGTCGGGGCGCTCGGGGTTATCTTCGCCTTCTTCATGGTGGATTTCTTCGACACCCTGGGAACGGTAACAGGCCTGAGCGCCAAGGCGGGCTTTCTAACCAGGGACGGAAAGGTTCCCGACGCCGAGAAGATACTCCTCACCGACGCGATAGGAACGACGGTTGGAGCCGTCCTCGGAACCTCGACGGTCACAACCTACATCGAGAGCGCCGCGGGTATAGAGGAGGGCGGAAGGACCGGAATGACGGCCCTTGTTACCGGTCTGCTCTTCCTCGGAATAGGACTCTTCATAGCGCCGCTGGCCGGGGCCATACCGGCCTTTGCAACGGCTCCTGCACTCGTCATAGTGGGTTACTACATGCTCAGCGCCATAAAGGAAGTGAACTTCGCAGACCACACAGAGGCTATTCCCGCTTTCCTTGTGCTCATAACCATACCCTACACCTACTCGATAGCGGACGGAATAGGCATCGGCTTCATCAGCTACACGATACTCAAGATCTTCAGCGGCAGGAGGGACGAGGTGCACCCGCTGATGTACGCCCTCTCGATAATCTTCCTGGCCTACTTCGCCTACCTGGGTGGGGTCTTTTGATTTCGTTTTCTTTATTTCTTGAATGAACTAAAAGTTTGGAAAATCACTCCGACTTCGCGTTCTCGGCCAGCTTCTCTTTGAGGAACTGCTTGAGCACGTAGGGGCACTGCTCCTGAATGAACTGGGCGAACTCCCTTATCCTGTTAACCGTTATTTCACTCACGTAGTGCTCAAACTGGCAGGCGTCGCGTTCCGCTATCTCGGGGGGAATTCCAAGGATATCGATGAAGAACTGAGTAAGGAGCAGGTGCTTGGAGTACGTCTCCTCCGCTATAGCCTTTCCCGCGTCGGTGAGGAGGATCCTGTCGTACTTCTCGTACTCGACCAGCCCCTTGCTGGCGAGCTTCTTGAGGGCATCGACCACGCTCGGCGGCTTGACGCGCATCATTTTAGCTATGTCCTTAACCCGAATGACCCCCTTGTTTTTATGGAGAATGTACATGGTCTCCAAGTATTCTTCTTCCCTCTTGCTTACCTCCAACGGCCTCACCTGATTAGGCTACCCAAAAATGTTTAAGTAGTTTTCGCAGCAGGGGAAACTTTGCCTGCGCAAAGTTTCATCAAAGTTAGCAACTCTTTTCAAAGAGCGTTCTTTAGCAACGTGATTCCTCAAACCCAGATAAAGAAATCCGCTTCAAACACCAATCTTTCAAGGAGTTTCCTTTTTGACGCCCTTCGGGCATCGATCTAAAAGTGAACTCCCACATGTCATCAACTCGAGAGCTACAAACTTCTGTGAAACGTTTTCTAAAAGCCTCCTTTGATGAAGCTTTAGGGGACAAATTTTCGGGGCAAAGCTTATAAAATCTCCCGGCCGTTATCCCATCGGGCGTGGGCCGGTAGCTCAGCCTGGTTAGAGCGCGGGGCTTTTAACCCCGTGGCCGCGGGTTCGAATCCCGTCCGGCCCGCCACACAAAATTCCTCCATTAATGCCTTTCTCAAGGAGTTCCTCTTCTTTGACGCTCGAAGGGCGTCTTTTTAGAGTTAAACCCACTCACAAGAAGCGCCTAATGGGTTCTTCCTCTCTAAAATTGACTTAAAGCAGGTAAACCTCCGTAATAATCCACACCTCAAAAAGGAGCTACAAACTTTCCATCAACGCTTTGCGAAGCAAAGGGTTGTTAGAATGGCGCCCGGGTCGGGATTTGAACCCGAGTCACGGGAGTGACAGTCCCGTATGATGGGCCTGGCTACACCACCCGGGCGTTTGAGTGGCCGGCGGCGTCCCCGGTTTCCCGCCCCCTCTCGGAGGGCAGTACACCCGGGATCGCTGGCGGGCTTAACTTCCGGGGTCGAAACGAGACCGGGTGTGACCCCGCCGCTATGACCGCCGTACCGGTACAGACCTCCCGACTTGAGTTTATAAACTTTACGGTCGGGGAAAAGGTTATAGTGATGCCCCGCGAGGGAGTAGGGAGGGTGATAAAATGGGACTGCTGGAAGACAAGGCTCTGGTCGAGGCCGCCCTCTTCGTTTCTGGCAGGCCGCTCAGCGTGAAGGAGCTGTCGAGGGCGCTTGGCATAAGGTCCCTCGACTACCTGGAGAAGCTAATCGAGCTTATAGCGGCCGAGTACGCCGAGAGGAAGAGCGCCATAGAGGTCGTCAGGGTTCTGGGTGACAAGTACGTCATGCAGGTGAAGCAGGAGTACAGCCAGCGCGTGGTTCACCTGATGCCGAGGCCCGACCTCAGAACCGGTGAGCTGAAGACGCTCGCTCTCATAGCCTACCTCCAGCCGATAGAGCAGAGCAAGGTCGTCAAGCTCAGGGGGAGCCAGGCCTACGAGCACATAAGGAAGCTCCTGGAGATGGGCCTCATCTACGCCGAACCGTACGAGAGGACTAAGCTCCTCGGAACAACGCCGAAATTCGCCGAGCTATACGGATTCCCCGAGAACGATCCCAACATCATAAAGGAGGCCTTCAGAAAGGTGGTTCACGCGGAGTACAGCGACCTCATAGCGAAGCTCGACGGAAAGGACCAAAAAAGCACAACCGAAGAAACCACCGAGACGGCCCCAGAGGCAGGTAGATGATTTCCCCTCTGTTTTCCCGTTTCGGGTCGAAGGAGAAAAAGAACCGCCCGTTTGGGGAAAGGCCCCTCACAGGGTTGGAGAAAGGTTTAAATACCCCGACCCACAATTACCATTAAGGTGAGTGTTATGGGGGTACTGACAAAAGAGCAGATCGTGGAGAAGATTGAGAGGGAACGCGGCCTCTCGAGAGATGAAATCGAGGGGAGAATATCGCAGATAGTGGCGAGAGAAGGCATATCCGAGCACGCCGCGGCCTTGATGCTGGCCGAAGAGCTTGGAATAAACGTAGAAGGAGAAGATGAGCTTCTCCACATAACCGACCTGGTTCCGGGAATGACCGGCGTGAACATCGTCGCGAGGGTCATGAGGAAGTACCCGCCGAGGGAGTACAGGAAAAGGGACGGCTCCACAGGGCAGGTGGCGAACCTGATAATCTATGACTCAACCGGCAAGGCCAGGCTCGTCCTCTGGGACGGCCTGGTGAGCAAGTACTACAACGAGTTGAATCCTGGCGACGTTATAAAGGTAATCGACCCCAGCGTGAGAGAGGGGAGGGGCGGAATCGAGCTCCACGCCAACTTCAGAACGAGGATAATCCTCAATCCGGAGGACCCACGCGTCGATGAGATACCGCCGCTCGAGGAGGTCAGGAGCTACAACTATCAGAGGAGGAAGATAGGTGAGCTGATGGGCGGCGAGAGGTTCGTTGAGGTTCGTGGAACCATAGCCAGACTCTACCGCGTTACGGTTTACGACGCCTGTCCCGAGTGCAGGCGGAAGGTGGACTACGACCCGGCCACTAACTCCTGGATCTGCCCGGAGCACGGGGAGGTCAAGCCTGTCAAGATCACCATAATAGACTTCGGCCTGGACGACTCAACGGGCTACATAAGGACCACCCTCTTCGGCGACGACGCGGCCGAACTGATAGGTGAGGACCCGGAGGAAATAGCTGAAAAGCTCAGAGAGCTCGTCGAGGGCGGCCTCACCATGAGGGAGGCCGGCAGGAAGCTGGCCGAGGAGAACTACTACCACCTCCTCGGGAGGGAGATAGTGGTCAGGGGCAACGTCGTGGACGACAAGTTCCTCGGGCTTATCCTCAAGGCCTTTGGCTGGGAGGAGGTGGACCCGAGGAGGGAGATAGCAAGGGTCAGGGCAGAGCTGAGAAAGGCCATAGCCGAGCTCTAGGGTGGTGAGTGAGATGGAAGAGGTAAGGTTCCGCAGAAGAAAGCCCGCCGTCGAGAGAAAGATAGGCGAGATAAGGGAGGACGACACCAGGGTCTCGCTCATAGGTAAGGCCTTCAAGGTCGATAAGATGGACTACACATTCTGGCTCGACGACGGAACCGGGGTCATACTCATCGAGAGCGAGGACAACGTTCTTCCCGAGAACGGGCAGATCGTCAGGGTCATCGGAAGGGTCATCAGGAACGAGGAGGGGGTGCACGTCTTCGGCGAGGTCATACAGGACTTCAGCAGCGCCGACCTGGAGGCCCTCGAGGAGATAATGGAGCTTGAAAGGAAGATCCTGCCCAAGGTCGAAGGCATCATCGAGTTCTTCGGGGGGGAGGAGATATGAAGAAGCGCCTCCCAGCGAGCAGGGTCTACATCAAGGACATCATTGACGGCTACTACGTCAAGAGCGAGGGCGACTTTGAGCCCAACTACCTGATAACCCGCGACGCCAGAAAGGTCTACCGCGTTAAAGTCGTCGCTACCGTCGTGAGGGAGCCTGTCATAAGCGCGGACGAGACCTACGGGAAGCTCCAGATCGACGACGGAACCGGAACTATATGGGTGCTCGGCTTCCGCGACGATACAAGGTTCATCAGGCTCGTGAAGAAGGGCGATCTCGTTCAGATAATCGGAAAAGTGGCGGAGTGGCGCGACGACAAGCAGATACTCGTTGAGGGCATAGCCAAGGTCGAGCCGAATATGTGGATACTCCACCGCTTCGAGACGCTGAAGGAGAAGGTAGAACACGCAAGGAAAGCGAAGATTGCCTTTGAGATATACGACAAATACGGAATCACAGCAAAGGCAAAGGTCATAGCCAAGAACAGGGGCGTCAGCGAAGAGATGCTCCTTACCATAGACGAGCTGTACACGATGATGCTCGAGCAGAGGACACTCGAGGAAGAACTGTTCGAGGAGGGCGCAACGGAGGAGGTAAATGAGGAGAACCCCGAGCTGGAAAAGGCCAAGGAAGCCGTGCTGAGTCTGCTTCGCGAGAAGGGCAAGGCGTTGTCCCACAAGTTCATCGTCAAGAAGCTCTCCCAGGAGTTCGATGAGGGACTCCTTGAGGAGGCGATAACCCAGCTGTTGGCAGAGGGTGAGATATACGAGCCAGAGATAGGCTACTACGAGCCGCTGTGAGCTCTTTCTCTTTTTAACTCTCTTGAAAAATAGAAAAAGCGGGGGTCAGTACTGCTCCCTCATCGTTCTGATGACCGGGTCGTGAATGAGCGTTGAGGTTATGCTATCCACCATGCGGAAGAACTCGTCGCGGCCCCTCTCGAGCGGCATGTTCTCCAGCTTTATCAGCTCGCACCTCGAGCCTAGTATCCACTTGCCGAGGAGTATCTTCTCCCGTCCTCCCCTCCGAAGGTCTAGCCTGATGAGGCCGTAGGGTATGTCGGCGGTCCACCAGTTGGCCCTAAAAATCACGCGCCAACCGGCTTCCTCGACGGCCTCGACGAGCTTTTCAAGCGTCACTCCCGGCCCGTGGGGAGTTTTGAAGGTGAGCACCGTCCAGAGGCCGTCCCCCCCGAGTGCGTTGATGAGTTCGTCCTTAAACTCCATGAGCACCACCTCCTTACGTTAAACGAGTGCGGCTATCAGGAACGCCATCACCGCCAGGAAAATACTCACCTTGAGCATTTTCTGGGCCCTGTGGGCCGTCTCCCTGTCTTGGGAGCGTAGTATCAGGAACGCGGCGTAGAGTATCAGCGCATCTACCGGGACCATCGCGTAGTAACCCAGCCCCACGCCGGCCTTAACCGGGAGGAGCGAAGAGGCCACGGTGAGCAGGGCGAAGAGTGCTCCAACGTATGCGGCCTTCTTTTTCCCCCAGACTATTGGAAGCGTTCTCGCGCCCTTGGCGATGTCCCCCTCAACGTCCTCGATGTCCTTTATGATCTCCCTGGCCACGTTCACCAAGAAGGCGCATAGCGCCAGGTAGCCGGCTAAGCCAATGTGCTCGACGGCTAGGGCACCGTAGAGCGGCGTCGCTCCTGTCAGTCCCGCCACCACGAGGTTTCCAACGAGGGGCAGGGGCTTGAGCTTCCAGGCATAGAGGAACATGGCGGCGTACGCCACGATAGCCAGAATGAATGCCTGGAGGTTTATCAAGTAGGCCAGGAGAAGGCCGACCGCAAAGAGGGACAACGAGTAGTAGAGCGCGACCTTCCTGCCCATCGCACCCCTTGGGAGGGGCCTGTCCGGGCGGTTGATTTTATCTATCTCGTAGTCGAAGTAATCGTTTACCGTGTTCCCCCCCGCGCAGCCAAGGGTGACCACGAGGAAGACGAGCGAAGCCGTCAGCGTGTCGGGGAAGTGCCCAACCGCCACTATCGAACCCAAGAGCCCCACTATTCCAGCCAGGACGCAGTTGTGGGGGCGGGTTATCTCGATGAACGCCTTGAGTTCCATTAGGGCCACCTAATTCGATTAGGCAATCGACTTAAAAATCTTTGCTAAAGCTCGTCCCTCGAGAGGAGGCCCAGCTCCTCACCGGTTTCGAGGACCCTCACGCGGCCGAAGCGCAGTTCGACGGCTTTCTCCACGGCTTCCACAGGAAGGGGCGTGAGAACGTGGGCGCGCATCTCGCTGAAGTTTATCCACTTGAGTAGACCCACTCCCAGGCAGAGGCCGTTCCCGTCTATGAATCCAACAAGAAGATTACTCAACCGATCGAAATCAACCGCCTTGAGCACTGCTCTACTGTACTGCCTCGAATGGCCCTCCGACTCGGCCTTCACCACGGTGTAGCGCTCCCCCTTCCAGCCGGCGAGGACGAGCCAGCGGAAGATCGCTGAGATCAGCTCGGTCTCCTCAGGGATTAAGGGCCTTCCCCGGAAGAGCTCCGTACCGCCGGGAGTGATCTCAGTTAAATCGACCTCCACGAGAGTTGAACCTGCGAAGTAGGCCTTCCACTTCTCCCTCCTGACTTCCCTGCGCTCCTCGCGGGAGTGCTCCCTCGCCTTGGAACTGACCTTAAGGGTCACCGTTTCCCCGTAAGGTGCGAGCGCATTCTTGAGGTCATTAAGCTCGCCTTCCCTCTCTAGAAAGACGATGACGTCCGGCCTAACCAGCTCGGCCTTGAGGCGCTTCATGTCGAACCCTGGTCCAGTAACGAAGCCGGTCGTGTCGATTAGGACTACATCGGCCCTCTCCGCGGCGATGTCGGAGAGGCGCTTTACAGCGACTGCCATCTCGCCGATGTACTGGCCCGGGGAAGTTGTGCCGATGAAGTAGTGGGCCTCACCGCTCAGCTCGCTCGGGCTGGAGAACGGGCCGTCCGGAAAGGCCAGGCTGACCGTTGCGGGGGGAAGGATCCCCTTCTGGCCGACGTCACTGTCCACAACAGCGACCCTAAGGCCCCTCTCAACCAGGCCGTTGGCGAGAAAGGTGAGAAGGGTCGTCTTCCCGCTGTCCGTTCCACCGATGAGCATCACCTTAACCGGCCCAGTCATTGAGGAGAGCCCATCGAGAAGGGTCAGGCGATCCTCCGGGACATCTGTTGTGTAGGCCGCCTTGTTCATGGGAATGGGTTGGAGGGGGAGATTAAAAATCTAACGCGCCACCTCCGCGCGAAGTACAATGAAAAAACTTATAAAAGATTCGGCGCGCCCTGATTATAGGCCAGTGAAAATTTGACATTGGCCCGAAAATAGTTGATTTAATAAAGTGTAAATGCAAATCATGCAAAGGAGGTTTAAAAATGGAGGAAAAGCCCACCCTTACCCCGAGGCAGATCAAGCTGCTCAGGAAGTTCTACGAGGAGGGCAGGACCATCGAAGTCCACACCGTTGAGAAGACCCAGGACGAGCTCGCAGAAGAGCTGGGCATAACCAGGCAGGCCCTGAGCAACCACCTCAAGGTCCTCAAGGAGCTCGGCTACATAAGGACTGGCAGAGGATTCATAGACCTGACCGACAAGGCTCTTGATCTGCTCGGAGAGAAGAAGGGTGACGTGTTCGTCTTCGTGAGGATCGAGCCCACCAAGAGGAGGCAGGTTTACGAGGCCATAAAGAGGCTCAAGATAAAGAAGATATACCGCGTCACTGGTGACATAGACCTCATCGTCGAGGCCGACAAGACGAGGCTCGACGAGATACTCGAGGAGATATCAGCGCTCGACGGAGTCAAGGAGACCATCACCCACATCGTCCTCGAGGTTCTCTGAGCTTTCCCGGGGCCTTTTGCCCTCCCTCAGCTTCTTCTCCATCAGCAGTCTGAGTTCGGTGAGGTTCTTTCCGAACTTGGCCGAGATCGGGACGAAGGTTTCAGGGATTTCGCCGTAGGGAATCCCGAACTTTTCAGCCAGGAAGTTTATGGTGGCGTTCAGGTTCTTTATCTTGTCCATCTTATTGACTGCCACTATTGTAGGAATACCCAGCTCCCGGAGGAAGGAGTAGAACTCAACGTCAATTGGTATCTCACCGCGCTTCTCCCAGCGCTCGATTATCTCCGGAGCGGCCTTTCCGTCGATGACGAGCACGGCCAGCTCGATGTCATCAGCGTTGTTCTCGATGAAGTGAACTATTTCGTCCTTCACCTTCTCCTGGACCCTCTTAGGCACTCCGCTCATAAAGCCGAAACCGGGCATGTCCACGACGGTCTTTCCGCGCCAGTTCACCTCCACCGGCCTTCTCGTCACCCCTGGCCTCTTGCCACGCTTCACCCACTTCCCGGTCAGGCGAAAGATGAGAGTGCTCTTTCCAACGTTCGAACGTCCCACGAATATTATCATTCCCTCACCCCACAGATAAACCCCATTAGGGCCTTATAAGGGTTGGCGGAAAGGTTAAGTATTCCCCCGACCAAATAGCCCCGGTGGTGTTTTATGCCCGAGGTCGGTGAAACCAAGGCGAACCAGCTCATCAACAAGTTCGTCATATCCCTCACGGAGGGAAAGATACTCGGCTACGTTACCGACATAAACGTCGAGGTTGAAGGGGATCAGTTCTACTTCATACTCAAGATGAGGGAAATCGAGAACCTTGGAAAGGGCCAGAGCATGTTCTCCAGCGAGAGAAAGCTCAAGATAAGGCCCAGCGACATAGTCAATGTCGGTCCCGACGTCATAATCCTCGGAAACGGTAAGGTTCCACCCCTGCGGGAAATAGAGCGACTGAACCAGATAGCCGAGGAGTACAACGCCCTCGTTAGGGAGCTTGAGGCCAAGGAGAGGCTCATAGAGAAGCTCAAGGAAGAGAACTACGCGCTGACCAAGCAGCTCGACGAACTCCAGCGCGAGCTGAGAAAGCTCCAGGTTATGAAGGAGGACTTCGAGCACCTCAAGGAGCAGCTCGTAAGGCAGGAGGGGCAGTTAGAGATGGCCAAGGAGTACATAAGGCTCCTCGAGGGGCTGAGGCACGACATAGACAAGATAAAGGACGACGTGGACAGGCTGCTCCAGACCCAGCTGGAGGAGGTCGTCAGGGGAATAATCAACGAAGAACTGAACGCCAGAGGGTTGAAGAAAACGAGCTTCCTTTAACCGAAGAGCTGGGGACCGAAGGCGTGGAGGAGTATCTCGAGGGCCACAAGTATGAGCGTCACCGCGATGACGCCCCTCGGGCTTATCTTTATCGCCCTGGTGTCCTCGTCGAAGAACCTCATCAGTCCCGCGCCGGTCGGGGGAAGGGTGGTCTTTTCCCTGGCCATTTCTCTCACCTCTTAGGGAATAAGGCTCGTCCAACATATAAAAAAGTTGTGGAAGAAACGTTTTTAAAGACCAAGCCACAGCGCTCACTGGATAAGGGGTTTACCCAATGAATCCCGCTAATGACAGAGGAGGTGGGAGGAAATGGCGACCTTTAAGCTCGTTATATCCAACCCCAAGAACGGGATAGCCAAGCAGGTTGAGATAAGCGGTGAGCAGGCCGAGAAGCTCATAGGAAAGCGTATAGGGGAGGAGATCCCCGCGAGCGAGCTCGGACTCAACCTCACCGAGATATTCGGCGAGGAGATTCCGGGCGACGTCAAGCTAAAGATAACCGGTGGTACCGACAAGGACGGCTTCCCCATGAGGCCCGACGTCCACGGCCCGAGGAGGGTCAAGATACTCGTCTCCAAGGGGCCGGGCTTCAGGCCGAAGGAGAAGGGCGAGAGGAGGAAGAAGACCGTCAGGGGCAACACCATCAGCCCCGAGATCGTCCAGGTCAACATGAAGCTCGTCTTCTGAGCTTCCTCCTTTCCCCAAACTTATAGCTTTTCTTAGCAGGTCTTCTCAATCTCGAGGTAACCTTAATAAACGTCCCCGCGCTCTAAATTTAGGGGTGAGAGAAGATGGCTGAGAAGAAGGAGTTTAGGCAGGCGGAAGTCAATATCGGAATGGTTGGTCACGTTGATCACGGTAAAACCACCCTAACCAAGGCCCTAACCGGAATCTGGACCGACACCCACAGCGAGGAGCTGAGGAGAGGAATCACCATCAAGATAGGCTTCGCCGATGCCGAGATAAGGAAGTGCCCCCACTGCGGGAGGTACTCAAGCTCACCGGTGTGCCCGTACTGCGGCCACGAGACCGAGTTCGAGAGGCGCGTTTCTTTCATAGACGCCCCTGGACACGAGGCGCTGATGACCACCATGCTCGCAGGGGCTTCCCTCATGGACGGTGCCGTTCTCGTCATCGCGGCGAACGAGGGGATAATGCCCCAGACTAGGGAACACCTGATGGCCCTCCAGATAGTCGGCAACAGGAACATCGTCATAGCCCTCAACAAGATAGAGCTCGTGGACAGGGAAAAGGTTATCCAGCGCTACCACGAGATAAGGGAGTTCGTCAAGGGGACCGTTGCTGAGAATGCCCCGATAATCCCGATTTCCGCTCTGCACGGTGCGAACGTTGATGTCCTGCTTGCCGCCATAGAGGAGTTCATACCCACACCGGAGCGCGACCCCAACAAGCCGCCCAAGATGCTCGTCCTCAGGAGCTTCGACGTGAACAAGCCCGGAACCAAGCCGGAGAAGCTCGTCGGCGGCGTCATAGGCGGCTCGATAATCCAGGGCAAGCTCAGGGTGGGCGACGAGATCGAGATCCGCCCGGGCGTTCCTTACGAGGACCACGGCAGGATAAGGTACGAGCCGATAACGACCGAGATAACTTCCCTCCAGGCCGGCGGAAGGTTCGTGGAAGAGGCCTATCCTGGTGGACTCGTTGGAGTGGGAACCAAGCTCGACCCGTATCTCACCAAGGGCGACCTGATGGCAGGAAACGTCGTCGGAAAGCCTGGCCAGCTCCCGCCGGTGTGGGAGGATCTCAGGCTTGAGGTGCGCCTCCTCGAGCGCGTCGTCGGAACCGAGGAGGAGCTTAAGGTCGAGCCGATAAAAAGGAGGGAAGTGCTTCTCCTCAACGTTGGAACAGCCAGGACAATGGGCCTCGTTACCGGCCTTGGAAAGGACGAGATAGAGCTGAAGCTCCAGATACCCATCTGCGCTGAGGTGGGGGATAGGGTCGCCATCAGCAGGCAGGTCGGCAGCAGGTGGCGCCTCATCGGCTACGGCTTCATAAGGGAGTAAGCTCTTCTTACCCCTTTAATTTCGGTGAGATCGATGGCCGAGAGGCGGGAGTGGCTGGTAATCCCGGACACGAACTTTCTTCTTGTTCCAGGACAGTTTGGCGTAGACATAATATCCGAGCTGAACAGGGTTCTCGATGTGAGGTTTAAAATCGCGGTTCCAAACGTCGTCCTGCAGGAACTGGAGGTTATAGAGCGGAAGTCCCGGGGAAAGGACCTCCTCGCGGTTAGAATGGCCAAGAAGCTCGCGGAGAGGTTCGATACAGTTGAGATAGGTGAATTCGGGAGGAAGCCGATAGACGACCAGATTTACGAGTTCGCCGTCGAAAACGAGCGCGTTATAGTGTGCACCAACGATAAGGGATTAAAGAGAAGGCTGAGGGAAAAGGGCGTTCCGGTCGTTTATCTCCGCTCGAAGAAGATTCTAGAGCTTGAGGGAATGTTGGAGTGAGGCAAACAACGCAAAACTACCCAACAGAAAGTCCGCTTTTTCACCGGATCCCGTTCAAAATCCTTAAAACCCCCTCTTCTCCACCCGGTGGGGTGGTAAGAATGTACACGGAGGAAGAACTGCTGGGCGAGATTAAGGAACTTCTCGCCGACGAAGAGCTGTACGAGATGTACGAGAGGGCCTTTAGAGAGTACCACTACTACTTCGAGACCACCAACTACATCGTCCTAAACGTCTACGGCTTCAACGACCACGGGCCAATACACGTCCTCCTCACAACCAGGCGAGCGCTTGAGCTGCTCAACATCATCAGGAAGTTTGGGATCCATACTACGGCGGAGAAGCTCGGAAAGCCCTTCCGCTGGAGCAAGTTCATCGTCGCTTTCGGCGCGCTGTTCCACGACATTGGCAACATGATCCACAGGATAAACCACTACGAGTTCAGCGTTTTCCTGGCCGAACCGATCATAGAGAAGCTCGTGGGAGAGCTCAAAACCGATGACCCGCTCCTGCTGAAGGCTATGACCCTGAACGCCATTTACACCCACGACGAGCACGTACCCTGCACCACCATCGAGGGCTCCCTCGTCACGATAGCGGACGGCTGCGACATGGAAGCCGGGAGGAGCAGGCTGGTGCACAAGAAGGACAAGGTAGACATACACGCCGTCTCGGCCCTGGCCATAGAGAGGGTTGAGATAAAGGAAGGGAACGAGGAGCAGCCAATACTCATCGAGATATCAATGAAGCACCCCGCAGGGATATTCCAGGTGGACGAGATACTGACAAAGAAGGTGAAGAGCTCCCTCCTAAGCGGAAGGGTGAAGCTCAGGATACGCACGGGGACGGAGGTAATGGAGAAGGTTATTTAACCCTCCACCGTTTCTTTTCCCATGCTGTGCGAGGCCTACCTCGACCTCAGGTACCTCCTCAACAGGGGCTACCGGAAGGGTTATGCCCTCGAATTTGTGGCCAACCACTACCGGCTCTCGCGGGAGGAACGGCACCTCCTGGCTAGGTGCGTTTTCTCAGATGAATGGATAGCCGAGGTTCAGGGAAAACTCCTCAAACCAGAGGAACTTAGAGACAGAGTTTTAGCGATTGACGGATTCAACGTCCTAATAACCCTTGAGTCCATTCTCGAGGGAAAAGCGGTTCTCTGCGAGGACGGGCTCGTGAGGGACCTTAAGTACCAGGGGAAGTACCGGCTGAACGAGGGGACTGAAAGGGTCATCGAGGACGTAGCTGAGAGTCTTGCCAGACTGGGGGTGAGTAAAGCCATCTTCTTCTACGGCTCTGCGGTTCCGAGGAGTGGAGTTGTCAGGAAGCTCACCGAGAAGATTCTGGAGCGGGAGGGAGTTCCCGGGGAGGTCCGCCTCGTCAGAAGCCCAGACTTCGAGCTGAAGAAGTTCGAGACGGTTGCCACAGCCGACGTGGGAATAATTTCAAGGGTCCCAGCTGTTTTTGACCTGGCGGCGTACGCCGGACGGCCGCCCCGCGGAGGCGTAAAACCCCTGGTTGAAATTCTCAGGAAAGCTCAACAATCCCGTATTGAAAAGACGAGTGTTTAGTACGGTCAGTGGAGACACATGACACGAAACCATTAAACTTATGCCGCTAAAACTCAAACTTAAAGTTTAAATACAACGAATTCCAATTTTTATAAAAGAAATATGGAGCTGAGGATGTATGAAAAAGTTTCGAGGTCTTATTGCTATTTTCTTAGCAACTTTAATTTTCGTCGGAGTCAGCGGTTGCCTCGGAGGAGGGGGCGAGGAAAGCCCAACAGCCTCAGAGTCATACACGGAAGGGGAACATGCTACAACCCCCGGAGCCGGAGAAACGGGCGGCACGACGAGCGGAGGCTACACAACGGAATCCCCCACTCAATCGGGAACGACGACCACGGAAATGGAGACTCCAACGGAGACTGAAACGGGGTACGCCTCCTGGCAAAACCCCTGGGACGCCCACAATCCCGTTCAGATAGACGGGGAGAGTTACCTCATAACGTACATCAAGTACAAGTTGAGGGTGAGAACGGAGGAAGGGGGTCCGGTCTACGAGTACGAGGTCGAGAAGAGAAGAGGGCCGGTCAAAATACACGTCTACGGCAACAGCATAGACATGGAAACTGGGAAGCAAGAGAAGGTCGATCTCGGTGAGTTCGAGGTCTACGAGTACTACGGCAAGATAATCCCCATAAACGCCGAGGACATGAGCGACGCCTTTGAGTACCGCCTGTGGGTTGTGAACAGGAGTGAAGACACGGATACTTTCTTCCTGTTCCCAACGCTAGACTTCCTAACGCTATATTCATCACTCTACGCGGGGACTGGAGACGTCGTTGGCGTGATGATGAAGTACGGGAACCAGACCTTCGAGTTCTACAACCCGATAGCGGTCGGCAAGGGAAGCATCGCTCCGTACCAGGAAGGTGATATAAACATGCTTTCGGACATAGCGGACATAGAGGCAATATACCTGAGCTGGTACGGGTTCTACAACTTCGGCTTCTGGACGGCCCTCGAGGACGAGAACATCTACCAGGAGACCACGGGCAGCTGGGGAGTAATGGGCTACCAGTACAACTACGAGGTGAAGCCTGACGGAACGGTGAACCTCGGCGGGAAGGAGTTCAGGGTGTCCAGCGTGAGCTGGACGTACACCTTCGGGAGCATCACCGGCCAGGGAGAGGCCACGATAGCCGCCAACCTTCCGGTGCCCGTTGAGGCCAAGGGAGTCTTCATAGAGCAGGGCGGAGCCAACGTGTTCACCCACGTCAAAATAGAGGACATCGGCTTCGAGAAGGCGTGAGCCGCTTCATTTTCAGGCAAACTTTAAATCTTTTCCAGCCAATCTTATTCCATGTTTGGCGAGCACGAGCTGAGAACCCAGTTCATCAAAATCATTGACAAAAAAATCCACCTCGTCGAGGAATCCGAGAACTGGATTCTCTACCGGCGCGAAGGAGTTCAAGTTCTAATAAAGAAGGGAAAGGGGAAGTTCCTTATCCTTCCCGCCCCTGCGGAGGGCTACGGCGTTAAGTTTCTCATGATACGGCTCTCCGAAAGGATAGCTATACCCCCAAAGGAAAGAATAGTGGGATATCTCTCCGCCCCGATAGACATCTCGATCAGAAGCGGCGACCTGGAGATAGACCGCTTTACCGTTGGACGGGAGAAGTACAGCCTCTACGGAGAGAAGACCGTTGGGGTGATAGCGAGGTACCACGAGAGCGACTTTTACGAGAGTATCCCAGATTCTCCCGCGGTAGTCAAACTGGTAATCTACAACCCGACCGAGAGCTGGAAGATGGTTGAGAGGGTGGTCTTTCCCATAAGGAACAGCGTCATGTTTTATTCAGAGGAGCGGGCGTACTATCCCCTCATAATCCTCCTCACCAAGGAGATCTACGAGGTGAACAACACCGGCAATCCACCGGACGGAACGCTCAGGCAGACCCACAGGGCCGAACCGCTTCCCAACTTCAGAATGAGGTGGTTGTGATGGCCGCTAACACTACCACCTCTTCCACAGCTCCAACTCCCCCAATCCCGGTGAACTTAAGCCTATTCACCCTAGTGGAGGCGGCTCTGATAATCTTCGGAATGCTCGTTTTAGGGAGGATAGTCAGGAAGCTGATAATCCGCAAGTCCAAGGAGACCAGTATGACGTGGATAATAAACGAGGACACGGCAGAGATAGTGTTCCGAATGTTCGTGCTCGGCGGCATAATCTGGGCCCTCTACCTGCTCGGCATAATGAGTTACGAGATCGGACCCACCACGATTGGAAACATAGCCTTTGCAATGGGCTTCTTCTACTTCTCCTACCTGATAGCCAAGAAATCCAAGGACTATATGATAATGAGCTCCGGCAAGAAGGCCAAGCCTGAAGTCATCGTGAAGGCGAAGATCTTCTACTACGTATTCATAACGATAGCCTTCTTCATGGCCCTCAGCTTCGCTGGTGTTAGCACCGAACTCAGCGCACTCCTCGCCGCGGCAGGAATAACGGGTATCATTCTTGGTTTCTCCGCCCAGACTGTCGTTTCGAACTTCGTCTCCGGAGTTTTCATGTACTTCGACAAGCCGCTTCTCATAGGGGACCAGGTAAAGATAGGTGAACTGGAGGGTGTCGTTGAGGACATAAGAATACTGTCCACGAGAATAAGGGCCTGGGACGGCACGCTCATCAGGATTCCAAACGAGAAGCTCTTCAACAGCAACATAGTCAATTTCATGCGCTACCCCGTGAGAAGGGTCGATGTAGATGTAAACATAGCCTACGCCGCCGACGCCGAAAGGGCTGTGGAGATAATAAAGCGCGTTCTCGATGAAATCCCGCTCGTTCTGGTCGAGCCGGAGCCGCTTGTTTACGTGGACAGACTCGACGACAGCTCGGTGGTGGTTGCGATAAGGGCCTGGGCGCCCAGTGAGAAGTGGTTCGACGTCAGAATGAGGATAATCCACGACGTCAAGAAAGCTCTCGACGAGGCTGGAATAGAGATACCCTTCCCGCAGAGGGTGAACTGGTTCGCCAACGAGCTGAGGGTGAGGATAGAGGAGCCACAGGAAGAGGAAAAGGAAGAAGAACAGGCTTAGTCCCCTTTCTTTTCAATCAGCGCGTAGAAGAACCCAATAGTGCCGTGCCTGTGGGGCCAGGCTCTCATGGTTCCCGGCAAAAAGCCGCCGTCGTAGGGCCCACTCAGTGGGACGAGTCTGGCATCGCCGTGCCTTCTGAGGAACCACTCCACGACGTCCTCGTTCTCCTCCCTGAGCATTGAGCAGGTCGAGTAAAGCAACCTGCCGCCGGGCTTTAAAATCTCCCACGCGCTCTCGATAAGCTCCTTCTGGAGCTCCACGACCTTTGGAATGTTCTTCTCGCGGAGGCGCCACCTGAGTTCAGGGTTCTTGGCTATCGTTCCATCGCTGGTGCACGGGGCATCGAGGAGAACCCTATCCGCTATCCCACTGCCTAGGATCTCTGGAGCCTCCCTGCCGTCGGCCACTATGGTTTCGGCGATTTTAACTCCAGTCCTCCTGAGAACCTCGTTCATTCTCTTTACCCTTGTCCTATCAATGTCGAAGGCGTAGATTTCCCCCTCGTTGTTCATCAGCTCTGCCATGTGGGCCGTTTTGCCGCCGGGGGCGGCCGCCAGATCCACGACCGTTTCGCCGGGTTTCGGGGCTAAAACAAGGGAAGCCACCGCCGCGGCTTCCTCCTGAGCTATGGCCAGTCCCTTGTTGAAGAGCCATTCTGGGTTGAAGGGGTCTAGGATCCTCAAAAGAGTCCCTACCCTCTCGCTTCTCTCGAATCGGACGTTCTTTTTCCGGAGATAGTCCTCAACTTCCTCAACGTTCGCCTTCAGAAGATTGACGCGTACGCTCGTCGGCAGGGTCTCGTTGAGCGCTTTGAGCAGCTCCTCCGCCTCCTCCCCCACGAGCCCGCGCATCTTCCGTATGAACCATTCCGGGAACAGGTAGTCCCACTTCAGCCTCTTCTCCTCGGAGTCGAGCTTTGGGACGTAGTTGATGACCCTGGGGAGGAGGTCGTAGTAGTAATAGCCGACGTAGGGGTGGGTTCTGCTAGAGAGGAACTTGGCGAGGCCCTTGAGGTGCTGAAGGGTTTTCTCGTTCGGGTTCCTGAAGACGGCTATTTCAACGGCAACCCTCAGCGTCGCCCTCAACCAGGGATCCAGGATAAGGGGGGAAACTCCAACGAGCCCCTCAATCACCTCATCTATAAGGCCAAGCCTTCGCTGGATAGAGTAGAAAATGCCGGTGAGTTTCGAGTTCTCCCAGCCCTCGATTCTGTACTTTGCGAAGGCCCTCCTCTTGGCCTGCTGGCTGGGCTTCACCTCCTCACCAAGCTTCACCGCCTCTATCAGCGCGTAAAGCTGTCTGTCAGAGAGCTTCAACTTCCCCACAGTCACTCCTCCTGGGAGGACTCTCGGTGGAGGATTATATCTCTTTCGCAAAACCGAGGGGAGAAAGATCAAAGGGCCCTCTCAAGGCCGAGAACCTTCATAGGTTCGGATTCGGCCGCTCGGGCATCACCCCACAAGTGGGACAGGAGGTCAGTTCTCCCTATTGTGAACAACAGGAAGAGGGCATCTTCCCCACGCCCATCTCCAAGGAGCGCTCTGGCAGCCTCAAGGGCCTCATCGTGGCGCGAGCCGTAGTAGGCAAGCAGAGTTTCCTCGAGGTTCTTCCTTGCTTCTGCGGCCTTTCTGCGGAGGAAGACATCGCCACCGCCCGTTTCAACCGCCTTGAGTATAGAGGGGAAGCGGGAAAGAGCTTTCATTGCCCCTGGGGTTGAGTGGAATCTCATTATCTCCATCAAAAGGCCGATTCCCAGCTCGATGGTGAGTGCGTTGCCGCTCAAGAGGAGACTCTCAAGCCCTTCAACCAAGCGCTCCTCATATCCCTCAAGTCTTCCAGAGCTCAGAAGAACCCTGAGGCCCAGAAGTCTGACCCACAGGAAATCAGAGGAGGCTATGGAGTGAACCTTTGACAGCCCTTCTTCACTTAAGGAAGGCACCTGGATCCTACCGAAGAGGTCAATGAGCGAAAGACGGGCCAGGGTGTCGCCGTTTTTCATAACTTCCACGGCGGAGTTCAGGAGCTGAAGGAACCTCTTCTCGTCCAGGGGTACGCTTTTGAGCAGCCTCGCCAGAACCTCGATGGTCCTGTGAACCACCCTAGGGTCATCGTCGGACAGAAGCTTTGTCAGAGGTTCAAGTCCATGGTTCAACAGGAACTTCTTCGTCCCATCGTCCGTCCCTTCGACCAGTTCGGCCAGGGCGGCGAGGGTCCTGAGACGAACAGCTGTGTCGGGATTGCTGAGGAGCTCGAGAAGGGCGAGAACTGCGCTCCTGTCGGTGCTCGCGAGCTTAACGACGTCCAGGGCTCGCCAGGATTTGATTATCTCTTCGATTTGATTCATACTCTCACCCCCATTGTACCCTTAATAAATTGGAACCTATCCAATATATCGTTTTCGCTTCATAACCTCTCGAACCGATAAATGTCCACCAAAATGCGCTCCAGTCTTTTCCTATGAAAGAAAAACTGGGCCGGAATCTCAAAGGGAAGGGGAATCCTGTGAGTCGTCCTAAAACCGGCACCTTTTACAAAAGCCTCGATGAAGCGCCTCACCTCGGGCTTGGCAAGATGAATGGAATACACCACATCGCTCAGCTCGAAGGCCTTCAGAAGGAAAGGCCTGTCGGCGTGCTTCCTCTGGCTCCCGAAGGGAGGGTTCATCACGACCGCGTCAACCCTGCGCGAGAACTTCGAAACGTCGGAGTGCACGAACTCGATACAGTCCTCAACGCCGAGGGAGCTGGCGTTCTCCCGGGCAACACCAAGGGCCTTTTCATCAACCTCCACCGCGTAAACCTTTCCAGCACCCAGAATGCAGGCCCCTACCGAGAGAACCCCCGTTCCAGCCCCCAGGTCTGCTATGATTTTCCCCCCGATGTCTCCCAAAGAGTACGCCAGCCAAAGGAGCTCGGCCGCGACGTTCCCCGGTGTCCTGTACTGCTCCAGCTCAGGTTTCGGCTCTGGAAAGCCCCTTAGCCGGGAGAGTGTCATCGCAAGGTGCTTCTTCCTCACTTCCCACCACCGTGGAGGGCTGTGCCCAGGGGCTCGTCCCGGTCCCTTTCAGCCCCAAGTATCTCGTCGAACTCGTAGTCATCTCTAAGGCCGAGGAGAATCTCGACCTCCGGCGGCGTTAGAACGGGCTTCCTCCAGTTCTCGTAGTCGTCTATGGGGACGCGAGGGCAGGCAACGACGACGTAGGCGTCAAAGTCGAAGCCCTCCAGCGCGGGGTAGCTGATGTGATTCATAGCTATGAGCCTCGCGTACTTGCCGTGCTCGCGGAGGAGCTTGACTATCCTTCTCGCCTCAGCCAATCGGAGCTGGCCCTTCTTGGTGCTCGTTATGACCCCGAACCGCCCGGCATCAAACGCCTTTGCTATCTGGGCCCAGCGCTTCCTGATGAGGCGCTCGGCTTCCTCATCGAGCCAGAGAGCGTCGCCCGAGTATGGGTTGACCGCGAGGGTTGGCTTCCGAGTTGCCAGAGCAACGCCAATGGGGTGGAAGTAGCCGGCCCCTATGAAGAGAACCCCCTCAGCATCGGCCTTCGCCGCGGTGAAGTTGCAGCCGAGAACCTGGCCCGGCCAGCTGACGCGGGAGTCCCCTTTCCCGATGATAACCTCAAAGCCGTGTCTTTCCAGGAACTCCTTCGCCCTAGCGAGCTGGTGAATGTGCTGGGCAGTCGTGACGAGCGCTATCCTTCCTCCCAGATTCCGTATCTCGTCGAGGTTTTTCTCAAGCGCAGGAACCACATCAACGCCCGCGAAAGCTGGCACGAATATCGTCGGAACCTCGAGGTGAAGGCGCATGTAGCTGTGACCGAGGTGTATCAGCGCGTCGCAGCCGAGTAGCTTCGCCTCCCTGTCGGCCGGATCGCAGGCACCGTAGTTGATGTCCCCGCTTATTATCGCCTCGATTCCGTTCTCCTCAAGAAAATCCGCCAGGGTCTGGGCCTCTCTTTTCAACCCTTCCGGCGTCTGAATGAGCACCCGCTTAGCGTTGAGCTCTCTAAGGTTCTCCAGTATCTCACCCATCGAAACCTCGTGCATCGAACCCACCGACGACGGTAGGGGAAACCCTTTAAATCATCATCGATTCGCAGAGTTGTACAGCACTTTAATGAACATAAAAATACATTACATACCATAGACGTGCAACCGAAACCTTTATTAGACATTAAGGTATTAGATTTTCTGCAATACCCTGGGGGTGTTCCAAATGAAAAAGGTTGCTGCAATCTTGGTGTTGCTATTCCTGACTACGATGCTGAACCCGGTTGCCGCTTCCAGCAGCAAGGGAGACGCCAACTACTGGCACCCCTACCCCTGGAACGTTGTCCCGGGGGACATCGTCATCGGCCACAACCCCAACAGCGACATCTTCATACCCGGATACTGGACCCACACGGGAATGATAGCCTACTACGACAGCTACTACGGTGAGTGGGTCGTCATAGAAGCCTGGGAGTCCGGGATAAGACTGGTCCTTCTCTCTGACTTCCTCAGCAGGTACGACACCGTCGCGGTTCTTCGCGTCGCCACCAGCGACTACGTGAGGCAGAACGCTGTTTACTTCGCCTACCAGCAGCTTGGCAAGCCCTACGACTGGGGCTGGTACACCAAGCAGGTCTACGGTGACTCCTACTACTGCTCCGAGCTCGTCTGGGCGGCCTACCTGGCAGCGGGCGGTCCGGACATAGACGCCAACCCCGGCTGGACCCTGACATATCTCAACGGTGTGGCCCCCCAGGAGGTTTATGATGACGGGGATACTTATGTTATCTATTACCACTCAATCTAAACCCACCCCTCGTTTCTATTTTTTCCGACCGCGCCCCATGGGACATAATAAAGCTTATTAACCTCCGAGCATACCCCATTTCTGCCCGATTGAGGGCAGGGAGGTGTGATGAAATGAGGAAGCTTGGAATAATAGCAGTGGTGTTCCTCCTTCTCGGCGCCACCGTCCCAGGTGCCAGCGCCGGCGACCTGCTCAACTACATCTGGGACACCAGGACTTACCAGCACCCGTACCCGACCGACGTTCAGCCGGGTGACCTCGTCTACGGCCACAGCCCGGACCTCTTCAACGCCATAATCCCCGGCTACTGGATACACGTTGCCATCGTCGCCTGGTACAACGAGAGCATCAACGACTGGATGGTCATAGAGGCCAAGATAGGCAAGGGCGTCATCATCAGCCCACTCAGCGAGTTCCTCAGCAGGTACGACGTCGTGGCACTCCAGAGGGTCATGGTCGACGACGCCACCAAGCAGAGGGCCATTCAGTTCGCCTACCAGCAGCTCGGCAAGCCCTACAACTATGACTACATAAGCAAGCCGGACGTCTACGACGACAAGTACTACTGCTCCCAGCTCGTCTGGGCCGCCTACCTCGTCGCCAGCGGCTTCACCGTGAACCTCGACGAGAACGACGGCGCCTGGAGCTGGACCTACTTCTACTCCGTCGCCCCGCAGGAGGTCTACGACGACCCGATGACCTACACCATCTACAAGCACGAGGCCTGAACCTCTCTTCTCCCTTTTTCCATAGCCTAACAAAACCCTTTTATACGATCCTTCCCAAACGATACCTTGAAGTTCGATGCATCGGGGTGACATGTATGGGGGACATCATCGTAACAACCACCGAGAGCCTGCCGGGATACAGAGTAGTTGAGGTCAAGGGGCTCGCGAGGGGTGGGATAGTCAGGGCCACTCACGTGGGAAGGGACATAATGGCATTTCTCAAGAACCTCAAGGGCGGCGAGGTTCAGGAGTACACCCAGATGCTTGCCGAGGCAAGAGAAGAAGCCCTGAGGAGAATGAAGCTCCACGCGGAGGAGATGGGCGCAAACGCAGTCATAGGTGTTCGTTTCATGACCTCAGCGGTGGCATCGGGCATGGCAGAGATATACGCCTACGGCACGGCCGTCGTGGTGAAAAAAGTCGGGGAGGAGTAGGTATGTACCTCCTGCCATTCCCCGTACTCGGGGCCCTTCTAGCGTGGGCGACGCTCTACTTTCTTGGCTTTGAAAGGCAGAGGTGGGGCGAGTTCCTCCTCGGCCTGGCGGCGTTCTTCATGGCAATGATAGTCCAGAACCCCGTCCAGCAGCTGTCCCTTTTCGGAATGGGGATAACCCCCAACGAGGACGTGGTCGCGAGGGGACTGGCCTTTACCGTCGGCGTCTCTCTGTGGCTCGGCCTCGTGGCTGGGACGGTGCAGGAAGGCGTGAAGTACCTCCTGGTCAAGGGAAAGGACATAGGGACAGGTCTCTTCCTCGGACTGGGCTTTGGGGTAACCGAGGCGTTCGTAATAGCCGGTGCCGCACTGGCGGGCTCAATGGCGGTTGGAACTCCCCTAGAAGTGCCTCTCATCAGCGCTCTCCTCTCGATGGTCGAGCGCTACCTCGTCGTCCTGTTCCACGTCGGGACCGCAGCGTATCTCGCCCACGCGTACGCGGAAGGCTACGGAAGAGAAGCCCTAATCGCGGTGATCGGCCTCCACGCGGTCGTCGATTCCCTGGCCGCCTACTACCATCTCACGAAAAGCGAGCCTACAATGTACGCCACCGAGCTGATAACGGCCCTGGCCGCGCTCTGGCTGCTCAGAAGGGTGGTTCCTAAGGCGAGGGCCGAGCTTCCAAGGGAGGAAGAGGTGCTGTGGTGAGAAAAGTGCTGGCGGGCAAAAAAGAGAAGGCCCTCAAGAAGCTGAGAAAAGACCTCCGCTCCGGCCTCTACTCATACATGGTGCTCCTGCTCCTGGAGAGGGAAGAACTCCACGGCTATGCGATAAGGAAGAGGCTCGGGGAGCTGAGCGGGGGAAGGATAGTCCCCAGCGAGGGGGCCCTGTACGATATACTCAAGAGCCTCAGGAAGCTGGGCCTCGTTCAGGACTCCTGGGCAGAGGTTGGGGGAAGGCCGAGGAAGTACTACTCCCTAACCAAACTTGGAAAGGAAGTGCTCGAAGAGATGAAGGCGGAGGTTAGGACCATAACCGAAACCCTGGAAAGAATGGGGGTGGAAAAAGAATGAACCCCGATGTCGCTTTCGGTCTTTTCATCTCGACCACAATGTTCGTCGCAGGGTTATTGACATACCTTTATCGGAACAGACCCAACCACGCGATAGGCATCAGGATAGGTTACACTTACATCTCAGAGGAGGCGTGGAAGAAGGCCAACACCTTCGCGGGAAAGGCCCTCATGGGGCTCGGGCTTCTCCTTGGGGTGCTGAGCTTTACTGGAAACATAATTCTTCTGATGATGTCAATGATCATAGGGATTTCGCTAATAACCTGGAGGAGCTACGTCATAGCAAAGGAAACCGTTGAGCTTGAGGCCATCTCAATGCCAGCCGAGGGAGAGCCAAAACCCCTTGAAAGGATAGAGGTAAAGCCCTATCTGGCCATTCAGCTGGTTCTCATCTCCTCGTATCTAATATTACTCGCGGTTAGCTGGGACAGGATGCCTGAAATTATAGCGATCCACTTTAATGTCCAAGGGATTGCCGACCGCTTCGAACCGAAGTCCATCGGGGCGTTTCTGATACCGGTGGGTGGAGCAGTATTCATTCTCGGACTGACGTACTTGGGAAGGGACCCAGTGGCCTTAAGGATTCCCAAGGGCAACGCCAGGATCGCGAGAATAATCCTGGAACTCTTGACGATGCTCCAGTTCCTCCTGTGGGGGGCCTTCACGTATTCAATCCTCTACAATGCCTACTCGTACAGTTCCCCAACCTTCCTAAATGCAATGGTCATTGGGAGCATGGGGATTATCGTCGTCGAGACCATCAGGCTCGTGAAGGCGATGAAATGAGCGCGTATGAAGTCATGAGAACCCTCAAGAGCCTCTTTATTGAAGCTTTCCCCATAATCGCCGACATCTGAACATTCAGGGCCTGGACGGGCCAGAAATATGATTCGGGATAGTTACATTTTTCTTTGAAAGCCTCGTCGTTCACGGCGGGAAGGAGGTCAGACTAGTCTCTTCAACGCCTGCGAGTGAGGTCACTACTTGGACAATTCCGATAGATTTAAATAATTTCATGCATTATTCCCGGGGGTGATGCTATGTCCCTTGAAGAGTTGTACCGCTACGCGAGGGGGTACATGGAGCCGGGCAATGAGGGAGCCAGGAAAAGGTTCAAGGACCTCACGGGGTTCTTCGAAGGGTTGGGGCTTCCTAAAGGCGGCAGTGTTCTAGATCTATGTGCCGGAACCGGCATAGCTGGAATCGCTGCGGCAAAGGCAACGAACGCCAAGAAGTTAACCCTCCTCGACGCCAGAGCCGAGGATTTGGAGAGGGTTCAGGAGTGGGTCGAACTTGCCGGCCTGGGCATCGCTCCGGCAAAGGTTCACGGGGACGTGAGGGAAGCGGCGAAACTTGTTGGGGAGCACGAGGTCGCGCTCCTCTTTGGCAACACCATGATACACTTCGATCCCTTCGATGCGGTTAAGATATTCGCCAACGTTACCTTAGCGCTTAGCGAGAACGGGGTTTTCCTTATTGAAGACACCGACAGGGTTTACAGGATACTCTATGGAACGGGCTACAAGGAGTTCTTCGTCGAGAGCAGGGGAGAGGATCACACTTTGGCCTCAGTCCACGAGGGCTACGACGTAACTAGAGGCACCTTCAGGAGAACCTACTACCTGCTACCGGGCTTCAGAAAGGTCGGGAGCTTCGACTTCCACCATTGGGATCTGGCGACGCAGCTGGCGATCGGAAGAATATTCTTTAGGGAAGCCAGGCTCATAAGGCCGGGGGAGCACGGGTTCGTGAGGGTAGGGGACGTTCTCTACTTCAGAGAGCCCAGGAGGGAGATAGCCAAACTCGTCTTGGGAGATTTCAACGGCCCGAGCTGAGGTCTATTCTTATTTCCTGGCTCACGTTCCCGTTTTTGACAACGAGGTAGTAGCCGTCGTCAGGAACGGTGATGTTTAGGTTCAACTTTGTGATGTTCTCCCACTTCATCACCACCCTACCCCTCTCGAGTCCCTCGAAGTAGCCGGAGTCGGAGACAACCACGTAGACGGAGAAGGGGTTATCAGCAGTTATCGTCCCGAGGACATGAGAATCGGCCGGCAAAAGCTCGGCCTGAAGCGAGTCCGCCCCAAAGTAACCCTCCTGATGGGAATAGTCCGAGAGAAACGCCTCGACATTGACTGCTAGCCCTATGACAAGGGCAGCGACGAGCAAAAGCGCAAGCATTAAGTGGCCCTTCATTCCAACCATCAGGCTTTTATACGGCTCTTTAACTTAAAATCTTTTCGAATATCCGGCCAAATCTCCCTCCGCGACTTCAGCAGGGATTTTGTGGGAAAATCTCCAGCCTAATCACTGAATTACTGTAACGTCCACGAATATCAACAACAATTAACCCATTGAGTTCCAATCATAGCTGGGTATTATGCAAAGCTAAGAATAAAAAGCTGGAGGCACTTCAAAGGGAATACGTCTCGGGCCTTCTGTCCCTGAAAACGTCGTTCATGTCGTTGAGCCTCTTACTCCTGGCGAGTTCAAGGTCTGCCTCAACGACGGCCACCTCCTCCTTATCCTCGCTCCCCATGGCAAGGACTTCGGCCTTCGGCGAGGCTATCGTGCTCTTCCCTATGAACCTAAGGCCCCTCTCCTCGCCGATTCTGTTGGCGGTTACAGTGTAAACCCTGTTCTCCAAAGCCCTAATCGGCATCGCCCTCGGGGCATAGGGCATGACAAGGTTGCTCGGGTGGGCGATTATCTCAGCACCCTTCAGGGCTAGCGTTCTGGCGCTCTCCGGGAAGAACCAGTCGAAGCATATCATCACGCCGACCTTGGCGATGCCTATGTTGAAGACATGGAAGCCGAGGTTGCCGGGCTCGAAGAAGAGCTTCTCCCGGTAGAACAGGTGAACCTTGCGGTACTTCCCTATGTAGCCGCTCCCTATAGGACCAGTCATCACGGCGGAGTTGTAAAGCCTTCCCTTCTCGTCCTTTTCAGCCGTTCCAGCAACTATGAAAACGCCGAGCTCCCTTGAAAGCTCCATCAGGAACTCGGTCGTCGGGCCATCGGGAATCTGGCCGGCGACCTCTTCAACCTCGCCCCTGCTCTCAAAGTTGTATCCTGTATCAAAGAGCTCCGGCAGAACTATGAGCTGGGCACCCTCACGAACGGCGGTTCTTATCAGCTCCTCGGCCTTCGAGTAGTTAATCTCAGGCTCGAGGAGAACCGGCTCCATCTGGACGTAGGCGATCTTCATGCTACCACCACACCCACATCGCCCGGAGAGTAGATAAGGTTAGCGGAACGGATCTGGAACGACAAACGTAATTAGAAGAGGAAAAAATACAAAAAACCAGTTTAAAACAGCCTTTAAGTCTGATTGCGATACTAAACACAACGCATCTTAGAATTACAAGTGTGTTAAATGATAAACAACCTCCAAAAGACATCTAAGTGACAGAAAAATCTGGCCTCTGAAACCAGGCTCCTGCGGCCCGTTTTTGTCCCCACGGGAGCTCGACCACCCGTTTCGCCTTGCAAGGAGGGGAAACCCCGAACCACGGAAAAGCTTAAAAAGGAACCCCCGGAGCTAACCCCGGAGAGAAACTCAGGGGTGATGATCATGAAGAGGCGCCCGAGGAAGTGGAAGAAGAAGGGAAGAATGAGGTGGAAGTGGATTAAGAAGAGGATCAGGCGCTTGAAGAGGCAGCGCAGGAAGGAGCGCGGACTCATCTGATGCCCTCCTTCTTTTCCACCATTTTCCTGGTGGTCTCATGTACTCTTTTGACGAGTTCGAGAGGCTGACCCTCGAGCTTGACACCGAGAGGGGGAGGACTCTTCTCGTAGCGGATCCCCACATAGGCTTTGAACTCTCCCGCGGGCTGAGGGTAAGGACGCGCTTCGAGGAGAGGCTGGCGGAGTTCATAGCCGAAAAGGACCCGGACCTCCTGATTCTCCTCGGAGACGTTAAAGAGCCGATAGGACTGAGCTTCACGGCCAAGAAGCTCCTCATGAGCTTCTTTTCGGAGTTGGGGGATATTCCAACGCTGATAACCAAGGGCAATCACGACGGCAGGATAGAGGAGGTGGCCAAAGAGTTCAGACACGTTGAGGTGGTGGAACACGTCCTCATAGAAAAAGCGCTCTTTCTCCACGGCCACACGGGCCTCCCTGATGTCGAGTTCTCTGAAGCCTATCTCGGCCACATACACCCGGCTTACACCTTCAAAAGCGGGGGCGTTGCGAGAAAGGTCAAGGTCTTCGCTCGCTCGGGGAGGTTTCTCGTCCTGCCTACGGCCAATCCTTTCATCGAGGGCTTCGACGTGAGGGAGGGGATAAAGATGGTCCCCTTCCTGCGGAACTCCCGGGAAATCGAGCTTTTCCTGCCAGAGGGTCTTTACCTTGGTAAGGTTTCGCTGGAGTAGTAATCCATTCCCCATTTATGTCCAATTCGCGGGCAAAGTTTATAACAGATATGAAGACAAACCTTCATAGGTAAGAAGGCGGGAAGGCAAGGTGAGTGAGATGAGTGATGTTTACGAGAGGCTTGAAGCGTTACTCCGCTCGTTAGGCGTGAAGAAGACCGAACTGAGGATATACAGGCTTCTTCTGGAGAAGAAGGAGCCGATGAGAATAACGGAGATACAAAAGGAGCTGGGCATAAGCGAGCGCTCGGTGAGGGAGCACGTGCTGAGTCTCTACCGGAAGGGCATTCTCAAGAGAACGCTCATAGAGCAGGGCTGGCTGGGCTACACCTACACCGCCGTCTCGCCCAGCGAGGTCCTCGAGGACATCAAGCAGAACCTGATAAAAAGGATAAACGAACTGGAACAGGAACTGAAAAACTCCAAATACAGCAAAAGCTAGGCCCTCTCTACTATTCCAGTTTTCTCGAGTATCTCAACGAGCCTCCTCAGCGTTTCTTCTTCGATCTCTTCGTACTCCTCGCGAAGGGCCTCGTAGGCCCTCTCCTCGGGAAGCATCTCGGCCAGCATCAAGAGCGCATGGAGCTGGGCGAGCACCTTTCTGTCCTTCGTGAGCTTCCTGAACTCCTCCGCAAGTTCGGCGTCTCTCTCCCTGATGAGGCGTTCCGAGATGACGCCCTTAACCTTCCAGACCAGCCAGGGCTCCTGCCCGAACTCGTGGCCGCTCTCGATTCCCAGGAAGCGCGAATCCCTGGCAAGGCCCACCATCACCAGCCTTTCGATCTCCTCGGTTTCCCTCTCCCTGGAAAGCTCCCCCAGGTACTTCATCGCGTAGCCCCTGGCGAAGCGCTGGAGTTCGGACTTCTTAGCCCTCGCCAGCGCGAGAGCAGTGGCCAGAACGGCCCTGCCTATCACATCTATGCTCTCCAGGCTCACCTTGTCGATGGTGTCTTCGCTGGAGTGGTAGAAGCGATCCGGCCAGGTTATGGGCATCACCGCGGGGATACCGAAGAAGTTGAACACGTCGTGGTCGCTTCCCATCTCGTAGGGGTAGCTCCTAAACCTGAGCCTCGGGAGGTGGCTTCCTGAGAAGCTCTTCTCACCGGCGTTGGCCAGGTCAAGGTAGTACTCGAGGAGACCTGAAACCACGGAGAACCTCGATGCCGGCGTTCTGACGAGCATCACTGCCGAACCGGAGCGATCCGGGCTTCCCGCCACCATGTCAAGGTTGATGTCGGCATAGTAGTTATCCAGCTCGGCGTGGCGCTCTATGAAGGCCTGGGTTCCGTAGTACTCAGGCACCCAGAGGAAGGCGAAGCCGAAGCGGAAGGAGTCGTCATATAGTTCGCTGAGAACCCTGGCCAACTCGATGAGCATCGCGCTCCCGCTCGCGTTGTCGTTGGCTCCTGGCTTCGGGTGGCAGACGTGGGCGGTGAGGAGTACGAAGGGCGGCCTTCCAATTTCGGCGTAGAGTATTGGAAGAACCTGCCGCTCGCTTATTGACACCTCGACCTCTATCCTCGCTTTCACCCTCTCGCCGGAGTTCAGCTTTCCGATTATCTCCCTGGCGATGTTCTCGGGAGCCGCGACCGCCGGAATCCTCGCCCACTCGAGGTCGTCCCCGGTGAGGAACAGGCCGATGTATGGAAAAGCTCCTCCCGTCCCCTCGCGGTAGGCGATGAAGCCAACCGCCCCAACCTCGTTTGCCCTCCTGTAAGCGTCGCGCCACTCCCTTCCAACGAGGACTATCCTGCCCTCTGCCCTATCCCAGTCCTCCTCCCTGGCTATGTGAACCACCTCACCCTCGGCCCTCCCGCCGGGTGAGTGGGCCATCACCAGGAGGGGGCTAATTGACGTAGTTAGGGTCTTTCCCAGGATCTCGATCTCACCGCGCACCAGATCCCAGGCTATCGGGGCCTTCAGGGTTAGGTAGCGACTCCTTCCGTCGTAGGACTCTTCGTAAAGCCTGGGCTCGATTCCAAGGGAACGGAGCTGCCCCTCGATGAACTCAACGGCCTCAACCAGCCCCCGGGAACCCTGTATGCGGTGGAACCTGCTTATCTCCGCCATGTACTGCAGAACGCGGTTCGGATCAAAAACGCCAGCATCGTTGAGAAAGCGCCTCATGGCTATCCCCTCCAAAAGTGGCGTGGGGAGATATTTAAGCATCTCCCCGAGAGAGCATCAACCCCAGGTCACGTGCCTGTTGAGGAGGAAGCGGACGAAGAAGGAGACCACTATTCCAATCAGGTTCGCGATGAGGTAGTGTAACCCAAGATGAACCAGGCCAGTGTAAATGGCCAGCTGAACAACCGCGCCCGTCAAGGCGGCCGCGTGAAACGTGACGAGCCTTTCCCAAAGGGGCTTCCTTTTGAGGTCCCTGAAGGTCCATAGGTCGTTCCAGGTGAAGTTGTTGAGTATCGCCAGCTCGGTCGCGGGTATGTTGGCCAGTATCTTGTCCCAGCCCAGGAAGTTCACGAAGGCCCACAGAAAGCCCTCGTTCACGACGACACCCGAGAGGCCGACGAGAGTGAACTTTACCAGCCTGTCAAGCTCGCCCTCCCAGCGCATGAGCCTGTAAACGTGCTTGAGGTAGTTCACCATGGTCTTCGTTCCCAGTTTGCTCTCGCCGGCATGCCTCAGGCCGAAGGTGAAGGGAACCTCCTTGACTTCCTTGTATTTACCTTTTATGAGAATCTCCATGAGTATTTTGAAGCCTATCGGGTTAAGTTCGGCCCCCTCCACGACCTCCCTCCTGAGGGCGAAAAAGCCGCTCACCGGATCCTTGATGTCCCGTATCTTTGGAAGCGCAAGGCGGCCTATCATTATGGCACCCTTCGAAATGAGCTTCCTGTACCAGTACCAGTTCCTAACCCCCCCGCCCGGCACGTACCTGCTCGCTATTGCTATGTCCGCACCTTCTTCGATGGCCTTCAGCAGTGCGGGAATAACCTCCGGAGGGTGCTGTAAATCCGCGTCCATAACCACGAAGACGTCGCCCTCGGCCTCCGCAAACCCCCGGAGAACAGCCGAAGAGAGGCCCTTCTCGTTGGTGCGGTGGATTACCCTAACGGGAAACCTCTCAGCCAGCCTCTCAGCAAGTTCCCAGGTTCTATCAGGGGAATCATCGTCCACGATGATTATCTCGTAGTCGTATCCCTTCAGAGCCCCGCTTATCCTCTCAAAGAGCTCCTCCAGGTTGTCCCTCTCGTTGTAGGTTGGAACGATGATTGAAACCTTCACTGCCTTTCCCTCCGGTGGGGTGAGATAAATCCGTAAACTTTATAAGCCCTACGAATTCCCTTAAGGGCGGGCATGGGGCCGTGGGGTAGCTTGGCCTATCCTTCCGGCTTCGGGAGCCGGGGACCCGAGTTCAAATCTCGGCGGCCCCACCATAGGAAACTTTTCTGGCAAAAGTTCTATCGAAACCTGTGGCCCTTTCTAAAAGGCCGATTTCCGTGTAATTTTCATTGGAAAGAATGTTCAGACCTGGAAACTTTCAGAAGATCCGCGATTTCCAGGGACCTCTTTTAGGGATTTGCTTTTTGAAACCACAAAATTGGGGAGTTTTCGAAGAATTTCAGCGCCAGCGGAAGTCCAGCTTTTTTTAACTGTTTTGGTATCGAGAACTCGCCCCACAACAGCCCGAGACCGCGAACGTGCGCAGGATCCAGAAGGATAAAATTTATAAATCCCACCTGAAACCTATCATCGGGCATAGCCCCGTGGTGTAGCGGCCAAGCATGCGGGACTCTGGATCCCGCGACCGGGGTTCGAATCCCCGCGGGGCTACCATTCAACTGGGCTCCAGACCTTCGAACCCCACCATACCTCTACCACCGGTTCTAATTTCAAACTCCATGTTACACCCCACATCGTACGTTGTAGCGTTACCCCCTTCTCAGGGGGTTCCCCCCAAGACGGAGCTTTCTTCAGTGCGGCGGAGAATTCTCAACACCCAGTGCATCTTTTGATCCGCACTCTATAGAATCTCCAGTACAGCCCGGGAAACCACCATTAAAATCCAAAGAATAAAAGGTCAGCCAAGGTTTCAACAACGCACAGCACCAATTTTAGCTGAATAGGGCAACAGAACGCCGAAAATTCGGAAATCGGACTTTTTAAGAACCTTTAAATAGTATGCGGCCTATTTAGAGTAGTGTTACACATCGGATACCTAACACGGAGGTGGAGGTATGAACAGCACAGTCAATCTGGAGGGTGAAATCAAGGACTTGCTCAGGCTTCACGGCCCACTGAGCGTGGCTTTCCTGACGAGGTTCCTCAACGAGAGGGGGCTGGACTGCACTAGGCAGAAGGTGGAGAGGACGTTGAGAAAGATGATCCAGCAGAAGAAGGTGGAGGCTTTTTACACCAACGGGAACAGGAGAAAGCATTACCGTCTGCGGTGATAGAATGGGCGCAACTACAGCGATACTAGGAAACGACAGGAGAATGCTCATGGTGGAGTTCCTCCAGAAGAAGAACGGCCACGCAGAGCTGAGGGACATAGTTGAGTACATCGCCGAGATGGAAGGTGACACCGCCCGGAAGCACAGGAAAAGCGTGTACGTGAGCCTGATGCAGACCCATATCCCAAAGCTGGAAAGGGAGGGGGTAGTAACTTTCAACCATGGCATCGTCACGCTCCTGAAGATACCGGACGATGTTACCGTCTACATGGAGGTCGTGAACAAGCACGACATCAGCTGGAGCGCCTTCTACCTGGGCACCTCGCTGATATTCATAGTCGCCGGTTGGTACCTGGGAAGCATGCCACTTCTTCTCGCGGCGCTGGTGTATCTGGCGATAAGCATCGTGCACCACAGAAAGATTAACCGGCTTGTTTGAGCTAATGAAGAACTAATTGGCCTTCTTTAATCAGAACGGCCGGTTTTATTCACGGTAACGGCACATTACCCTTGAGTAAGCCGGAATTTCCTATATAGCAGAAGGGTCTTAGTGAGGTACAAGTGTCCCCGTGAAGTGCCATCTGGAGGTGGTGCCGAGAGATGCCGACTTGATATCCAGGAGGAAAACACCATGAAGAAAGTTTTGGCCCTCGGTATGCTGGGGCTGATGATCGCGGCGGCCTTCGCTTTGGGCACGAGCGCGACCTTCAGGGACTACCGCGTCCAGAGGAGCTCACACATCGCCGTCGTTCCAGACGACAACGAGCTCATCGATCTGACGCCCGTCCAGCCCTACGCGTACATCAACGATGGGGGGCAACTCGTTATTGACTTCTCAGAGAACAACCCGAACTGGCCCGGGCACGACGACCCTAGCTGGGCGGAGTACCAGGGAGAACTTGAGGGGTACACCGGCAAGGGCATCGGTCTGAGCCCGCAGAGCAGATACAACTTTGACCACGTCTTCAACGTGAGCAACCACCTCTGGGAGGACAAGGTCATAGTGGTCGAGGTCATCTCATCGGATCCCGGCAGGGTTTCATTCTATGACCCAGGGGAGAACATGTACAGCACAAACGGCAACAACATCCCCTACAACTCAGACACGGCTGTTGGAGACGTTTGCTTCTACCTTGAGCCAGGCGAGGCCCTTGGCGTGGGTATGGAGCTGGCGGCCGGGAACAGTCTTGGAAGCTACGACGTGACCATAACCGTCAAGGCCTGGCCCGCTGACGACGCACCGATTGACTGCGGAGGCTGGTGATCAAAATGAAAAAGATAATCGGACTCTTCGTCCTTATAGCAGGGCTACTGATAGCCGTCACCGCCAGCAGTGCTAACTTCGCCTACTTTGAGGCGGACAGGAACGTCCATATCCAGGTTGTCCCCGACGACAACGAGCTCATCGACCTCAGGCCTATGCAGCCCTACGCGTACATCAACGACAACGGAATGCTCGTCATAGACCTCAGCCACAACAACGGCAACTGGGAAGAGGGATTCGGAGAGGGCGTCAGCCCGAACAGCACCTACATCTTCGAGGAAGTCTTCGGCGTGAGCAACGACCTCTGGGAGGGGACCCCGATATGTATGGAGATCACCTACAGCGGTGGCGACGAGGTCACGTTCTTTGAGGGTGACTATGTTGCCGGCCAGACCGTCGGTAGCGACCACCTCACGGTCACCGTTATGCCCGGCGACGTCGTTAGGATCGGAATGATCATAAACACCACCGGAATCAGCGCGCCCGACTCACTGGACGGCCAGATACAGTTCTACGCTGAGGCCGGCGAGTGCGAGAGCTGATGAGCCAGTAAACTTTCGTTATGGAGCGTTTGCTCCCCTTTTAGATTCTTCAAAGGGGGAAGAGATATGGGGACAAAAACAGAATTCATTGCTGGCATTGGAATCATGATTATCCTGCTCATAGGGGCGGGGGGGCTTCACTCCTCTGACCCGATCGCGGTAGCATACGCGACCCCCGATGGGGGAGAGTTCTCAATAGATTCCCCCGTCCCACCTTACTCGTACTCTGACGGCGGCGTTCTCGTCGTGGACATATCCCCAGACAACCCCTTCTACTCGGAGGGAGGAACTGGACTGAGCATCAACAGCACCTACGTTTTTGATGACGTTTTCATCGTGGAGAACAATCAAAGCGAGACCGGTTACGAGGTCATCTGCGTGAGGATCAGCTCGGATTTCATAGGAATTGGATTCTTCACCGGCCCATTCAACGGGAGCTGGTACGACGTGGTCGAGGTCTCCCTCAGGGCCGACGAGGGGACCGGAATAGGCATGAGGGTGAACACCACCGGACTTGAACTGGGTGATTACTGGGGCGAGATAACGATAGAGGCCTGGGGAGGAGACTGTCGATGAAGACTCTCCTCGAGTACAGCCTCCTGGCGGTTCTTGGAGTACTGGTCATCGGCTCACTGGTTGGAGCACTGCTGGACAGGCCAGTTTTCATGTCGTACGCATATTCGGAGAGCATGACGCCCACGATAAACAAGGGGGACCTGTTCTTCATCAACCCCCTGGACAGGAGCCCAGAAGTCGGAGACGTGATAGTGTTCAGGGTTGGGAGCACCTGGACGGTTCACAGGGTGGTTGCCATAATAGGAGATGGGTACGTAACGAAGGGAGACAACAACGTGGCAACCGACCAGCAGAGCCACAGCATACCCCCGATAGAGAAGGATCAGATCGGAGGGACGGTGATAGCCCCTGGCGGTCGCGTGATAACCGTACCAGAAGTGGGGAACTACATTGAGAACGGCCTCTCGGACAGGGGGAAGATCCTGCTCGGGGCCCTCCTCATCATCGTCGGGATACTTGCCTTCGGGAGCGGCGAGGCAAGGAGAAGGGGCGAGAGAAAGAGGTTCATCACCCTGAAGTTCAAGACCCTCTACCTGCTCGCCTCCTCGTTTCTCCTGCTCATGATAGCGGTGTCCATCTTCGTCTCCTGGGAGGTCATACCGGTGGAGTACTCCGTCACCTCCGCGGTGGGGGACCGGGAGGGCTGGTACGGGCCAGGGGAGGAGTTCCAGACAGAGATCACTGTGAAGAACAACAACATGTACCCGATGAGATACTACGTCTCCGCGCCGGAGCCCGTCACGGAGGTATCAAGCCCGGAGTTCGCCCTTTCACGTGGTGGGGAGAAGGACCTCACCATCACGATAACCGCCCCCGAGGTCACCGCGGTGTACTCAACCAAGGTCACGCTGAACGCCTACCAGCCCCTGCTTCCGGAGTCGATTATGGAAGCCCTCTACCGGGTGCACCCCATGGTACCACTGATGGCCATACTGGCCGTCGTCTCGGCCTTTCTCGGAGTGGTTTACCTCCTCTCGGGAATAGGGAATGAAGATGCGATTAGAATCAGGAGAAGGAAGCGTTCCAAGCTGAAGGGAATA
Source organism: Thermococcus sp. MV11 (assembly GCF_012027285.1). Lineage (NCBI taxonomy): Archaea > Methanobacteriati > Methanobacteriota > Thermococci > Thermococcales > Thermococcaceae > Thermococcus > Thermococcus sp. MV11. Next base: position 191,676 of record NZ_SNUD01000002.1, read on the forward strand.
CCGGAGGTGTTTAGGTTATGAGAGGCATCATTGCAGTGCTGATAACACTCACACTAGCATCACTTGTTATCGTCAGCTCAAGCGGGACTTTCGTTGGTTTTGACGCCACCCGAGAGGTCAAGGTCCAGGTGGTGCCGCACGAGCAGGAGTACATCAGCCTCGACTGCGAGGACGGCTACGCCGCGGTCATCGAGGTCGGCACGAACTCTGAACTCGATTTTGACGCGCTGACGGTCAGGAATTACCTCAACGAGATGAAGGACGTCACGATCAGGCTCTACCCGGACTACTCAGGACTGCCGGGCGAGGTGAGCATGTTCGTGGAGACCGAGAACGGGGCCGTGAGGACGCTTGTCTCCGAGGAGGAGTACACGTTCTTCGGAAACGTAACAGTCGGAAGCGCAGAGCCAGGGGAGTACATAGTCCCCGTTGATATGCTCGCCACGTGGGACGGCGGAGACGCGTCGATATCCACCTGCCCCATAAAGCTGGTCATCACGGGGAGCCCGACGATAGAAAAGGAGCTCCTGAATGGACCGCTGGAACTTCCAACCCATACTTACGCGGAGTGGACGTTCAGAATCACCGTGAGGAACCCCGGTGAGGAGCAGACACTCACGATAAAGGACGTGATCCCCGGAGAGTTCGAGATAGAGTCGATAGACCCGAGCGCCGGAACGTACACGGTAACGCAGACCGGGGCGGCGTACCACATAACCTGGGGGGTTTACCTTGGGACGGGTGAGAGCGCCCACATGAACGTGACGGTATACACCAAGCTCAACCCAGCTGGCAAGCAGGAGTTCACGTCCTGCGGTGACTACATACTGAACGAAGGGGCTGAGCTGGTGGAGTACGGCATCAAGAGTGAGGGCATAACCGTCCACGCGACCTGTGATGGTGGAGACTGTGACCTGTGCATAAGGAACCTGTGGCTCAGTGGCGCCAGGCACCTTCCCACCGACGCCCCCGCGGACTACAACACCAGAACAGTGGTAGAGAACATGGGGGACGGGAGGAAGCTTGTCGTGACACAGTACATCGGCTCGCAGTTCACCCTGACGAACTACGTACCGTCGAAGGGAACCGTCTCTGTGGAGGCCATGCCCGACGGAAAGACGCGTGTTACCTGGACCCTCTACCTGGCCCACAACGAGGTAGCCCGGCTCAACCTCTACGAACACACTGACGGAATCCACACAAGCTCAAATACGTACGTCATGCTTACCACTACACCCTGCATTGCGGGCTGCGAGTGCCACGGCTGTGCCAAGTACGTGCACGTCTATTCCTGTGGCTGCCACGGGGAAGAGGGTCCAGAGGAACCGGACGTCTACGGAGGGGCTGAAATCGAATCTGACTGTTGTACGGAGGAATGTGAAAGATGAACAAAAAGAGCGTGGCGAAATTTATTGGAAGGAAGGAGGTTCTGGGAGTATTCCTGATCCTCTTCATGGTTTTCGCCTTTTATTCGGTAAAACTCATGAGCGCAAGTCCCTACGTCGTCACGACGCAGAGGGTTGGGACGTACAGTGAAGAGGGAACACTGAAGCACGAGGCGTATCTTGAACCGAACGACCTCTACGGTTACAGAGTAACCATGGACGAATACCCGATACCCCTGGTGGACAGATTCCTGCTGATCTACGATTACCGCTCCAGCCCACCGCTGAAGGAAGGATCGTACCATATCCTCGTAAAGGCCGAGTACTACGTGAACAAGGGGAGCGACGAGGTAGTGCTGTGGGAGGAGGTGCTCTTTGACGAGAGAGGCAACCTAACGGGAGGCGCCTTCACCTCGGAGTACGTTCTGGACATGAAAGACTTCTCCAACACGAGCAACAGGATAACCAGCGAACTTGGGGTGAGAAGGCTAAAGAACAGGATAACCATAGAGGCCACCGTTACCGGGACCGGAACCGTCGGAGACAGGAAGATAACGGAAAGCTTCGACCACAGCGTCGAGCTGATACGGGACCCCACGGCGGAGCTCTACTACTTCACCGACACGAGCAAGGTCGAGAAGAGGGCGCTGACGGAAACCCTACGAACCGAAAAGGAGGCAAGTGTCCTTGGATTCAGCGGGAATCTTGGAACCGCCCAGACCGCGAGCACCGTGCTGGCAGCTCTGATGCTCATTCCCCTTCTCGGCTACGTCTACATCTCAAGGAAACCCAAAGACGAGCTGGCGGGGATCCGGGAGTACATGGTCAAGGGCGCCCCAGGAACGGTCGAAAAGGTAGTCACGCTCAAGACGCCGAAGGATCTCGAGACCACCTTCGAGCTGATAGACAGGCCAATACTGCACTACCGGGAGGGCGATGAGGAAGTCTACGCGATAATAGACGACGGAGTATCGTACGAGTACCGGAAGCCGCTGCCGGAAAAGGAGAAGGAAGCCAGCTGAGGCTCCCTCCATCTTTTTTTAGATTTCCGTAACCAACAACTTTAAAAGCCCTATCCGAAAGGCTAACCTAGAAGTTCTACAAGAGGTAAGAGGTGGTTAGAGATGAACCCGTTCCACGAGCTTGAGCCCGGACCGGAGGTTCCAGAGGTCGTTTACGCTCTCATAGAGATTCCGAAGGGGAGCAGGAACAAGTACGAGCTCGACAAGAAGACCGGACTTCTTAAGCTCGATAGAGTGCTCTACAGCCCGTTCTTCTACCCGGTGGACTACGGAATAATCCCGCAGACCTGGTACGACGACGGCGACCCCTTCGACATAATGGTCATAATGCGCGAGCCGGTTTACCCCCTCACCATCATCGAGGCCAGGCCGATAGGCATAATGAAGATGGAGGACAGCGGCGATAAAGACTGGAAGGTCTTGGCCGTTCCCGTTGAGGACCCGTACTTCAAGGACTGGAAGGACATAGACGACGTCCCCAAAGCCTTCCTCGATGAGATTGCCCACTTCTTCCAGCGCTACAAGGAGCTCCAGGGCAAGGTCACCAAGATAGAGGGCTGGGGCAACGCCGAGGAGGCCAAGAAGGAAATCCTCCGTGCCATCGAGCTCTACAAGGAGAAGTTCGGCAAGAAGGAGTGATTTCTTTTCCCCTTATTCCCTCAAGGAGGTTAAGGCATGTACAAGCTCCTCAAGGTTAGGGACGTTGTGAGAATACCGCCCAAGATGTTCACGATGGACCCGAAGGAGGCGGCAAAGCTCGTCCTCCGCGAGACTTACGAGGGCATCTACGACAGGGACGAGGGAGTCGTTCTGGCCGTTATGGACGTCGAGGAGATAGGCCAGGGCGTCATCGTGCCGGGAGACGGGGCAACCTACCACGAGGTCGTTTTCAACGTCCTGGTTTGGAAGCCCGAGATGCACGAGGTCGTCGATGGCGAGGTCATAGACGTCGCCCCGTATGGTGCTTTCATTAGGATAGGCCCAATGGACGGTCTTGTCCACATCAGCCAGCTCATGGACGACTACGTCGTCTTCGACGAAAAGAACAAGCAGTTCATCGGCAAGGAGACCAACAGGATACTCAAGCTCGGCGACGAGGCGAGGGCGAGGATAATAGCCATAAGCATCAAGAGCCGCGTTATTAGGGAGAACAAGATAGGCCTGACCATGCGCCAGCCGGGCCTCGGAAAGATGGAGTGGATAGAGAAGGAGAAGCGCAAGGAGGGAGAGTGATGGTCAAGGAAAAGGCCTGCAGGCACTGCCACTACATAACCACCGAGGACCGCTGCCCGGTGTGCGGGAGCAGGGACCTCAGCGACGAGTGGTTCGACCTCGTGATAATCACAGATCCGGAGAACAGCAGGATAGCACAGAAGCTGGGCGTCAAGGTGCCCGGTAAATACGCCATAAGGGTCAGATGATGAGGCTCGTACTCACTCCCGAGCTCAGAAAAGCCCTCAAGGAGCCCCTGGGCGAACTCGTCCGGGGGAAGATTCCCGAACCGTACGTCAGGATTAGGGAAGAGCTTGAAAAAGCGAGGCACGTCGTCACCGTCGGCGACGTGGTGACCGAGAACGTCATCAAGCTCGGTATATCTCCAAGTCTGGCGATATACGACCACCGGACGAAGAGGAAGGCCTACAATCCTTCCATAGACCCGGGCGCGGTCGTGATGACCGTCCAGAACCCGGCCGGAACCATAACGAAAGCTTTATTAAACGCAATCAGAAAGGGCTTTGGACTGGCCGAGAGGGGCAGGCGGGTTTACATAAAGGTGAACGGAGAGGAGGATCTGGCGGCGATTCCGGCCGTGCTCTACGCCCCGCCCGGAAGCGTGGTGCTCTACGGCCAGCCCGACGAGGGAGTAGTGCTTATAAAGGTAACACCCGAATGCAAGCTCAAGTGTGGAAAGCTCATGTCCAAGATGGAGGTGGTTCACGATGGAGATTAAGGTTACCGAGATAAGGGAGAACAAGCTCCTCGGAAGGAAGGAGATATACTTCGATGTCATTCACGAGGGCGAGCCGACGCCGAGCAGGGCCGACGTCAAGGGCAAGCTTGTGGCCATGCTCGACCTTAACCCGGAGACCGTCGTTATCCAGTACATCAGGAGCTACTTCGGTAGCCGCGTCAGCAAGGGCTACGCCAAGGCCTACGAGAGCAGGGAGAGAATGCTCTACATCGAGCCCGAGTACATTCTCATAAGGGACGGCCTGATTCAGAAGGAGGAGGAGTGAGGTGGTTTAGATGGCCAAGAGGAAGAGCCAGAAGTGGAAGATGTACGAGGTTCAGGGCGGTAAGGTCAAGAGGAAGGGCAAGTTCTGCCCACGCTGCGGTCCCGGCGTCTTCATGGCCGAGCACAAGGACCGCTGGAGCTGCGGCCGCTGCGGCTACACCGAGTGGAAGAGGAAGTGATTTCTTTTCTCTTCCCGTTCAAGAACTCTTTTCCAGGACTTCTTCTAAGAGAAAAGCAAAGAAAAGAGGGAAAGTCAGCCGATGGCCGCCTGAACGGCCAGGTCGGCCCTGACGATTCCGTAGCCGTAGTAGATGTCCCAGCCAGCGTCTCCGAGGTCGTCCGCCGTCGAGTGGAGGATTCCCCTGACGGTGTTGGTTCCCATGTCGTCAAAGGTTCCAACAGGGAGAACCTTGCCGTACTTGTTGTAATAAGCCGCCTGTATGAGAGCAACCACACCGCTGACGTGCGGGGTGGCCATTGAGGTTCCACTGAGGCTCTCGTAGGTGTCGTCAGGATAGGTGCTGAGCACATCAACGCCCGGGGCGCTGACCTCGGGCTGGAGGTTGCTGAAGTAAGCTATAGCGTCGCTCGAGTCAGTCGCTCCGACCGCTATAACCTCCGGATAGATGGCCGGATAGCTCGGCTGATCGGCGGCCTCGTTGCCGCTCGCTGCCACTATAACGACGCCGTAGTTGTAGGCCTGGATTATCATGTCGTGGAGGTACTGGTCGTCGCTCGGACCACCGAGGGACATGCTTATGACCTCGGCGGCGTCGTCATCTGGATCACCGACGACTATTCCGTCGCCGTCCTTGTCGAGTATTCCGTCCGGACCGAGGAGGGCCTGCTCGATACCAATGGCGATGTCGGTGTAAGCACCGCTTCCCCTGTCGTCAAGAACCTTGATGGCGTAGATCTCAACGTTTGGAGCAACTCCGACGACACCAATGTCGTTGTTAAGGGCGGCGATGGTTCCTATAACGTGGGTTCCGTGGCCGTTTCCATCGTACCAGTCAGCAGGATCGGTGCTGACGACTCCCCCTATGGTGCTAACTCCCCAGACAATGTTGGCGGCAATGTCCGGGTGATCCCAGTCGGCTCCAGTGTCGAGGACTGCAACCTCAATGACGCCGTTGCTGGAACCATCGGTTATGCTCCAGGTCTCGGGAGCCTTAACGCGCTCTATTCCCCACGGGATAGTCTGTGCAGGCTGGACTGGTTCAACCGCCCAGGGCGGACCGCCCCTGTAAACTTGAGCCATGTGGTCGTACTCGACCTTGGTGACACCGTCGAGTTTGGCCAGCTTTCCGACGGCGTTTGCCGGAATGTCAATGACGACTGCATCGATCAGCTTGAACTCGTAGACGATTTTACCGCCTATGCCCCTGACCGTGTTGGTATTGAAGTGGCCCTTATCGATGTGTGCCACCACCCTTACCATCTCGGGACCTTGTGCCGCAACAGGCACCACAAAGAGAGCACCAAGTACCACAAGGGCCATTAAGACCCCCATAGTTGCTCTATAGTCCACTTTAACTCACCTCCAGACTAAGTTGTGCATACATGCCTAAATAGTGGACTACTTAAGTCTTATCCATGTTGCATATGACACAATGACACCAGACAGAGGGATTTGTTGTCATATGACTTTCTAAAGACGTCATACGTTAAAAAATGGACAAATTAGAAGACAACAACGAGAAATTTCGAAAAATTTTCGGAATCCCTGCCGGCATTAAGCTAAAAAAGAGAGAACGCCATAAGTGCACCATGCCAACCTACTACGGAATTAGGATTGAACTACACCCCCAGGTGTATGAGCCGGCAGAGGATACCTTCCTGCTCGCGGAGAACCTCGCGGTTAGGGAGGGCGATCTCGCCCTCGACGTTGGAACAGGCACGGGGCTTATAGCACTCCTGATGGCGAGAAAAGCCCGCTTTGTTCTGGGCGTGGACATCAACCCCCTCGCGGTCGAGCTCGCCAACCAAAACGCCCAACTAAACGGCGTGAAAAACGTCGAGTTCCGCCTGAGCGACCTGTTTGAGAGGGTTGAGGGGAAGTTCGACGTGGTAACCTTCAACGCCCCCTACCTGCCCGGGGAGCCGGAGGAGCCGATAGACCTGGCACTCGTGGGCGGCGAAACCGGAAGGGAAGTCCTCGACCGGTTCATTCGGGAGGTCCCAAAACATCTCAAACCCGGCGGAACCGTCCAGATAGTCCAGAGCTCCATAACCGGGGTGGAAGAGACGCTAAAAATGCTGGACGAAGTTGGTTTGGTGGGAAAGGTAGTGGCTAAGAGGCACGTCTTTTTTGAGGATATCGTTCTTATAAACGCCGTTATGCCAAGAGGGCGCGCCTGACCTCGAAGAGGAGCCTCACCCTCGGCCTCTCCGGGGCGTCCACGTCCTCCTCAAAAAAGTCCACCTCAATCTCCCTTGCCTTCAGCGCGGATCCGGGCTTTACCTCGAGCATGAAGAGGAAAGCGGGTGGCATCTTTTAAACCTTTCGCAGATTGACGAAGCATTTTTCGACGATGAAACACTACGCAGTCCCGACCCATCACCTTTTTAAAAGGCTCGCCCAAAGCCAACCCAGAGAGAGTGTTAGGTGAGGCTAATGGCGTTAACGTTCAAGTCCAACCCGAACATGCCGGAGGAGATAGCGAGCCTCTTCAGGAAGCAGCACTACGCGCTCGTGGGCAGGCACAGCTCGGTGAAGCTCTGCCACTGGCTCAAGGAGAGCATAAAGCACGACCGCTTCTGCTACAAGCAGAAGTTCTACGGCATAGCGAGCCACCGCTGCCTGCAGATGACGCCGGTTACGGCATGGTGCACCCACAACTGCATATTCTGCTGGCGCCCGATGGAGGGCTTCCTGGGAACCGAGTTGCCCCAGCCCTGGGACGACCCGGCCTTCATCGTCGAGGAGAGCATAAAGGCCCAGAGGAAGCTCCTCGTGGGCTACAAAGGCATGCCGGGCATAAACATGAAGAAGTTCGAGGAGGCATGGAACCCCAGGCATGCCGCAATAAGCCTCTCGGGCGAGCCAATGCTCTACCCCTACATGGGCGACCTGGTGGAGGAGTTCCACAAGCGCGGTTTCACGACCTTCATAGTCACCAACGGAACGGTTCCGGAGAGGCTTGAGGAGATGATAAAGGAGGACAAGCTACCGACCCAGCTCTACGTCTCGCTGACAGCCCCGGACATCGAGACCTACAACCGTGTGAACGTCCCGATGATTCCCGACGGCTGGGAGAAGATAAAGGAGACGCTGGGGCTCATGAAGGACGCCCAGACCAGGACGGTGATAAGGCTGACCCTCGTCAAGGGGGAGAATATGCACAACCCAGAGGGCTATGCAAAGCTGATAAGGCTCGCCAGCCCGATGTTCGTCGAGGCAAAGGCCTACATGTTTGTCGGCTTCTCGCGCAATAGGCTCACCATCAACAACATGCCGAGGCACGGGGAGATCAGGGCCTTCGCCGAGGAGCTCGTCAAACACCTACCCGGCTACCACATCGAGGACGAGTACGAGCCGAGCAGGGTCGTGCTCATAATGCGCGACGACGTCGATTCCCACGGAACTGGAATCGGCGGCAGATTCATAAAGCACTGAGCTTCTTCCCTTTATTTTGCCGCCAGATGGAAAAAGTTTATTTATTCCCAGCCCTTAGAATCTGCTTAGGGGTGTAAGGTGATGAAGAAGGCTCTGGCCACAATAATGATTGTTCTCATGCTGATTCCAGCCGTTGGCGCCGGAACGATAGACGGCTCCGTGACGTTTCTCAGCGGGGCTTCCCAGAGCACAAAGCAGACAAGGGAGGTAAGCCTGGCACTCATGGCCCTGATCTCGGCACGCGATGATGTTAAGTGGGACGTAACTCCCGATATCGAGGTCCTCGTGGACGAGCTTTTAAAGGAGCAGAACGCAGACGGTGGCTGGGGATATTACTTCAACGAACCCAGCAACGTCCTTGACACGTCCTACGCCGTGATAGCACTCACCAGGGCATACCCCTTGATGGACGTCTGGGAGGCAAGGGACGTCAAGAGAGCCATTGACGCCGGGATTAACTACCTCCTCTCAGCCAAGGAGGAAAACGGCTGGGGCTACGTACCCGGGACACCGGTCTCCTGCTATCCAACCGTCGTGGCCCTCTGGGCCCTCGGAGAGAACGGCTACACTTACAACAGCAGAACCGTCCGTGATGCAGTTAAATACCTGGAGAGCGTCAATGCCTCTTCCTGCGAGATCTCGAGCTACGAGTTCCTTGCCCTTAGGGTCATAGCTTACCACAGCACGGGCTACCCGCTGGGGAGCGAGGTTGCGGACCAGCTAAAGGACGTTCTGCTGAAGGAGAACCTTGAGACCAAGGAGAGGGCCATGCTGACCTACGCCCTCGTTCTCGTCTCCCCCCTGGATCTCGACGTTGCCAGGGCCCTCAAGATGCTTGAGGAAGAGGGCAGGGCTTCCGGCGACGTCTTCTTCTGGTTCAACACCCCCAAGCTGACCTCCCAGACCGAGGTAATAGCTTCCACTTCCTTCGCCCTGATGGCGCTCTCGCACCCCCTAAAGGTCACCATTCCAAGCGAGGCCATCAACCCCTACGCCATGCCCTGCAGGGAGCTGAAGAACATGCAGAATCCTGACGGCGGCTGGGGGCTGGTCCTCAACGAGCCAAGCGACGAGAAGGCCACTTACTATGCCCTGCTCGGGCTCGAGAAGTGCTACCCACCCAATGAGAGCGTTGAGAGGGCCCTCAGCTGGGTCAGGGGGGCCTACGAGAGGGACTCCCTGTGGGTGAGGGAAAACGGAAGAATGTCCGTCGGCTACTACTACGCCATTGAGACCCTCCTCCACTACGGCCTGCTGGGTGAGGAGGAGAAGGCCCAGGCGATAGAAACCATAAGGAACGCCCAGCTCGACTACGGCCTCTGGGGCAACACTGTCCTCGGCCCACAGCCCTACGACACGGCCCTGGCGGTAAAGGCCCTCCTTGACCTCGGCGTACCCGCAAACGACACCCTTATCCAGGCCGCCAAGGAGTGGCTTTTAAGCATAAGCAGCGGCGGCTGGGGAACCCACGTCACGACGCCCCACTTCTCCTACATGCTCAAGCCCGACGTCCTCACCACGATAACCGTCCTCGAGGCCCTTGAGGAAATAGCCACCCCGGACGAGCTCAAACCCCACCTTGAGTGGCTGATCGAGCAGAGGGTGAACGGCGGCTGGGCCTACTGGAAGACCTACTACGTCTGGCAGAAGAACAGGGAGTACCCCGGGACTCCGAGCGTCGAGCTGACGGTCCGCGCCACTGACCTGCTCCTGAGGCACGGCTACAACTACACCTCCGAGACCCTTGACTTCGTGATGAACGCCAGGGACAGCGGGCTGATAAGGAACAAACCCATAGAAACCGCCAGCGCGATACTCTACCTCAGCCGCTTCCAGTACGTGCCGCCGGTCAGCCTCAACGACGTGAGGGCATACATGGACACCGACCTCTTTGAGGTCATTGCCCCCGAGATGGAGAACGAGAGCGTGGCGGAGATAGTGGACTACCTGAACGACGCCTTCAGCGGCGGTTTCATTGCTTCCAACGGCACCGAGATCGGCGATGGTAGCTACATAGTCATAGCCAGCTTCGGCGACTACAGCATAAGACCCTACAACCCCTACCTGCCATTCCACATCGGCAGCGATAACGTCACCGTCGGCAACGTCACCGTCCCGATGAACGGGTCGGTTGCCCTGATACCCGGCAAGACGCCAGAAGGAGTTGTTCTCTTCGTCCTCTACGGGCAAGGAGGCGAGGAGACAGTTAGGGACATCTTCACGACCGGATTCATCAAGTACATAGGCGGAAGCGCAATGGTCTTCGTCAGCGAGAACGGTAGGGTGAGAGTAATAGTGGTGGGGTGATAGGGAAGTGAGGGCTCTAATCATCGGGGTCGGCCAGTGCGGAACTAAAATCGCCGACCTCTTTTCTCTCGTTGATTTTGAGGCGCTTGCGATAAACACCTCCCGGGGCGACCTCGAGTACCTCAAACACATTCCGGCGGAGAGGAGGATACTCATAGGCGAGAGCATAACGGGCGGAAAGGGCGTCAATGCGAACCCCCTCCTCGGGAGGGAGGCCATGAAGAGGGACCTACAGGTGGTCATGAGGAAGATAGGCTCGATAATCGGCTATGAGGACGTGGACATCTTCTTCCTCACCTTCGGCTTCGGTGGAGGTACTGGAGCTGGAGGAACGCCGGTTCTGGCGGAGGCCCTCAAGGAGGAGTACCCGGATTCACTCGTCGTTGCTATTGGGGCACTCCCCCTCAGGGAGGAGGGCATAAGGCCTACCATCAACGCCGCCATAACGATAGATAAGCTCTCCAAGATAGCGGACTCGATAATAGCCATAGACAACAACAAGCTCAAGGAGGGCAACGACGACATAAGCCATGCCTACGAGAGAATCAACTACACGATAGTAGAGCGCATAGCCTCGCTTTTGGCCCTGGTCGATGTCCCTGGCGAACAGACCCTCGATGCCAGCGATCTGAAGTTCGTCCTCAAGGCCTTCGGAAGCTTCGCGACGGTCGGCTACGCAAAGGCAGATGCAGGCAAGGTCAAGAGCCTGTCAAGGCTCATCATCAGGTCGTTCGAGAGCGAAGGCCTTTACCTAGACGCAAACATCGAATCGGCCCTCTACGGCCTCGTCGCCGTCCACGGTCCACCGGAGGTTCTGAAAGCCGGCGACATCTTTGAGGCCTTGGATTACCTCACCAACAAGATAAGGGGCAAGCAGATTTTCAGGGGCTTCTATCCTGACCCCAGGGAGAGGGAGGTCGAGGTGGTGACCCTGCTGAGCGGAATCTACGAGAGCAGGAGCATCGAGGAGATAATAGTGACCGCCAAGAACTACGCCAAGTCATTCATGAAGGCCAAGGAGGAGGCAGAGACTAGGAAGAGAGAGCTCCTGAGCGGCCTGCCTGACTTCGACGACATCTATCCCGCTGAGAACGAAGCAGGGGAGGGAGGGGAATGAGCGAGGTCGTCAGGGACTCCGTGGAGGCGGCGCTGGACCTCGATGAGAGAGAAGTTTACTCCCACATTGCCCACGAGAGTGCGGAGGACATAATAAGGATAATCTCCTCCCTCGATGCCGAGCGGGCAAAGCTCCACGGCGAGGTCATCTACTACAAGGACGACTGGGACGACCTGATAAGAGAGAGAATGGCGAAGGGGAAGCGCCACACCGCCTTCGACTTCTACAACCCCGCTCTGCTTGACATCTGGGAGCGGAAGGTGAAGGAGATAAAAAAACTAAAGAGGCTAGAGAAAATTGGTTACACCGTCCTGAGCGCCGTTGTAGCCGCTTCCGTAGTTGTCTCGACCCTCACGGGCCAGCCGTACTTTCTCCTCGGCCTCTCAATCCTCCCGCTGGCAGTTTTCATTCGGGATTCGAGCAGGGAGCGCTTTGACCTAATCTACCATGAACTCACCCAGTTCTTCATAGACGAGCTTAGAACCCTCGTCAATAAGCACGGTCTCGACCCGGAGCGTTACAAGTTCAAGCTTTTCAGTGGGGATTACTTTGGAATAGAAACCAGGAAACTCAGAACGGGGCTTTTCGCGGTGGTACGGGCCGAAAACTCCAGGGGCAACCATTAAATAGATGTTCAAAGATATACCGATAGTGAGGGGAGAAAGATGAAGTTAGTGAGACGTGGTCAGGTTTCGCTGGAGTTCATGCTCGTGTTTGGAATAATGCTCGTGCTTATGCTGTACTCCGTGAACAGCGTGACGTTCAAGGAAGGATCAACATCAACGGAAACCCTCAAGATGCAGGTGCTCCTCGAGGAGAAAAGCCTCGCCAATGCGATAGCAGGTACGATAGCGCAGGTCTACGCCCAGGGGCCTGGGGCGAAATCTACCACATACGCAAAGGTAACCTACCTGGCCGAGCCCGACTACCTCCAGAAGGCCTTTGGCTCGGCCAAGGTGAGCGTCGGGTCGTCCGGCAACCTGGTGTTCGTGGGAGTCGGTGACAACCTCATAACGGAAGACGCGAACGGCGCCGAGAAGAACACGGTCACGACGGAGATGCCCTACACTTCTAAGGGAAAGGGAATACTGTTCCCAGACGGTCTCCCTTCAAAGTCCATCAGGATAATCGTTGAGTGGGACCCGAGCAGGGACGAGGACTGGAGCGCCGCCGTCGTCGGCAGCTACCTGGAAATCACGATAAACATCAACCCCGGTGGGTGAAGATGAGAAAGGGCCAGATAAGCCTTGACTTTCTGTTCGCAGTTACGCTTGTGATGATAACGATGCTCAACGTGGTCTACATAGCCACGAGCGAGAAAGGCAACGCCGAAACCTTTGACGTGACCGCGAGGCTCAAGGTGTTCTCTGTGGACATCAGGGACACCGTGGCCAAGGTATACGCCTCCGGGGACGGGTTCAGCGTGAGGAAAACCTCACCGTTCCCCCTCAAGAGCGGGGAGGGGATAGTAATCAGACTGAACGCCGATGACGACACAATAACGGTCATAGGTATCATCGGAGGGAATACGTACACGGTGGTCCAGAAGAGCCCGGTGCCCATATACACCGACAGCTCGGTGCAGTTGAATCAGGATACCGACGAGGTTTGGATCGTCGCGCGAGAGGACGGGGGTGTGACGTATGTTGAAATCCAGACGTCGCCGTAGGGGACAGACGGCCATTGAGGTGCTCTTCATCGTGGGTATAATCCTCACCGGCATAGCCTTGATGACACCCGGTTATATTAAGGAAAGCGACACGGCCACGGTAGTGGCCTACGTTAAGAACTCGGCCGCGAGCGCCTGCGCCTACCTGAACTCTGGAGTCACGACAGATAGATATCCCCAAAGAATCCTCAACGCAATCATAACGGAGTCCAACTACACTTACAAGGCATTCCGTGTTGTGGGAGTGACCTCCAGCGAGAGCAAGGACACCATAACGGTAGGCATCATAATAGAGTACTCGGGAAAGATTGACCTCGGGGACGACGCGATAGCCGGAACGATAAGGGCATTCATAATCAGCGACCTCGCCGAGAGCGGCAACGCGAGGCTCGTTGGGGACACCCTATACTATGGGGGGCGAGAGGTGGTAATAGTCGTGAGTGTGGTGAGAGCATGAGAAGGAGGGGACAGGTACTTTCGCTGGACGCGATGCTCTCACTGATAATAGTGATCATGATCCTCGGTATGGTCAGCACGACCTCGACGGCAATGAAGAACGAGATAACCACGATGGTAGGCTGGTACGAGAGAAGCAACATAGGCGACAACATGCTCGATCTGATAATGAAAACCCCCGGAAGCCCGGACAACTGGGAGACCAATCCCTCATCTATGGTACAGCTAGGACTGGAAAACCCAGATTACCCCGACACAATTGACTACAACAAAATCGAGGCCCTGAACGAGGCGTACCAGAACAACGACGAGGCTCTCAAGGAGGCGCTCTCAAACCTCAGCCTCGGGAAGGACTTCAGCCTGGGCTTTTTCCTTACCAGAATCGAGATCGAGGGCGACGTCACAGTAGTGCCACCCACCACGGAAGGCTCGGTTGATGTCCCCTCAGGAGGACACCTCTCCATAACCCCAGTCAGGGGATACGCCTATGGGAGGGGCATATACGCGGAGTGGATAGACCCCGAGAGGGTGGACCTTGAGGGTGTTGGAAACATTCCCAACGTGATAAACATCAGCGCCGGCGAGACCTTCGTTTTCAAGCTCATCGAAGGTGGAAGCGTGAGGGTTGATGTTCCAGGTGGGGGAAGTCCCGGCGGGCCGGTGAACTACGAGATACCCACAGGAGTCACGGTTCACATAGAGGTGGAGACCGGCTACCTCCTGATAGGCTGGGCAAAGCTTGACAACGGTACCTACGAGCTCTGGATACCCTACCACCGCCAGGGCCAGCAGGTGAGGACGACCTGGGAAGGCACGGTCTGGTGGGGACAGCAGGGCGGGGTTTCCTCGTCTGATCTGGTGATAAAGTACATCTACGCTACGGAGGTCGTTCACGCCGATTACAACATCACCCTGATTAACGGCGAGTTTGTAAACGATCCTGACGAAATAAAGGCCTCGATGGACAGGTCGCCCTGGGTGACCTACTCCGAGAGGCGCGTGCCGATGAGCAAGATGATATACTCAAGCCAGTACACCGTGACCCCCTCCGACCTTCCAAAGGAGATGTACGTGGGCACTCTAACCACGACGGTTCCAGACTACATGAGCTTCAAGATAGAGTTCTCCGACCCGGGTTACGTCGTGCTCGTGGCGTGGCTCAGGGGCACCAACGTCTCAGGCTACTCCGTCCTCGCCGCGTACCGCACCGAGGAGGATCCCACCATGAAGGCCATAATTAACCAGACCATCAACGGAAACAACGTGGTGCACTACTACTCCTCCCCCAGCCCGGATTACATCGTCATACCCTGGAACGACTTCCTGACCACGGTGAAGCAGGGCGAGAGCCTTGACATCTACGTGTGGGTTTACAAGATGAAGGACGTCAACGTTATGCAGTTCATCGACCTCAACGGGATAAACACCCTGATGAAACCCCAGGTGAGCCTGGCAGTTTTAAGACTCAGCGTGTGGGATGACTCATGAGGAGAAGGGGTTTCGTGTTCACCCTGGACGCGGTCCTCGCAGTACTCCTGGTAACCATGTTCGTGGTCAGCATGGTCCAGGTCACGAGCACGTCAAGTCAGGTCTACTCAACCTACATGCGCTCCCAGAGCAAGTACCTGGCCGAGGACACGCTAACGATGCTTAGAACAGTACCGCTGAGAGAACTGGTGCCGCCGGAGAAGCTGGAGGAGTGGATGAGCGGAACCGACCCGGTCATCAACACAACGCTCGTGACTCCGGATATGTCGCCGATAGACATAGTCTCAACTTACTGGGCCACCGACCCGCTCTATCCTGAAGTCGATTTTAAACACAAGGCCGAGATAATAATGGGTTACGTACTCAACAACACCCTGAAGGGCTACAACTACGAGATGATGATAAACGACTACACCAGCCCGTACCTTAAAAAGACCGGCTCCGACTCCTCAGCCTCACCCGACGTAATTCCCGCCACCCTCATAATAAGCGGCTACGCCTACAACCAGACCCCCAGGGGCTATATGGCGAGGGCGTTTCTGACCAAGGCGGAGTACACGAGGAGCGACCTCTTTGGCTGGTTCAGGGTTCTCGCCGCGGCGGAGTCAAGTGATGGTACAAGCAACACCCTGACGGTCACGAGGAAGATAAACATTCCGGCAGTAGATGAGGATTCCATATACGAGGCCGACGGCAACTTCATACACAGGCTCTACGAGGAAGAGGACGTGTACATAAACGGGCAGAAGGTGACGCTGACCTATTCAGAGCCCAACGCCCCGAACCTCGAGAGGTACCTCGTCCCAGGCGATAACGAGGTGAAGATGGTCTTCCGGGACTCTCCCGCAGGGGAAATAGGAATAGGTAGCGGTACCACGATCTACGTGAACTATAAGTCCAACTCACTCAACGTCGATGATCCCGGCCTGGTGAAGGTTTACAACATAACCTCCAGCTACACGGGCTTCATGTACCTACTGGAAAACTTTGTCCCCGGAAACATTACATCTATCGACATGAAGTTCAAGGTTGAGGGCGCCGAAGTCGTCAGGCTCTACTACGGTCTCGGCGGAAACCTCTACCTCCTAGCAGAGAAGAGGGTTGATCCCAATTCCATCGAGACGGTGGAGTTCACGAACAGTACTATAGCGGACGCCCTCGATGATTACGGGATAACCTACGAGGACCTCTCAAAGATGGTCTTCGACTTCGTTATCGCCGTGGACGCCAAGTACGATGATGATAAGCAGCATTTCTACTACGGAGGCGCCAGCTCGGACTCGTACCCCTGCAACGACTGCGGAGGTGTGCGCGAGAGGGTTCTCTACGGATACCCCGATTCGTACGTTAAGATTGACTACGTTTCAAAGGTCGCCACCTCAAGATACAGCATACCCCTGTCCATATACGTGGACTACAACGACCCCACATACAGCGACCCCACGGGTTACTACTGCGGCGTCCAAACGTACAGGAGCATGAGCGTCTCGTACACCCTTCCTTCCAAGGCTATTCCCTGGTATGCGGACCTGTGGGTCGGTTACTGCTTCAGCAGTTCCACCACCCAGACCCTTGAGGAGAACGGAGAGGAGTTCTACTCGGGTCCCAACGGAAGGTATGCCATAAGGATAGCCTACACCAAGATGTTCGACTGGATGATGAGGGAAGGCGACAACACCTTCACCGCCATCCTGTCCGTTGGAGTGAACGAGGGTGGGACTTCTTACAGGGAGGGTGCCACCAGGGGAATAATCAAGTACTTCATCGAGGGTTACGCGGGCTACGGCGAGGTGTTCCCCAAGGCCCTCCAGGGATACCCCGATTACCAGGGCTACCGCCTCCAGTACTACTACGGGCCCAACAGCGAGCCCAGAACGATCCTCATAGGCGACCCCCCATACAAGGACATATCTATAGATGAACTCGATCCCACCAGATACGCGGTGGACGACGCGATACTCAGGCTGTTCGAGAAGCTGAACTATGAAAACGACCAAAACCCCGACGAATGGAAGAGCGAACCCTTCGACGGCTCCAGGGAGAATCCTATAGACGTGGACCTGCCCGAGAGTGTCAGGATCGACTTCGTCTCAATGGGAAACATCCCTGGACTCTTTGAACCGATAACAATAACCCTTCGCGTCTGGAGGGAAGGCTGATGAGAAGGAGAGCCTACATCATAAACTCCACGGTCATACTCCTAATCATACCCCTGATGCTCCTCCTCGCCACCTACGAGGACGTCTCCTCCCAGATAATCTTCGCCCAGAGCGAGAAAATGCAGGTTGAGAGAACGTATAGAGTCGTATCGTACGTCGAGCTGGACCTCCAAAGGGCCCTGGAGATATCAGGAAAGAGGGCCCTGGTCACGGTCGTTGATTACATAGCCAGCACTGGCAATTTCCTCGATCCCCAGACCAGCCCTGCCAACGTCACCATTCGTGACCTGGTGCTCTTTAAAGAGGCCAGTGGAATCTCCCAGAGCTACGTGGACAAGATAATGAAGGATCAAACGCTGAAGAAGTGGCTGATAAACGTCTCCACCGAACTGAAAAAGCAGGGCTACACGATGGAGATAAGCAACACCCCCCTGACGGACCTCCAGACGATGAGCGACCGCGAGCTGAGGGATTTCCTCATCAACAACGTGGACATAACCGTTGCCCCCCTTGACTCATTCAGGATCGTCATAAGGGCCAGACTGGAGAACGTTAAGATATACGACTCGGCCAGCAATGTTATTTATGAAGGGCAGATCCCGAGAAAAGGGTACGTTTACTCCATAATCTCCATACAGGATCTCGAGGATCCGATGTTCTCGGCCCTCACGAACGGAAGGTACTTCCGCTCCATTCAGCCCTGCAACTACACCTATCCCGAGCTCATAGACAGGCCGATGAAGGTTCTCTACGGCAACGGCAACAGCGACAGGGACCACGTGGCCGGGATATACAAGAGCGCCCCAGATCTGGATTACATCTTCTTCGGTCCAACCTATCCCAACGCCGACGCCCACGCGTACGTTTTGAAGTCAGGAAGCCCCTCCGATGGCACTCCCTTCCTGAACGGGACGGTATTCCAGCCTGGAGGGGACCCGGTGGACCCATCTAAGGTTTTTAAAACGGGGGATCTTGGAGTCTTGGTCTTCAGCGACACCAGCTCGAGCAACTGGTGCGACGCTTCCTACAAATGGAGGGTTAACATCACAATACCCTGGACACCCCAGGGAAGCCTCGTTCTCCTGAAGGTCCCGACCTCGATGTTCCCAGGCATATACGCCACGGAAGACATGGCATCGCTGGTAATATACGACGGAAATGGCAACTGCGGCCAGGTGGATTTCTGGATAGAGTACTGGGGAAGCACCTACGCTTGGATCTGGATAAAGTCCACCGGAACTACCTACTCAATATACTTCACCGACGACCCAGCTAGGGCAACTACCGGGTATAACGTGGACCAAATGTTCTGGCTGATAGACACTTTTGATGGCAGCGCAGGTTCAGCCCCGAACTCCGCACTCTGGGAGAATCCGGGCGGGGCGTACCTGGACGGAAACGGCAACGTGGTGGTTCCCGCCGGTGCGGAGAAGCTCGTCCTCCAGACTCTCGACACCCTCAGCGGGAGCTTTTTCATCAGGTTCAAGATGGCCCCTGAAAGGGCGGTGAGGGACTTCGACGCGGGGACACAGGTGGAGCCTGAGGCGATCGTGCAGGAAGGGTACCTCAGGATCAGAGTGAACTACCCCTCAAACGTCAGGGACGTTCAGATACCCGTGCACCTAAATTCCACGATAGCCCAGGTGATCCTCCATAACGACCTGAACGAGGCCCAGATTGAAGTGTACTCCGACCCGGAGATGACGTCTCCCCTGCCGTTCTGGATAGAGTACTGGAACGACGACGGCGCCCTCATATGGATACGTGGGGATCTGCCGGGAACCTTCTACATCAGGTACAACACCGGAACCTACCGCAGGGGCAACGGCGAGGCCGTGTTCCCCTTCTTCGATGACTTTAACGAGACCCTTTCAAAGTGGACAATCGACCCCTACGACCAGGGGGCAGGGGTTAGTTTGAACCCAGAAGGTACGGGGACAGTAACTATAGACGGGGGAGATTCACTGTTTGCGATGGTGAACAAGGACCCGCTGGACATAACATACGACTTTGCGGTCAGGTTCAGAATGAAGCCAAACTTTGATTCCAGAAGGGACTGGGACGCGGGAATTGGTGTGTGGGACGGTTGGATCAGATTGGTAGGGACGAATCGGCGGGCTAGATATTACATAGCCGAACAACTCTTCACCGATGATATAAACAGCGGGAACGATCCCATGGCAATTCACTGGGCGGAATGGGGATACTCTGGAACCTGGTGGATAGAAAACTGGTGGTATGACAACGACGACCTCGACGACGGGCAGGTTTCGAACAGAGACTACGACTACCACACCTATGAAGTCAAGGAAATCTACAACACCAGCGCGAGCTTCACGGACTTCACGAGAGACGTTACCAACAACTACGATGAAACTTACAAGACCCTCTACTCCTACCTGAAATACATATTCCTAGTCATAGACAGCGAAGACGAAGACAGGGGAGCAACCTACGACTGGATATTCGTCAGGAAGCTGATAGACGACGATAAGCTGTCGTACGATATAACAAACCACGCAATATCCAACAGCCTTCAGTTCATAGACGACACGAGCGCCACCAGTGAGGATCACGGCGGCGATTTCCTGGGAATACTGAAGGACTGGGGGGACAGCCTGGTCTCGACGTCAAGCGCTCCAACCTACACCTCATACACCTACCGCTATGAGGTGAACTTCACACCCTCCAACGGCAATGTTGAACTATCCTTTGCGCGCATATCCTCCACGGGTTCCATCAATCGCGTCGAAACCTCTGTGTCGGGATATCCCGCGGATAGCCTGAAGGTCGGAATCGTCATCGATAACACCCGCGACAACGATGCGTACTTTGACTGGATAGTAATCGGCCTCGGCAACTACTACCCCGTCAAACCAGCCCAGATAACATCCTCGGGCGTTGAAACAGCCCCCGAAACCACAGCCACCTACAACTCCAAAGCCTACGATCTCCAGCCCTTCGTGGAGTGCGTGATGGATATGAAGTACTTCGGAACTTACTCCGGCTGGTCCTTCTTTGAGAGGCTGGAGAACAGCGACGACAACCACGCCAACTACTTCAGGCTCGCGATGGAGATGCAGGACGAGCTCGGGATAAAGTACGGTGACGAGTACTACCCGATAGGCCTCGTCAGCTTCATGGTTCCCTACAGGACCTACGATGAGAAACTGTACAACCTGTTCAGCGACCTCCAGAAGAACCCGGAGGAGGGCGTTTCCAGCGTGGATTACAACTTCCTCAACTACTACTTCAAAGAGGGAACCTCCATAACAGGGCAGGGATACCGCATATGGGGCATCTCCTACGCCTATCCGGACGACGTGAACACGGTGCTCGGCAATCCTCTGGAAGTTCCGTTCTTCATGGACTACGAAACAGCCACTGCCATCTTTGGAGCTGAAGGAGCGAACGACCTGCTGAAGAGGTGAAATCATGGGGCTGGAAGATTTCCTCTACCGCATTGGTGAATCGGTGTACTCAGCCGGTGCCAAGGTCAGGGCATTTCTTTTTCCCACTCCCGGGGAAAGGCCACCGGACTTCAGTCTGATGAAGAGGCTCACCAAAAAACCGCTGACGGTTCACGAGTTCCTAAGCTTAAGGCTGCAGGTGGCGTTTCTCCTTTACCTCTTTGCCAATCTGGCAATGCTCCTCCTCCGGCTGAACCCCATCTGGATAGCGGTGTTTGGAGGGCTGTACTTCCTGTACATCAGGTACACACTCGCCAAGAACTGGAGCTTCTTCATAGACCCCGAGCCATATCGGGCTTTCTACTACGGAATCTCGGCCGTAACCCTGGCCGCGTTCCTTGGCTACACCCTCGTGAGAAGGGTCGCTACCTCGGTTTACTACTACTATGGCTACCTCCTGGTGGTCTTCGCAGCGGTGATGGCGTTCCGCTGGTACTTCAAGCAGAGATACGGAAGGGACTACACCTACGGCATCGTGGAGGAAGTAAAGGGAGACCTCGTAAGAGTCTTCGTCCACGACGACATAGCGGCAAACGTCAAGCCGGGTCACTACTGGGTTGACGCCGTGGAGGACCTCGCAGTGGGAAGGGTCGTCAAGCTTTTGGTCGAGGACAGGAAGCTTAGGGGCGCGGTTCCGATCAGGATACTCGAGGTGTACCTTGGTCAGTCCTCCCACATCTCAACCGAGCCGAAGGAAGAAACCGAGTGAAGAATCAGAAGGAAAATCGAGTGGCAGGGCTCAACGAGGTTGGTTTTCACGAAGCCTTCCCCATTCCTCATTATCTCCAGGGGTTCGGTGCCAGAGCACTCGGGGAGGATTAGAACGCTCTCGTTCTCCATGATTATCCGGAATCCAAGCCCTTCGCAGGTTCTGGCGATGAATTTCCGGAATCCTTCCCAATCGAGGATCTCAACGCGGTAGTAGATAGTGTGCCCCAATCTATCACCGTTGATAGTAATACATGGAACCTTAAAAAGTTTTCGGACTTGCAATCGTGCATCGTAAGGAGTAACGTTTAAGCAACGCCGCGCATTTGAAAATAAGGGGCGATGAGGAAAGAACCCGTTGCCGAGAAAAATGAGGAGAGGACCGACTAGCCGAGCTCCCCACAGAGCCTGGCGAAGTTCCTGTAAACCTCCGCTCCCCTCTCCGTGTGGGAAACCTCGGGGTGGAACTGGACGCCGTAGATTGGCAGGCTCTCGTGCTTCATGGCCTCAACCGGACAGGTCTCGCTCCTCGCGAGGAGCCTGAAGCCCTTGGGTAACTCCTTCACCTCGTCCATGTGGCTCTCCCAGACCTTGAGCCTCTCCGGAAGCCCGCGGAAGATGTCGTTCTCCTCGACTATTTCAATCTCGACGAGGCTGTACTCGGCCTTCTCACCCCTGCCAACCTTCCCCCCGAAGTGCCTCGCTATCAGCTGGTGGCCGAGGCAGATGCCGAGAATTGGGACGTTGAACTCCTCGTAGTGCTCAAGAACAGCAGAGCAGTTGCCGGTCCTGTCTATGTCCGGTCCGCCGGAGAAAATTATGCCCTTAGGCTTCATCGCCTTTATCTCCTCGAGCGGCGTCGTGTTCGGGATTATCTTCGCCTCGACGCCGAGGTACCTCAGGGTTCGCCAAATCCTGTGAACGTACTGCCCGCCGTTGTCCATTATGACTATCATTCCCCCACCCCCAAGAATTTGAAAAACTCATCGTGCTCATCAACTAGGTAGAAGGCCCGTAAGCCGAGAGATTTGGCCAGCTCGGCCATCTTTTTGTCGTTCGTCACTAGAACCGCTCCCAGGTAGCGGGCGGTTGCGATGAAGTATATGTCCGAGGCCTTGTGATGGGTCTGAAATGCAACCTCCCGAAGGTCTTCAATGAGCAGTTCCTCGGGAACCCACACAACGATTTCGCTGTAGTAGTCCAACGCCCTCTCGACCCGCTCGCGGTCGAAGTACCTCGAAAGAACCGCCACGAACTCCACTTCACCCAAACGGGGAGAGTACAGTTCAAGAACGCCCTCCTGGGCAAGTTCGATTACCTTTTCAGCAACCTTGATCCTTTCCGGGTAAAAACTGGAAAACAGGTGAAAAACCACGGAAGTGTCTATGACGACCCTCATGTCTCCTCCTCCCTGAGACGCAGGAGGTAATCAGTCGGGTCCTCCTCAAAGCGCTCCCTCGTGAGTTCTCCCCTCATCTCCCTGGCCAGCTCAAGGAAGTCCCCGCGGTATATCCTCACCCTGAGCCTCTGTCCCTCCCTCAGCTTGAGTGGTTTGAGGGGCTTCAGAACCCCGTTCTCGTAAACCACCTCGATAATCTCGCCCATGCTCCCACCGCTTTAAATTCTCCCCGAAAATAAATAAAGGTTCTCACTCGAACTCGATCGTCGCCGGAGGCTTGTTGGTGACGTCGTAGAGCACCCTTCCAACCTCTGGAATCTCGCTCGTTATCCTGAAGGCTATTCTCTGGAGGACCTCGAAGGGGACGTTCATGGCATTTGCCGTCATGCCGTCGAGGCTCTCAACGACACGAACCGCTATCGTTTCTTTGTAGGCCCTTATGTCGCCCTGAACGCCGACGGTCTTCACTCCCAGCAGAACGGCGAAGGCCTGCCAGGGCCTCAGCCCGGCCCTCTCGATTTCCTCCTCGACTATGGCGTTTGCCTCCCTAACGATGGCGACCTTCTCCGGAGTGACCCCGCCGAGGACGCGGACGGCAAGGCCGGGCCCCGGGAAGGGCATGCGGTTGTATATCTTCTCCGGGAGGCCGAGCTCCCTGCCAAGCTCCCTGACTTCGTCCTTGTAGAGGTCGCGGAGCGGCTCTATCAGCCTGAGGTTGAGCCTCTCGGGCAGACCTCCAACGTTGTGGTGGCTCTTTATCTTACCCCTGCTCTCAATCCAGTCCGGGGCTATGGTTCCCTGAATGAGGAACTGTGCGTCAATCTCTCTCGCCACCTCCTCGAAGACCTCGATGAAGACCCTGCCGATTATCTTCCTCTTCTCCTCCGGATCGGTTACGCCTTTGAGCTCTCTGAAAAAGCGCTCGCCGGCATCGACGTAGTGCAGGTTGAGCCCGAACTCGTCGCGGAAGGTCCTGACGACGAATTCCGGCTCGTTCTTCCTCATGAAGCCGGTGTTCACGAAGACGGCGTGGAGTCTGTCGCCAATCGCTTTGTGAGCAAGCACTGCTGCGACCGAGCTGTCAACGCCGCCGGAGAGCGCTATTATGGCCTTCCCGTCACCGACCGTATTCCTTATCTCCTCAACTTTCTCCTCGATGAACCTCTCCCACATGAGCACCACCTTTTTGCCAACCATTCGGACGTCAATTTATAAACCTATCCGAGCGGAAATTAGACAGTTTCACGTCAAAATTTCATCGAGCCGATCCTCCTCTAATCCCTGCTTCAGCTCCATCGCGATTCTCCTTCCCGTGCTTACCGGCTCGTCATAGCGGAGCCAGCTGTAGGGCGAGCCGTGGACGAAGGGGTTTGTTCCCGCCACTATCCTCGCGGAAATCTCGAAGACCACGAATTCCAGCTCCTCTGTGAAGACCCCCTCCAGGCAGAAGGGGCCCCACAGGCCGCCCATGATCTCCTCGGCAGCCTTGACCGTCCTCTCACCGGCCTCGATAATATCGATCAGCAGGCTCTCCCTGAGAACGAGCGGTATGTTGCCCACCACCGTGTAGTTGGTGTTAATTTCGAGGTCGAGCTGCTCTTTGGCCGGGATCCTTCCTATCGCGTCGGCGTTTGACTCGTAACGCAGGTCTATGCTCATTAGCTCCAGCTCGCGGTTGAGCTTCGAGTAGAAGTAGTGGGGATAAACCGGGACGCCGAGGACGTACTCCTGAATCTGAACCCTTCCAAGGTCTTCCTTGTCCCTGATGCCGAGCCTCTCGGCTTTCTTCCAGAAGTCCCCGGGGCTCTTGGCCAAAAAGTAGCCCTTTCCACCGCCCGCGCCGAAGGGCTTGACTATGACCGACCCGTCTATCTCGTCTGGGTCATCGTAGACCCTCGGGAGGCGGAGCTTTGCCCTCTCGAGCCACTTCCTCTCGAGGTTCCTGTCGCTCTCCCACTTCAGGACTTCTTTGTTGCCGTAGTAGGGGACGCGCATTTTTTCAACAAGCTCGATTCCGAGATGGGCGACGAACGAGCCTGTGGGTATAACGACTGCGTTTAACTCAAGCAGTCGCTCCTCGGGGTAAGTTCCCTCAATGAAGTAGTCTGCCACAGGGAAGTAGCGCGTGTAGAGGGGCTTAACGCGGGGGTTTCCAAAGGCTATCGTCTCAAAGCCCTCCCCCTTTGCCCCCTTCAAAATCTGGAGGGCAGAGTGTGAAGCGTAGGTCGCTACCCTCATTCCTCCTCACCCAGAAGCTTTGGCAGGGACTCATGGATTGCCCTGAGCTCTTCGAGAGGTCTCTTGAGGAGCTCCCTTCCGTCCCAGAGGAAGGCCGCCTCCTTTCCGCCGGCCCTTCCAATGACGGCGAAGTCCCTGAAGATGGCAGTGAGCTCATCGAGGTTTTCCTTCGGGAAGGCCACGATATAGCGGGAGTGGCTCTCGCTGAAAGCCACCTCGACCGGGTTTGATGTTTCGGCTGGAACCTTCGAGAAATCCACCATAAAGCCCGTGCTTCCTGCCAGAGCCATCTCCCCCAAGGCGACGGCGATTCCTCCCCTGCTCACATCGTGCACCGCCCTAACGAGACCTTTCTGTATAGCCTTCAGAATCCCCTCGGCGTTGGCCTTTTCCTCCTGGAGATCCACCCTTGGGGCGAAACCTCCCTCGACGCCGAGCCTCGCGAACAGCTCCGAGCCGCCGAGTTCTGCCTTCGTTATCCCAACGACGCCTATGAGCAGCCCACCGCTCAGCCCCATCTCAGGGATTTCCTCAAGCTTTACCTTCCCGAGGCCGGCAACGACGGGGGTCGGCTTTATCGGCCTGTTTGAGATCTCGTTGTAGAAGCTGACGTTGCCGCTGACGTACGCCAAACCGAAGGCTTTAGCCGCATCGGCCAGCCCCCTCACCGTTTCAGCGAAGCTCCAGTAAACATCGGGCCTCTCGGGCGAGGCAAAGTTGAGGTTGTCCACCAAGGCCAAGGGTTCAGCCCCAACGCTCACGAGGTTCCTGACGACTTCAGCTACGGCACCCATCGCACCTTGGTAGGGGTTGAGGTGGCTGTGGTTTGGACTTCCGTCGGCAACGAAGGCCAGGCCATACTCGTCGTTGAGCTTCAGGACGGCGGCGTCTCTCCCGGGCTTGAGGACCGTCCTCCCCTGAACCTCGTGGTCGTACTGCTCCCAGACCCAGCGCTTGCTCACGACGTTCAGACTGCTCCAGACGAGGTTGAAGGCTCTCTCGAAGGGGACGTCAGGCGTCTCAGCAGGCTTTTCGATGCTGTAAAGCTTCATCTCCCACTCTATCGTTGGAACGTTCGTTAGGAGCTCGATGGGCATGTCAGCGACCTTCTCGCCCTCCCAGTAGACGATAAAGCGCGGTTCCTCAACGACCTCCCCAACAACCGTCCACTCAAGGCCGTACTTCTCGAAAATCTTTCCGAGGGCATCGACGTCGGCTTCGCTAACCGCGAAGAGCATTCTCTCCTGGCTTTCGGAAATCATTACCTCGGTAACGCTCATCCCCGGCTCGCGGAGGGGAACCCTGTCCGCGTAGATTACCGCGCCGAAGCCCTTCTTCCCTGCCATCTCAGAGGCGGCGCAGGTCAAACCGCCACCACCAAGGTCTTTGAGCGCCTTTACCTTGCCGGTGTAGACCGCCTCAAGGGTGGCCTCTATGAGGAGCTTCTCAGTGAAGGGGTCGGGAATCTGCACCGCGGAGCGGTCTTCCTCCTCGGCGTTCTCTCCCAGCTCCTCGCTGGCGAAGGTGACACCGTGAATCCCGTCCCTCCCGGTTCTGTTACCGACAAGGATGAGTTTGAGACCGGACTCGGTGACGTAGCTGTGGACGAGGTGCTCGGGCCTCATAATCCCAACGCAGGCAACGTTGACGAGCGTGTAGTCCTCAAGGCTCTTATCGAACTCGGTTTCTCCTCCGACCGTCGGGACACCTATCCTGTTGCCGTAGTCGGCTATGCCCTTGACGACGTACTCAAAGAGATACCGGTTCCGCTCCTTCTCCAATGGCCCGAAGCGTATCGGGTCAAGCAAAGCTATC
The DNA here is from genome assembly GCF_012027285.1 of Thermococcus sp. MV11. Taxonomy (NCBI): domain Archaea; kingdom Methanobacteriati; phylum Methanobacteriota; class Thermococci; order Thermococcales; family Thermococcaceae; genus Thermococcus; species Thermococcus sp. MV11. The sequence continues at coordinate 218,764 of NZ_SNUD01000002.1, forward strand.
GGCCTTGCACCCATACAGAGTATGTCCCTGACGATTCCACCGACGCCCGTCGCCGCTCCACCGTAGGGCTCCACCGCTGAAGGGTGATTGTGGCTCTCGATTCCAACCGCTATCCAGGTCTCATCGTCAAACCTGATTATTCCAGCGTCCTCACCGGGGCCCAAAATCACGTGCTCGTTCTCGGTCGGCAGGAGCTTCAGCCACGGCCTGCTCGACTTGTATGAGGCATGCTCGCTCCACATAACTTCGAGCATGGCCCATTCGAGCTCGTTAGGCTCTCTCCCAAGCCTCTCACGGATGAGCTTCTCCTCGTGCGGGAACATTCCATCACCTCCTCGCCCACTCCACCATGCTCCTGAAGAGCCTCAGACCGTCCTCGCTACCCAGAAAGCGGTCGCTCGCGCGCTCCGGGTGGGGCATGGTTCCGAGGACGTTGCCCCCCTCGTTGGCTACGGCCGCTATGTTCAGAACCGAGCCGTTGGGGTTTGCCTTTTCGGTTACGTTGCCCCTTTCGTCGCTGTACTGAAAGACGATTCTGACCTTCGAGGGGTCGTCTACGTAGTAGTTACCCTCCGCGTGGGCTATCGGCATTCTGATAACCTCGCCGGGCTCGTAAAGGGTAGTAAAGGGCGTTTCAGTGTCTTCAACGCGGAGGTGGACCCACCTGCAGAGGAACCGCGGAACCCTGTTGGGCCTCAAAGCCCCGGACAGAAGGCCGGCCTCGGTAAGGATTTGAAAGCCGTTGCATATCCCAAGAACGGGCCTCCCCTCGCGGGCGAACTCCTTAACCTCTTCCATTATCTCCTGCCTCGCCGCTATCGCTCCGGCCCTAAGGTAGTCGGCGTAGCTGAATCCCCCTGGGAGAACGATGCCGTCGAAGTCCCTGAGATTAGCTCTGTACCAGACGCGCTCGGCCTCTGCACCGGCCCTCCTTATGGCCCTCTCCGTCTCAAAGTCGCAGTTTGTTCCGGGGAAGACGATGACCGCGAACTTAACCATCTCAGCTCACCGGTTCGATGCTGTACTCGTAGTTGTGGATCAGGGGGTTGGCAAGGAGCTTTCTGCACATCTCCTCGACCTCTTGCTCAGGCTTCTCACTCTCCAGCTCGAACTCGAAGTACTTGGGAACGCGAAGGTTCTCCACGGCAAAACCTAGGTTCCTGAGGGCGTTTCCTATGACCCTTCCTTCCGGGTCGTTGAGGCCTTCCTTGAGGCGAACGATGATGGTAACCTTCCACTTCATTTCAACCACCTCACGTTACCACCTTCTCAAGCTCGTCCAGCTCAACCGCGCGCTTTATCTCGAGGGCAATCCTCCTTCCGGTGCTCATCGGCTTCCTCCAGAGGGCGTTGCCGTAGGGGTGACCCATCGCCATGTGGATGTTGGTTCCACCGCCCGTCCTCGGCGCTACATCGTAGATGTAGAAGTTGAGATCCTTGTCAACGGCCGTCTGGAGCGTAAAGGGCCCGATTATTCCGGGTGGATAGTACTCCTGCGTCGCCCTGACGTAGCGCTCGGCCATGTCGAAGACCTTCTCCAGAAGGCTCTCGCGGAGCGTTGAGGAAGCGTGGCCCGCCACTGTGTATTCAGGCTCGAACTGCCACTCCGGAAGGGTCAACTGCTGGCTCGCCGGAAGCCTCACGTGGCCGTCCAGGCTCGTCTCGAAGCGCCAGTCGATTCCCAGGAGCTCAATCTCCCCATCTATCGGCGAGTAGAAGAAGTCGAAGTTGAAGACCGGCCCAATGATGTAGCGCTCGATTCTGGCCTTTGCCAGATCCTCCTCGGTTATGACGCCGAGCTTGATGAGCTTCTCGGCCTTCTCCCGGAACTCTTTGTAGCTTGCCGCCGTGAAGAAGCCGCGCTCAAGCCTCTTCTTCGCGTGCGGCAGCTTGACGATGACTAGGCCGACCTCATCAATCTCTTCTGGGCTAACGGGCTCCGGGTAGGGAAGACCGGCCTTCTCAAGGAGCCAGTAGTAGCTCTTCTCCTCGCTCCTCTCCTCGCTCCGAAGCAGGTTCCTGCTCCCGAAGAGCGGAACGCGGAAGTCGTTCTCCACCCTGTCTATGCCCGTGTAGACCACGAAGGAGCGGTTTGGCACAAAGATTAAGTTCCTCCTTACCAGCTCCTCTTGGGTATCAATGATTTGGGCAAACTTCTCAAGGACCATAACCTCGTCAATGAAGCCCTTGGTTAAACCGTCCTTCGTCTTCCTCAGCTTGAAGTACTCCGCATAGGTCCTGTGCCTGCCCCTCTGGGCGACAACTAAAACTGGAAGGCCTTCCTCCTTCGCCCCGTCCGCTATGTCAAGGGCGGAGTGGCTTCCGAGGACGCCGACGGTTATCTTCTCAGGGTCGTACCTCTCAAGGACTCCTAAAATTTCCTCGCGGCTTATCATGTTAACCACCTCAGCATGAATTCGGCTCGAACTCCTTTCCAAACTCCCTCATAATGCGTATTCTCTTCTCCACGCTTCTCCACGTCCCAACGTCGCGCCTGTAGAACAGTTCACCACGCACATGGCCAATGGCATTCTGGGCTATGCTCTCGGCTTCATCGAGGGATTCGGCGATTCCAACGACCGCTATGGCGCGCGAACCGAGGAGCGTAAAGTTCTCATCAATGGACGCGTAGTAGAGCCTAGCCCCGGATTTAACAACGGCCTCCTCGTCCACCTCGACCTTAACGCCTTTAACCGGGTTCGTTGGATAGCCCCTCGGTGCGAGGTACTTGACGACGGTGGCTTTGTTCTCAAACTCCGCCTTCCTGAGGTTGCCGTCAACGATTCCCTCAGCGATCTCAAGCAGGCTCGTCCTGAGGAGCGGGAGGACGTTCATCGCCTCGGGGTCGCCGAAACGGGCGTTGTATTCTATGAGAACCGGCCCGTCTTTGCTCAGCATGAACTGGCCGTAGAGGATTCCCTTGTAGGGCGTCCCCTCCTTCCTCATGGCCTCGACCGTCGCCTTGAGCGTCTCCAGGGCCTTTTCGTAGTCCTCGCGCGTCACGAAGGGGAGCAGGCCGTTCGCGCATGAGTATGAGCCCATGCCGCCGGTTATGGGGCCCTTATCGTCCTCGTAGGCGTGGGGATAATCCTGGGCGAGGGGCATCGGGGTTACCCTCTTCCCGTCCGTGAAGACCTGGAAGGTGAACTCAACGCCGTCGGTGCGCTCCTCGATGAGGACTTTACCGTCCTTCCCGATGAGCTCCTCGGCGTAGGCTTTTGCCTCCTCGTTGTCCCCCAGCTGGTAACCAACGACCTTAACTCCCTTACCGCCCGTCAGGCCAAGGGGCTTCACAACGACCGGCCTTCCAAAGTCATCTATCCACGAGCGCATCTCAGAGACATCCTCGAAGACACGGAAGAGCTTCCTGCCGGGAATCTCGTGCCTCTCCATGAAGGCCCTAGCGAAGGCCTTGTTGGTCTCGAGCTGTGCAGCTTCCCTGGTCGGCCCCACCGCAGGGATACCCTTCTCCTCAAGTGCATCAACGATCCCCCTCTCCAGGGGCGCCTCGGGGCCGATGAAAGCTAGATCGATCCCCCACTTCTCCGCAAACTCAAGAACTCTGGGAACATCGGTTTCCCTGGCCAGGCCGTATCTCTTTGCCAGCCTTGTCAGCCCGGGATTTCTGTGCTTCGAAACGACGTAGAGCTCGGCGCCGCTTCTCACGAGCGCCTCACCGATGGCGTTCTCCCTACCGCCACCTCCAACGAGCAGAACCTTCATGAGCTTCACCATTTATTTGTCAAAAATTACAACTTTTAAGCTTTGTTTTTACATTAAAATGGCAAAACTTATAAAGTGTCGCGGACAATTTCTTTCGGTGAAGCCCATGAAGGTGCTCGTGGTTATGGGAAGCAGGAGCGACTCCCATATTGCGGAGAAGGTTACGGCAGTTCTCGACGAGTTCGGCGTTGAGTACGACGTTGAGGTCGCTTCGGCCCACAGGAATCCGAAGAAGGTTGAAGAGCTAGCTAAGAAGGACTACGACGTTTTCATAGCGATAGCGGGCCTGAGCGCAGCTTTGCCAGGAGTCATAGCGGCGCACACGGTCAAGCCGGTGATAGGCGTCCCGGTCTCGGCCAAACTGAACGGCCTCGACGCGCTACTCAGCATCGCCCAGCTGCCGCCGGGGGTTCCCGTGGCAACGGTCGGCATAGACAACGGCAAGAACGCCGCTTTGCTCGCGATAGAAATCCTTGCCCTGAAGGACGAAAACCTGGGGAAGAAGCTTGAAGAGTACAGGGAAAGGATGCGGGCGTAAGCCCGCATCGAAACACGGGCTTATTCCACCCGCAACCTTATTTGAGCCGAAGCTCAATACTATTTTAGCCTACAATGTGGAACACTTCGGCCCTTTTAAATCTTTCCTTTTTCCATCGAACTGTAACAAAGTGTTAATTATAGCAGGTGCTTTCTCCTTTCGTAATCCTGTTGATGCCAGCCCGAACTCCGGGTTCTAAGCTCCACAGCGTGGGCAACCATCTCGGCACGTCTCTTTGCCTCGGCAATGTCTTTGGCCCAAGCCAAGGCGACGCCGAGCCTCCTTCCAGGATAAGCTTCGGGCTTCCCGAAGAGCCTCACCGTCGCGTTCGGGACGCTGAGGGCCTTTGAAAGACCGCGGAAGCGCGGGGAGTAGCCTGAAACGTTGGCCTTGATTACGTGTGTAGCTGCTGGCGTCAGGAGCGGGAACAGGCGATAACCTTCAACCCACTCGCCGGGAATCGGGAGGCCGAGGACCGCCCTGAGGTGGAGTCCAAACTCCGAGAAGCCAGTCGGGTGGGAGGCGAGGGTTACCATGCCCGTGTCGTGGGGCCTCGGGGAGACCTCGTTCGCCCAGACCTTGTCGCCCTTAACGAACATCTCAACGCCGAACAGTCCGAGGCCGCCGAGGACGTCCGTTATGCGCTTCGCTATGCGGTAAACCTCACGCTCGGCCTTCTCACTTATCTCGGCCGGCTGCCAGCTTGCGTGATAGTCCCCGTCAATCTGGTAGTGACCGACGGGCTTCGGGAAGGTCGTGACGATTTCCCCGTTTTCGTCGTAGTGTCTAACTGCCAACTCGGTAATCTCCACGTCAAAATCAATGTGTTCCTCGACGATTATCTTGTCGGCACTCCCCCGGGCTTTCTTCTTAGCCTCTTCCCAGGCCTTTGGGACATCTTCCGGCCCCATAACGAAGTAGGAGCCCTTGCCGGAGGAGCTCATTATCGCCTTGGTGTGGCAGGGATAGCCTATCTTCTCGCAGGCATCGTAGAGCTCGTCAAGGGTTGTTGCGTATGCGTAGCGGGAGGTGGGAACCTTTGCTTCCTTCGCGAGGGTTTCTCTCGTTCTCTCGCGGTGCATCGCTATCCACGTCGCTTTCGCATTCGGAACCACGAAGTAGCCGTCCGTCTCAAGCTCGAAGAGTGCATCCAGATTAATTGCCTCTATCTCCGGAATTATAGCGTCGGGCTTTTCCCTCTCGACGACCGAGAAGAGGAAGTCAGCCTTACGCATGTCACCGACGTAGGAGCGGTGTGCAACCTGCATGGCCGGGGCGTTGGCGTAGCGGTCAACGGCGATAACTTCAACTCCCAAGCGCTGGGCCTCGATGGCTATCTCCTTCCCGAGCTCACCGCTCCCGAGGAGGAGTATCTTTTGGGCCGAGTCGGTCATGGCCGTTCCGAGCTCATCGCGGGGCTTAATCATAAGGATCACCTCAAGTTTTGACGTTAAAATGTTAAAAATTGCTCATATTTAAGTCTTTTTAAGCAGAAAGATGGCAAACAACCCCACACCTCTTCACAAATACGCAGGAGTAAGGGATTACTATGCCATAATTTCTACCAATTTTGGAACTTTTAGAGCGTTTTTAATGGTTTTATTTAACCAAGGGGTTTTTATATAGCCATTAACTACATGCAGTCGGTGATTTCTTATGCCAAAGTTTGGTCTGTGGTGGGTTAGGTGGAATGGATCTGGCATGTCTAAGGAAACCTCTGGACTGGCTCTCATCATTTTTGTGTTTTCTCTACTGTCTCTTCAGTTCGTTTCGGCGGATTGCTCGCCGTATGAGCTTTATTCTGTAAATTCAATCAGCTCTTTCAACGGCTGGCTCCTCATTGAAGTTGTCAAGAACAGTTATGCCTGCGCGATGATAGCAGGAGAATGGACGCCGGTGCCGGTTGGCATACCCGATGAGTACTACCTCCTCACCGACGGGAACAAAACAATCCTGCTTGGAGGCACCGGCATCGGGCAGGGAATTTTTGTCGGGTTCATGAACGGGACGCTCTACGTTTTAACTGTCACCAGCACCCGCGTTCCATATCAAAACGTAACCATTACGATTGAAGGCAGGCATCACAATTTCACACTTCTCAAAAACGTGACAGTGAAGACGCTCTGCAGGTTCAATGGAACCTGTTGGAAAACGTTTCAACGTGCAGAATCGTTTCGTATCCCAACGGGACAAAAATAAACACCTGCAGGGGATTCCTCTGGAACGCCTCTGCCTTTAAACCTCCTAACGTTTCCCTCGCTGGCTCTCCCGTAAGAATTGAGAACGGAACACTCCACTTTACATTAAGAAGAAAAAGCTACACTCTCGCACTCCCTGAGGGGATCAACGCTTCAAATCTGAAGCTGGAAGCGTTTAGAGCGGAACAGGGGGCTGTCTTGATTAACACGGGAGTAATCCAAGTCCCAGTAGGGGTAAGTATTGATGAGGTCCCGCTACTCTTTACGGTTGAGAATGGAACCGCTCGTTCCCCCAGTGTTTTGAGCCTGGAAAAGTTCGTCTGTGAGAAGGCGAGCGTGAACACGACCAAATCAGCGGGTGGAAACGTCACGGCAAATTCAACGGACACTCCCCCCACCCCACCAATCAAAACCACTCCCTCTCAGCACACCGCATCAAACGACAAAAAGAAGGTCTGCGGGCCAGGGTTGCTCGTCCTGCTGGGCGCGTTGCCCCTGCTCAGGCGCCTTAATTAACAGTTAAATGTTTAATTTTCAATCTTTTTTGACGAAGTTTAGCATGAACACGGCAAACCTTTTAAGCCCGTCCCCCCACTCTCTCCGGTGGTGCTCATGCTGACCTACGCGCAGGCTGGAGTTGATGACGAGAAAACTGCGATGGCCCTTAAAGGAATCATAGGCCTCGCGAAGGAGACGTTCAGGTTCAGAAAAGGAAAGCTCGGCGAACCGGCCGAGAACCTCGGCCATTACGCGGCACTGATGGATTTTGGAGAATTTTACCTCGCGATGACGACGGACGGCGTCGGAACGAAAGTGCTCGTTGCAGAAGCCGTCGGAAAGTTCGACACGATAGGGATAGACATGATGGCAATGAACGTCAATGATTTGCTCTGCGTTGGGGCCGAGCCGGTCGCACTGGTGGACTACCTCGCAGTCAGGGAGCCTGATGAGAGAGTTTTTGAAGAGATAGCCAAGGGTCTTTACGAAGGGGCGAGACAAGCCAGAATAGCGATAGTCGGCGGGGAGACGGCGGTTATGCCAGACCTCATCAACGGCTTCGACTTAGCCGGAACGGCCATCGGCGTCGTGGAGAAGGGGAAAGTCATAACAGGGAAAAAGATAAGGCCCGGCGACGCCGTCATCGGGATCGCCAGTTCGGGAATCCACTCCAACGGCCTCACGCTGGCTAGAAAGCTCCTCATCCCGAAGTACGGCCTCGACTACGAGTACGGGGGCAGGAAACTCTGGGAGTGGCTCCTGGAGCCAACGAGGATTTACGTGAAGGCGGTTCTTGAGCTGCTGGAAAGCGTCGAGGTTCACGGGCTGGCACACATAACCGGGGGCGGGCTGACCAACCTCAAGCGCCTCACGGGCTACGGCTTCAGGCTGAAGATGCCACCCATTGATGGTATATTCAAGCTCGTCCACGAGAACGGCGTTCCGCTGGAGGAGATGTTCCGCGTTTTCAACATGGGGGTCGGCTTCGTCGCGGTGGTCCCGCAGGGGGAGAAGGAGGCCGCTTTGGAAATCCTCAACAAACACTTCAAGAGCTTTGAGCTTGGAACCGTCACGGAAAGGCCAGGAATAACGATAGAGAACTACGGGGTAAGGCTTTAAGCCCCTCTCCCAACTTTTTTCGGTGGTCCCATGGAGCTAACCGTAAAGAAGAAGGCATTCCTTGAGAACCTTCCGGCCGTCGTTGAGGAGGCCGTGAAGGAATACGGGCCCCGATTGAGAAAGATTGTTATCGAAGAAGACGCGAAGGGCTGCTACACCGTCTGGATAACTCACGAGTCCGAACGGCAAGCGTTTTAAGCCCCAGCCCTTTCCAGGTACCATGAGGCCGAGGCCCGTTCCCGAGAAAGCGGTCCTGCTGGGAAAAGATCTGGTAATAGCGGACCTCCACATAGGATTTGAGGAATCGATGGCCAGGGAGGGCAACTACGTCCCCAACCTCCTCGACAGGCTTATCCAAGAGGTTCTGGCCGTTGTGAAAAAGGAAAGGCCGAAGAGGCTCATCATCGACGGCGACCTGAAGCACTCGTTCGTCCCGTTCAGGCGGGAACGGGAGGAGCTGGAGAGATTCTTCGACGCCCTTGAGGGCGAAGTCGATGAGATAATAGTGGTCAGGGGAAATCACGACCCGGGAATACTGTGGCTGAGGGAGAGGGGAGTTGAAATCGTGGACAGGTTAGAAGTCGGAGGGTGGACCTTGGTCCATGGCCACAGGCTGGAGGAAGGAGAGAGGTTCATAATCGGCCACGAACACCCCGCAATAAGGCTGAGGGACGAGGTGGGGGCAAGCGTGAAGGTACCGGCTTTTCTGTGGGGCGAGAGGCTTATCGTCCTGCCAGCCTTCAGTCCCTGGGCCTACGGTAACGATGTGACGAGGGAGATAGTTTCGCCGTTCCTTCGGAAGTTCGGCACCTCAAAGTTGCGCGTGCTGGTGCCCGTCGAGGGAGAGCTCCTGGATTTTGGGGAGCTGGGAAGGCTTGCCGAAATCCTCAAGAGGCTCGGCCCAGTTTGAATTTAGGAAGCAAAAAGTTTTTAATCAAACCCGAAAGAGTTCCAATCATGATACGATGGGCCGAGAGGGAATACAGCGACGAAGAGATATTCTCGATCCTGAGCGAACCGGTTAGGGAGTGGTTTAAGCGGAAGTTCGGCACCTTCACCCCACCCCAGCGCTACGCGGTCATGGAAATTCATAAAGGTGAGAACGTCCTCATCTCCTCGCCAACGGGCTCCGGAAAAACGCTCTCCGCTTTTCTCTCGGCGATAAATGAGCTCATCCTCCTCGGCAAGGAGGGTAAGCTCGAGGACAAAATCTACGTGCTCTACGTTTCCCCTTTGAGGGCTTTGAACAACGACATAAAGCGCAACCTGGAGGGGCCTTTAGCCGAGATAAAGGAAGTGGCGAGGGAGCTCGGCTACGAAATCCCGGAGAGAAGGGTCGGCATAAGGACGAGCGACACTTCAAGCTACGAGAAGAGCAAGATGGTGAGGAAGCCGCCACACATACTCATAACCACTCCCGAGAGCCTTGCCATTGCTTTAAACGCCCCAAAGTTCCGCGAGAGGCTGAGAACTGTAAAGTACCTCATCATAGACGAGGTTCACGCGTTGGCTGAGAACAAGCGCGGTTCCCACCTCGCGCTCAGCGTCGAGAGGCTTCAGGAGATGGCCGAGGAGAGGTTCGTGAGGATAGGCCTGAGCGCCACCATACACCCGCTCGAGGAGGTGGCCAAGTTCGTCTTCGGCTTTGAAAACGGGAAGCCGAGGCCCGGGCTCATCGTTGATGTGAGCTTCGCCAAGCAGACGGAAATAAAAGTCGAGAGCGTCGTTGAGGATTTGATTTACACCCCCGCTGGGGCGCTGAGCGATGCCCTCTACAACAGGCTTGCCGAGCTGATAAAAGCTCATAGGACGACGCTGATTTTCACCAACACGAGGAGCGGTGCCGAGAGGGTCGCCTTCAACCTCAAGAAGCGCTTTCCGGAGTTCGAGGGCCTGATAGAGGCCCACCACTCCTCGCTGTCGAGGGAGGTTCGCTTGGACGTTGAGGAGAGGCTGAAGAGGGGCGAATTACGCTGTGTAATTAGCAGCACATCACTGGAGCTCGGCATAGACATCGGAACGATTGACCTCGTCGTCCTTATCGGCTCGCCGAAGAGCGTGAACCGTGCGTTGCAGAGGATCGGCAGGGCAGGCCACAGGCTCCACGAGGTCAGCAAGGGCGTGATTTTGGCCCTCGACAGGGACGATTTGGTCGAGGTTACGGTTTTAGCGCACAACGCGAGGAACAGACGGCTTGACCGCGTGAAAATCCCAAGGAACCCGCTCGATGTTCTCGTCCAGCATCTCCTCGGAATGGCCCTCAACAGGGTCTGGGAGGTGGAGGAGGCATACAACCTCGTGAGGCGCGCTTATCCCTTCAAAGACCTGCCCTTCGAGGACTTCATGGGCGTTTTGAGGTATCTGGCGGGGGAATACGCAGGTTTGGAGGAGAGGAAGGTCTACGCCAAGATATGGCTCGAAGACGGGCGCTTTGGACGGCGCGGGAAGATGACGAGGGCGATTTACTACATGAACGTCGGCACGATTCCAGATGAGGCCAAGATCCGGGTTTACACGATGGACAAGCAGATGATCGGGACGGTAGAGGAGGAGTTTGCAGAGCGCCTAATGCCCGGCGACATCTTCGTCCTGGCCGGAAGAACATACGAGTTCGTCAAGAGCAGGGGTAACAAGATCTACGTCATTCCCCGCGAAGGGGCGAAGCCAACCATTCCGGCCTGGTTCTCGGAGATGCTTCCTCTCAGCTTTGACCTGGCCCTCGACATTCAGAGGTTCAGGTGGGAGGTTAAGGGGCTTCTTCACCGGAGGGACGCGGTTAGGAGGCTCGTGCGGAAGTACGGGATAGACGAGAAGGCCGCGAGGGCTATAATAGCTTACTTCCGCGAGCAGGCGAGGTATTCGGTAGTTCCTGACGATGAAACGGTTTTGGTCGAGTTCGTTCCGGGAAAGAGGAACCGCTACTTCTTCCACACCATCATAGGGAGGCGCGCGAACGACGCGCTGAGCAGGGCCTTCGCCTACCTCGTGAGCAAGAGAAAGAACTGCAACGTCGGGGTAGCGATAAACGACAACGGCTTCGCCCTGCTCCTCCCGCCGGAGGTAGAGCTGAGCGAGGAGGAGGTAAGGGAGCTTTTCGAGGTCGAGGACCTGAGGGAGACGTTAAAGCTGGCTTTGGACAACACAGAGCTACTGAAGAGGCGCTTCAGGCACGTGGCCAATCGAGGATTGCTTATCCTCAGGCGCTACGTCGGGAGGAGCAAGAGGCTGGGGAGACAGCAGGTGATGGCGGTTTCCCTCCTCAAGGTCCTCAAGGAGAACCACCCCGACTTCCCGCTCCTGAAGGAGGTCTACCGCGAGATTATGGAGGACAAGATGGACGTCGAGGGCGCTGAGCAGTTCCTGGACTGGGTCAGGGAGGGCAGAATAAAGGTGGAGTTCAGGAGGCAGGACGTTCCAAGCCCCTTCGCCTTCAACCTCGAGGCTATAGGCTCGAGCGACGTTGTCCTGATGGAGGACAGGAGGGAGCTGATCAAACAGCTCCACAAAAAGATAATGGCGATGATAGGGGAAGCTCAGGAAGTTCCAGTTAAGCGCTCATAAAGCCTTTCATAGGCGTTTATCAGGTCGCCCCTGTCGAAGCGGAAGACGTCCTTGTCGAGGCTCTCCCTGGTTTCGGCGTCCCAGAAGCGGCAGGTGTCCGGGCTTATCTCGTCGCCGAGCACTATCTCGCCCCTCTCGTTCTTCCCGAACTCGAGCTTGAAGTCCACTAGGATTATCCCGCGCTCGGCAAAGTACTCCCTCAGGACATCGTTAACCTTAAGGGCAATGCGCTCCATCTCCCTGATTTCCTCCTCGCTCACGCCAAGGATCTTTGCGTGGTGGTGGTTTATCATCGGATCGCCGAGGCTGTCGTCCTTGTAGTAAAGCTCGACTATCGGCTCCGGCAGCTCGGTTCCTTCTTCCAGCGGAAGGCGCTTCTTCAGGCTTCCGGCGACGACGTTCCTGACGACAACTTCAAGCGGGTACATTTCAAGCCTCTCAACGATGAGCCTGTTCTCACCGGCGACGCCTATGAAGTGGGTCTTAACCCCCTTCTCCTCGAGGATCTTGAAGAGAACCGCGCTTATCTGGGCGTTGAGCCAGCCCTTCCCCTTGAACTGGGCCTTCTTCTTGCCGTCGAAGGCCGTAGCATCGTCCTTGAACTCCATTATGGCCTTTCCATCATCGAGCGGGATAATTTTTTTCGCCTTACCTTCATAAACCTGCATGGGCTTCACCATGTTTATGTAAAATTTTGGGCTATTTAAGGGTTGTTTTATCATAAAAATGGCAAACTATGGGCAAAGCTTTTAAACACAAAAAGGCTAAAGTAAGGCGTCAGGGTTTATACTTATCGACATTTTAAAGTCAAAAAATTGGCGGGGTTCCTCATGAGGGAAAAGTGCGGGGTCTTCGCAGCAAAAACCGAAAACGCAGCAAGGAAGGCCTACTACGCGCTGATAGCACTGCAGCACAGGGGACAGGAGAGCGCCGGGATAAGCGTGTGGAAGCACCGCATACGGACGGTGACGGGGAGAGGACTCGTCTCGGAGGTCTTCAGGAACGGCGAGCTGGCAAAGCTCAAATCCAGCACGGCGATAGCCCACGTCAGATACTCAACTTCCGGCTCCCCCACCGAAACCCAGCCGCTCGAGGCGGTCTGCTGCGGGAAGAGGGTAGCCGTTGCCCACAACGGGACTCTCACGAATTTCCTTCCCCTCAGGAGGCACTACGAACGGCTGGGAGTTAAGTTCCGCCACACGGTTGACTCCGAGCTGCTGGGGATTTCCTTCCTGTGGCACTTTAACGAGACCGGGGACGAGTTCGAGGCCATGAGGAGAGTCTTCAGCGAGGTTAAGGGCGCTTACTCCGTTGCGTTCCTATTTGACGGGAAGATAATCGTCGCAAGGGACCCCGTGGGATTTCGCCCGCTGAGTTATGGAAACGGAGACGGCCACTACTTCGCCTCAGAGGACTCAGCGCTGAGGCTCTTCGTTGATGATGTGAGGGACGTCAAGCCGGGGGAGGTCTTTCTGGTCTCGGAAGACGGGGTTGAGAGCAAGGTTTTGGCCAGAGAGAGCCACCATCACTGCGTTTTTGAATACATATACTTCGCCCGCCCGGACAGCACCATAGACGGTGTAAACGTGTACCTCGCGAGGGTCAGAATGGGACGGGAGCTGGCAAAGGAGAGCCCGGCAGATGGGGACGTTGTCATAGCCGTTCCCGACTCCGGGAGGGCAGCTGCTCTGGGCTTCTCCCAGGTCAGCGGTATTCCCTACTCCGAGGGGCTGATAAAGAACCGCTACATAGGGCGGACGTTCATAACCCCCGGCCAGTTCTACCGTGAGCTAAAAGTCAAGCTCAAGCTCTCCCCGGTGAGGGAAGTCATTGAGGGGAAGAGCGTCGTGCTGGTCGATGATTCAATCGTCAGGGGGACGACCATGAAGCGCATCGTTACCATGCTTAGAAAGGCCGGCGCGAGAGAGGTTCACGTCAGGATAGCCTCACCCCCGATAAGGCATCCCTGCTACATGGGGGTGGACATTCCGACGAGACACGAACTCATAGCGGCATTTGGAAGCGTTGAGAAGGTGAGGGAATCCATAGGAGCGGACAGCCTGGCGTACCTCAGCGTCGATGGGCTGAAAAAGGCCGTTGGGAGGAGAGACCTCTGCCTGGCGTGCCTCACCGGCGAGTATCCGGAGTGGGCCTTCCGCTTCTGAGCTTTCTCACTTTAGCGGCCGAGAACTTGAACTCCGGCGTTCCGGCCTTGTTCAGCGCCTCGCTCGTCAGCCTGTTGGCCTTGAAGTGGAAGGGAACCGCCACAAGCCCCTCCGGGACACCGCCGAGCTTCGCGCGCATTCGTATCCTCCCGCGCCTCGTTTCTATCTCGACCCAGTCGCCGTCGCTGATTCCGAGCCTCTCAGCGTCGCGCCCGTTGATGAGGGCCCTGGGCTCGCCCATCAGCCCGAGGAGGGAGGGGCTTCTCAGCGTCATCTCACCCGTGTTGTAGTGGCTGATCAGCCGGACGGTCGTCAGGACGAGGGGGAACTCCTCATCTGGCTCTTCCCAGGGAGAAATCCTCTCCACCGCTATGAGCCGGGCCTTTCCATCGGGGGTTGAGAACTCCCATGTGTGAAGCCTCTTCCTCGGCAGGAAGATTCCCTCCCCGGTCTTCAGCTCCTCGACACTCCTGTCCTCCAGCTCCGGAAAGAGCTTGAAGTACTCAGCAGTAATCTCCTCCACCGAGCGGTAGTCAAAGCCGGGCAATCCAAGGGCCCTGCCAAGGGCGGTCAGAATCTCCCAGTCGGGCTTTGAATCTCCAAGGGGCTGGCAGACCCTGTGGCTCCACTGGATTCTCCTCTCGCTGTTCATGTAGCTACCACTCTTCTCGCAGAAGGCACTCGCTGGCAGAATGTAGTGGGCATAGCGCGCCGTCTTGGTCATGAAAATATCCTGAACGACGAGCAGGTCGAGCTTTCTCAGCGCCTCCCTAACGCGGGCAAAGTTAGCCTCGCTGACGGCGGGGTTCTCACCGACGATGTAGAGCGCCCTGACGTCGCCGTTCTCGATGGCCTCCCACAGCTCGGTGAGGTAGAGCCCGCGCTCCGTTGGAAGGTCTTCCACGCCCCAGAGCGACGCAACGCGCTTCCTGAACCTCTCATCGGTCAGCGGAACGTAGCCGGGCAGGAACTCACTGAGGGCACCCATGTATGCGGCACCCTGGACGTTGTTCTGGCCGCGCATGGGGTAGAGGCCACCTTTCTCGCCGATGTAGCCGAGGAGCAAAGCGAGGTTTATTACCGCCAGGACGTTCTCCACTCCGGAAACGTGCTGTGTCAGGCCCATGCCCCACATTATCGCACCGCTTCCCGCGAGGGCAAACTCCCGTGCAACCTCCCGAATGGTTTCAGCTGGGACTCCGGTTACCTTCTCCGCGTACTCGGGTGTGTACTTCATAACCCCCATCTTCACCTCCGAGAAGCCAGAGGTTCTCGTTTTAACGAACTCCTCGTCGTACAGTTCCTCCCTAATTATAACGTTCGCCATCGCGTTTGCGAGGACTATGTCGGTTCCGGGCTTTAAAATCAGTCTGTGGTCGGCGAAGGCCATCGTTCTGGTTTCCCTGACGTCAACGACGATTATCTTAGCACCTTTCCTCTTTGCCCGCAGGATGTAATCCATAACAACGGGGTGGGTCTCGGCCGGGTTGTAGCCCCATATTAGTATAACCCCGAACCTCTCAAGGTCTTCGTAGGGGTTGGTCTGCGCCCCGGTTCCCACGGCAAGCTTTAGAGCGTGGACGCTCGCCTCGTGGCACAGCCTCGCGCAGTTATCTATGTTGTTCGTGCCGAAGAGGCGCGCGATTTTCTGTAGGAGGTAGTTCTCCTCGTTGCTGATTTTGGACGATGCTATGAAGGCGACCGCATCAGGACCGTAGAGCTCGCGAATCTCGAGGAGCCGGTTCGCTATCTCCTCGAGTGCAACGCCCCAGCTTATCGGAACCATCGCCGAGCCGACCCGCTTGAGTGGTCTCTTGAGCCTGTCCTTCGAGAAGACGAACTCGAGGGCGTAGAGTCCCTTCGGGCAGAGCTTCCCGCGGTTGGGTTCGCCGGGGTAAGGCTTCACCATTCTCCTCTCCTCGCCAATAAGGAGCTTGCAGCCGAAACCGCAGTAGGGGCACACCACCGTCTTCACGCTACCACCATTAGACAGGAAAAGCTAAAAAATATAAATTTTTTTGGAGATAATCGACGAAAATTTGTAAAGATTCAGAGGGCCTTCCCTAGGAAGTACTCGTGAACCCTCGTGTCGTCGGTCAGCTCGGGGTGGAACTCGAGGCCGATTAGGTTGTCCTCCTCGACGCCGACAACCCTGTCTCCGAGCCACGCTATCGGCCTCACCCTGTCGCTGAGGAGTTCTACTATCCTCGGGGCGCGAATGAAGACCCCTGGGAAGGGTTCTTCGCTGAAAGCTAGCTTTATCGGCGCCTCAAAGCTGTCCACCTGCCTGCCGTAGGCGTTTCTATTAACACGAACGTCGAGAAGCTCGAGGAACCTCTGCTCCGGAGTGGCGCCGACTACCTCCTTCGAGAGCATTATCAAGCCAGCGCAGGTGCCCATTATTGGAAGCCCCTCCTCACCGAGCTTCCTGACTGGCTCGAGGAGGCCGCTCTTCACCATGAGCCTCGAGATGGTCGTGCTCTCGCCGCCGGGGATTATGATTGCAGAGATTCCTTCGAGCCCTTCCGGCTTCCTGAGCCAGATGACCTCGCCGGAAACCCCGAGGTTCTCCAAAGCCCTTTTGCTCGCCTCTATGTGCTCGCTGACGTCGCCCTGGAGGCCTATGACACCCACCTTGACCATTTCAATCCCTCCAAAAGAGTTGGAAAGGGCTCAGACGCCCCTCTCCTCAAGGCGGACTTCGAGCTCTTCGATGTCCTGACCCTTCATCGGCTCGCCAATCTCTTTGCTTATCTCGACGAGAACATCCGGCTCGTCCCAGTGGTTGACGGCCTCGACTATGGCCCTGGCCATCTTTTCCGGATTGGAGCTCTTGAAGATTCCCGAGCCTACGAAGACGCCGTCCATACCCATCTGCATCATCAAAGCTGCATCGGCCGGCGTTGCAACTCCTCCAGCCGCGAAGTTCACAACAGGAAGGCGGCCGAGCTTCTTTATTTCGAGGAGAACCCTGTAGAGGCCGTCAACTATCTCGCGGTAGGTGTAGTGGCCGTAAATCGGCTCGTTCTCAAGGACCCTCGTTGGGAGGCCAGCTATCTCCTTGACGTTGAGGGCAAGCCTCAGGTATGGCTCTGCGAACTTCTCCGCAACCCCGTAGACCTGCTCGTCGGTCATGGCCTGAATCTGCCTTATCCCCTCGGCGACTAGGCGGACGTGCCTGACCGCCTCGACGATGTTGCCGGTCCCGGCCTCGCCCTTGGTTCTGATCATGGCCGAGCCTTCCCATATCCTCCTGACGGCCTCGCCGAGATTTCTGGCCCCGCAGACGAAGGGAACGGTGAATTCCCTC
This sequence comes from Thermococcus sp. MV11, assembly GCF_012027285.1. NCBI lineage: Archaea > Methanobacteriati > Methanobacteriota > Thermococci > Thermococcales > Thermococcaceae > Thermococcus > Thermococcus sp. MV11. Next base: position 235,876 of record NZ_SNUD01000002.1, read on the forward strand.
TTGTCTATGTGGAAGAACGGGTCGGAAGGCGTGAGAACCTCGCTCTCGTCGATCATGTCCACACCGAGGGCCTCGAGTATTTTGGCCTCTGCCACGTGGCCTATCCTGACCTTGGCCATGACCGGAATCGTAACCGCGTCCATTATCTCCTGAATCTTCTCTATCGGGGCCATTCTGGCAACGCCACCTGCCTTCCTGATGTCGGCTGGAACGCGGTGGAGGGCCATGACAGAGACGGCTCCGGCTTCCTCCGCAATCCTCGCCTGCTCGGCGTTGGTGACGTCCATTATGACGCCGCCCTTCACCATCTTTGCAAAGCCCCTCTTGAGCCTCTCGGTACCCTTAGCCTCGATAACATCGAGCCTTCCCATCTCCCTCACCTTTTCAAGTTTTGGCTTGCAATTAAATTCAAGGAAAAACTTGAATATAAACCCTGCCCCGGAAAGTTCACTGAGAAATAAAAAACTCCTCGAAAAAATCAGAAAAAGACGAAAAATCCCCGTTCATATCTTTCCAATTATCTCAAGGCTGACGTCGAAGTTCTTCACAGAGTGCGTCAGGTAGCCGAGGCTTATCACGTCGATGTCAAGCTCGGCGTACTCGGTTATGTTCTCTGGCGTTATTCCACCGCTGACTTCAATTTTAACCCTCTCCCTGAGCCCTTCCCGCTTGAGAACAGTTAAAACCTCGGCTATCTCGGCCGGACTCATGTTGTCGAGCATCACGACGTCGGCCCCTGCCCTGGCGGCTTTTAGTGCGTCCTCAAGGCTCTCGACCTCAACCTCAACGACCTTGTAGGCGGAGATGGCCCTGGCCCTCTTTATCGCCTCCTCCAGCGGAACCAAAGCGAGGTGGTTATCCTTTATGAGTATCGCGTCGCTCAGCGAGAAGCGGTGGGGTTCACCGCCGCCGATGAGTATCGCCCTCTTGTCTATCGGCTTGAGCAGGGTTTTTCTCGTCCCAGCAACCCGAACCTTCGGGTTTACGGCTTTAACCTTCTCGACCAGCTTCCTGACCTCGGTGGCTATGCCGCTCATCCTGCCCATGACGTTTAGGGCGGTTCTCTCGACGAGGAGTATTGCCCTCGCGTCCCCCTCAAGCTCGAGGATAACGTCGCCCTTTTTCACTTCTTCTCCGTCGCGCTTTCTAACCTTCACTTCAACTCCAAAGTGCTCGAAGAGTGCCTTGGCTTCCTCGACTCCCGCTATTATTCCTTCCCCCTTCGCGATGATTACTGCTTTGGCCTTCGTTCCCTCAGGAATAACCGCCTCGCTCGTGACGTCTCCAAAGGGGGCGTCCTCTTCTATAAATTGCAGGAGATAACTAAGATTTATCATCACCCTCACCTCCAAGCAGGAACTTCCAGAGAGGGACGAGCCTAACCTTTTTCCCCTTGACCTCAATGATGTCATCTCTGTCCCAGTTTATTATCGTTAGGTTTTCGCAGTCGAGTTTCTCCGAGGCACTCAGCAGTGCCGAGACCTCCCGTTCGAACGTTTCAGGGCTTTCAAGTGAATAACTGACCTGTATGAGCTCCAGGATATCCTTTCCCTCCTTTACGAGGAAATCAACCTCTCTTCCACGCTCGTCCTTGAAGTAGTAGAGCTCTCTCTCGCGCCTTCTGAGTTCAAGGAAAACGGCGTTCTCAATGAGCCTGCCGATGGTCTCCCCAAAGCGAAGCGAGTAGGCGTTTATCAGGCCGGTATCAACGATGTAAACCTTTGGAAGGCTCTTCTCAACCTCCTTTAGGTTGTAGGAAAACTTCTTGAGCGGGAAGACCATGTAAGCTTCTTCAAAGTAGTCGAAGTAGCTGTAGAGGGTGTTCTTGCTGACGTCCACGCCAATGCCCTTCATGTACCTGGCCGTTCGGTTCACCGAGAACTCCTTGGCAAAGGACGTTATGAGGAGCTTCAGGAACAGCCTGACCGCCTTTAGATTCTTTATCCCATGCCTTTCAACAACGTCGCGGTAGAGCATCACATCCACGTACTCGGAAAGCGTTTTCCGCTTCAGGTACCTGTCCTCGATAAGAACGACCTCTGGAAAGCCGCCGAACTCCAGATACTCCCTCAGAAGGGTCTTGACAACCGCCTCTTCTCTCGTCGAGAGATACCTGCCCACCTCAATCCCCTTGGCCCTGAGGAACTCCCGGAAGCTGAAGGGCATCATCTCAAACGTCAGCGTCCTTCCGCGGAGGGCTGTCGCTATCTCCCTGCTGAGGAGCTTTGAGGAGGAGCCGGTCAAGTAAACCCTGAACCCATCGCGCTCCAGGACACGCTTAACGAAAAGCTCCCAGTTGGGGACGTTCTGAATCTCGTCGAGAAAAAGGTACTTCTCGTCGGCATCTGGGAAGAGCTCGTAGAACACCCTCACGAGGGTTGAAAGGTCATCGGGCGTTGGAGGGAATATTCTGTCATCGTCGAGGGGGAAGAAGACGGCCGCTTTACCGGCATTCCTCAGTTTGGAAAACTTTTGAAGGATGTAAAATGTCTTTCCGGCCCTTCTTGGGCCGATTATTGTTATTGCCTTGTTTATCCGGATGTCCTCTGGAACGCTCAGCTCCCGCTCGACACCCTCAACGCTGAGATTGAGGTAGTCCATCACAATTTGGGCTATCGTTTCCTCGCGGCTCATGTTAAATGAAGAGGTAAAAATCCTTAAAAAGTTTCCCTCCCTACTTAACAAAAATGGCGGAATCTTTCCCTCCAGACTTAACTCATCTCCAGCATCTTCTCGATGGCCCTCTTAGCTTTCTCGGCTATCTCTCTGGGCACTTCAACCTCGTACTTCATGTCCCTGAGGGACTCGTAGATGTGGTTGAGCGTTATCGCCTTCATGCCGACGCAGATTGCGTCTTCCCTCGCCGGGTGGAACCTAATATCCGGGTAAAGCTTCTGAAGGCGGTAAACCATCTCGTGCTCGGTGAACACCACCCACTCGTTCCATTCCGGTGCGCGCCTTATCATTCCGCCCGTGGAGACTATGATATCTGCCCTCTCCTGAACCTCGGGCTCGCACTCCGGGTGAACCATCAGCTTGGCGTTCGGATAGAGCTTCCTTGCGCGCTCCACATCTGCCAGCGTGAACTTCCTGTGGACGTAGCAGTGGCCGTGCTCGGGGACGGGAACGACTTTCTTTCCTGTGACCCTGGCGACGTAGCTCGCGAGGTTCTTGTCGGGACCGAAGATTATGACATCGGAATCGAGCTTTTCAACTATTTTGACGGCGTTGGCGGAGGTAACCGTAACGTCGGCGTAGGCCTTGGCCTCGGCGGTGGTGTTCACGTAGAGAACCACCGGAGCATCAGGATACTGCTCCTTGGCCCTGAGGATGTGCTCGACCTTCAGCATGTTGGCCATCGCGCAGGTCGCCCTCCTCGCCGGCAGGAGGACGGTCTTCTCCGGGTTGAGGATTTTGGCGGTCTCGGCCATGAAGTCCACTCCCGCGAAGACTATGACGTCCGCGTCAACCTTAACGGCCTTCCTCGCGAGCTCCAGGCTGTCGCCGAGGAAGTCCGCTATGTCCTGAACCTCGGGGAGCTGGTAGTTGTGGGCCATTATTATGGCGTTCCTCTCTTCCTTGAGACGTTCAATCTCGGCTATGAGCGTCTCCTTCTCCATACTCTCACCTCGCTTGAATTGTGGTAGAAGAGGGGGATTAAAAGGGTTTTTGGACACCTTTGGTTAGAGCCTGCACTCCCCATCGAAGAAGCTCGGCCTCTCGAACTCCTTCCTCATAACGGGGAAGTCCTCGCGGTAGTGGGCGCCCCTGCTTTCCTCCCTCACCAGGGCACACTCAAGAACACCCCTCGCGAGCAGCTTAAGCCTTGGGTCGGCCTCGATCTCGCCAAGCTTTTCCAGGCCGGCCCTCAAGTTGCTGGCAGTCCTCACAATGCCAGCGTGCTCCCACAGTATTTCCCTGAGGGCTTCAACGTCCCCAAGGGAGTCGAAGGTGTAGGGAACCTCTGGAACCCCGCCAAGTCTCGGCCTATCCCGCGCTATCGTCCTCGCGACCTCAAGTCCGCTCACGATGCACTCGAGGAGCGAGTTGCTGGCGAGTCTGTTCGCACCGTGGAAGCCGTTGCTCATGGCCTCTCCGACGGCGTAGAGGTTTTTAATCCTCGTTCTGTACCAGATGTCTACGGAGATTCCCCCGATGGTGTAGTGAGCTATTGGGGAGACGGGAATTGGGTCCCTGGAGGGGTCGAGGCCGTCCTTCCGCAGGAAGGCGTATATCTGGGGGAAACGCCTCTTGAAGTCCTCTATGCCAGTCGCGTCGAGGAAGACCCTCTTACCGGCCCTCATCTGGTTGTATATGGCCCTTGCCACGATGTCCCTCGTGGAGAGCTCGTTCACGAAGCGCTCGCCGTCTTCGGTGATTAGCTTTGCCCCGGCACCGCGGACGGCTTCGCTGATCAAAAAAACAACGCTCTTTCCGATGTAGCCCGTTGGGTGAAACTGGACGAACTCCAGATCCCTCGCCGGGGCGCCTTTCATAACGGCATCGCCGATGAGGGTGCCGAGGTTGAGGGGGGAACCGGCAGTGTACTTGAAGAGCGAAGCGAAGCCACCGGTTGCTATGATAGTAGCGTCAAACCCAAGGAGCTCGCCATCAAGAAAGACCCCGTAGGCCTTTCCTTCCCTCGCGACCAGCTCCTCGGCAAGGCCATCGACGAAGTGGACGCCCGCCTCCCTCGCCACCAGGTGGAGGAGCTTCATTAGGTGCTTCCCGGTCTCGTTCTTAATCGTGAAAATCCTGGGAAAGGAGTGCCCGCCCTCGGTCTCGTTGGTCTCAAACTCAAGGCCTATTGAAAGAAGGAACTCGTAGGCCTCGCTTGCCTTAGAGACCACGCTCCACACGACCTCCTCATCGTTGAGGTACTTGCCAGCCCTGATCGTGTCGAGAACGTGAGTCCTGGGAGAATCACCGTCCAGAATGGGAAAGGCTATTCCAGCCTGGGCGAGGTAGGAGTTGCTCTCCCGTATCCCCTCACCGATGACCGTCACGTCAAAGCCCCGCCTCGCCAGGGCTATGGCTGCCGTCAATCCCGCGGCACCGCTTCCGATGATTCCAACCCTCATCTCACCACCGGAGAAAAGATAGAGGTAGGACTTAAACGCTTTTCTACCAACGTCTCATCAGCAGTGCCGCCGTCACAGCCAGAACCACCACCGTGGTTGAAGCGCCAAAGAAAGGTACCGCCACTGTACTGGCAGGCACGATGCCAACGTCCCCAACGAGGGTGCTGAAGTAGCAGTTGCTCCCACAGTCAAAGGTCTCCACGACGCTCCCTACTCCCGCCTTCTCCGTCACGTTGTCTATATAGAGGTCGTACTGCGATGTTTTGTCCCACGACCCGGCACCCACACGGAGAACCTCCACCGCCCCACCCGTGGCGACGTTTCTGACTTCAAGCCCATCGACGTAGAACTTAACCGACGCCGAATCAACCGCTATGGCCAACCTGTGCCAGGAGGAGGTGACGTTGAAATCAGTGTCGGTACAGCTTGTCCAGCCGTAGCAGGCGTAGAGAGCGGTTCCGTTTCCGTAGTAAGCCCAATCGAAGTGAACCTCGACGGTGCTCCCACCCTGGTCAAGAACCAGGTACATCAACTGCACTCCCGCACCGGAGGAATCCCAGTTCCTCAAGAGAACGTCCCAGCTGACGTTGTATGTACCCCCCGAGACGTCGTAGCTGGGGTAGCGCTCAATCACGGAATACCCCGTTGTGTTGTGGGAGCTAACCCTAAGGACGTAGTTCACCTTGGGGACCCCCGCCAGAACGGCCGCCTCGTCCACCACATAGCTTGAGAGGCTGTCCCACGGATTGTCGTCTCCATCATCGGTCACGTACACGTAGTACGCCTTAGATGCAAGATCCTTGAAGGCCGTCTCATCGAAGGAGGACACTCCGTATACCATAGCACCCAGCTTCGAGGGGTCGGTGCCACTTGGCCAGGAGGGGGGATAGTCTGGACTGTCGTATATCACCAGGACGTCGAAGATCGCGGTGTAATCCGCTAGGGTGGAGGGGTCATAGGCGCCGGGGTTTCCGACCACGAGGTACGACTGTGACTTGCCCTTCACGTAGTTCACGAGACTGGAGTAGTACCCCTCAGTACCGGCCGAGACGTTCACACCGTCGAAAAATATCCCGCTGACGTTGTACCAGGAGACCCAACTGTCTATCTCGTCCTCGACTATTGAGGAGTCGCGTTTCCCGTAGTTGGTCCACACGTAGCCGAGAACCGATATCCCCGCGTCACGCATCTTCTGTATGTACTCGGCGTAAACGGAGTCCTTTTGGTACCCCGGGCCGTTGGCAGGGTTGGCTATAATCACAATGTTAACAGAGTACTGGGCTTTAAGGCCAATGACAGAATCCCAAGAACAGCCCGGATAAACGTATAATGGGATGAGAAGGGACTGAGTTCCGGCTCCAGAGACCACCGGGGGTGCGAACATCAAACCAAGACCAACAACCATCGCGAGTATTATGGGCCCCGATGATTTCATCTTCTCCACCTACTTTAGTTCGGCCGCCTAATTTTAAAAAAGTGTTGAAATCCAGTGAGTTACGTCATGAGCAACAAACGTACCAAAAAAGGAAGGCAGAAAATTCATCTCCTGGCCACAAACCAGGCGATCACCACGAGAGCAACGGCCACGGCGGGGGTACCAAAGAACGGCACTTGGTTGACCTCACTGACCGCCGTGAGGTCCGACTTGTACTCCGAGCTTAGGGCGCGGCCGTTATCAGCTTCAAGCCACCCAATTGCGTAGGCCTCGACTGGAGTTACAGAAGATACCGCGAGAGATGGATACCTGAAGTTGCCGGAAGAAGGTATTATGGAGAGGGCCCCCAGGATGTCCCCGTTCAAGCCTATCTTAACCAGCTTGATCACGTACACCAAGTCAGAAGTCTGGTTCTCATAGGCAAAGACCAAGTATGGGGAGGTCTCGTTGGGCACGAGATCCAGATCTCCCCTGACAGAGCTCCGGGCCCTAGAAAGCTCGACCACCTGACTGTAAGTTCCGGGTGATTGAGGATCGGGTATTTCGATCACCACCCAGGAATAGGGGGAGTAGTACTCCCTGTACGCCACGAAGAACCCGCCCATTCCCGGAGCGACGCTTACCGCGGATACACGAACAGGAAAGCTTGCGCGGTGAACGCTCGACAGGTTAATGGCACCACCCGGGAGAAGTTTAAAGTCGATAAAGGTTAGATTGTAGCTGGATCCGTCGTTCCAGCTCTCTCTGAACGCAACTCCGAAGTATCCGCTCTCCCGGTCGTACGCTATTACACTGTAGTGAATCGCACCCTTCCCGGTGTAGAGAAGTCCCCTATCAACGATGTCCCCCGATGCATCAAGAACCGAGTAGTAAAGCTCGTTGCTGTTGTACTTCTCGTATACCACGACGAAGTATCCTCCTCCATTGGACACGCTAATATAATCGGGCTTTATTACGTCCAGTCGAGTGGTTCTGGTGACTGTATCACCGTTTGAATCAATGACGCTGTAGTAGATGTAACTGTCGTTCTTGGCCTTCCACACCACAATGTACCTCACAAAGCTATCTTCGACCAAGGAATCAACGTCCAGCACCACGTTAGAGTTGAGGACGTAAACCCCAGCTACAGAGTCCACGGTAACATTTTTTACCGGATTGTCATCGAGCACTCTGACGAGGGTGGCGTTCACAAAGGAGCCGTCTCCGCGAACTACTATGTAGTAATCCCCTCCTGGGGCAACCGCTACCGTCTCGGCAGGACCGATAACGTTGTACTCCTCAGCCGCCACCAGGGGAGAAATGATAAAGATGAGCAACAACAGTGACGCCCATCTCATTATATCCCACCAAATGGGATATTAAGTACCACTTAAAATAATTTCGGTGGGACAACCTGCTTACCTAGTTGGATAGTTCGGGGCCTCGTTGGTGATGAAGATGTCGTGCGGGTGGCTCTCCCTAACTCCCGCCTGAGTTATGATCACGAACTCTCCCTTCTCCTTGAGCTCGGAAATGCTCCTTGCCCCGACGTAGCCCATTCCCGAGCGGAGTCCCCCAACGAGCTGGTAGAGAACCTCACCGACGGGCCCCTTGTAGGGAACGACGCCTTCAACGCCCTCCGGGACGAACTTCCTCGTCTTCATGTGGCCCTTCTGGTAGTACCTCTCCGCTCCACCCTTCATCATCGCTCCGAGCGAGCCCATGCCGCGGTACTGCTTGTACCTCCTGCCGTTGATTACAACCTCCCTGCCCGGTGCCTCTCTGGTTCCTGCCAAAAGGGAGCCGAGCATAACAGCGTCAGCCCCAGAGGCGATGGCCTTGACTATATCGCCGGAGTAGCGGATTCCGCCATCGGCTATGACATGAAGCCCATATTCACCTGCCCTGTCCGCGACGAGAGCTATGGCAGTAACCTGGGGAACTCCAACGCCAGCCACGACCCTCGTGGTGCATATGCTCCCCGGTCCGATTCCGACCTTGACCGCGTCGGCAAAAGTCAGGTCATCGACCGCCGCGGGGTTGGCGATGTTTCCGACGATCAAATCAGAATCGACGGCTTCCCTGATTTCCTTCATGGCCTTTATCGCCTTGAGGTTGTGGGCGTGGGCCGTGTCTACGACTATTATATCCGCGCCGGCCCTGTCGAGTGCCTTTGCCCTCTCGAGGTCGAAGGGGCCAACTGCCGCGGCCACGAGCAGGTCGCCGTTTTCGTCCCTCACCGCGTTCCTGTACTTCTTCCTCATTAGGAGGTCGCTCATCGTGATTATTCCCACTAGGCGGCCGTTTTCATCGAGGACAGGCAGTCTCGCTATCCCCCGCGCCACCATCACGTCGAGGGCCTCCTCCACGGAGACGTCCTCTCCGACCGTTATGACCTCGCCGGTCATGACCTCCCTGACGAGCCGGCCCTCCTTTGCCGCTATGTCCTTCTTGGTGACTATCCCCACCACCCTTCCGTCACCATCGACCACGGGGAGGCCGTCGATGCCGTTCTTCTCCATCAAAAAGAGGGCGTAGTCAATCGTCTCGTCCGGTGAGATTGAGATTACATCTTCAACGATGAAGCGCTCCGCCCTCTTGACCTTCCTCACCTGTTCGACCTGTTCGCTCACGCTCATGTTCCTGTGTATGACGCCGAGACCGCCCTCCCTGGCCATAGCGACGGCCATCTCCCACTCGGTCACGGTGTCCATCGCCGCGCTGAGAATCGGGACCTTGAGCCTGACGTTGGGGGTTATCCGAGTCGAGACGTCCACGTCCTTGGGCTCGACCTCGGTCGCCTGCGGTATGAGGAGAACGTCGTCAAAGGTGTAGCCTTTGATCGCATTAACAAGTTTGTGTTCAAACTTCCCCATCTTTGCCGGACCTCCACGTCCTTTTTAACGTGAACCTGTCAAGGGTTTTTAAGGGTTTCCTCGGCGGTTCCCGGAACCCGGAGCGATGCAGGTGGGGTATTCGAACGTTTTCAAACCCACAAGCCAGTTTTACAAACGTAAACCTTTTAAGCAGATGCCCATGTCCGTGCACGGTGGTTCGAGGTGAAGAGGCTCGTCATAGCACTCTCCTACGCGGCGCCGCTGCTGCTCACCGTCGGCGTCATAGCCCTGATGATATGACAAAATTCGGGGCAGAATCAGGCAGTCCGTTCAACCTTTTACCATTTTTCCGCGTCATTTAGTCACACGTTCAAGGGAAGCACCGGAAGACTAAAATATCCATCGATGACCACATTTTTCGGTGAACTGCCATGGAAGCCGAAGCGAAGAGTATCAACAGGGGGGATGGCCAAACCCTCCGCTGAGGCCAGGTTTGGTTTTGAGGAGCTTTTAGGTGAGGTGCTGAAGGAAGGTCTCTTCTGGGCCGCTCTCGGCCGGCCGTCGGAAGTGATGCCGTTTCTCAGGGGCAAACTCTTGGGCAACGGCTACAGCGACAACGCCAGGGGACAGCTCGAGTGGCTCCTGGACGAGCTTGAGCGGTTCTACGAGAGGGTCGCCTGCTGTGGAAGGATTGAGGAGAAGCATATGATAGCCATAAGGTCCTTCCACAGGGACATAGTTTCGGTGATTTCATCGGAGAGGGCTTAGCTTTTTAACCCCTCCCTTCTACTTCCCCCGGGATGATGAGGGAAGTTTCGTCCGAGCGGTGAGGACACTCGCATGGGCTGACCCTAAAGGCCGAAAACCCGTTTAAGGCCTTCTTTGACTTCCCGGATTTTTTCTTCTCTGAGAACGCCAATCCGTTTCCTGATTAGGGATTTCTCAAGGGTGAAAACAACGTACGGTTTTATCAGACTGGGCCTCAACGGCCTCGTCCCGGCGTAGCGTATAACGTCCCTGTCGGTGATTCCAACGTTGTATTCAGCAAAGCCACTGTTAAGGTTAGACGTTATCTGAAGAACTACGATGGCATTCGAAATCCGGTTGAGTTCTTTATTTGACGCAACGAGCGCGGGGCGAAGCTTTCGGCTCGTCAAATCAACAAAAGGAAAATCCCACAAGAACTATCTCCCACTGAGAAAGCTCACCCTTTGGGTTCATAGGGAACTCCCCCAACATCGTCCCAGTATTCGTCGGCCTCGCTCTCCCAGTCCTCCCTGAGGATTTCCTCGACGGCCCTGAGGTACCCTTTAATCTCGGAATCTTCAATGGACATTCTCCTGAGCAGAAAATCCCTGAGGGCCTCTTTTATTATCTCGCTCCTGTTCGAGTAAAAGCCTTCCTCAATAAGCCTGTCCATTCTCTCGGCAAGTCCCTTGGGTATTCTAGCGGAGACCTTAACGGTTGTCGCCATTTTGCCCACCTATGTCTCCATTTGTCCGACACAATAAAAAGGTTTCCCAATCCTTTAAAAAGGAGACTCCTAGCTCAGAGGGGGAAGAAGATGACGGAAAACGAAACCCTCACAAAGTTTATCTCTCACCTCAAGGTCCTCATCGAGATGGAAAGGAAGGCCGAGATAGAGGCAATGAGAGCCGAGATGAAAAGGCTGAGCGGGCGCGAGAGGGAGAAGGTCGGGAGAGCGGTCCTCATTCTGAACGGCAAGGTCGTCGGCGAGGAGCTTGGCTACTTCCTCGTCAAATACGGACGCGACAGGGAGATAAAGACCGAGATAAGCGTCGGCGACCTCGTGGTCGTGAGCAAGAGGGACCCCCTCAAGAGCGACTTGGTCGGGACGGTCGTGGAGAAAGGGAAGCGCTTCATAACTGTGGCTTTGGAAACGGTCCCGGAGTGGGCGCTCAAAGGTGTCCGCCTCGACCTCTACGCCAACGACATAACCTTCAAGCGCTGGCTTGAGAACCTCGGGAACCTCCGCGAGAGCGGGACGAAAGCCTTAGAGCTCTACCTCGGTTTGAGAGAGCCTGAGGAGAGTGGGGAGGTCGATTTTACTCCCTTTGACAGAAACCTGAACGCGAGCCAGAGGAAAGCTGTGGCGAGGGCTTTGGGTAGCGATGACTTCTTCCTGATTCACGGGCCGTTCGGAACAGGAAAAACGAGGACTCTCGTTGAGCTTATCAGGCAGGAGGTGGAGAGGGGCAACAAGGTTCTGGCAACGGCCGAAAGCAACGTTGCCGTGGACAACCTCGTCGAGCGCCTTGCAAACTCCGGCCTAAAGGTCGTGCGCATCGGCCACCCGAGCAGGGTCTCTAAGAATCTCCACGAGACGACCCTAGCTTACCTCATCACCCAGCACGAGCTCTACGGTGAGCTGAGGGAGCTTCGCGTCATCGGCCAGAACCTCGCTGAAAAGCGCGATACCTTCACGAAGCCATCTCCAAAGTACAGGCGGGGGCTGAGCGACAGGGAAATCCTCAGGCTGGCCTCTAAAGGGATCGGGACGAGGGGAGTTCCAGCCCGCCTGATCCGCGAGATGGCGGAGTGGATAAGGCTCAACGAGCGGGTTCAGAAGACCTTCGATGATGCCAGAAAGCTCGAGGAGAGGATAGCGCGGGAGATCATAAGGGAAGCGGACGTCGTTCTGACGACGAACTCTTCAGCCGGCCTTGAGGTCGTTGACTACGGCTCCTACGATGTCGCGGTAATAGACGAGGCGACGCAGGCGACGATACCGAGCGTGCTCATTCCGATAAACCGCGCGAGGCGCTTCGTCTTGGCTGGAGACCACAAGCAGCTGCCACCAACGATACTCAGCGAGAAGGCGAAGGAGCTGAGTAAGACCCTCTTCGAGGGCCTAATCGAGCGCTATCCTGAGAAAAGCGAGATGCTTACCGTCCAGTACAGAATGAACGAACGCCTCATGGAGTTCCCCAGCAGGGAGTTCTACAGTGGAAAGATAGAGGCCCACGAGAGCGTGAGGGACATAACGCTCGCTGACTTGGGGATCAAAGCTCCCGAAAACGGCCCCTGGGGAAAAGTTCTCAAGCCGGAGAATGTGCTGGTTTTCATAGACACAGCCAAGCGGGAGGACCGCTTCGAGAGGCAGCGCTATGGAAGTGAGAGCAGAGAGAACCCGCTTGAGGCCCGGCTCGTTAGGGAGGCGATTGAAAGGCTGTTGAAGCTCGGCGTTAGGCCCGAGTGGATAGGTGTGATTACCCCCTACGACGACCAGCGGGACCTCATAAGCTCGCTCCTGCCCGAGGAAGTCGAAGTTAAAACGGTCGATGGCTACCAGGGGCGCGAGAAGGAGGTAATCGTTCTCTCCTTCGTCCGCTCGAACAAGCGTGGGGAGCTCGGCTTCCTGAAGGACTTGAGGCGCTTGAACGTCTCGCTGACGAGGGCTAAGAGGAAGCTGATTTTGATAGGCGATTCCTCGACTCTAAGCGCACACGCGACCTACAAGAGGCTGGTGGAGTTCGTGAGAGAGCGGGAGACGGTGGTTGATACCAACGAGCTGGAGGTGTGAAGAATGTTCCTCTACACGAAGAACTTCGACGAGCAGAAGGATAAAGCAATGGAGGGCCTGAGGAAGGCTTTGGCCGAGAACAAGGTTGATGAGGACATAATACCCCTTCTGGAGAAGCTCAACGCCCTTGAGAACTACTTCACGACGAGCTCATGCTCAGGCAGGATTTCGGTCATGGAGATGCCCGACTTCGGCGACAAGGTCAATTCCGTCTGGCTCGGCAAGTGGCACCGCGAGGTTAACGTTGAGGAGGTTTTCGATGCCATAGAAAGGCATGAGAAGGGCCAGCTCTGGTTCCTCGTGAGGAGTCCGATTCTTCACGTCGGCGCGAGGACGATGGAGGACGCGGTTAGATTGCTCAACCTCGCGATAGGCCTCGGCTTCAAGTACAGCAACATAAAGAGCGTCAGCCACAGGAAGCTCCTCGTTGAGATTCGCTCGACGGAGAGAATGGACGTCCCGCTCGGAGCGGACGGGGGGCTCTGGGTCGATGAGGCGTACATCGAGAGAATCGTCGCCATTGCGAACGACCAGCTGAGGCGCTTCAAGGGGAAGCTGAAGAGGCTTGAGGAAGAGATTGGGAAATTATAACAACGCCACTTTGCCACCTAATGAGAATGAACCCATATGAGCGTCTTCAGCAGAGTGTAGGCGATGAGCAGGACAAGGGGCAGTAGTATTAGAAGGCCGAGCCTTCTCTTCCGGAGATAAACCAGCATTCCAAAGAGAGCATATAGAACGTTCAAACCAGAGAGCAACAGGACGTACCGATACCCCCTCGGGTCTTCGCTGTAGAAATGCAGAATAGGGCGTATCGCCTCAACGCGAACATCAGAATAATTTGCAACCAAACCCACCGCAACCAAGGAAATGAGTGCGACGAGAGAACCAAGGAGAATCTCCCTGGAACCCGGAGAGGAGTCCTTTCCAACGAAACGCGCGTAGAGAAAGACGGGGAAGTCTATAAACAGCACCGCTATTGCCAGAAACACAGGAACACAAATCATCACACACATCACAACAAAGTTGATAACGTAAATAACGCCCCTCTCAAATCCCATATCCACAAGGGCCGTGCTGAGGGAACCCCACATCAGGATTACGAAAGCGATATCCTTTGCTGAATCTTGTATAACCCCCAATGTCCGTCTCATCAATAACCCGAAGAAGCTCCCTAAATCCAAACTTTGAATTACGCTCACTCTCAAGACGCCTTTTGAGTATGAGAAGGGTTATAGCAAGCGCGATGAAGAAGGAAACGACCGCCGTTATCAGTCCGGAGAGTGTAATAGTCATCTTCTGAGATGGAACACGCGGACGAAAATAGAACAGCCCCCACAGAGCCATCTAAATCACCAACGGAACCAGTATAGCTTCCAGCATCAACTTTCGCCCAGGCTTCATCTTAAACACCCCCAACGTTTAACGTTTCAACAATGCCCAGACGACGAAGAGCATGGCCACTGCAAGTGAAAGCAGAACAATCGCAAGAATCCTCCTTCCAACTCTGCGCGAGAGATAAACCCCCAAAAGCCAAACAGGGTGTTTAGGATTGAGAGAATCAGGAACTTTTCGGCATTCACAACCACGGCGGTGAATACTTCCAGAATTTCCTTCGGGTAGTTCTGGGTTGCAAAATAACGGGAGACGACCCATATTGGAGGAATTGCGAGAGCTGAGGCAAGGGACGTTTTACCAATGCCCTCAAAGACGTACTCTGCTCTTCTACTCTTGAGAAAGTACAACGGGAGAGCTACAATCCACACCACCATCGTGGCGAAGACTGGATACATCACTACCATAAGAAAAGCCAGGCCAACGAACGCCATTATGGCAAGGAAGACATCGTGAAACCCCACGAGAAACGTACTGAAAATTCCCCAGAGAATGAGGTGATGGGCTATGCATTCCTGTACGTCGTGCTTTAGGTACCCGATGTCACTTTTCCCGTATCCATGCTTCTCTAGAATGCGGGCGAGGAAGAAGACCATTGAAGCTACCATGAGGACAAAAAGAAGGATCGTACTAAGAACCCATTCACGGGTTATGACGCCGAGTTTCACCCAGGCGAAGCCAAACAGCACCGCGGAGAGCACCACAGGAAAAACGAAGATCTTAAAAATAATTTTTCTCCTCACAGCTATCACTGGGGCTTTTTTGATAAATCCGAACTACAATGAGTGCAGTTGGATAAAAACCTTTATCAGTATGGGGACGAGGGCGAGGGCAATCAGCAGGAGCATTAAACGGCCAGCCCTTCTCCTTCTAGGCAGGATTAGGATTCCGACAAGGCCGTACAGGATATTCAAGGCTGACAGCAACAGGAGGTTCTTGTATAAGTCCCTGTTTACGTAGAATTTTAAGAGAGAGCGGAATAGCCCAATTTCTGAGGCCCCAAGATGTGAGGCCATACAACTCAGGAGAACCAGAGAACCCCCTGAAACCAGCGAAATCAGCAGGATTTCCTTGAAGATGGGCGAGAGCCGTTTTCCAGTTAAACTTTCATAGAGCATCAAAGGCACGTCCATGAGCAATACCACCATAGAGATGATTAACAAGAGCCCGACAGTTATAAAAACCAGTGCAAAGTCAATAGCGAGTATTATCCCTTTCTTAGGACCATTAATCAGAACCCCTGAACTAAAAGCACCCCATATTAAAATAGCACGAAAAATTCCTGACGTCAAATCATTGATAATCTCCGGGTCAGCCTTCTCAAGAACTTGGGGGAGCTCTTTAAATTTGAGGTCGGTATAACCCACTTTTCTCAGGCGCTTTTTGAGCACAAGGGCAATAAAAGCCAGCACAAGTAATAGGGAAACCACCGTTGTAATCAGCCAGGAAACGTTGAAATTCTCACGCTGAATACCAGATGTTGGGCGAATATAGAGAAACAACCATATAACTACCCACGCCACCAGTGGAACTATTACAGCCTCCATTACCGACCTTTTTCCGAATTTCATTTTTGAATCCCCCACAATGCTCTGATTCTGGAGAATTAAAAAATGAGGGGCTCAAGACTATGAGAATATAGTATCACAAATCTGGGGACAAATCATTGGAGCAAAAACTGCTGCACAGGCATCCGCGCAAACGCTTCCCAATATTCCACATCTACTTGCACAAATTCTCTTTAGTATCTCTGAACATCCAGCAGAGCAACTTCCTCCTTTTACAATGCTAGCCCAGTTGAGGTAGTTGTCTCGTGAGGACTCCTGTTGATTCTTTCGCCTTTTTCTGGAGAACCTCCAATAGACTGAGCCTGTTTGACGCACCTTCTAAAGCGTGACTAATGCCGTTCAGGAGTTTGGAATAGACTACACCGATGAGCCGATGTTCACGCTCTAAGGGGTATGGTCAGGAAAGCCCTGCTGGAATGTTCTTCGACCCATGTGATGCTCTACTTCCCGGACGAGCCGAGCGTTGGCCCCGATGTCGAGGAATCAGTATCAGAGTCATTTCTTGGCTTTAAATAACCCAATACCCACAACACTCCACCCAATGACGAACCCAAGATAAACAACTGCAGGGAACTTTTGCCCCATGATCCTTGATACTGTTAATAACCCAACGGCACCTCCAATCGCCCCCATCAATATCCACGTTTTTAAATATCCAGCCTGGAGTCCACCCATGTACTCACCCCCTAACTTAAATACAAAAAATATATAAATAGACTTCATGGGGCTGGACAATATCCAGCCTGCCAACAAGCGAAATCTGGATACACACTACATCCATATATGTCAATGACATAGCAAACCGCAGCGGCAATGCCACCACAAGCTGCCGTACATGCTAAGCATGCTGGACAAGTTATTATCGAAACACAGCTAGCGCACAATCCACCACATGCCACTCCACATATTACTGCAGTTCCTGCCCCACATCCCACTATACAAGCGCCTCTATATACATATTTGCATATCGTGCACATAACCCCGTCCATCGCTACTGTCATTCCCACTGCTTTCTCTTGGTTGTATTCTGGTAGTTTGAGTTTCACGAGGTGCGAAAGGTGCCTTAACTCGTAAGCACTCCTGCCCCAAATCCAGCTCGTCTCATCACCCCTGCGGAGCTTCATGAGGACCTTGTTCAGAGTCCAGTAGTACTCCGAGAGAGTCAAGTTATCAGCAGTAATAATCGTATCCCCAACAGGCAATGCCCTATCCTCATCATTCGGTGCGATGTTCATCCCAGTAAGAAAGACCCTGTACTCGCCCGTCTTCGGGTCAGTAAATATTCTCGTGATTAATGTAAAGTTGTACTGACTCCTCTCAGCCTTATAAACGAGCGCGTACATCGTGTAGTTAAACGTGCTGTTATAAAAGCTAATGCCAAAGAACAACAACTGCTCGTGCTTTTTGCTCATGTTGTAAAGCGTAACCACTGAAACGTTGAAGTTTGAAGTCAAGTTTGAGGCACTGCAGGAGCTTGAGTTGTGGCATGCACAGGAGGCATTAGTCAAGTTCGCGAAGTTAATGGTCTTATTCACCCACGTGACGTTCATCTGAAGCTTACCAGTATCATCGTACCAAGCAACCACAGTCCTTCGGAATGTTACGCTGGAGTTGCTGGCAGTTAAAGCCTTGGTCTCCTGGACAGTCCCCAACTGGAGACTCAACAGCATAGCAAGCAAGAGCAGAGCACCAACCTTCCGGACCCAACCGTCCACAGACACACCCCCAGAGATAATCACCATGTGTACGTTAAAATCCTTAAAAACTTTTCCAATTACAAGTTTGAATTAGTTCCGTTTTTTTTTCGTAGAATTTTCAATTTCCAACCGTAGCATCAAGAAGAGAACAAGTCAAAAGAAGGGAGAGTAAAAGAGCGAACAAAAGAACACGGCTGAGCAGGCCAAAATTGAATAACAACTAGACCAAACCGGTACTCTACTCCAGAAAGACTCCAAATCTTGAACTCCAACCAAAAGTCGGGAGAACAGAAAAAGGTAGGAGAGCCAAAGCTCAAAGCCTTCAGTCGAGGTCGCTGCCGAAGTCGTTGCCTCCGCCCTCGCCGCCCTTGTCCTTCTCGAGCTTGCTGGCGGCGATGACGTCGTCGATCCTGAGGATCATTATCGCAGCCTCGCTGGCGCTCTTGATGGCCTGCTTCGGAACCCTGACCGGGGCGATGACGCCGCGCTCGAACATGTCAGCCGGCTCGCCCTCGAAGACGTCAACGCCGATGCTGGCGCCCTTCTCCTTGTGGGCGGCAATGACCTTAACGAGGGTCTCGACCGGGTCAAGGCCAGCGTTCTCCGCGAGGGTCCTCGGTATGACCTTGAGCGCCTCGGCGAAGGCCTCGATGGCGAGCTGCTCCTTGCCGCCGACCTCCTTGGCGTACTCGTCAAGCCTTATAGCCAGCTCGATCTCCGGAGCACCGCCAGCTGCCACGATCTTGCCGTCCTCGACGATGTCCTTGACGACCTTGACAGCATCTTCGAGCGCCCTCTCGACCTCGTCAACGACGTGCTCGGTACCGCCCCTGATGAGTATGGTGACGGCCTTCGGGTTCTTGCAGCCCTCGACGAAGATCATGTTCTCGCCGGCGACCTTCCTCTGCTCAACGAGCTCGGCCTCACCGAGGTCCTCCGGGGTGAGGTCGCGGACGTTGGTGACGATCTTGGCGCCAGTAGCTTTCGCGAGCTTCTCCATGTCGCTCTTCTTGACCCTGCGAACGGCCATTATGCCGTACTTGGCGAGGTAGTGCTGGGCGAGGTCGTCGATGCCCTTCTGGACGAAGACGACGTTCGCTCCAACCTCCTTGATCTTCTCGACCATCTCGCGGAGCATCTTCTCCTCCTGCTCAAGGAAGGCCTGGAGCTGCTCCGGGCTGGTGATCCTTATCTCAGCGTCGGTCTCGGTCTCCTTGACCTCGAGGGCCTCGTTGATGAGGGCGATCTTGGCGTTCTCAACCCTCTTGGGCATACCGGGGTGGACGACCTCCTTGTCGATGACGACGCCCTTGATGAGCTGGGTCTCGCGGACGCTCGCGCCCTCCTTCTTCTCGAACTTGATGTTGTCGAGGTCCACCTTGTACCTGTCGCCGACCTTCTCGGCGACCTGCTTGACGGCCTCGACGGCTATTTCGGCGAGGTACTCCCTCTCCTCCTCGGCGGCCTTACCGGTGATGGAGGTGACCGCGGCCTTCTTGAGTATCTCCTTGTCCTCGACATCAACGCTCTTGGCTATCTCGTCGAGTATCTCCTGGGCCTTCTCGGCAGCGAGAGCGTAACCCTTGATGACTATGCTCGGGTGAATGTTCTGGTCGAGGAGCTCCTCGGCCTTCCTGAGAAGCTCGCCAGCGATGACAACGGCGGTGGTGGTACCGTCACCAGCCTCCTTGTCCTGGGTCTTGGCGACTTCAACCATCATCTTGGCAGCGGGGTGCTGGATGTCCATCTCATCGAGTATGGTGGCACCGTCGTTGGTGATGACGATGTCACCGAGGCTGTCCACGAGCATCTTGTCCATACCCTTCGGACCGAGGGTGGTCCTTATGGTCTCGGCGACTATCCTAGCGGCCAGAATGTTGAGCCTCTGGGCGTCCCTTCCAACGTACCTCTGGGTTCCCTCGGGCAGAATAACAACCGGCTGTCCAGCGAGCTGGGCCATCTCCCCTCACCCCCTCCCGCTTTTGTTTTTGAGGAATGGGAGGTTTTAGTTACAACTTGTGCTTCCGCTTTATCGTTCCTTTGAACTATTTATAAATTTTTCGGTATGATTTAGTAGCGCCAATAGCAAAAAAATTAAGTCATTATAATCCGAAAAGTTTATATAAAAATTTATATATAATAACTTGAAGATTCGGAGGTAAAGTGCTATGATAAAAAAGAAAATTTTTAGCATACTATTGGGGTTATTTGTAGTAGGACTTGCAGCAGCGGGCGCTTTTGCCTCCGAACCTTCACCCCAAAATGCTGGGACGGAAGAGCCGATAAAGAATACCGTACCTGTGTATTATCTCGGTCGCGATCTTTATGGAGTCTTTGAAAATATCCATCCCTTCCAGAAAGGGATTCCCAAAGAAGCGCACATACTAATCGTTGATGGACCCTATGTTGCCGAACATCCTGAGACTAAGGAAAGCCTAAAAGACGAACTTCTTAGAGGGATTCCCATAATAGTAGTAAATGGACACACAGAAGTCATAAAGTCACTACTTCCTCACCAGTTCAAACCTGAGATTATTGGTGGCAAAACACCTGATGGCAGGCCCATAAAAGGAGAGACAGTCTGTGGTTACATAGTGTATCCCCTGAGTGAGGGCGTACTCGTGACAAAGGTGTTTATTTCACCAGATCCCGGGAGAAGAGCCGTAGAAGAAGCATACAGATGGGCAGTTCGCAACATGCCCTCCAACGCAGGAACTCTTGATGTGAGCATAGAGTCCACTGGGGACTGGACTCAGATATACCAGCTGGATTTCTCTACTGTTGATCTCTGGGAACCCTACGGTAGGTTAAACGTTAGATCATTATACTACAAACTCTCCAACGATGGTTCGTATACCTACGACTGGTACAGCGTTCACGTCAGGCAGCAGTCTGTTCCGGGAGAGTATCTCTGGGACTCCGGCTGGAAAACTGCTGATATGTACACGTGGATAGACGCTGACTATTATAACAGTGACTACTTCCTTTCAGACTATGCTCCCACCACAACCGTTGGCTCCACCACGGTTGGGGTTTCAATTGGCGTCTCCGCAGGTGAAGATGGTGCATCAATCTCCGCCTCGCTTTCTTGGAGCTATACTCTACCTGATGTCGTCGTATATGATCAAAGCGACTACTACCTAGAGCTGGCTAAATGGTGGCATAACGTTGACGAAGGTGCACCCGTGGGCTCTTCAACCTACCAGATAGAGCCAGGCGCAACGATTCGGGTCCCCCAAGGCTCTCCCATGGACTGGGTGGAACACTATGGGGCAAAGTATGGGAAAAAGACCCTGTTTTGGTGGGACTACACCACTGAAGGATACGTGGAGTTCCACATTTACAGTGGATGAAGTATTTCCCTTTTCTACTTTGTTTTTAGTGAGATACTAAAAAACTGATGGCTTTTAGGTAGACTAAACTTTGTGCACCTTCGCCCCAGCAACCCGCTCCAGGATGGGGACGTAGGACAGGCCCGGGCTTATTCCCCTTCCTCTCGTGTCATAAACCGTGAGCTCAATATCCCTCTTTTTCAGCGCTCTGGCCAGCTCCGTTATTTCCTCCTTGATCCTCTTTCCAAAGAGCGGCACGTTCGCCTTTCCGTCGGTTATTAGAAAAGCCCTCACCTTGACCGACCTGTCCTTCATCCTCTCCCTGTTCGCCAAGAGCAGAAGATTGTAGAGGGCGGAGCTTAAAGGCGTCCTCCCTCCAGTCGGAACGTTCTCTATCTTCTCAAGCACTTCCCAGTAGTTCTTAGTGGGTGGAACGAATATCTCCGCCTGATTGCCTTTCGCAACGATCAGGGCCATCTTTGACTTTTTGATGTAGCCGTTCTCAACTAATTTCTCCGCTATCCCCTTCGCGATGCTTATCCTCTTCTGCACGGCCATGCTTCCGCTCGAATCCAAGAGCAAAACCCAGAGCATTGGTGCCTTTGCCTTCCTGACCCTAACGCGGATATCATTTGAATCGAGCTTTATTGGGGGCCTTTTGCCATTTAAGACTGCCCAAACCAAAGAGTTGTAGAAATCAACGTCCTTAATCCTGCCGTTGACAGGTGGAAGGTACGAAACTGGAATGCCTTTGGGGAAGTTTATCACCGTGACGCTGACGTCCCTCGAGGAGCGGTATCCTGTGAATTCACCTCCATCAAAGTTTTTGCTCTCTATCCTCGGGATTCTAGCTTCGTTTGAGCGAAAATTTTGCTCTAAATTTCCAATCCCCTGACTTCGAGACTCCTGGTTTCTCCTTTCACTTTTTTCTTCCTTCTTGTGCTCATGCTTATGGTCGCCTTTGTGGTCGTGATTGTGCTTGCTATCGTCCTTGGGCTTTGGGGGCCTCATCTGGGGTGGCTTTTGGAACGGCCTGTCCCTCAGGCGGTGCGGTAAAGCTAATTCTATGGCTTTTTCTAGGTCTTCCAGTGAGACCCTTCTCCTTCCGTTCAGGGCGGCTATTGCCTTGGCCGTCTTTATCGTGGCTATCTCAGCTCTGTTGGTTTTGATTCCCAGGTTAACGACCGTTTCAGCCAAAAGCTTCAGCAAATCGTCGCTTATCTCGACCTTCGGCAGAATCTCCCTTGCCTTAACAATCCTCTCCGTGAGCTTCTTCTCTTCGCTCTCATACTTTCTGTAGAAGCTTATGGGGTCTTCATGGAATTCTTCAACGCGCTTGACTATCTCTATCCTCTCCTCCGGATCCATCGGTGCTGAAACTTCAACGCATAAACCGAACCTGTCGAGGATCTGCGGTCTGAGCTCGCCTTCCTCAGGGTTCATGCTTCCAACCAGGATGAACCTCGCCGGATGCCTGAAAGAAATCCCTTCCCTCTCTATCGTGTTCCATCCCATTGCTGCAGCATCTAAAAGTGAATCGGCTATGTAGTCGTCCAGGAGGTTGACTTCATCGATGTAAAGGACTCCTCTGTTCGCTTCCGCGAGTATTCCGGGCTGCAGAGCTTTTTTGCCCTCCTTCAAAAAGCGCTCCACATCAACGGTTCCAACGAGCCTGTCTATCGTAACACTTAAGGGCAGGTCCACAACGCGCATCTTCCTCTTTGCTATGGGCAACTCTTCCCCGTTTTCATATCTCTCATAGCAGCTGTCGCACATCTCCAAAGGATTCCTTGGATTGCAGTTGAAGGGACAGTCAGCCACAACTTCAATATCCGGCAAAACGTTGGCCAGAGCCCTAACTAAGGTTGATTTCCCCGTTCCCTTATCTCCTTTAAGCAAGACACCACCGATCAGCGGATTAACAGCCACAGCCAGCAGTGCCAGCTTGGCCTTTTCCTGCCCGACTATTGCAGAGAACGGGAAGACTAATCGTTTTTCACGAGGCTCCATATTCCCTCCACCTCCCTCATGTTTTCACTCCAGTGTTTGTCGTCTTCAGCCGTGTAAATTTCAATCGTCCCGCCCTGAATTTCCCCTTCACCGAGGCTTTCCTCCAGGATTCCCTCAATTTCCGAATAAACCTCCATGAGCCTTTCAATGACTTCATCGCTCGTCTCCCAGAGGCCGCGCTCATAGGCTTCAATCAGCCTTCTCGCGATCTCCTCGATGGCGTAGGGGTTGTGCTCCTCGAACCATCTCCTCATCTCTTCGTCCAGAACGTATTTCCCTGCTATCTCATCAAAAACCCAGTCCTCAACGAGTTTCGTCGTTGCCTCCCAGCCGTATAGGTGGTTGATCTTCTTGGAGAACTCGCTCGCTCCCCTGTAGCCGTGCTTCTTCATCTCCTCAATCCAGCGCTCGTTGAGGAGCTTTGCCCTGACGACCCTTTCAAGCTCAACTTTCATGTCAACGATTTTGGTATCGCTTATGTCCCTCGTGTCCGTCTGAACTACTTCAGCGTTCTTGCCGGCCAGGGCATCAACTGCGGCCTTGAATCCTCCGTGATGGGCAAAATAACAGCAGCAGTTCGTCGGGTCGTGCTCGTCGCTTATGTGGTTTCTGTTGATTACGTCCACTTCTTTTAGGCTCAGGACCAGCGAATCGTATGCTTCAACGCCAAAGGTATCCTTTCCGTAGGCGTAGCCGCTCCACTGAATCCACACCTTGGCCAAGTCCTCGTTACTCCTCCAGCCCGATGATTCAACCGCTAAATTCACCCCAGCCCCGTAGGCACCCGGTGGGGCCGAGAAAACCCTAAACCTTGCGAACCTCTGTGCTTCCTCAAAGCTCTTTCCGAGCTCAATGAGCTTTTTGATGTGCTCAACGTAGTGCTTTCTAATGTAGTTCATTTCCGGGAGTTCATCCAGCGTAACGACCTTCTCTATGGCCTCATCAATCAGGTAGATGTAGTTCGGCAGCGTGTCTCTCACGATTCCGCTTATTCTAACCAGAACATCAATCCTCGGCCTTCCGAGCTCCTCCAGAGGTATGACTTCAAGCCCGGCAACCACGTCCCCCTTCCAAACCGGCCGGACTCCAATCAGGTACAGAATCTGGGCTATCTGCTCTCCATCCGCCTTATAGCCATCTATGCTCCAGAGAACCTGTCCGACGCTTTCCGGGTATTTTCCGTGCTTTTTCATGTATTCCTCTAGGAGCTTCTCTGCAGTTTCAACCCCTATCTGCCACGCCGCTTTAGTCGGCAGAGTCCTTGGATCAACTGCATAGAAGTTCCTTCCCGTTGGCAGAATTTCGAACTTTCCCCTCGTTATCGCGCCCGAGGGGCCGGGTTCAACGTATTCTCCCTTCAGTCCCTTCAAGAATCCTTCATGCTCCTTTTTACACTCAATTATTTTCTCTGCAACTTCTAGGGCTTTTCTAAACGTTTCTTCAAACTTTTCTTTCTTCTTGACTTTAAATCCAAACTTCTCAATCTCTTCTGCAATGACTTCAAAGCTTTCTCCCTTAAGCAAACGCTCCAGGCTCTTGACTGCTATCCTGTGGAAAATATCCAGAAGCTCCCTGTTCGTGAACCCGTTTGTAGTTCCCAAGGGATTCTTTCTTATCTCATCATAGTCCAACCCTATTGCTTCAGCTATAACGCGCCTAATCGAAGGGGACGCATAAGAGTCATAGGCCATTGCAGTGGCAACGTATTCTGCCAATCTTTCGGGTTCGTTTGGTGGATATCCAAAGATGTGAAGGCCGAGGTTTATCTGGGAGCCCCTCATCAGCTCAACGTAGCGGTGTATTTCCTCTATCGTCTGCTCTTCATTTTCAGGGTTCGCTATTCTCAGCTTGTTTTCCTTGACCTTCTCAAGAATCTGCTCGTAAATCTTCCTTCTCCTCGCTTCATCCCCCAGGTCCTTTGCCTTCGCGTACTGCGTCAGGAGGGAGTCCAAATCGTCCAGAACCTCCGCCATTCCCATCGGGGGGTAGATGTGGTCTATCAGCGTTGAATAGCCTCTCCTCTTGGCAATAACGCCCTCCATCGGGTTGGAGACAGCATAAACGTAGAGGTAAGGAACGTCGTCCAAAGAGGCTTCAGGAACACATGAAGGGGAGAGCCCGACGCCTTTTCCGGGCCTGAATTCAAGGTAGCCGTGGGTTCCGAAGTGAACCATTACATCAGCCTTGAATTTCCTGGTTATCCACCTGTAAACGGCCCACCACTGGTGCGGAGGGACTATCCTTGGATCATGCAAAATTCTACAAACTTTCCCGTCGCACCTGGCCCCGGCACAGCCGAACTTGGGCTGGGGGGTTATGAAGACGTTCCCGAACCTTATCCCCGGGACGACGAACTTCCCGTCGTGGACCATACCAACCAGCGCTTTGTCAACTTTTCCAGCCAGGACATCCTCAGGTCTTCCCCAGTCCTTGATGATTCTCTCCCTCAAATCCTCCGGAAGCTCGTTAAACCACTCCAGATACTCCTCCAGGCCCACGAAGTCAATCGCCCCGCCGCTCTTGACGATCTCCTCAACGTTTGTCCATCTGAACTCGCTTATCGCTTTTCTCTTCAAAATTAGTTTTATCAGCTCTTCCCCATTCTTTGGCAAATCTTCGCCAACGTAGTAGCCTTCCTCCTTAAGCTTGTGCAGAAGTCTAACGATGCTTTCGGGAACGTCCAGGCCGAGGCCAACGGCGACGTTCGCCTCAAGGCCTTTGCACGGCGGGTTTATCAAAACGATTGCTATCCTAACTTCATCCTTGGGCTTCTTCCTGAGCTCGACCCACTTCTTCACCCTTCTGGCCAGGTACCTCATGTGCTCTTCATAGGGCTCGCCCTTCTTGTAGCCCTCAATGTTTCTGGTTCCGGCTATGAAAATCGGCTCAATTGCACCCGCAACTTCCGGAATTATCACCCCATAGACCTGAGTCATGTAGTCAACGCCCTTCTCGCTTTTCTTCCAATCCTCGACGGACTGGTAGTAGGACCTTATCGGAGCAAAAACCGGGACGTTGAGCCTTTGCAGGTTCTTCAGCTCGACCGTGCCGAAGGAGATTAAGCTCACGAGAGCCTCTACAACCGGCTTTCCATCCTTCATGAAGAACTCCTCAACGGCCTCGCTCTTCTCCCTTCCAAGCCCCGTCCTTGAGTCTTTTCCGTAGGTGAAGACCGGGACTACCCCAAAGCCTTCCTCCTCAAGGGCCCTGATGAGCTCCCCAATTGGTCTGAACTCCTTGTAAAGCCAGGCACTCCTCCAGAAGAGAACTCCAATGAGGGGCTCCTTCCCGTAGGCTTTCAGGTATTCGTCCAGGCTTTCAAAAAAGCCCAGCTCAGGGTGATAGATGCCGTGCATCGGCACCTCCTGGGGATCTTCGTGATCGACCTCCGCTCCAGCGAGGCTCGCAAGGAATCTGACCAGGTTCCTCAGGTTCTTTTCGCCTCCGAGGACGTAGTAGGTCTTGGCCTTTATCAGAACCTCCTCCGGGACGGTAGTCAGGCTTTCCAGGCCGGCGCAGGCGATGACTTTGGCTTTGCTTTCTTTAATCCTCTTCTCCACTATTCCAGGAAGCTCGTGGGCGTAGATGAAGATTACATCCGACTTTTCTACTTTATCCAGTTCTCTCTCGCAGTTCTGGTCGGTGAGCACGAGCCCATCTATTCTCTCCTCCTCAAGTATCTCCCTCAGCAGGGGCAGGGGCCTCGCGCCGTATCCTAAGATGAAGCATATCATTGAATCACCTCCGTTCTGGGGAGTATGAGCCTGAAGCCGCCGAACTCAAGGACGCACACAGGGACACCGTAGACATCACGGAGCATCTCCTCGCGCAGGACTTCATGCGGTCTCCCGGCGGCCCTGATCTTGCCCTCCTTGACGAGGGCTATCCCGTCGGAGTAAAGAGAGGCCAAGTTGGGATCGTGGAGCGTCATGATGGCCGAGATGCCCTCCTCCCGTGCGAGTCTCTTAACTATCCCGAGGACTTTGACCTGGTTCTTGAAGTCAAGGTGAGCCGTTGGCTCGTCGAGGAGCAGAACCCTCGGCTCCTGGACGAGGGCCCTCGCTATCAGAACCAGCTGCATCTGACCGCCGCTCAGCTGGGTGTAAGGTTTATCCTTAAAGCGCTCGAGTCCGAGGAGCCTGAGCTTTTCGAGGGCCTTCTCGTAGTGCTCTTTTCTCGGGCTCTCAAAGGGGCCGAGCTGGGAAGCTAAACCCGTGACGACCACGTCCAGGACCGTGTAGGGGAAGGGCGGCGTGTGGGACTGGGGGACGTAGCCGGCCAACTTGGCCCTCTCCCTGATGGGCAGTTCATGGAAGTCCCGCCCGTCAATGAAGACGCACCTCTCCTTGGGCTTCAGCAGGCCGTAGATGACCTTCAGTATGGTGGTCTTCCCGCTCCCGTTGGGGCCGAGGAGAGTCACGACTTCCCCTTCCTTCACCTCGAGGGTGACCCCCTCGATGCCGAAATCACCGTAGCTGAACGACAGGCCCCTGACCTCAAGCATCCCATCCACCGCCCGTTTTTCTGAGCAGGTAAGCGAAGAAGGGAATTCCAAGGAGAGTCGTTATTATACCGATCGGTATCTCGTAGGTCGCCACAGACCTCGCGAGCGTATCGGCTAAGACCATGAATGAAGCTCCGAGGGTTATCGTCAGGGGTATGAGGGTTTTGTGGTCCGGACCGAAGGCCATCCTGACTATGTGCGGTATCATCAGCCCGACCCACCCGATTATACCGCAGAAGGCTATGGAGACAGCAGTTATCATGGAGACGACAACTATGAAGACGAACTTCAGCTTCTCGGTCTCGACACCCACGATTTTAGCCTCCTCACCGAAGGAGAGCACGTTCAGCTGCCAGCGCATTGAGTATATCAGGAAACAGCCAACGAGGATCACCGGGAAGGCCACCCTGACCGAGCCCCAGTCCGAGTTGGCGAAGCTCCCCATGAGCCAGTAGACGATGCTCGCCAGCTTGTCGTGCTCCATGAGGAACTTGAGGAGGGACGTTAAAGCTGAAAAGAAGGCGTTGACTATGATTCCAGCGAGAACGAGCGAGACCGGGGTTATCCTCCCGCCGACCCTCGCCAGCGAGGTCGTTATGAAGACCGCGAGGAGCGCGAAGGCGAACGCTGAAGGAGTCACCCCTACGCCAACGGAGAGGCCTATAGCCAAAGCCGCGCCAAAGGCAGCCCCGGAAGAGATGCCGAGGATGTAGCTGTTGACTAGAGGGTTCCTGAATATGGCCTGCAGGACGGCGCCCGAAATGGCAAGGACCGAGCCGACGAGCATGGCCATCAGGACGCGGGGGAGGCGTATCTCAAAGAGTATGGTCTGGTAAACGCTCGGGTAGGGAATCGTGACGGAGAAGGATATCTTTCCAAGGGTTAAAGTTTTCAAAACTTCGGAGACAAGCTGAGCTCCTTTAAGGAGCACCATGCTCACGACGGCGGAAGGAGGAATTGGATAGGTCCCTATACACAGGCTTACGATGAGGGCAGGAACCGGGGAGAGCAAAAAGGAAAGGTGAAGGGCCTTCCTCATGCTCACCCACCCTGGTAGAACGGGCTGTAGAACTTCTCAATCAGCTCGTCCCTGACCGACTCCCAGCTCTGGTAGCGGTCTGGGTAGACTATGTTGGCCATCTGGTAGAGGCCGACTATTATCCTCGGACCCCAGTCTAGGTAGCCCTTGGAGCCAGCCAAAATTCCGTAAACATGGCCCTCCTTCACAGCTTTAATTTCTCTCCATCTTGGATCATTTTTAATGCCGTTCACGGCGTTGTCAAGCTTGTCCTGGCTGAATGACGTCACAATTAAAACGTCCGTGTCGTTGCCCCAGTAGGCAATTATCTTCTCGAGGTCAAGCTTGGGCCAAGGTGTGTCAAACTTCTTGTCAAAAGCCAAGTTGTGAGCGCCGACGAGCTCCACTATGCTCGCCCACGCGCTTCCGTTGGCATAGACAGTGATTGGACCTGAAATGTCATTGGGGGCGCTTATGAGGAGGACGTTTTTCCTCTCGCTCTCTGGAATCTGGGCGGCGGTTTTCTTCACGGCGCTGAGCTTCTCTTCCATCCACTTGGCTAGTTCATTGGCCTTCTTTTCTTTGCCAAAGACCTTTCCGAGGAGTTTAACAACCTTTATATTATCTTCAACAGTCTTAGCAGTGAGCGCTATAACGGGTATGCCGAGCTCTTCCGCCTTCTGTATCGTCTCGGCGTCGGCGTACTTGCCGCCGTACCAGTCGATTATTATGAGGTCAGGATTTAAGCCGACGACGGTCTCCCAGTTGAGGCCCTTGAAGTTGCTGCCAACGACGGTCTTGTTCTTCACATCATCCGGAAGGTAGGGGTCGTAGGGGACGTACTTGCCTATGCCGACTATCCTGTCCTGGACGCCGAGGATGCAGAGTATCTCCGCCCAGTAGCTGGAGAGCACTATCACCCTCTCGGGCGGCTTATCTATGGTGACGGTCCTCCCCGCGAAGTCCGTGACGGTTATCGGGTACTTGGGAGCGGCAGTGGTGGTTGTTGGGAACGAAGCCGTCTCCGTTGGGCTGGAGGGAGACGGGGTGGTAGTCGTCGTGGCGGTCCCGCCGCTTATACAGCCGCTCGCCACGACGGCAAGGAATAAAACGCCGACCAAAAGCAGAGAAAACACCTTTCCGCGGAATTTCATCGTGCTCACCACCTTTGTGCTACTAATTTCCAATTTAGTAATACAAAATCCGAGAGACATGGCTAACTTTTAACACTTTTTAAAACAATAGGTTCCTAACTTATGGTTCTGACAATACCAAAACAGAAAGAATTAAGCCCACCTGTTTACGTGAAATTCAATACCAAGTTCCTCCAGCATATCCTTCAGTTCCTCGACTTCTTGCTTTGGCCAGCAGTGAGCGGAGCACCAGTCCTCGTCTCGCGGATTTGTCAGCGGTTTTCCGACGAGAGGATTAAGGACGACGTAAAAGTCCGTTTTGATGTGTCCGAGCCCGTCCTCGACCCATGGCCATACGTCAAAGCCCTTGGGAATGAGAATGCGGAGTTCAATAGGAAGACCGTAGTCCGAAACGACTTCAAGCCCCCTGAGGAAGAGATTCCAGAGCCGTTCAGCAACTTCAGTAGGGAGACCGTACAGCTCGGGCGGTGCCTTGAGGTCAGTTGCTATGTGATCTACCAGTCCCGCCTTCAGGAGTTTTTCGAGCGGTCCGACGAGGGTTAGGTTGGTGTTGAGGCTGACGGGAACGTCGAGGGCCTTCACACCAGCCAACAGCGAGGAAAGCTCGGCCCACTGCATCAGCGGCTCGCCACCGGTGACGTGGAAGTAGTCCACAAGGAAGGAGCCAGCTTCGAGCTCCTCCAAGAGAAGTTTCCTATCCAGGGGGAAGCAGTCGAGGCCTTCAGCTATGCGCCAGTTGTGGCAGAAGGGGCATTTCAAGTTGCAACCGCAGAGCCACAGCGTGAATGTTACCTTTCCGCGGACGTCAACCATGCTGACGCTCTTCCAGCCACCTGTGAGCATCGAATCACCCCCAGGAGAAAAGAAAACGTCAGGAGGAGTAGTGCCTCCTCGTCCAGAACTCCTTCTTCCTGAAGGGGTTCCAGTTTTTGAGCGGGCGGTAGTAGCCGATAATCCTGCTCCATATCTCGACGTTCTCGCTTCCGCAGCGCGGGCAGTGAGTGTGAAGGCCGGTTGTCGAGTAGTTACAGTCGTTGCAGACGGTCAGGGCCGGCGTGTAGCTCCAGTAAACCAGCTCGGTCCTCATGAGCCTCTTGGTGAGCTTCGCCAGTGCCTCCGGATCAGGCTCCTCCCCGAGGAAGATGTGCATCATAACTCCACCGGTGAAGCTCCTCTGGACCTTTTCCTCGACTCTTATCCTGTCGGCCAGCTCGAGGGAGCCGTAGTAGGGCGCTATGCTGGTTGAGTAAATCGGATTCCCTGCGTCGCTGAGGT
Source organism: Thermococcus sp. MV11 (assembly GCF_012027285.1). Lineage (NCBI taxonomy): Archaea > Methanobacteriati > Methanobacteriota > Thermococci > Thermococcales > Thermococcaceae > Thermococcus > Thermococcus sp. MV11. Next base: position 266,705 of record NZ_SNUD01000002.1, read on the forward strand.
ACTCTTTGAGCTCGGGGAACTCGTTGATGTCCCTGATTGCGAGCTTCGCCGCGGCGCTCTCACCGGGGACCTCCTCGACGTTCCAGGGCGTTCCGGTTTCTCTCATCCACTCCCTCGCTTTCCCGGTTGCAAACTCGACCATCTCCTTCATTACCTCTGCGGCTTTGAGCCAGTCCCTTCTGCTCCCTTCCTCCCAGAGCTTCGGTTCGTTGAGGTAAATCGCTGCCGCCTCAGGAAGACCGAGTACTCCGATGGTGTTGAAGTGACTGCTCGGGAACTCCTCAAGATAGAGGTGAATCATGCTGTACATGTGCCTGTAATTCGTTATCAGCCTCACGTAGCGCTCCCTGAACCAATCTGTGGTGTCCCGGACGACCTGGAGAACGCGCTCGTACTCTTCCCAGAACCTATCGTCGTCGCATTTGGCTTTGAGTGCAAGCCTCGGAAGGTTGACTGTCGTGACGTTCACAGAGCCTGTGATGTCTGGCATCGCCCAGAGGCCACCGAAGCGCTGGCGTTCAAGCTTTTCTAGAGTCTCTTCTTCGACGCTCTTCCCGGAGATACCGAAGGCGAAGGCCATCTCGGTTTTGTCAATGGCTATGCGGCAACACATCGCGTAGCTCGCATCGGGGTCAACTACGTTCGTGTTGAGCCAGTAGAAGCTTCCGCGTTTTGCAGCTGTGGTAAAGACGGCCTCGAAGACCTCCGGATCGTCCCAGAGCATTTTAGCCGTGACCATCAGCGTCGGAATCGGGAACGTGAAAGGCTGGCCCAGGGCATCTCCCTCGCGGAGGACCTCCGTTAGGGCTATAAAGAACTCCTTCGCTTCCCTCTCGTATTCATCGAGGGGTTCGGCCTTCCTTCCGGCGTAAATGGCGTGGTCGCCCTCTAGCATCTTCTTCGGCGCGTCCAGCGTCACGGTGAAGTTGGTAAAAGGGGTCTGCATGCCCACCCTGCTCGGGTAGTTGAGGTTGTAAACCAATCGCTGGATGTTCTGCCGTATCTTCCTCCTGCTCAGGCCCTCCTTCCTGATGAACGGTCCGCCATACCACTCGACTGAGCTTAGAGCCTGCGCCCCACTGAAGTAGTGCTGCATGGTTATGAGGTAGTTAGCTATGTGGTCAACGTAGGTGTCGAAGTGCCTGGCCGGCCTTGAGACGATCGTCGGGGTTTTGAGACCCTTCTCAAGGAGCCTCGCCGTGCTGTGGCCCGTGCAGTAGGGTATGTAGAGGCTGTAGGGGAGTTTGTGGATGTAGATGTCCCCGGAAAAATGGGCCTTCCTTCCCCCCTCAGGAATGAGCGAGAGGCTCTCCTTTAGCGCTTCTTCCATCACGTAGGCGAAGAAGCCAGTCGGGCCGGGATAGCGGTTCGCGTTCTCCAGAACGTCGAGACTGCTCCAGCCGGCGTACTCCTGGATCACATCTTTCTTCAAGGTCTCCATGAGGATCACCTGGATAAATTATCCAATAATTGGAGGGGCAAACGCCCGATATAACGCTTCTCCTTGAACCCGCGGTCGTTTTTCCAAGACTGCCCCATGAGATTACGCCAAACGACAATATGGACAAAATATCCATGACTTTAAGACAATCAAACTGACAACGTACACCACCCAAAGAATAAATATCGACAAATAGTCGTCATTAATGCAAAATGATAGGTCAATATTTGACGATAAGATGCCCCCTCCGGGCAACCATAGCTTTTTAACCCGTTCGGCCAACCGAAGGGCGGTGATGTAAAGTGGCCGATGTCAAGGCTGAATGGGAGAAGGCCCTGAGCGAGAAGAACTGCGAGAGGCTTTTGGAGCTCTTTGACGATTACATCGACTCCATCGAGGAGGAAGAAGAGCTGAGGGAAGAGCTTGGAAGGCTCGGGGAAATCGCGGTCGAGTGCGAGGACCCCTACGACCTGCTCCACGAGATTGGCCACGTCTATGCTCATCTCGATGACGTTGAGAGCGCGGTAGAGCTATACAGGAAGGTCGTTGAGAGGAAGAAGGACGACCCCGAGGAGTACGCGACCGCGCTCTACTACCTGGCCGACGCCTACGAGCACTTCGGCATGCCCGAGAAGGCCATAGAAACTTACGAGAAGCTCCTCGAGCACGAGGAAAACGTTCTGAAGAACGACAAGGAGATAGCCCTTACCCTGGCGAACCTCGCGGTGAACCACGACGAGCTCGGTGATACAGAGAAGGCGATAGAGCTGATGGAGCGCGCGAGGGAGATATTCGAGCGCATAAACGACGAGAAGAACCACCTGATAAGCCTCCTCGATCTGGCCCACTTCCACTACGAGCTCGGGAATTACGATGCCGCAGAGGCTCTGATTGGGGAGGTCCTCAGGAACCCGCGCGACGACGAGATTGAGATAAACGCCAAGCTGGTGGAGGCGGAGATACACGCGGGTAGGGAGGACTACGATAAGGCCTTCAGGGCGATAAGAGATGCACTCGTCAAGGCCATCAACGTGAGCGACGACGTCTTTGGCCTCGTCTTCGACACTCTGGTGGATTTCATCGAGGGCCTCTTCAACGAAAACGCCTACGAAACGGTCGCGGAGAACATGGAGGCCTTTGCCGAGCTCTTCGAGGACGATACGGCACACTTCTTCAGGGCCATAGCGGAGCTGGCCCGCTGGAAGGCCGGGGACGATGAGGCCAAGAAGCGCTTCGATGAGCTTTACGCCAAGGTGGAGAACGAGGAGCTTCGCTCGATACTCGACGAGTGGAAGAAGCCAAAGTTGAGTTTAAGTTTGGGGCTTTAAGCCTTTATTCCCTCCTTCAGCCCTTTTATATAGCGCTCTATCTCCAGAAGGCTCTTTCTGATAACGTTTTCGCCGGCGTTCCATATTTCAATCCCAACGACGTTCCCGTTCTCGTCATACTCGAACCACACATCGTCGTCAACCTCGTCAGTGTCTGCCACAGGGCCCTCCCGAATGAGGATGTAGAGGATGTCGGCCTTTGGGTCATACCTAACTTTCATACCTCAACCCACCTCCGGGATGATAATCTTCGCTCAATGATTTTGCCGAGGCTTTTGCTGGTGTCTATGACGGTTATCACTTCAATGGTATCGTCTCTTTTATCGTAGGCTACTATCAGCCAGTGGTTGGGGACGTTTCTCGGGCCAATCGCAACAAAATGACCCGAGCGCAGGTCATAAAACTGCCTCTCCGGTAAATTTACGGTGGTCTCCACTTCTTCAATGCCAATCTCCCGTTCTCTAAGTCTTTCCTTTGCATGGTCAGTTAAGACGATTCCCATCAAACACATTTCGGCTGAAAAACTAAAAATATTGTGTTTTGCGTTTCTTCTGAAAACTGCATTCAAGAGTGATAACAGTATTATAGAGAAAAGATGTGAGGATTCAAATCCTCGAAACGGTCTCGACCTGGGCGCTCTCGACGTTCTCAACCTTCTCGAAGAGCTCGGCGACCTCGTCGTAGGAGTAGCCCTCCTCGTCCTTTCCAAGGACGTAGAACTTGAGGGCGACGAGACCAAAAGCTATAGGCTCGCGCTCGACCTTGGCGAGGCCGAACCTCTCGGGAATAACGGCCTTCAGCTTCTCCTCGAGCTCGTCGAGGTTCACATCGGGGTCGGTCGGCATGACCTTTATAACGCCAACAAGGTTGAAGTCGCTCATTCCTTTTCACCTCCTAATTCACGGCCCCTCCCAGCCGCACTTGGGGCACTTGTAGGGGACGCTTAACACCCTGCAGCTTTCGCAGCGCCAGATTATCTCCTCGCCGCAGTTCGGGCAGACGAAGTGAGTGGCGTGCTCCCTAGGGGTTATCTCCTTTCCGCATGATGTGCATACGGGTATCTCGAACTTGGCTTCCACTGCGAACACCTCCGAGAAAGGTGGTTTTTAATCACTGGTGGGCATTGCGGGGGTTGGCTTATAAGCTTTTCCCCGAGGGAGATGGCTTTAATCGGGATAAATTCGCTGACTCATGTCCGTAGACCAAGTCATCAAACAGTAATTTTTCCGCACTTCCTTACCAGACCGGTCAGTATCCTGGAAGGATTTTCAGCAAATGCAGACCATCTTGAAACCGTGTGAAGATGCGGGGTTCCACCCCGCACCCCTCTTTTTTCAAGCTATTGGGGGGCTCCGCCCCCTCGCCCCCAATTGTACATTCGTTAAGTTTCGTAAACCAAGTTAACCCCACCAAGGATATTCACAAAGAAATTTGTGCCCTAGCAAATGCCGACGGAGGGTACATAATTATCGGTATTCGAAAGGACGGGACACCGGTGGGATGTGACGCAAGAGAAGCCAGGGAGAAGATTTCACAAGCACTGCTCTCAATAATCCCGCCCGTCAATGTCGAAACCAGTATAATTAAGCTTGAGGACAAGGAGTTTCTGATTATAAAAGTCCCCAAGTCAAGAAACCTCTGCACGGTCGGAGGTGTGGCATACATAAGAATAGGCAATTCAATAAGGCCCCTCTCGATTCAGGAAATCGTTATGCTCTCCGCGGAGCTTGGGGCACTGACCTGGGACGAAGTGCCAGTAAAGTCCCTGGATGAGGCAAAAGATGAATACATAGGGTGGTTCTTCAATGCCATGGAAAAGGCAAGGGGGAGGAAAATACCTAGGGAAGATTGGGAGCGCTATTTGAGGAGTATCAAGGCAGTTAAAGACAAAAAGCTAACCAATGCAGGGGTACTCTTTTTTACGGACGTGGACGATATGCCCTACGCCGGAGGGAGAATAATCTATATTGAAGGAGATGAACCAGTGGCGGTGAAAGAATTCCGTGGGCCAGTCTGGAAGGTTATTGATGACCTCTTTGAAGAGCTGGAGAGAAGCTTTAAGTGGTTCGAGGTCACACTCGGAGCCAAAAGGATTCGGGTTCCAGAGTACCCACCCAGGGCCGTCAGAGAGGCCATAATAAATGCCTTCGCCCACAGGAACTATGCCGTTTCCAGTGATGTAAGGATTTTCATTTATCCTGACAAACTGTTGATAAAGAATCCGGGCGGCCTCATGCCGGGTGTTGACTTGGACGACCCAGAACACGTACCAAGAAACCCGGTTTTGAGCCAACTTCTTTACGATTCAGGCTATATTGAGAAATACGGATATGGGATAAAGATGATTAAAAGTGAGTGCGAGAAGCATGGTCTCGTGGATGTTGAATTCAAAAGCAAGGCAAACGCCTTTGAAGTTGTTTTCAAGAAAAGAACCGAGACCCTGCTAGACGAGAAGGACAAAATAATCCTTGAACTGCTAAGCAGGCCAAGAAGTAGTACAGAACTCGGAGATGCACTGGGTCTCTCAAAGCCTGCCGTGTTGGAGCGATTGGACAGGCTCAGGAAGCTGGGCTTGGTTAAAAGAACCGGCTCAGGAAGGAATACCCGGTATGTGAGGGCATAATGTCTACTTTTTCGTCAGTATCCTTGATGAGAACTGTGTTTTGGAGACTCTACAGAACAATAAATCAAAAACATTCCGCCAGCGCTGAAACTTTGCAGAGGCAAAGTTTCACCAAAGTTGGTGGCTCTTTGCGTTCTCGTGTTCGGGGTTTGGTTTTTCTCCCCAAGGGTTCAATGAAATCAAAGGGAATACAGCCAAGTGCCAGTTTGCAGGTGGATTTACCTCTCTTTGACGCCCTTCGGGCGTCCTTTTAGGTAAATCCCTTCAGAGGAACCCACAAAAGAGTTTCCCCACCAAAACGTTGGCTTTGAAGCGAGAAAACCACGCCAAGAATTGCACTTCAAGAAGAGCCACAAACTTTTGATCAAACTTTTGCCCTGCAAAAGTTTGTTTTCTGGTGGGCCCGCGGGGCTTCGAACCCCGGACCTCCCGCTTATCAGGCGGGCGCTCTGACCAGGCTGAGCCACGGGCCCAGGAGAAGGATTCTGGTGCCCCGGCCGGGATTTGAACCCGGGTCGCGGGATCGAGAGTCCCGCATGATTGACCGGGCTACACCACCGGGGCGTGTCCGAGATTAGGGAGGAGCGAGGGTTTAAAAAGTTTTCGGTCGGCTGCCATTGCAACCCATCTCCTACTAAAAACATCTCCGCAGAATAGGAGGGCAAAGAAACGAGAACGATTAACATATTACTGTCAAAAATCACCCGCCCAGCCAGGTTTAAAGGACACGGCGCTAACAAATGTCCCGAGGAACACGGTGAGGATTCATATCTCGCACCTGAACAGGGCGATTTTCTTACAAGTAACGTTCAGGTTGCAGACTTCAGTATCCACAGCGGTTAGAAAAGCTTAAAAGACAGGGGCCAACAAATCAATACCCGAGTCAAATATGACTCATGTTTTGAGCAATGAATGTTATTCGAATCAGAATGGAAAATCTGAACGTATCCCAACGATGCCACCGGTGGGGCCCATGCACAATAATACCCTAATAGTCGTTCCAGCATATAATGAGGAGCTGACTATCGGCTCAGTTGTCGCCCTTTCTAAAAAGTACGGCGATGTTCTTGTCGTCGATGACGGGAGCGGGGACAGAACCCATGAGGTAGCTATCTCTTCTGGAGCGTACGTCATAAAACACCCTCGAAACATGGGAAAGGCCCATGCTCTCAAGACGGCCTTTCGCTACGCTTTCGAGAAAGGTTACGAAGTAGTCGTTTGTATTGATGCTGACGGCCAGCACAACCCGGAGGAAATACCCAAGCTCGTAGAGCCAATCCTGAAAGACGAAGCAGATCTGGTCATCGGATCAAGGTTTTTAGAGGACTCCAAGAAGAACATACCCATTTACCGCAGGTTCGGATTAAAGATTCTTAACGCCACAGCGGCTTTAACGATAGATGGGGTTCAGATAACCGACTTCCAGTCTGGTTTCAGGGCTATGAACCGTAGGACCCTGGAGGAGATACTCAAACTGAACGGTGATGGATACAGCATGGAAGGGGAGGCACTGGTTCACCTGGCCGAGAAGGGGATACGGATCAGGGAAGTTCCCATCACCGTCCGCTACGACGTGCCGAACAAGCACAAGAAGAACCCCCTCAGCCATGGACTGGAGCTACTCGGAGGGCTCCTCGGCCTGATAGGGTACAAGCGCCCGCTACTCCTCTTCAGCACCCTATCGCTCATAGCGTTCGTCATAGCCGGGGGGCTGTTTTTGTGGGCGATGACGCCGTATTACGAAGAAGGAAGAGTGTATCTGACCCAAGCGCTGGGGGCCGGCATCTTCACTATAATTGGGATTCAGCTGTTCGTCGCAGGTTTAACGCTGAACGTGCTGGCAAAGATGGTGAGGGAGTGATTAAAGTGAAAATCTCCGTCCTCGGTCTCGGATACATAGGTCTCCCAACGGCCCTGCTGTTCGCGGCGGCCGGACATGAGGTGGTTGGCGTTGACGTTGATGAGAGGAAAGTGAGCATGCTGAACGAAGGAAAGCTTCCTTTCCAAGAGCCAGGGTTGGAGGAGCTATTTGAAAGGGCCAGGAACAACTTCAGAGCCACAACGAGTGTTGAAGAGTCCGACGTCTTTCTAATCGCAGTCCCCACTCCCCTTGATGAGCACACCAAGGCCGCAGACCTGAAATACGTAAAATCCGCGGCCGAGATGGTTTATCCACATCTAAGGAGGGGAAACCTCGTCATACTGGAATCAACCGTGCCACCCAACACCACGGAGAGACTGCTCATCCCGATACTTGAAAAGAGCGGCCTAAAAGCCGGCATCGATTTCCACGTTGTCCATTGCCCCGAGCGGGCAATTCCTGGAAAGACGATCCATGAGATGATTCACAACGATAGGATAATAGGTGGCATAACTCCTGAATCGGCAGAGCGGGCCAAAGAGCTGTACTCCTCATTTGTTAAAGGTAATATCTACCTGACCGATGCGACAACAGCGGAGTTCGTAAAGCTCATCGAGAACACCTACCGCGATGTGAATATTGCCCTCGTCAATGAGCTGGCCCAGATCGCGGAGGAGTACGGAATCAACATCTGGGAGGCTATTAATCTCGCCAACAGGCACCCGAGGGTAAACCTTCACAAGCCCGGGCCGGGAGTTGGAGGGCACTGCATAGCCATCGATCCCTGGTTTGTTATCCAAGACTCCTCCAATGGAAAGATGATAGCTCTTGCGAGGCATGTTAACGACACCATGCCCAATTACACCCTCCGTAGGGTTAGGGAAATGCTGGAGGGAGTAGAGTACCCAACGATTACCGTTTTCGGCGTTGCGTATAAAGGAAACGTTGATGACGCCCGTGAGACTCCAGCGCTGAGGTTTATACGGCTGGCCGAGAACGACGGGTTCAAGGTCAAGGTTTACGACCCCTTCGTGAAGGAGTTCGAGTACCCACTGCTGAGCTTGGAAGAGGCCGTCAGGGACAGCGACTGCATAGTAGTGATAACAGACCATGATGTGTTCAGGTTCCTTGACCCGAATGAGCTGGGGAAACTGATGAGGAACAAATGTGTGTTCGATGCCCGCAACATCCTTGACCACGAGAAATGGAAGGAGGCGGGATTTAAAATCAGGGTGCTTGGAAATGGGAAGAAAGACCTATGACATCTGGGCGGACGTTGCCAATACCCCTCAGGTTCACGTGATCGCCTCCATAATCCGCGAGCTCAGGGGATACTCCATCTACGTTACGGGCTTCAATCGGGGCGAGACGGCCCAGCTGATTAAAATGTACGGCCTCGACGGCCAGGTCTTCGGTTCGGATAAATACAACCCTCTCATGAAATCCCTGTCCTTCGCGGGCAGGACTTTCCGCCTGCTCTATAAAGCACCCAACGCGAAGCTACTCCTGAGCTTTGAGAACGCCATGCCAATCCCAGCTGGAAAGCTGAGGAGGATGAGGGTTGTTTTAATGCTGGACAATGACCTGAAGTTCATCGGGAAAAAACCGCTGTTCCAGAGGATTGAGTCCAGGATAAAGAGGATGGCAGATATCGTTCTCGTTCCGGAGGTTGCGGAGGATACGTTTAGAGAGTATTTTGGGGACCGGGTGGTGACTTATCCCGGCTACAAGGAGCACATATACCTGGCCGACTTCGAGCCGAATCCGAGGTTTCTCGATGAGAGCGGGATTCCCTTTGATGAATACGTTGTGGTAAGGCCGGAATCCCTAACCTCTCTCTACGTCCTTCACGGCAAATCTTTAGTGCCAGAACTTCTCAGGCTCTTTGAGAAGGAGGGCATAAACGTCGTGTACCTCCCGAGGAATGAAGAGGAGGGGGCGCTGGCAAAAGGTTTCGGCAACGTTTACATACCTCCCAGGGCCTTGGACGGGCTGAACCTGATATACCACTCAATGGCAACCCTCACGGGCTCCGGAACGATGGCAAGGGAGGCAGCGGTTATGGGGGTGCCTTCGGTGTCGTTCTTCCCGGGCGAGAGGTTGCTCGCTGTGGACAGGGATTTGGTTGAGAAAGGAAAGATGTTGCACTCAAGGGAGCCGGGGGAGATTGTAGAGTATGTTGTGGATAGCTGGAGTAGAAGAAAAGAGAAGGAGATTAAAGAGGCAAAACAAGTTAAAAAGCAGGTGATTACTCAGATAACGGGGTTTATTGGGGGTCAATATGGATACTAAACTACTTTGGGACTCGTTAAACTCGTTATACTTGTGGGTGAAGCGTGAAAGGTATATGGGATGGGACCCATACGATGGGCTTAGCGGGGATATTTCAAGGAAATTCACAGACAAGAAACTGTTGAATATTCTCATGATACAGACGAATCTGTATTCCCCCATTAACCTACGACCTCTTTTTGGGATCCAAAAGGGACGCGCTAACAAGGCCCTGGCGCTGTTCTCAAGGGCATATCTATACCTATATGCCTTAACTGGCTATGAGGAGTTCAAAATTGAAGCTAAATATCTCTTAAAGGAGTTAGAAGAACAAAATATCTGTTATGACAGCCACAAATTCTCGTGCGCAAGCTATTATTTTCCGTACATTGCCCCAAAACACTACCTCTCGCATTCCTTACCGGATATAATTTGTGTTACCGAGTCTTTAAAGTCATTTGTCACTGCATACGAGGTGTTAGGTACAAAAAAACACCTCAATCTTGCTCGTGGAGCGATGAAATTTCTAAGGGAGGATCTCCTGGAGATGTCCTCAGACAAGGCTTATTTCAAGTACACCCCAGAAGAGGAAGGCAAAATTGTCTTTAACGTCTCGGCACTGGCACTTGAAACAATGTCATCCATGTTAAAACATCGGTTTGACAATAACCTTGTTGAGATTGGAGAAAAGGTCACAAGACTTTTGCTCCAGCATCAGAGAAGTGACGGGGCGTGGCCGTATTCATTGTATATCAACTCTGGAATCTATTACTGGCAGATTGATTACCACCAGGGATTTATACTGGACGGGCTTGTTGCGTTTTTGCCATATATCCAGGATAAGAATTTAAAGGACGAGTCCTTAAATGCTATAGAAAAGGGGGTGAGTTTCTACATAACCCGGCAATTTTCTAAAGAGGGGTGGTCCTATTACAGACATCCCATAAAATACCCAATAGATATCCATAATCAAGCCCAAGGAATAATAACTTTATCAAAGCTTTACAGAGCGTTTGAGGAGTCTAAATACTTGAATTTCGCTGAAAGAATAGCGGAATGGACTATCAAGAACATGCAGGATTCAAGTGGGTATTTTTATACTCACAAATGGCCTGGTTTCGTTAACAAAATACCCTACATGAGATGGGCTCAGGCCTGGATGATGCTGGCATTGACCACATTGTTATTCGTGGAGGGAAATGACAATGAAAGTTCTCATGGTTGGACCAATTGAAAAGGCTGGAGGTGTCTCAACTCACACTAAAGAACTTACAAAGGCCCTCAGAAAGTTAGGTGTTGAAGTGGAAGTTTACAATATAAGTCCCAACAGAGAGTATCCAGTAGTAGTTTCTAATTTGATCAAGCTCTATAAGCGAACTTTGGGGCTTTCGATTAAATTGTTAACGGTAGCCAAAAACTTCGATATTATGCACATACAGTCATCTGGGCCATTGGGAGGATTTATCCCCGCGATAGTGGGAGCATTTTGGAGCCAAATTCTTGGACTCAATTTTATTGTTACCTTCCATTACAGACCAGATAAGGCATTTATAAATAAATACAAAGCGATATTTCAAATTGTCATCAAGAATTCTCGAATTTTCTTTGTAGTATCAGATAAACAAATCAAAAATCTGAGAGAGGTCATTAACGACTATTTAATAACCCGCAGGGTTAGACTCGTGTTTAATGGGTTCGATAACGAATTATTCCACCCAATCTCTAAAACATACTGTAGAAAAATTCTCAATCTACCCTGTGACAAAAAGATAGTCGTGACTATTGGTAACCTTTTACCAGTAAAAGGCCATAGGCATCTAATTGAAGCCATGAAAAAAATTGTGAAAGACAGAAATGACGTCATGCTCATCATAGTCGGCGATGGACCACTCAGAAAGGAGTTAGAAAAGCAAATTAAAACACTAAGCTTGGAGAACCATATTAGACTCGTTGGAGCAAGACCCCACCATGAAATCCCCCTCTGGATGAACGCCGCCGATCTGTTCGTGCTTCCGAGCTTGAGCGAAGGTAACCCCACTGTGATGTTTGAGGCTCTCGGTGTTGGCCTGCCTTTTGTTGGGACTGCAGTGGGGGGTGTTCCAGAGATAATAACATCTGAGGACTATGGTTTACTGTGCCCCCCCAAAGATCCGGAGTGTCTGGCAGAAAAAATTTTAATAGCCCTTGAGAAGGAGTGGGACAGGGAGAGGATAAGGAAGTACGCCGAGCAGTTCACGTGGGAGAATATAGCAAGGAGAACCTTGGGCATATACAGAAAGGTGAAATCCAATGGGAGATAAGGTTAATTCTAGTCTTAAGCTTCTTCTAATTGTTGGATTCATTTCTCTAGAGGCCCTTATACTCTCCCTCTATACCCATCCTGCGAATGGGTACGAGTACTCAATTTATGCGTACCTTTCAAAGTCGGAATACGTTTTAATTGGAATCATTGTTAGCGTTTTTTTGCTTGCATTATACTTTTTAAATCCAGATCTTAAAATAGAGTGCCCGGCATGCTCTATTTTCACAATTATTGTAGGGATAACACTTTACTCACTTCACATTATAAGAGGATATTTTATTTGGAACGGGATGGGAGATCCGGCTTCACATATAGCGTATGCAAAGTTTATAGTGGAATATGGACGAGTTTGGACAGGGAACAGTGGATACCTGTATTATAGAGCGGACTATTATCCAATGCTACACGTATTTCATGCAACCCTATCCTTAATATCAGATATAAATCTAATTAGCATAAGTAACTGGCTACCAACATATTTTTGGATATTCTATTTGGTGTTTTTGTACTTAACCAGCAAGACATTACTAGCCAAGAATGGATTCCAACTAGTGTACCAGCTACTTGTTTTGTTTATGCTCCTTGTACCAATTAATAAATGGTATCTGAACCTGACACCAAATGCCTCATATAACCTGACATGGTTCCTAATCACTCTCTACATTCTAACAAGAGCAAAGAATCACAAATATATGTTACTGTTACTCATGATCCTCATAGCGGCCCAGCTTTGGCACCCATTAGCATTCGTTGTTGGGGTTATATTGTTGGTGGCATTTTACCTATCCTCCAACTCAACTGACAATAAAGTGCCAATTTATATTGTTGGTATGATGGGAATAATCTTCGTTATCTGGATGTTTCAATTTTGGCCAGGAGTTCTTTTTATAAAATCACTCTATACCCTTTTTGCGGGAGGTGGTCATATAACCACGCCAGCAACCTCATTGAGTCACAATTTGAACCTTGTTAACAGTTATGGGTACAATCCCCTTCTCACTTTATTAAAGCTATGGGGCCTTCAATTGTCCATTGTTATGCTCGCAGGAATTTCACTTGTCTTAAGGATCATTAAATGTAGAAACCCTCTGAAGGTCATTTTGGAAGGATCAGGTATATTGCGCGCATTTGTATTAATAGGAAGTATAATGGTCGGGCTTTTTGTTATACCCGTCGGGTTCAGTCCCCTAAGATTGTTCTATTATCTCTTAGTATTCTCACTACTGATTTTAATCGTCGAAGAAAGAAGCACTATTCACAAGCTATTATCAAGAAAAAGAACAAAGACACTCATAGTAATAGGGCTAGCTTTGATGTTTATAGCAGGGTTTATAACATTATATCCCTCCCCTTATACTCTAACACCAAACCTACAAACAACAAAGAGCGAGCTCACGGGGGTAATGTGGTTTGTAGAGAAATTCAACAAAACATACATGATCTCAGGGACATATAACCTTCCCCTCGGTAGATATGCCCTTTTGATCCTTAACCCATACCAGATTGAATCCCTAGGCTCTCCTTTTACAAAATGGTATCTCCCCAGATCTGATGCATTACCTCCACACTTTGGATATCCAAACCACACAACACTCTGTTGGTATTACCCAAAGGAACCCGCTTACATTTTCATAACGAGTTTTGACAAGATGAAGTACGAGAAAGTTCTCCCGAAACTACAGAAGTTTTGGTATTACCCATGGGACTTCAATAGACTGAATGTTGATAGTGGCATTGACAGGATATACACATCAAATGATATCTCCATCTTTGTCACCGTCTGTGGGAGGGAGGTTTAATGAAGCGAACTGTAGTTGTTATGTCCTACTACTTTCCCCCATATCCTGCGGTGGGAGGGCTTAGAGTCCGGGGCATCGCAAGGTACCTGCCTAAATATGGGTGGAATGTCATCGTAATAACGCCCAATTTAGGAATTCAACCAGATGAAGAGTTTAATATTGTTCAAGTTGAAAAACAGAGTACTCTGCTAAATCTTACTAAACGAAGAAGCAACTCTACTCCATTAAGGTCAGGAACATCGAAAATAAAGGACATTCCAAGACATATAACCAGATTAATATCCCAAAATGACACGTTATCATCACTAATTCTGGATCTGATAATGTTTATAGATTATATTCGGCTAAGAAGAGAATTTTTGAAAACATTCGACGAGCTATACAAAAAACAAGAGATTAACGCCATTATCAGCACGTCTCCTCCAGAAGTTACTCATATGATAGCACATGAGATATCCCAAAAGTATGACATTCCATGGATCGCTGAGTACAGGGATTTGTGGTCATTAAATCTCCATCCCCGGTGGAGACGCACAAGAATTGGAAGACTAATATCCCAAGCAATTGAACTAAAATCAACCCAGTATGCACATAGTATAGTCGTAGTTGATGAGGTATTCAAAAAAGATGAACGCTCTTTAATAAAAGACAAACCAATTGTAATCATTAAAAACGGATTTGACCCAAGAGATGTTCCAAGTGTACCCAAAGAGAAAAGAGAACAGGACAAATTTATAATAACATACACCGGGAGTTTTTACAAATCAAAAAGAAATCCCCTACCTATGGCATATGCAATAGATGAGCTTGTACAAACCAAAGCCCTTCCAAAAGAAAAGATACAACTTAATTTATTCGGCCCAAACCTCGCAGAGGAGACACTTAAAATACTCCGAGAGTTTGAATTCGTCAATACAGGTGTTTTGCCAAGAGAGGAAGCACGCAGATGGCAGATGGATTCCAATGTCCTGTTGTTATTATTGGCAGAAGAAGATTATCAAGCCATCCCAGCCAAGTTATTTGAATACCTCTCTGTTGGCAAGCCGATTCTGGCTGTCGGTCCCATCGAGAATAAAATGATCGAGGAAATTCTAAACAAGACCGGGCTGGGAATATTCGTGACGTCCGGTGACAAAGAAGCATTGAAAGATGCCATTGTTTCCTTATACTATCACAAGATTAAGATAAAACCCAGAAAAGATGTCATCGAGAAGTACTCTCAGATTGAGATGGCCAGAAAAATTAGCAGGATGTTGGATAAAATTATCCACACCAGCGGAGGGGGTAATAAGGGATGACGATCAAGACATTCAAAGACAAGACCCTGTTAGTAATCTCCCCATGGTTCCCAGACGAACATAATACAAAGATTGTAGGGATCTTCGTGAAAGATCAAGTGGCGGCTCTCGGCAAATATTTCAAAGAGATCATAGTGATGTCCCCAAGGCCCCACGGGATTGATAGAGACTTGAAGAACTACTCCTGGGGGAATATCCGAGTGTACTACCCCCGATTTTTCCATATTCCCGTATCATATTTTAGAAAGAGGTATCCCGACAACAGTGCCAAGGCAATATTAAAAATTATCCATAGAGAAAAAATTAAGGTTGATCTGATACACTCTCACTTCACAAGTGCAGGGATTATTGGGCTTAGGCTGAAAAGCGTGCTTAATATTCCCATGGTAATCACAGTCCATGAAAATCCTGAATGGTTTCTTAGAGAATATCATTCAGGAAACGAGACTGTGTACTCCGCTTGGAAAAATGCTAATGCACTGATACGAGTCAACAAAAAAGATTTTGAGCTGTTAAAGAACTTCAACAACAATGTATTTTATGTTCCCAATGGCTTTGATTCTAGTTTGTTCAGAGAGGTGGACAAAATTATTGCTAGGAAGCAACTTGGGATCCCAATCGGTAAAAAGATAATCCTGAACGTTGCCAATTTAGTTCCAATAAAAGGCCACGAGTACCTGATTAGTGCCATGGAGAGAGTTGTAAAAGCTAGAGATGATATCCTCCTTATCATTATTGGAAACGGACCACTAAGGCACAAGTTAGAAAAACAAATCAAAATACTGAACTTAGAGCATCATGTTAAACTTGTAGGAGCAAAACCCCACCAAGAAATCCCCCTTTGGATGAATGCAGCAGACACTTTTGTGCTTTCAAGCCTAAAGGAAAGCTTTGGAGTTGTAGTCATTGAAGCCCTGGCTGTAGGAACCCCTGTGGTTGCAACAGTCAACGGTGGTAGCGAGCAAATAATCACCTCAAAAGACTATGGCCTTCTGGCAGAACCAGCAAATGCCGAAGACTTAGCAGAAAAGATTTTAATCGCTCTGGAGAAGGAATGGGACAGAGAGAAGATAAGACAGTACGCCAAACAGTTCACATGGGATAATGTTGCAAAGAAAATTTTAGAGATTTACAGTTGTGTAATTATGGAAAAGGAGGGCAAGTTATGCACACCGGAGACGATCCCAATGTTATAATCCTCGTTATTGACACGCTTAGGAAGGATTACGCTCGATTTTTAGAGGATAACTTGAAAAAACTTGGATTTATAGCATACGAAAACGCAATTGCCCCCGCACCATGGACCCTTCCGAGCCATGCATCACTTTTAACAGGGCTGTATCCTGCATTCCATGGGGCCCATGAAACTAAGGATAAGAAAGGCATCCAGATAAAACTAAGGGATACCCAAACAATTGTAACATATAACCTAAACGAAATTGGATACAGATCATACTTGTTTAGTGCTAACCCATATGTTCATCCCACTAGCGGATTCAAAGGGTTTAATGAATTTTATGACATCGGAATTAACCCCATTATAACAATTTTATCCTCAAGAGACCGGGAAGTGATATTGAAAGGTGGATATATTAAGAATTCAAAAATAAAAACGATTCTATCATTTATGGATGACAAAAAGTATATTCTACTATTAAAGCTAGCTCTTGAACATATAAACAATCAAACATTCAAAGGATATCCTACCTACCTATATAACAAGATCAAAGGATGGCCAAAGAACAAAGGTTCAAAAAACCTCATTTCTATGTTCAAAAAGTCATACTCAATAACCTCTAATCCAGACCCAAAATTCATCTTTATTAACCTAATGGAAGTTCATGACCCATATTTTTTCGGGCTATGTGGTTCAGTACCATATCTTCTTAATTTCAAGCAAGAATTAAGAAACAAAATTAGTGATAGATGCCTTCAGAAACTTAGAAAAGCATATTTGGACGAGGTTCGCTTCGTCACCGCACAGTTACTTGTTTTTTTCAATATTCTGAAAAAGAGGGGACTTTTTGATAACTCCCTCATCATTGTGACGAGCGATCATGGTCAGCTACTCGGAGAACACGGAAAGTTTAACCATGGAACTTTTCTTTATGACGAACTCCTAAGAGTCCCACTACTGATAAAATATCCTAAAAATACGGAACTCAGTACAAATAATAGTCACCCCGGAGGTTATATTAGTCTCACAACCTTACCAAAGATTATATTGAAAACAATAAAGGGACAATTAACTGATGATAAAAGTCTATATTCAAGAATTGCATTTTCGGAATCATACGGCTCAGACAAAAACATAGATAGTATGCTAAATGAGAAGGAAATTGAGGAATACAATAAATATGATAAATACCGCATCGCCATCTACTACAAGAACTTCAAGGGCATCTTCAACGTCACGGACTGGAAGTTCGAGGAAATCATATCCTACGATCCCAACGTGGAAGTTACGGAAGACGTTGTAAAGCACATGAAAAAGGAAGTCATGAAGTTCCTCAAGACCGCCACCGTTGCCAAAGTCCCAAAGATAAAAATCTAAACAAACCTTTTCAGCACTTTCTTTATTATCCCCAGATCAACCCCAAGCTTCTTCTCTATAGCCAAGATCAGCTCAACATCCTCCTTATCGACACTCCCGCTGAGGAGCACCAGAGGAATATAAACTCCGAAAAAGGCCGCCAGGACCAAAATTGCCCACCATATATTTGATACCTGCAAAGGACTCACCATCACCAATCCCAGAAGAAAGAATCCAATGACCAGCGGCTTCACGTAGCTCCAGCCGAAGGGATGAATCCCCGTCCGCTGGTAGAGCCAGAACGACCTGAACACGTTGGCAACGAAATAGGAAACAGCCGTGGCCACCGCCGCACCGGTCATTCCATACTCGGGGATCAAAAGAAGATTCAGGACAACGTTGGAAACCACCGCAAACGTGTCCCCGATCATGTTGAGCTTGGGCTGCCCGATGACGAGCAGTGAAAGTCCGTTGAGCCCCAGGAGGGTGTGGAACATAAAGCCAGCACTCAGTATCCTAAGAGCCTGGGCGGCCGCCAGGTACTTCTGTCCGAAGAAGAAGGAGATGGCAACCTCCGGGAACAGGAACAGGAGGGCGAAGAGCGGTAAGGTAAGGAAGAATATCCACTTGGTGAGTATCCGGTACACCCTCCCCATCTCCCCAATCTTCCCCCACGCGTACAGCGGCGTGACTATTGGAGCGTATAGTATGCCAGCAGAACCAAGGAACACCGGTATCAGCCGGGCCAGGGGAGAGGCGGCGTTGTAAAGGCCAACGACCTCCGAGCCCTTGTAATGCCCCAGCATGAGCGTGTCCGTCCAGGTCATCAGAAAGTTCAGTATTCCCACGAGCATGAGGGGTACGGAAAAGAGCACCAGCTCTTTGGCCACCTCACGCCGGACAGAAAGGCTGAAAGTGATCAGCCCAATCCTGCGGGTTTCAAGGAGGAGCACCGCAAACGTGAGGAACTGGGCCATCACATAGCCCCAGAAGACGGCAGTGAATGGAAGCCGGAGTAGGACAAGGGAAAGAACAATGGTCAGCCATATCAGGGGGTAAAGGACGTTCTGGATGTAGACCATTTCCCGGACCCGCCCAAAACCGCGGGAAATGGCGATTATTACCCCCGTGAGGGCCCAAAACGGCAGGGCAAAAACCACCACCCTGAGCGCAGAGACCAGCCTGTCATCATTGAAAAGCCCGGCCAGTTCGTCGGCCCCAAGTAGGAGTACCCCCACCCAGAACAGACTGTTCAGGGCGACTATTATTAAAGCGGTGGAAGTCAGGTCAGCGACTTTTTGGGGTTCTTTTTCCCTGTAAAACGCAACCTCCCTGGGCAGGGAATTTGAAAATCCAAGCATAACAATAACTAAGACCACGTTGAGGACGGTCAATGCTAGGTTGAACACACCGTACTCCCCAGTGGAAAAGTACCTAGCTATAACCGCCCTGCTTAAAAATCCAAGGAGCATCGAAATGACAGTCCCGGCAAAAACAATCCCCGTGCCCCTGGCAATCTTCTGCAGTGCTTGACTTGCCTCGCTCATGGGGTTTCACCTTTTTGACTCATTTAACTCATGATTGACTCACGGTGAGTCTTTAGCTTATACTTTCCTACAGATGACCAAAGCGTCTCATACATTTTAAAGCGGTACATCCTCCCAACATCCTGACGAGTTTATCGACCGGCTCCCAGTTTAGCCGCGAGCTGGGACAACGTCTTCCACCCTAAAAACTCCCCTATCCAGCACTGTCTTCCCTTGGACGTAGGTGTAGCGAATGACGACGCTTCCGTTGATGTCCGCGGGGAGAACGAAGGAATCCTTTCCCTTAACCCCGTACCACTTCTTGAAGACGAGCGTGCCGTTGTCGAGGTAGCCGTAGATTCCAACCCCGGTTCCGGTGGCGTTGGTGAACCTGAGGACGATGGAGCCGTTTTCTGTCCTTACAACGACGTTAGGATGCTTGAACTGGAAAATCTTCACGTAGCCTCCGTCGGAGTACAGGAGGAAGTAATCCTCTGGGTACTCGTCCGTGAACATAAGCCGTGCCAGGGGGTATCGAAGGCGTTGCCGTTCATCAGCACGGCGTAGCCGTAGTTGAGGTTGATGTAAACATAGGCGTCGGCTGTGGGACGGCCGGAGGTCGTCACCTCATTAACCTCAGCACCGCTCTCAACGAAGACCCTTGAAGGCAGCAGGAAGCGCCCGCCGATGTTCACCTTGACGTCCCACTCCTTCCCCGGGACGGCCATTATGGAGTATGGCCCGTTGGAAAAAATGAGGATCGCACCACTGGAGGGCACCCTGTGGAGCACCACGAGACCGTACCCGTCCGGATCCACCCCAGCAGTCTCCATAACCGCCCCGAACTTTACCAAGGTATCGTAGGAGACTATGATGTAGTCCACACCGAGCTTCATCAGGTCGTTTTCCCCCTTGAGACCGAGGTAGTACCGGGCCACCCATCCGCTGGGCCCGCCCTGAGCAACAGGGGCCCGCATCGAATAGTAGGTCACCCAGTGCCCCTGATCCCACCAGGTAAGGACGACGTCGTTTATGTTGGAGTGCTCCCCCAGATACATCAAAGCATTATCCCATCCCTCATTTACAATGGGATGAACTCCCCATGTTGCGCTGAAGCCATGGTATGCAGAAAAGAGCGAGACGCCGAGCAAGAGGGCCGAGGTGAGCAGGGATAACCACCTGCGCCCGCTTCCGGCACATTTTTTATTCCAGGAGAGCAGGGTATCGTGGAAAGCCACCAGACCGATGCCCGACATTATCGCAACGGCGAGGGAAGCTATGAACAGGAACCTCGTCCAGATGACCGCCATTGGTAACATAACCACCACTGTCCCAAGAAGCAGGAAGTCACCTACCCCCGGTCTTTTCAGGGAGCGGAAGAAAAACAGGGGGATAAACAACCCGGTTATGCCATACGCCTTCCACCAGTCGCCGAAAGAAGTCCTCTGTGTTTCAGCTATTGGACTTTCTGGGAAGATACGAAGGAGAGCATCGTTTACGATGCCATAGTACCTGAAAACCAGCCAGAACGCGGCGACAACCCCAATCGCGACCATCAGTACCCTCAACTTCTCATCGCGAACGAGCCTGGAAAGGACAGCTAAGGCACCGACAGTCGCCATCGAGAGAGGAATGGTGTACTTGAGGTACAGGAGAAGGAACAGGTCCCGGACGAACCCGAACTGAACCCCGAGCTCCTCGGCCAGCTTTCTCCCGAGCCAGTGGGTGGCGCCCACCATGCCGTACCCGAGGTGGAGGCCTATTGAGTTGGCCAGGATGGCACCAAATGCCAGGGAGGTCAGGATGGCCAGGGAATCGACGATGTACCTGTCCCTCCTGAGGAGGAACGCACCCACGGCGAGGAAGAGGGCGTTGGCGGTAACAAAGGCGAATATGGGGTAGTAAGCCTGCCAGAATGCCGCAGAAAGGCCGGCGAAAACTCCGGGAAGGAGGTAGAAGACCAACCGTTTATACCTCCAGGAAGGAGATTTCTTGGAGAGCGCCAGGGCGGTTCCCAGGAGGGCCGCGCTGTAAAGGAACAGCATGTAGTTATCCCCGCGGTAGTAGCCGGCCATGGAGCGGAAGACGTGGCCGAAGCTCACCGCCAGAAGAAACGCCGAGAGAAAGGCTTCCCTTTTGCCGTAGAGCTTTAGAACGGCCAGGTAAGTGAACAGTACGGTGAGGACGCCGAATACCACAGGTGTTATTCTGAATGCATTATAGAGGGAAACGCCCAGCGGGGAGAGGAGCTTATAGAAGTATGCGGGCGTCATCCAGAGACCGAGGGGATGGAAACGGCTTATCTGGTAGCCCCACGGGCCGGTGGCGTAGGGAAAGAAGTTCACCCATTCCCCTTTCTCCAGCGCGTAGCGAATATACGCGAGATGAAAATATGGATCGTAACCGAGGAGGTACTTGAAGCGCAGTGGAAGGAGCCGGAAGAGGAGGGCGGTAGCGGTTACGATGGGGGCCGCAAACCTAGGCTCGATGATGTACAGAAGGGATGCTATTTCAAACCTCCTCCACCCCATTAAAGTCCCCTCTTACTGCAGGTTATCCCACAATTCACAAACATCACAGAGTAATAAAAGCGTTGCGCAACCGTCGCGTTGGAATGGCGGGATGTTTACAAAATTATTTCGAACTATTTCGAGAAAATTTTGCACTAAATAAAAGCAAAGGTTTATATAGTTAAAGCACTTAATACCGTATGAGGAGTGCCCCGCAGGGGAGACTAAAGCGAAAGCGGCCTCGTCTGTACGGCGCTCCCCACTATCCTTCTGCCACCAAGGAAAGAGAGAAAAGTCCCTACCTGTCAGGCGAAGCCTGCTTCGGGTATTCTTTATAACTTCATAAGCTCTGATACTCAATGAGAGACATGAGGATAGCCTACGTCTACGATGCTGTTTACCCCTTCGTCAAGGGCGGGATTGAGAGAAGGGTATACGAGATAGGCCGGAGGCTGGCTAGGAAGCACGAGGTTCACTGGTTCGGCATGGATTGGGGCGGAGAGCCGGAGGGCATGATCTTTCACCCCGTGGGGCGATGGGAAAATCTTTATTCTGGGGGAAGACGTTCTGTCAGGGAAGCGGCATATTTCGCCGTGAAGCTCCTCCTGAAGTTCCGGGACGAATACGATCTGATAGACTGCCAGCAGTTCCCCTACCTGTCGTGCTTTTCCATGAGGTTCCACTCGTCCCTGAAGAAAATACCCCTTGTGGTAACGTGGCACGAGTTTTGGGGGGAGTACTGGCTTGAATACCTTGGGAAGTCAGGTATCGTTGGTATGAGCATTGAGGATGCCATGAAGGGTCTTGGAGACGTCAATGTCTCAGTTTCGAAGCTGACATGGAAGGCCTTGGTGGAGAATGGCATCAACAGCACCCTTATCCCCAACGGGATAGACTACGGGACAATCCAGAAAGTGCCCCCCGATGAAGAGGAGTACGACGTGGCATTTGTAGGCAGGCTGATTCCCGAGAAGAACGTTCCCCTTCTGCTCGAGGCCCTGGCGGCGCTGAAGAAGGAGATAAGAGATATAAAAGCGGTCATAATCGGCGATGGGCCGGAGAGGAAAAGTCTGGAGGCACGCTGCAAAAGGCTGGGTCTTGAAAGGAATGTCGTTTTCAAGGGTTTTCTGGAGTCTAATGACGCTGTTATCAGCCACATAAAGGCCTCCAAGGTTTTCGTCCTCCCATCGAGACGGGAAGGCTTTGGGATAGTCGCACTGGAAGCCAACGCGGCCGGAATCCCAGTCGTGACACTGGACTACCCTCTGAACGCCGCCAAAGAGCTGATCATTCCCGGCTACAACGGCCTAGTAAGCAAACCCTCAAGGGACGCTTTGGTTGAAGCCATTTTAAGGACGATCGAGAACCACCGAAAGATGAAGGGGAACTGCATCAAAAACGCTAAAAAGTACGACTGGGATAGAATAGCCCGGCTCACAGAAGAGTTTTACGAGAGGGTCCTGAATGAGCGTTGAAGTCTCCGTGGTACTTCCAACGATGAACGAGGAAAGGGCCGTGGAGAAGGTTATCCCGGTCATCAAAGAGACCCTCAAAAAGATGGGTGTTACTTACGAGATAATAGTGGTTGACAAGAGCACCGACAAAACCCCCGAGATCGCGGAGAGGCTCGGTGCCAAGGTGATAAGACAGAAAAGTAAGGGCTATGGAGGAGCATACATCGAGGGATTCCAGCACGTCAGGGGAAAGTACATCGTTATCGGTGATGCCGATGGGAGCTACGATTTCAGCGAGATGCCGAAACTGCTGGAGCCACTGATGAAGGGTGAAGCGGATTTCGTTATAGGAACTAGACTGAAGGGCGAGATAAAGGAAGGTGCCATGCCGTGGCTCCACAGGTACATCGGGAATCCCCTGCTGACGAAAGTGCTCAACTTCCTCTTTAAGATCAAGGTATCTGACGCCCACTGCGGCTTCAGGGCCCTAACCAGAGAAGCCCTTCAGAAGCTTCCCCTAAAGTGCCGCGGCATGGAGTTCGCGAGTGAGATGGTTATAGAAGCAGCCAAGGCCGGACTGAGAATTAAGGAGGTTCCCATAACCTACCACCCAAGGATAGGCAACTCCAAGCTTAACTCCTTCCGCGACGGCTGGAGGCACCTCCGCCTCATGCTCCTGTACTCACCTTCCTACCTGTTTATCCTCCCCGGGCTTGGACTGATACTCCTGGGTACCGTTATTATGGCCTACGCTTACAACACCGAGCCCCTGAGGGTTCACTCCCTCATACTGTCCAGCCTCCTGATAATCGTTGGCTTTCAGATCATCAATTTCGGCATCTCCAGCAAGGTGTACGCTGTCAAGGAAGGTCTGGACCAGCCGGACAGAACAACACGATTCTTCATGAAATACTCCATACTTGAGGAGGGCCTTTTTGTTGGAGGAATCATGTTCATAGTGGGCTTTGTGCTGGGCCTCAGGATATTCCTGAACTGGCGTGCCAGCGGTTACGGTGAACTCTTCGAGATACGGCAGGCTGTGGTGGTCATGACGCTCATAGCTCTGAGCATACAGCTGATATTCTTCTCCTTCTTCATAAGCACCCTTATGCTTAAGGAGGGCTTTGAGTGAAAATCCTCATCGTCAGTCCGTATTTCTATCCCGAGGGAGGCGGTCTGGAGAGGTACGCCTACGAGATGGCGCTAGAGCTGAGCAGGGAGCATGAGGTGACTGTTCTCTGCGCAACCAGAGAGGCTCCTAAGGAAGAGAACCTTGAGGGCATTAAAGTTATCAGGCAGAAACCGGCGTTTATAATCTCGAATACCCCCGTGAAGATATCTCTACCCTTCGAACTTCTTACCATGATAAAGAGGAGAAGGTTCGACTTAATAATCTCCCACACTCCGGTTCCGTTCTACGCAGACGTGGCTTCTCTAGTGGCAAGGCTCATGAAACTACCGCTGACGATATACTACCACGCCGGGAGCCTGGAGAAGGGCTCGTGGGTCGATTTCCTGGCAAAGCTCTATTCCCTTACCGTTGAAAGATTCACCCTCCGCAACACCGAATTGGTCGGGGTATCCCACCACGTGGCGAACATATTGAAGAAAAAGGGATTCAGGGCAAAGGTAAGATACCCCAGAATAGCGAAGGGGTTCATAAATACCAAGCCGAACTACCGCGGGAATTACGTGCTCTTCGTCGGCCAGCTCACCAAAGCCCACCGCTGGAAGAATCTGGAGCTACTCATAAAGGCCTTTGTACGGGCCAGAGACGCCGTTCCCACAGCGAGACTCGTCATCGTTGGGACGGGAGATTTCCTTGAGTACTACCGCTCACTGGCAGGGAAGCTTGGGGTAGGGGAGGCCGTGAGTTTCACGGGATTCGTAAGCGATGAGGAACTCGTTGAGCTGTACAGAAACGCAAAGCTCTTTGTTCTACCTTCATCGGAAAGTGAGGCCTTTGGTAAGGTCGTAGTGGAGGCCATGATCCTCGGAACACCCGTAATTGTCAGTAACGTGGGGGAGTTCCCGGTTATAGTCGAAAACGGGAAGGCCGGCATTATTATCGAGCCATCTCCCGAAAATATCGCCGGCGCGATAAAGGAACTCCTTGAAAACGAAAAGCTCAGGAGAAAAATGGCAGTCTTTGCCGCGAGACGTGCCCGGCTTCTCACCAGCGTCTCCAGCTGGAGGGATCCACAGGGATGACGTACTCTTTTATCGCCCCCTCCTGACGTGCATGAATCACCACGTAAGGTCCAAAGGTCCACATCTCGATTGCGCCGGACGTCAAAGCGCCCCTATCCACGCTAACCCAGCTCCGGAAGGTCACCAGCCAATCGGGGCTAATGTTTAGAACCCCTGTGATGTTCCTATCGGCCCAGGTCCAGTCCTCAAAGCCGAGCAGCGCTGGGTGCGGTGTCCCACCAAAGGAATCCTCCAGACTGCCATACCCCTCAAGAACGCTGAAAACCTCCCTATCGTGCCAGTAGCCATAGTCCTGTATCCCATTGGCGCCAATGCTACTGAGCTTTACGACGGCGGCATTAAACGCCAGGAGCTGGAAGATTAGAAAGAGGGCAACCCAGCGCTCCAGGCTCATCTTCCCAACGATGGGGGCTTTCCTGGATACAGCGTCATAGAGCTTAATGAGGCCGTAGCCGGAGTATATGCTCATCAACGCCAGCGGACCAAAAGTGTACCTTTCAAATGGGCCGTTGAGGAGAAAACCGGAGACGAAGTTAAGGGTGAGCACCGAGGGCAGTACGATTAAGAGCGGCTCGTCCCTGTTTTCCATAACGTAAACCGCGAAAACAAACCCCGCCAGCTGAATCGGGAAGGCTACGACGAACTGAATCCAGGAGGTCCAGGCCATGCTCAGGATTTCGGGAAAGCCGCAGTGGATAAG
Organism: Thermococcus sp. MV11; assembly: GCF_012027285.1. NCBI lineage: Archaea > Methanobacteriati > Methanobacteriota > Thermococci > Thermococcales > Thermococcaceae > Thermococcus > Thermococcus sp. MV11. The sequence goes on from NZ_SNUD01000002.1 coordinate 292,562, forward strand.
AGCCCTCAGGTTGTAGCCCAGGGGACTCCTGTGGAGGCTGATGATGTAGATGGCGGTAAGGTTGAAGGCAACGGGGAGCAGGGACACCGCCACGAACCTCCGGAAGTCCCCTCTACGCCTCCTCCACACGTAGAAAACCATGAAGGGATAAGTGGTTAGCCAGGTTTCCCTGGCGGCAAAAGCCAGGCCCGCGGAAAGGGCGGACAGCAACGGCCGCTCCTCGAGGGTGTAAAGGGCGAGGAGAATAAAGAGAACCCCCCATGGCTCGAGAGTGTAACGTGAGCCGTACCTAAGGACGACAAACGACAGGAGGAACGTTATGGTGCCTAGAAAGGCCGCCCTCTCTCCAAAGCGCCTCCTGGAGAGTTCGTAAACCAGCAATATATCCGCCAGGGTTACCAAGGCCGTAGCGAGGCGAAGGAGAAAAACACGGGCATCAACGTTGTTCACCGCAGCAAGCGGGGAGGTAAGAAGAAAAACCAACGAGGACCTCGGGGGAAGCTGAAAATAAAAGGCCCTCTCTGACATTATCATATACAACATCTCGTCCTGGAATAGACGCAGCGAAAACAGGGGTATTAGTATTAAAGCGGTCCAAAGAATCACGAGTATCTTTTTGCCCTTCATTTAATCCTCACCCTTTTTTCGAAAGATTATAAAACCCTCCTCGGTCTCTCCCACTATCTCTATTTCAACTATCCTCGGAGAGGCAGATACTTTATCTTCCTTCCGGTGCCTCAATCTCCTGAACTCATTCCTCCTAAACGCCATGCCTACCAGTATCATACCCAGGACGAACAGCGACATTGGGAAGTACACGGTGAATATCTCTCTCGAGAGGTAAACCAGGCCCGCAAGGAACACCACCCCAACCCCGAGCTGGGTGCACGACCCTCCCCACTGGGGTTTAAAGTACTCAACCCACAGGCTTAGCACACCTACAAGGAGAAGGTAATAGACCAAAATGGCGACGTTGTTTGCAAAGTTTTCGGCTCCAGCCGTCAACATGAATATTGCCACCGTAACGCCCACCACGGCAGAGAGGATAAACTTTTGAGAAGTGGAAAGGCCGGCGTAGATTCCCCGGAGCCGTTTAATGTAGCGATCGTAATGGATAACCACGTAAACGGCTCCAACTAAGAGTCCCATAAAAGCCAACACCAACATGAACCAGGTTGCACTTGGAGCTACCGTTATCTCAGTACTAGCCACGCTGGTGTCTCTCCCGGCGGGAGTTATTTTAAACACGAGCCTGTACCTGCCGGGAGGGGTTATCGTCGGCAGTCTGGATTCATGGTAGATGTGAATAGTGTTCCCCTCAGAATATTCGCGCCAAGAGGGGTGCTGGTACGAGAAGACCTTAATACCAAGGTAGTAAACATCAAGCCCGATTTCAATTTCCTTTACCGTGCCCACTTTGTTCGTTATGAAGAAATCCACCCTTATCGGATCCCCAGGGGCGTATGTACCGTTGAGCAATATCACGACGCTTAGATCAGTCTCGTTTATGACTACCTTCTGAATGTCCTCTGAAGACCGTCCTGTTCCCGTTTCTGGGACGGGGAGTAGTGTACCTTCCCCCGACGACAGGGACGTGGACAGGGGAGTAGCATGTGGTCCGGAAGGGACGTCGAACCGCCCCTGGAAGTCCCCGTATAAAGAGGAATAACCAAGACTGGCAGAAGACCGGGTATCCTTCACCACATCGGCGGAAAAGGACGTCCACGCGACCGTTGATTCGACTTTATCCTGGAGAAAAGAAGGCCCTGTTTCCATGTTATCCCACGGTACAGGGTAACCGAAAGCAGGGGGAACGAATGACAGCACACCGATAATAAGTATAATCCAGAGTAACCTTCTCATCGTCCCACCAGCCCCACCGGGGGTGCGTTCAAAAGGTGATTTAGTACCACTAATATATAATTTCTGGTGTTATCCTCGTTCGAGCATTCTGCTGAACGGACAGAACGGTACAAACATCAGAAAAACCAAAAAATTAAAATACAATTCCAGGCCATCATTATTGGTAATTTCCCATGCTACTGCGTCCACAAGGGGTGAAAGCAACATGAGAATTAAGGGGTTATTGGTTATAGTGTTAATGATTCTATCAGCATTAGGTATACCATCAGCGCCGGTCATCGCGACATCGAGTACACCTGCAGTGAACTTCCAGACAGGCCCAATCGAGGATATGAAAGAGCCAACCACTCCCCCCACTCCAAAATACCTGGTGACAATAAACGCACTGACTCAGGAGCTGTCTATATCAAACTACACGATATCTAAGGAGGGTATCTATGACGTCATACACGTTCCGGGCTTTGATAACTACGTCCTCCCCGGGGCACCGGCGATTCCCAAGAAGGTGTACACCATAGTACTGCCTCCCAACGCAGACTTAAACTCCGTAAAGTTGAGCATAATAGAGGACACTCCCATCACACTCCCCGGTGAGTACAACATAAAGCCCGCTCCCCCCGTGGTGACCGCGGGACCTGACGGTACAGTCACGGTTCTAAGCCCCGGCCAGGAGGTGTACCGCAACGAAACGATATTCCCGAAAACGCCTGTCAAGCTCGTCCACGTGGGACAGGAGAGACAGATTAAGGTAGCGATGGTTGAATACTACCCCTTCCAGTACAGCCCCGGTGATGGTAAACTGGTCCTCCACGACAACGTCGTTATCATGCTCCAGTGGAAACCCACAACGGAGAATCTCGTCATCACGGACCCAACTTCCGCAGAATATCTGGGGAGCATCAAGCAGGAGGCCCTGAACTCCCGGAATGTTGATGGGTGGTATTTCATCTCCACGGAAGCACTCCCCTCCGAAACGCCCAGTGGATACGCAATAATCACGACCAATGCCATCGTTCAGAACAGTGCTCGGCTTTCTCAGTACGTACAGTACCTTCAGGATCAAGGATTTAACGTATATGTCATCACAGAAGACCAGTACGGATACGAAGAAGGCCAGCAGAGGGCCATCAACATAAGGAACTGGCTTAAAAACAACTATGAGACGCTCAACATAAAATACGTTCTCCTCATAGGTAACCCCGATCCCGATGACCCGAGTGATCCCCAGGACAGTTACGGGGACGTGCCAATGCTAATGGCGTGGCCAAATGCATCCAGCGATCACAGGGAAAGTCCGACCGACTACTTCTACGCTGATCTTACCGGTAACTGGGATTTGGACGGAGACGGTTACTATGCAGAATACCCGGACGATTTTGGAACGGGCGGGGTGGATTTACTGCCAGAGGTATATGTTGGAAGGATTCCGGTGTATAACAACGACTACTCAACACTGGATGCGGTGCTCGTCAGGCTCATGGCGACAGGCTCTTCCCCCAAGAAGATACTTCTCCCCATGGCAATTTCCAATTACCAGAATGAAGACGGAAGTGGATGGCCAGTAACTGACGGACGAGATCTCCCGATGTATGTGGGTCAAGACGCAGAGCCTCTAGGATTCCAGGTAGTTGCGATGTATGAGGGGGAGGGCCTTGCCCCAGTCCCTTCAGACGCGGCATATTATGCAATGAACATAAACGGGAACAATTTCGTCTCCGAATGGAACAGCGGGAACTATGGGATTGTACTGTGGTGGGCCCACGGCAGCTCATATGGGGCATACCGCAAAGTATGGACCTCAGATGACGGTGACAACGTGCCTGAAGGCCCGGAAATGAGCTGGTACTCCTTTGTGGACATAAACACCGTCACACAGCTTTATGAAATGCCAACTTTTGTATTCCAGGTTTCATGTCTCAACGGATACCCAGAGTACTCAGACAATCTTCAGTACACCTTATTCAAATCGGCTGCTCTAGCAACAATAGCGGCATCACGGGTCAGTTGGTACATTGTTGGAATATGGGCTCCGCAGGATAGCTATCCAGACAACGCAGGTTTGGGCTACTACTTCGTCAAGAATCTTGTGAACGGAATGTCAGCTGGAGAGGCTCTTTACACCGCAAAGGCAAAATTCACTGCATCTTCTGGCTCAGCAGCCATGAACCTGTTTGACTTCAACCTCTACGGGGATCCCTCAAGAGCACTTGAGGGCAACATACCTCCAAGGACGGGGCAGACAATATACGTAGACGACGACCTCAAGGACTTCCCTCAGGCGAACTATACAAAAATATCCGACGCCCTCAATGCGGCATTCCCTGGAGACACCATCGTCGTATACCCCGGAACCTATATGGAAAACGTTAAGATAGACGTAGAGGGAATAGTCCTCAAAGCAGCCAGTCCAGAGAAGACTGTCATAATCGGAGATGGATCCACAGGAACCACTGTTGAGATTACCACCCAAAACGTCGTGTTCGAGGGCTTTACAGTGAATAATACGCCAAGTGGTAACTACGACGCCCTTAAAATCGAATACGCCTCAGGAGTCATCATCAATAACGTAACCACCACGAAGCTGAACATAAGGTATTCCTCCACGATCACAGTGAACAACACCAGAATCCTGGCTCCAACCTCGTGGAACCCCCTCGATATATGGTCCTCCAGGGACATCAAGATAACTAACACGGACGTTGTGCCCGCCGAATCGGCGATGGCCATCGGCATAGGCGATTCGGTGAACGTGAACCTGACCAACGTCAATATAGAAAGGGGTCGGGGAATAGACCTTTACGGGTGGGAGATGGACCACTACTCCACGCACGTGATGGACAGTGTCCTCGTGGATGGATACCCTGTGGCGTACTTCGCAAACAAGAGGGGCTGGAGCATCAGCGACCAGGCCGTTGCCCAGATGGTAATAGCAAACTGCTCCGATTTCACCATAACCAACACCAACGTCACCAAGTACCGGACTATCATCGCCTATTCAAACAACGTGGCGTTTACAGGAAGCCAGCTCTCCGCCAGCTGGCAAGATGTGGAGCTACGTTATTCGTCGTACGTGACCATCGAAAACAGTATTGTTGGATACCGTATCTCGTTCTACGGGAATACCCTGGACCACTTCGTCACTCACACAATATCCAATGTCACCGACTCATCGGGCAAACCAATACTGCAGATAAAAGACATAACCGGCCCCACAACGATAACGCCGGGAGAAGCCAGACAGCTGATAGTAACTGGCGTCTCAAACGCTGACATCAATATAAAACGGCAGTACATCGACGATGTACTCATAGCAGGGTCCCAGGATGTCACGTTCAGGAACACTTCCAGCTACACCCCATCAGAGATCTGGATTAAGTTATCCAGCGGAATCACCGTCAAGGACATCGCATACACTTGGAACATCAGAGTGGAAGACTCGACGGGGATAACCCTAGAAAACACCACAGCGGGCTATATGAGCATCTGGGGTAGCAACGAGAACGCCGCGAAATCCAAGAGTTACATAGTTGGAAGCAGAATCTCCGACCTCACAATAGGCAACGATGACGGCTTCATCGTGTACAACAACACCCTTGGTGAGATACACATCTACAGTAACAACATCAGGATATACCAGAATAACATATTCCCCCAGTGGGACCATCAGAAAGACGATACAGCACTCTACATCAGCGGATCGAACGTCACCATCGATTCGAACATTGTCCACGGCTTCGCCAAGGGAATACAGGTCCAGTCTTGGTCTGGCAACGTTTTCGTTTACAACAACGTCTTCAACAACACTGAGAACTTCGTATCAACCGGTGCTGTAGTTTACCTGAACGTTACCAAGACCCCTGGCAAGAACGTCCTCGGAGGTCCGTACCTGGGAGGCAATTACTGGGCCTCGCCAGATGGTAACGGGTTCAGCGATACATGCACCGATGCGAACTGGGACGGGATCTGCGACCAGCAGTACCAGGTAGACTCGTACAACACAGACTACCTACCGCTTGCGATACCCCCAAAACTCAAGGACCCGGAGTGGGTGATATCCCTGAACAGCGACGTAACTGCATACTCCAAGGCAGAATACGTCCCGGTATATGCTGTTGGTACGGCAGATGGGAAGCTGGTAGTTATCAGCCCGTGGAAGTCTGCAAAGGTGGCATGGACCGCCGACTTGGACGGCTCGGTGACGGCGATAAAGGTCAATAAGTACGGCAATTACATAGTCGCCGGAACCTCTAGCGGAAAGCTATACTACTTCATGATATCCTCCAGTACCCCTAGGTTTGTCGTCGATCTAGACTCAGCAGTCAGACTGGTGGACATAAGCGGGGCCGAAGGAAAGTCGATAATAGCGTACACCGACGGAGGAAAGCTGTACTACATTTACAAGCTCAGTGCAAACAAGATAAGGTTCACCCTTCAGCCAAACAGTCCGGTAACGGTGGCAAAGCTCTCCGAGGACGGTACGGTTATCATACTGGGAACGGCGAGCGGTGAGGTGCACTACATCTACACGGTGTACGGAGGGGTCATATCAAGGAGCTGGGACGTTGGCTCCGCGGTGACCACAATCTCGGGAGTACCGTCCTACGAATGGTTCACCGTGGGAACGTCGAACGGAGACGTCTACTACATAAACAGGTGGCTCGGACAGACGTACGTAAAACTACTAGGATCGTTCGGCTCTTCGATAACAGCACTGGACGTCGCCCCAGCCTTCACCGGTACCAGAATCGCCGTAGGAACGGCGAACGGTGAGGTGCACTACATAGACAAGTCAGCTGACACGACGGTCAAACTCGGAACGCTTGACAGCCAGATAGTATCAGTAGATCTGGACGCCACCACGGACTTCGTTACCGTGGGAACCCCCAGCGGAGTCTACTACATTGACAGGGTCTCCTCCAGACCACTGTGGGTTCACGTGGCCAGCATAGCCGGGGCGTCAATGGGTCCCGAGGGTTACACCATATTCGCCGTGTCCCCATCAGGAGACGTCATGTACTTCGTCAGGTAGAGCCTCCACCCCTTTCCGTTTTTCTTCTATTGTTCCTGGAGATGTACGCCACACCCACAACTATTAAACCGGTGAACAATGAAACCAAGAGTCCGATATTAAACAGCTCCTGGGGGCGATACTTAATCACTATTTCCAGATTCCCGCCTGAATCAATCCAGAAGCCGTTGATGAACCCGTAGATTCTCACAGGCCTGACGGTCTGGATTAAATTACCGTTCTTGTACACCTCAGCTACCCAGCCGGGGTCATAGACCTCATTAACGGCGAGAAGGAACGGGGCAGACGCGTTTGCACGAACATCAATGCGGGTAGGTGAGTCGTGGACATAAACAACATTCACAAGCGAGTTCTCCTGGCATGGATATATTCTGTACACTCCAACTTCGTCCACGAGTAAACTGCCCCTGCCCCCTTCCTCGGTCCACCCACTGGCGATAACAATGCGTATCTCCGAGACACTGGCAGGTACGTCCACTACCCCCCAGTACTGAGACCACCCGTCTTCCCGGGAGTACTCCAATGGAATCAAGGAGAGCAGCTCCCATTTCCTAGAGGTCGTGTTATAATAGTCCACCTTAACGTGAATGCCGGAAAGGTTACTGGCCCTAAGATTCGCCGTGACGAGATATTTTTCATTGGGAGAGACGCCGATTGGACTGCTGACCACGAAGTCCCAGGTTTTCCGAAAGCTCCGTGTTGTCGTCATATTCAGGCTGCAGTCTCCGGCAGGTTCCCCACACGATTTAGAGATGACAGTAATGGACGGATCAATTAAGAAAGTCCAGTTTAATGGAGTATTATTTTCCCAATACTCAAATGAAGGGTTCGGGATCAGATTATGAAGAGTAATATCCGATATCCGTCCCGAAGGCTTGACCTTCACGGAAACACGTTGCATTAGAGGTTTAGGAATTTCGGTTGAATTCAGCGGGGCCGTCGAAGGTGAAGCCAACTTGTAAATGTCATCTATAGATCCCGATTCAACAAAACAGGTAGGAGCAAAAACATATTCATTCACGTGGGAATTAAGGACCACAAGGTACCACCCGTTTTTAGAATAAATCGGAACTCCTCTTTCCAAGATGTCCATGAGGATCTTCTCGTCGGTACTCACGTTCCGGTCATTATGAAAAGCTATATACTTGACGCCCACCGACCGTAGGAAGGTATAGAAATAATCCTTGCTAAAGACCGTTTTTGAATAGGGGTAGTCGTACAGGATAGTATTAACATAATTGTAGTTCCAGTAGGTGTTATACGTTGGCTTTCTCGAAGACTTCATATCAAAGGGGGATATGTAATGACCCTCACTCCACACCGTCGCCCGTTCATTGTATCTCGGGTACCACAGAACCCTGTACGAATCATTGAGGGATTCCAATAGTGAGTTTATTTCATAAAACTGCTGAGGTATCCGGATAGGGTTGAAGGAATTGTAGTTGGCGTCCCATACTCCATAACCAACTGAGCCCGCCAGGATAAATAGCAACAGTGCTGCAGATGCCACCCTAATTGGAAGTTTGTTACCAAGCTGCTTTATCCGCTGGACCACGATTGAGAGACAGACATCAAAACCAATTGCAAAAGAAACTACCAAAAAGAACATCTCATAAAGCTGGAACTTGAGGGGGGATCTGAATGTCCAGCCTATCGGAGTGCTCGATATGAAGTAGTAGTAAAGACCCCCGATGGCGCTCTTTTCCCCGAGGGCAAACAGCACAGAGAGGGCGTACCCGGTGATGAACAGGAGATACATTTTCCGCCCGGTTCTCGAGACGTTCCTGCTAAAGGCCGGCAGGAACGAGATGACTAGAATCAACCCCAGAGCCAGGAAATGGATAAACGTGCCCGCGATGTTTTCGGGATAAGTGTGGACGTAAAGGAACCTGTCCCTTTCAAGGAGGAGTATCTTGAGGGCGTTGTTATCGGAGACAATCCGGAAGGTTGAATACGCAACGTTTCCTGGCCTGCCCATGGAGACGCTTGACACCGCGTTGGACAGGTACGGGAGAAAGTACCACGCCGAGAAGCCAAGGAACATAAAACTGACCCCAAAGAACTTCACGAAGCTTCTCCAGAACGAACCATCAACGACGAGCGTAAACACTGCCCATATCAGAGAGTTCATAAGGAACACAAAGGGGTGTCCTAATGACAGGAGTAGCAGTAACGCCGACAGGAGTGAAAACTTCAACGGAGCGTTTGAATACCTCATTGAAACCGTCAGGAGCAGCGGCAAAGCCCCGACCGAGAAAAGCAGAGATATCCCGCCAAGAAACTGCAAGGATACTGGATTAAATGCGAACAACAACGAGGCGATTAGGATAGTGAAATCAGACATCTTGAGATCAGAATATGAACGTAACTCCAAGAGAAACAGAAACATTGAAACACTCAAAAAAGACGTCGTTCCCAAAAGAAGCAGCTTTAGAATGATTGAGATATCCACTCCAAGTGCGGCAAGAAGAAGATACGGAAGCCTCATAGGGATACGAATCATCTGTTCAAAAGTGGGCTGGGACATTATATAATTCCACGTGGGGTAATGGTACATCAGGAAGTTTTCCGGATAAACGGGAAAATTGAAGTCCCTCTGGATTATGATACCCTTCTGGAGCAGTAAAGGTAACCAGAGAAGTATATTGATGGAAATGAGTATTAACGCACCTCTTTTAGTGCGGTTCATCAGTACTCACCGAAAATGATTTTCAAAGGAACTTATCAAACGGGAAGGGGTAATCCCATCAATAGTATCCCACTCTTTGTGACCCAATTGGTTGAAGAGGTTAATATTTTTATTCTCATATGCTATTCCAAAGAAGGGCTTTCGTGCAATCCACGAGAAAACAATCGAATGATACCTCATTCCCACAAAAAAATTAACATTGTGCTTTATCAAAAAGTACCATAGGATAGGATTCGCCTGTTCCACAAGAAGCACGTTGGTTCTGACCCTAAGACGCTCCCTAATGGTATCCAGTACAGTTCTGTCATCTTCTATTCTGGATTCCGTTTCCGCAAAGGGAAACAACAGCCACAAAACATCTCCCCGATATTCTGAGTTCACATGGTCTATAAACGTGGTAACCACTTTCAAAACGTGGTTATTAAGTGAAGGATCCTTGGTGGGCTTTATAGATAATCCCACCACAAATTTTGAAGATGCCATCTCAAGAATCTGAGAGTACAAAGGCCACTCCTCAAGCAAGTGCTCATACCTGGCCAAATTCCTATCAAGGTATCTAAGGTAAAGAACGGCATAGTCGTCCACTAGTCCGGCTTTTCTTTTGACTCTTTCCCAGAGGGCATCATACGATTCGGTATCCCTAACGGTTATACCGTCACTGAGCATTGCCGCTAAGTTAACAAAAAACCGCTCAGGTCCAGAAGCCGTTTTGTATATCCCAACACCCCTAAATGTGACTCTTTTGAGACTAATCTTGGATAATATAGCAAAAATTGGAATCATCTTCGCCAGCCTTCCAGTGTAACCGCTCCAAATACCACCTCCTCCAATTATGACCTTATCTGAATGGCATAGATTCTCAAGAAGCGCTCGAATGTCATAGACGTAAAAAGAAGATACTGTCCCTTCAAGCTCTGAATGATATTTGGCTTCAAATCCAGGGTTTCTTGTGGGGATAACGACAGAAATATCCTCCCCATTACTTGACAATTCAAGAACGAGGCCTTTTAGGATAGTTTCATCACCTATGTTGAAATTACCGTAATTCCCAATAACAAAGTTGACCTCCCCCATTTCAGTCTCCTCCACTGTCATAGAGAAGTTTCACACTCTCTAAAATCCCTTCAAACTTATCTGCACTCTCGTCCCAATTAAACCTCCGGGCCCATTCCAAGGCGTTCTCGCTCAATCGTTTTCTGAGCGCTTCATCAGTGTATAGTTCTTCAATTGCATTGCTCATAGCCCCAGGACTCGCATCACAGAGTAGTCCATTATATCTGTGTTTTATTGAATCCCTAAGTCCAGGAACATTATATCCAACAACTGGAGTGCCCAAAGCATTGGCTTCAATTACCACCCGCCCCCAACCCTCCCGGATTCCGGGAACTAGTAGGACATGAGCCCTTTTCATGAGGTCGATTTTCTCCCTTTCAGGTACAAAGCCCTTGAAATCAATATTGCCCTCGTGACCGTATCGCTTTTTGAGGCTGTCCATAAGTTCCCCTCTCCCAACAAGCCATAATTTCCCTCTACCAAACATTTTAAACGCTTTTATGGCGTCTTCTGGCTTTTTAGTTGGAGTCAATCTACCCACGAAGATAGCCGTGAATTCTTCTTCCTTTTCAGGAACATCATCCAAAACATTCCCGTCCAAACCGTTGTAAACTATTTCAACCTTTCTAAATCCCAGCTGTTCCAAGTCCTTCTTCGTAGACTCCGAGACGGTTATTGTTTTTGTATTCTGATAGTACTTCAACCAGTATGGTTCCAGAAAATACTTTCCTATAATATTAACAGGAAAGGGGGTTTTGTAGTCCCAAAACTCAACTGCCAGCTGGTGTATCAACGCTACTATCGGCTTCTCGACATATTTGGGTGTTAAGAAGGGCCTAGTGTTTATTTCATCGATAATTATATCAAAGTCATTCCTGTTCTCTCGGTAGAACCGTTTTGCGTGTGAATAAACCGTATCAAAGACACCAACGATTTTTCCCCTACGGACAACTTCAATCCCGTCGATTTCTGCCCTAGGTTCAGCTCCCTCGAAATATGATGTGAACAGCGTAATTTCGTGCCCATTCTCAATTAACCTCTTTGCGATTTCATGAGTATAAACCTCCGCGCCCCCAGCCTCTGGGTGTTCTATGTCCTTCCAGTTGAGCCAAAGGATTTTCATCTATCCTCACCATCATAATAATGAAGTAAGTTCTTCCTGTAAAATATAGCCAGGGTGTCAATGAACATCCTTACTATCTCCCGGTAGGTCATGGAGGAATTAAAAACATTATGCTCAATTTTAATTGGAATCTCGTGAATTCTATAGCCATACATGTTTATGACAGTCAAAAGCTCGACATCAAATGCATACTTTTTGACCAAAATTTTTGAGAAGGCATTTTCTAGAACCTCCCGTCTAAAGACTTTCAACCCAACCTGGGTGTCACTAACATCAAGTTTGAGCAAAACCTTTACCAGTGACCGGTACCATATGCTGAAGAGCCGACGTTTCATGGAGTAATCCACCCTAGCCCCGGGAAGATACTTGGAGCCAATGACCACATCATATCCATTATTTAGAGCCTTCAAAAACCTTCGTATCTGGAATGGCGGAATTTCAAGGTCGGAATCAAAAAATACAATTATGTCACCCACACTCTTTTCAAAGCCCTTTTTGAGGGCATAACCTTTTCCTCTATTTTCAGGATAACTTGCCAACTTGATATTTTTGTAGCTCTCACACAGCATTCTGGCAACTTCTTCTGTGTTATCTGTGGAGCCATCGTTGATTATAACTATCTCATAGTCAAGGCCTCTCAGCTCTTTCATCGTTATCTTTACTGCATTCTCTAGGGTCTTACCCTCGTTATACGCAGGCATTAAGACGGACACTAGGGACATTATGCCTTCCTCCCAGCAGAGATAGAAAGTACGCTAACTAAAATAAACCCCACTCCAATTAAAATGTTAATTATTCCCGAGACCGTTCTGACGAGAGTAAGTGCAATGATCTCGATTATTAGGATACCCATTAGATACCGCAGAATTCTCATTTCGGCTATTGACAGCAGATAATTAATAATTACACCTGAAAGCGCAAAGAAAGTCATAGCCAATCCATACTTCCAAAGGTAAGGGGCAACACCAAGATATTTTTCACCGTAGACGAAAGTTATAATGAACTCGGGAAAGAGTGCATAAATTAGAACCACACTACCAGATATCAACGACGCTAGCACCAATGCCTTAAGTAAAAGATGAAAATGCTGCTCTCCCCGTTCATACCTCTCTGCGGTTTTGGGAAACACCACCACCCCAATGGCCCCAGGAGCAAAGAGGGCTATTTTACCCAAGACTGAGATCGCCGAATAATATCCTGCCTCCAAAGGCGATAAATAGTGTTTTACAAAGATAACATCAATGTTCCACATAGTGGTATACGCAAATGTCACTAGAAAGGTTAGTCCACCATACTGCACAATCTTCCCGATGTCTACGAGTCCATCGTACTCATAATCGAACAAATCCCTCAGAAAGATCAGAGTTATTACAAAAGTCGCAACATGGGCCAAAAAGACTCCTATTATCCCACCCAAAACCCCGTAACCCAGCAATACAAGACCAAAGCCAAAAAGAAGCTTAAAAAATGCCCACGAAGAGACACTGACCCCCAAAGCTCCGAACCGCTGGAGCCCTCTCAGAGTGCCCTGATAGACGGGGAGTATTAATCCAAAGGGCATCGAAGCGAACAGGATAACAATGAAAATATTATTCTCAATCCTAAGGAACTTAGAGATAAATGGAGAAAGCAGTACTAGAACACCATACATTCCCATGCCTAAGGTCGCAAAGTCCCTGCTAGCATTGATGAGAATAGCCTTAATTTTTCCGTATTCCCCTCTCACGCCATAAATTAACGTGAACTTCGTTATTGAAGTATTTATCGTGGTGAAAAGCACTGAGAGTATGTAAAACAGTGAGAGAAGACTAAAAAGTTCTCCATACTCCTGGGGAGTCAACAGCCTCCCCACCAGAAGCTGGTAGAGATAATTGAAGAAGTTGGAGAGCGTCATCGCGATCATCATTATGACAGTGTCCCTTAAGAATTTCTGACTAGTTATCCTAGCTTTTATTGAATCCATGTACCATCCTCCTACGAGGATCACTAGTTCCAGTTCGGTACCTCGAATTTAAAATTTTCCATCATATTTGGGTTTAGAGCATACAACGCGTCCATCTGGGCTTAATAAGGTTCTCAGTATAGACCTGAATGGGTTACTCATGAGACTTTACTTCTGTTCTAGAGGAAACCACGTCATCTATCCTGAAAACACCCCCGTCAAGTACTCCTTCATCACCCAGGCAAACATATCTAACAACAACACTTCCATTAATGTCAGCCGGTAGGACGAACTCGTTCTTTCCTTTAACCTCGTACTGTCTTTTGAAGACCATTGTGCCGTTGTCGAGGTACCCAAAAATTCTTATTGTGGTGCCAGTACTGTTAGTAAACCGAAGAACAACAGACCCGTTTTCTGAAGTAACAACCACGTTTGGATGCTCAAATCGGAAGATCTTGATGTATCCCCCGTCGGAATAAATCTCCGTGAAGTTTGGCTGGTTGCCAGTGAACATAAGCCGTGCCAAGGGTGTGTCGAAGGCGTTGCCGTTCATCAGCACGGCGTAGCCGTAGTTGAGGTTTATATAAACATAAGCATCGGCGTTTGGTTTATCCTTTAGTGACACACGCTCCACAGACCTGCCCTTCTCCACAAAAACTTCACGGGGCAGAAGCGTCACCCCACCCGCGTTAATCTCAACACTCCAGGAGTTTTCGCCAGGAACCACCATAATTGAATACACACCTCCCGAAAAGATAAATACCCCACCGGGAGATGACACCAGCGGCATCGGAATCATTGCGTATTCTGAAGGTGAGGCATTTGCGGTATTCAGAATGGCTCCAAATTTCAGTACTGTATCATAGGAGACCACCACATAATCCACTCCCCGCTCCATAAGGCTCTTCTCTGATCTTCTCCCGAGATAGTACTCTGCCACAAACTTATCCGGGGCAAGCTGTGAAACCGGAGCCCTATTCGAGTAGTAAGTTACCCAGTTGCCCTGATCCCACCACGTCAGGACAACATCGTTTATGTTTGAATCCGCCCCCAGGTACGTCAGTGCTTCTTTCCAAGCATCATTAACAAACGGCCTGATGTCCAGCGTATTCTGGACACCCTGGAAGCACGTAGCCACGGGGAGGAAAATGAGTACTCCAATAAGGGTAACCGCACCCCACCGCAGGGCCTTAAACCGGGATAACCCCACATGGTACACCCTCACAAGTCCAATCCCCACCATAAGAGCTACCGCTAGTGAAGCAAGGAAGAGGAATCTAACCCACAGAAAACCCATGGGAAGTACCACAATGGCAAAACCAAGAAGTAAAAAATCCTGTATCCTGACGCGCTTAGGAAGAAAGCTCAAGAAAAACGTTGGCACCAAGAACAGCGAAATGCCATATGCTACCCACAAGTCCCTAAAGGTAGCCATTCTAACCTCCGAGATGGGACCAGATGGGAACATGCCCTGGATAATCTCGTCTACTGTTCCGTAGTACTTCACCCAGAGCCATAATACAACCACTACTCCAATCCCAACAAGTAGGACTCTCTGTTTTCTTTCCCTCAGAAAACTGGAAAACACAAACATACCCAATATCGCCACCGCGGAAATAGGAACCGCGTATTTAAGGAACATCAACAGGAAAGCATCATTGATGAATCCAAACTGAAGTCCAAACTTCTCCGCAAGCTCCTCACCTAACGGTCTGCCCTCTCCAAGCAACGCCATCCCAAAGTTATCGCTCAGGAAGTTCGCCAGAAGTGCTCCCAACCCAGTGGCTATTACAAGAGCCGTTGCATCTACGAAAGCATTCCTTTCTTCCAGTAGAAAAGCACCTACCGCCATAAAGATCGCACTTTCGAGGAGAAAGATAAAGATCGGATAGTATGCCTGCCAAAATATCGCAGAAAAACCACTCGCAAAGGCAGGTATAATGTAAAAGACCAACCGGCGGTACTCCCATCGTTTATCGTTTTTTGACAGGGCCAAGGAGATACCAAAGAGTGCCACGCTATACCAGAAGAGCATGTAGTTGTCGCCCCTGTAGTAGCCGGCCATCGAGCGGAAGACGTGGCCGAAGCTAACAGCGAGGAAGAATGCCGAGAGGAAGGCCTCCTTTTTCCCGTAGAGCTTCAGCACGGCGAGATACGTGAAGATCACGGTGAAAACACCGAATATGACGGGGGTCACTCTGAAGGCGTTGTAGAGAGAAACACCGAATGGAGAAAGGAGCTTGTAAACGTAAGCTGGTGTCATCCAGAGACCTAGGGGGTGAAACTGACGTACCTGAAACCCCCACGGGCCGGTGGCGTAGGGAAAGAAGTTCACCCATTCCCCTTTCTCCAGCGCGTAGCGAATATACGCGAGATGAAAATATGGATCGTAACCGATGAGGTACTTGAAGCGCATTGGAAGGAGCCTAATCACGGAGGCCAGGAAGACGAGCGCCAGAATAGCGCACCTCGGCCTGAGAAGTAAGCGGCATGCCCCCTCCAATTTTTCCCGGATCCCAGCAAGCTCCATTTACCTCCCTCACTCTCCCCTCTGTATCTTCGCGTGCCCGCCGACGAGGCTCTTCCTCAGCTCGAGGTTCCTTATCTCACACTTCTCGTCGATGATGGAGCGCCAGATGGTGGAGTTTTTGATAACGGTGTTCCTGAAGATTATGGAGTCGCTGACGTCGGAGTTCTCAATGACGCAGTTCTCGCCTATGTATGCGTAGGGGCCAATTATGGAACGGCCGAGTATTTTCGCACCGCGCTTTATGACGACCGGCGGGATTATCTTGGCGTAGGGGCTTATCTGGATCTCCTCGACGTGGCTCTCGCGTAGCAGGGTCTTGAGGGCCTCCAGGTAGCTGTCGGCTGAACCTATGTCGTACCAGTACTCGGAGAAGCGGTATGCCTTTATCGGCTCGCCCCTCTCCAAGAGCCACTGAAGGAAGTAGCCGGGGGAATCGCGGTTGCCGTTGGAGAGGTACTCGTCGATGCGCTCCATAACAGCCTTCGGGAACACGTAGACGCCGGTGCTTATGAGAGTCGAACGCGGCTGGGCCGGCTTCTCTTCAAAGGAGATTACCCTGTCCCCCTCCAGAACCACCACGCCGTAGCGCTTGGCCAGGTTGAGGTCACCGACGTCGTAGACCGCTATCAGCGTCCTGCCGTCGTAGGCCCTGAGAAAGTCCGCCAGGGAGAAGGAGAAGAGGTTGTCACCGGCGATGACGAGGTAGTCGTCAAGGCCCAGCTCATCGACGGCCTTCTTCATGGCCCCGATCGTGCCGAGCTTCTCCTCCTCGTGGAGGGTGTCCTCGACGATGAGCTCAATCCCCCGCTCCTCCGCGTAGGGGCGGAAGTGAGCCTCGAAGAAGCGGTTCGTGGAGATGTAGGTCTCGAGTCCAAGCTCCTCCACCTTCTCCAGTATGTAGTCCAGTATGACCCTGTTACCGACGGGCAGGAGGGCCTTGGGGTTGTCCTTGGTTATGGGCCAGAGTCTGGTGGCGTAGCCGCCCGCCATTATGAGGATCTTCATTGACACCACCACTGCAAGGTCATCAAAGCCGTCACAGATTGAGTCCAAACGTATTTAAATAATTTTGTCTCATCATCGGCGGTGGTACGAATGAAAGTCCTGGTAACGGGAGGTGCCGGGTTCATAGGCTCTCACCTGGTGGACAGGCTGATGGAGCTTGGCTGGGAGGTCAGGGTTCTCGACGACCTCAGCGCGGGAAGCCTGGACAACGTAAGGCGCTGGCTGGGCAAAGAACGCTTCGAGTTCATCGAGGGGGACATGAGGGACCCGAAGATCGTTGAGGAGACGGTTGAAGGCGTCGATGCCATCTTCCACCTCGCCGCCAACCCCGAGGTTAGAATAGGCTCCCAGAGCCCGGAGCTCCTCTACGAGACCAACGTGCTCATAACATACAACCTGCTCAACGCGATGAGGGACTCAAAGGCCGAATACCTCGTCTTCACGAGCTCATCGACGGTCTACGGCGACGCGCCCGTGATTCCAACGCCCGAGGACTACGCCCCGCTCGAGCCGATAAGCGTCTACGGCGGTGCCAAGCTGGCGTCAGAAGCTTTAATCAGCGGGTACGCCCATACCTTCGGGTTCAAAGCTCTGATATTCCGCCTGGCTAACATCATAGGCGAGCGCTCCAACCACGGGGTAATCTACGACTTCATAAACAAGCTCAGGAAGAACCCGGAGGAGCTGGAAATACTCGGCGACGGGACGCAGAGGAAGAGCTACCTCCACGTGAGCGATACGGTTGATGGAATACTCAAGATCTTCGAGCACTTCAGGAAAGGAACCCAAAGGGTGGACTTCTACAACCTCGGCAACGACGACTGGATAACGGTGACGGAGATAGCCAAGATAGTGAGCGAGGAGATGAACCTTAATCCGAGGTTCCGCTTCACCGGCGGCGTCGACGGCGGCCGCGGATGGAAGGGCGACGTCAAGTTCATGCGCCTGAGCATAGAGAAGGCAAAGAAAACAGGCTGGAGGCCAAAGCTTGACAGCTACGGGGCCGTGAGGAGGACCGTGAGGGAGCTTCTCGCCTCACTCCCAGGCTGACTTTCACTTTATGACCTCGTACACCTTTCTCGCCACGATGAAGGCGAAAGCTAGAAGGAGCAGGTAAGCGGAGAACTTCAGCGAGTCCTTGACGTCCCTCGGCAGGTAGAACTCGCCTATCTCAAGGGTTATCAGAATGCCGATGAGGGCAACGGTGAGGAATATCTCAGTCGAAGGGCTGAGGAGGGCCGAGAGGACTATCCAGACAGCGAGGAACAGGAGGACGTTCTCCCTCATAGCCATTTTTCTATCCCACCGAGGCGCTCTAGGGTTACCTTCACGTGCTCGTTCTTTCTCTCAACCGAGCGGATCCTGAGAAGTTCACCCGTGCCGATGGCTATTCCCAGGAGAACCGCCGAAACGGCAGGGTCGGCGTGAACGGAACCGTCACACAGTGGCTTGGCGAAAACCTCTATCGTCCCGTCCTCCCTCTCAAAGGCCTCCGCCGAACCGAGCCCCAGGGCGCTCAGGACGGAGGAGACTGCTGAGGAGGCATAGCCAACTCCAGTCCCAGAAAGCTCGCCCACGTTCTCGACGGTGTACTCCAATATTCCCCAGCCAGGGGGAGGGCTTACTAGCAGGCCGCTTTCCGCCTCCGGGCCGGTCACGAAAACGCTCTCACCATCGAGCCTTCCAAGGGGGAGGCGGAAGTCGTCGGTGCTCGGGAGGAACACGCCGCCAGAGGGCAGGTTTTCGTAGGGCGGGATCACCACGGGAGGGCCCGTTAGATTCAAACCGCGCCGGAGGTTTTCCAGGAAAGCACAGGAGGGTTCAACGGCCAGAAGGAGGGCCTCCTTGTCCACCCTGTCCCCGAGGGGCAGTGCTGCGAGAACCAGGCCGAGCACTATGGCACCGAGGCCAAGATTAACAACGCCCGTGCTTCCTGAGGTACCCCCGTAGTACCACAGCACGATCCCAGTTATTGTCAGAACACTCCCGGCGAGGCGTCCCATTTTAACACCTTCGATGAATAAACTTAAAAGGTTTTTATGCCTTATGGGTGTGATAACGATGAGGAGGGTTCCACTTTTAATAATCCTTATTCTAATCATAGGCTCCCTCCCCCCCGCGGCTGGAACGGCCGTGTCAGAACCGGTTCAGCGAGACGTTTTTTTGTACAACTACTTCTCGAAGGTCCTCATCAGGTTTGAGTACTCCCTCAAGTACGCCCTCCTTAACGAGAGCTACGGCCTAAAGCTGGCCAACCTGACCCTCAACGAGCTTGAGCTCATAAACCAGGAGAGCCTGTATTACCGAGAGAGGGGAGTGAACTCGACGGTAATGGTCGTGATACCGCCATTCCACGAGTTCGCCCAGGACCTCCTAGTCCTGACCCGGCTCACCCTTGAGTTCCACAGGAACCCCTCCCCCGAGCTCGCCGCAGGGATCCTGGGAACGGTGGACGACATGGAGAAAGAGCTCAACGCCATAGACCTGCTGAAGCTCCGCAACGGAACGAAGGTCCTCACCTTCAACACGAAGGGCGTCAGGAAGGAGCTGGAAAAGATAAGAAACCTCGCCTCCTCCGCCCCACCGGGTGGGGGTTTCCTGATAGGCGTCTCGACCGACGAACCTATACTCCACCAGACCATCACGATATTCGGCTCCTGTCCCGGCAACGACACCGTAACGATAGTGATAGAGGGCGGGAACTCCACTGTGCTGCTGCCGGTGACGCCCTCGAACGGGTTCTTCTCAAAGAGCTACCGATTCAGCGAGATTGGAACGTACAGGATACACGCGACCCAGGGGGGAAACAGCTCGAACACCGTGGAGGTAAGGGTGAGGAAGATCCCGACGAGGTTCATCGTCGATGATGTTTACAGCTCGCTCATCAACCACACCGTCACGCTCTCCGGAAGGCTCGTGGACTACTACGGCGAGTACCTGGGGGGCAGGGAGATAGACGTGGGAAACGAGACCCTGGAAACCGGCCCGGACGGCGGCTTCTCCAGGGAGTACTTCTCACCCGTGGCGAGGGAGTTCAGCGTCGTCCTGAAGTTCGCGGGAGATGAAGAGCACGAGGGGACGTCCAAGAAGGTACGGATCGTGTTCTCAAAGTATCCCGTTTCCATAACCCTGACCGGTCCATCAAAAATCACACTGGGGAAAACGGCCACCTTTAGAGGAACCCTCGAACCGGAAATACCGGCCACGCTGGTGGTGTACGTGAACGGGACGGAGCACTCCCGAATAGAGTCCCGGGACGGCAATTTCACGTTCACACTGAAGCCAGACCTCCCGGGAGAGTTCGAGGTTTACGTCAAATTCCCGGGCAGCGTGAGGTACGGCGAGGCCGAGTCGAACACGGTTATCCTCAGCGTGGTTCCCCCGGAGAGCGCGTGGCCCAGGTACGCCGCGATAGCGGTTCTTGGGATCCTGCTGGCGGCCGGGACGGCGGTGCTGAGGAGGCGCGGGGAAGGAAAGGCGCCCTCCCCAGAGGGGTCTGAGGGAATCCCCGCTAAGAGAGCGCCCGTGACGGCGGGAGAGAGGATTGAGGTGCCGGAGGACGTCGGTGGAGCGTACACCCTGCTGAGGAAACTGCTGGCGGAGAGGCTCGGCGTGGGGGAGAACCTCACTCCGAGGGAGGCGCTGAGGGCTCTCGGCGGGTGGGAACTCTACCCGGAGCTGGAGAGGGTGACGCTATTGCACGAGAAGGCGGTCTACGGCGAGATGCCCCTGAGCGGGGAGGAGCTGGTGGAGTTCAGGGGGAACATCGAGAGGCTCGTGAGGGGGCTTGAAAGATGAACAGGACGGTCAAGTACCTCACACTCCTCCTTCTGCTCTTCGCCCTCATCACGATGCCCATAACCGTGCCCCTCTTCAAAAGCTCGACCCAGTACAGCATCTTCAACTGGAACTGGGACGGAACTTCCAAGTTCGCGAGGCTGGCCGGTTCCATGGGCAGGGAAATCGTCCCGATCTTCGAGTCCTTCGACATCGCCAACATCAGCGAGAAAAGCGGTGTGCTCCTCATAATCGGACCCAACATGACGTTCACCGACGCGGAGGTGGCACAGATAAGGGCGTTCCTCGAGAGGGGCAACACCGTCCTTATAGCGGACGACTTCGGAACGGGGAACGATATCCTCCGCGCCCTCAAGCTGCCGGTTGGAATATCCGAGTACCCCCTCAGGGACTTCTTCTACGAGACCGATGACAGGCTCATCGTCGCTGTCAGAATAGAGAACCCCCTCCTTGCCAGGAACGTGAGCAGGATCGTCACCAACGAGCCCTCCGGAATAATAGTGGCCAGAGAGGGAGAAGCCTACGCCAGCAGGGTCGCAATGATAAACCTGCACAGGAGAATGTTCCCGATAATGGCCGAGGTGCCCTACGGGAAGGGCAGGGTCATCGTGCTCTCAGACCCCGACGTTCTCGCCAACATGCAGTTCAGGGATAACGAGCAGTTCCTGCGCAACCTCGTGGACTACCTCGGTGGGGGAACCTTCTACTTCGACGAGGCCCACCACCCGGACTTCAGCCTATACACGGTTGGAACCGTCACGGTGACGCGTGTCCTGCCAAAGGACAGGGCGGGAGAGCTGATACTGGCAGTAGCGACGCTCCTTCTCGCGAGAGAGCTGGGACTGTTCAGCGCGCTTGGAAGGCTTATCCACAGGCTCCTCTCGCGCTTCTTTGGGCGGAAAGTGGGCACTGAGGAACTCGCCCTGGCCCTCGCCAAGGAGCGGGGCTGGGACGAGGGAGAAGTACTGGAAATGCTGAGGAGAATGGGTGGTTGATATGATACTGGAGAAGATAAAGGGAGAGGTCGGAAAGGCCATCGTGGGAATGGACGAGATAGTCGAGCTGATGACGATAGCCCTGATAGCCAACGGACACGTGCTCCTGGAGGGTGTTCCTGGGATAGCCAAGACAACCCTGAGCAAGAACTTTGCCAACACCCTCGGACTGAAGTTCTCCAGGATACAGATGACCCCAGACCTGCTTCCAGCCGATATACTCGGCCACACCTTCTACGACATGCGCTCCGGGCAGTTCAAGCTGAGGAAGGGGCCGATATTCGCCAACGTGGTCCTGGTGGACGAGATAAACAGGGCCTCACCCAAGACCCAGTCGGCACTGCTGGAGGCGATGGAGGAGAGGCAGGTAACGATAGATGGCCTGCCCCTCAAGCTGCCCGAACCCTTCATAGTCCTGGCCACCCGCAATCCAGTCGAGATGGAGGGCGTCTACGAGCTCCCGACCGCCCAGATAGACCGTTTCATGATGAAGATAGACATGACGTACCTCCCGGAGGAGAGTGAAAAGGCGATGCTCCGGAGAAAGAGCCTCGGCCAGTTCACAGAGGCCCAGCAGGTCGTCCTGGGCAGCGAGATAGCGGGCGCCAAGAGGGAGGCCCTCGCAGTCAGGGTGAGCGATGCCATCATCGACTACATCTACGAGATAGTGAAGGAAACCAGGCTGGACGAGAGGGTTATCCTGGGCGCCTCCCCCAGGGCTGGTGAGCACCTCCTTTATGCCTCGAAGGTCAAGGCCTACCTGGAGGGCAGGAGCTATGTGATCCCAGACGACGTGAAGTGGCTTGCCGTCCCGGTGATAGCCCACAGGATAGTGGTGAAGCCCGAGTACGAGGTCGAGGGCGTAGATGGAAAGGGCATAGTGAGGGACGTCCTTGAGAGGGTAGAGGTGCCGACGGAATGAAGCGCGCCGAGATCCTGCTGTCCCTCGCGGGGATCGTTTCAGCCGCGGCCTACCTCCTGGGGAACCCCGCCGTTGCCCTGGTGGGAGCGGCGGTGATGGCCCACTACTCGATGGCCAGGACCGGCTTCCGCCCCAGCCTGAGGGTCAGTAGAGAGGTGCCGGAGAGGGGAACGGAGAGGGAGCCGGTCAAGACTTCCCTCACCGTGGAGAACCTGGCCCCCCTGGACGGGAGGGTGAGGATACGGGAGACCTCAGGGAAGGTCTTTGCGAGGGAGCTGACGGTCGAAATAGATCCGCTCGAGAAAAAGCGCCTCGAGCAGACTCTCGTACCCCTCTCGAAGGGCCGCGTGAAACTCAGGGCGGAGGCGGTCTTCGAGGACGGGCTGGGGCTCTTCAGGAAAACCTTCCCCGTGGAGGGAAGGGACGAGGTTACCGTCTTCCCGTCACCGCTGGGCATAAGGGAGGCAATGAGGGAGAGGCGCCAGATCAGTGCCCTCTCCGAAACCGAGAAGGCCCTGGGGATAGGTGCCGAGACCCTCGAGTTCGAGGAGCTCAGGGAGTTCCTGCCCGGGGACGACATAACCAGGATAGACTGGAAGGCCACCTCAAGACTCCAGGAGGTCGTGGTCAGGGTGTTCAGGAGGGAAACGCTGGCGGACGTCTACGTGCTGATAAACGTGGACGGGAAGTTCAGGAGGGAGATGCGCACCGGCAAGGTGGACTACCTGGTGCTCATACTGGCTCAGCTCATCGCCTACTTCAGGAGGTTCGGCCACGCTGTGAGGGTGGTGGCCTACGACGACTCCGGTATAGTGAGGTTCGTGGGGCACTCCAGCGACCCCCTAGCGGTTCTGGAGGAGCTCGGGCTGAAGGGGGAGGAGGGACTTCCGCCCCTCCGACCCTCCCGGCTCGCGGGGGAATCAGCACTCGGGAGGATAGTCCGAAAAATCAGGAGCGGTTCGGAGGGCTCAGGAGTGCTCAAGGCTGCGATGAAGCCCGGAACCGGCTCGTACGTCATCATAATAGACGACCTCGGGCTCCACCCGATGGAGATAGTCAAGGCCGCGAGGGTGCTGGCCAGGAGGGGCTCCCAGGCGGTACTTCTCTACCCCAACCCGGTTCTCTTCATCGACCGCTCTTCCATTGACGAGAAGACCCTCGAGGCGGCCTACAAAGCATACCGCGAGAGAAAGATGCTGGCGAGAAAGGTCTCCGGCTGGATCAAGGTCATCGAGGTCGGTCCGAGAGACCTGCTCCCGAGGGTGGTGAAGAGGCTATGATGGGACTGGTGGCTCCCCTTCTGGCTGGCATAGCGCTCAAGAACCCGGTCTTCGTCCTGGCCGCCGTCCCGTACCTCCTGAGGGCGAGGGGACGAAACGCCTCGCTCGTGGCGTTCTACGCCTACGCCCTCGCCCTTGCCCTCACCGTTAAGGGCGGTTCGATATACGAGTGGGCCGGCCTTAAAACGGCCGTCCTGACGTCGGCATCAACGTTCCTGCTCCTCGACGAGGTGCTGGGAGGGGTGAACCTCGGAAGGGACAGGCTCGTAGCAACAGCGCTCCTCGTCGCCTCAGCGGTCAGCGATCTACTCCTCGTTCCCGCGATGGTCGGCGCGGTGATGTACTCGGCATGGTCCCGCTTTGGGAGAACCTCCCTCTACCTCATCGCCTGGCTCGCCGGATCCGCGGGCTTCCTGTACCTGCTGAGGGAAAAGCTCTCCGATCCCGTCGTCCAGTCATTCGTCATAATTGGTCTCGGGATAGCGTTCCTCCTGGCGGCGGAGAGGAACGACGTGGAGTTCATCGAGGTGGGCCTGCGTGAGGAGAAGTGAGGGCTTTCTGATCTTCTCCCTCGCACTCACGGGAGCGCTGTTCGTCATCTACCGCAGTCCCCCGATACTCTACTTCGGCCTCCTCTATGCCATGGTGGTGGCGTTTTCGAGGGAAAGACTGGAAAAGAAACCAATTAACCTGAGCGCCTCAACTATCACGGGAGTGCTCCTAATAGTGGCCTCCCCCGTGTTCCTCCTGGTCAGATTTGGAGAGTACCCAAGCCCCGCCACGTTTCAGGCATTTGTCCTTGTAGGAACCTCGCTGGTGCTATTCAGGCCCAGGAGCACGGTGGGTCCGAATTTGATAGCCGCCGCCGAGGCGCTTCTGGCGATGAGTTCAAGGAGCGACTTTGTTGACGCCCTGGTGGCCAGAACGAGCGACATCTTCGTTGATGCGACCTCCCATCTCGTCAGAGGGCTGATATACCTCTTCGACGTCCCCATAACCATGAACGGCAACGTGGCGGTGATCAGGAACAGCGTTGTCATAATAGGCTCCGGCTGCTCCGGACTGGACGCGTTCGTTCTCTACCTCCTGGCCTCGCTCCTCCTGATTTATCTCCGAAAGTCCAGGGGAAGGGAGGCGGCACTCCTTCTCCTCGGCGCCCTCGGGATAATACCCCTCAACGCGGTGAGGATATTTACCCTGCTCGTCATAGGCTACCACAGCGGGATCTCCTTTCTCGAGCTCTTCCACTCCCACCTGGGAGACCTGATGTTCATAGTCTACGTCTTTGCCTACTGGTGGTGGGTGCTGAAGAAAAAGGGAAAAACCTCAGCCCCTGCGGAAGAGCCACAGGAAGCCGAGGAGAACAACTAAACCCAGCGCGCTCCCGAAGAAGGGAACCGCCGTCACGTCCAGGGGCTGGGAGTAGTCAATCGAGCCGTCCGCCAGCTCACCGTCCGTGTCAAGGGGAGACATCAGATCGACGACCTTCGGCGAGCCAGGATCCACGGTGCCACCCTTGCCGTCCCCGATGAGCACCAAGACGTTGATGCCGATGCTGGAGGCGTCCCCCAGCAGGGCCCTCGGAACGGCCACCTGAACCACGTCGTTCACGGTTGAGACCACGGCGTAATAGTCACCGGAAACTTCCCCGAAAGACGAGTCGTAGAGAAGAACCGCAGGCGAACCGAGGAGCCTGTCGCTGGGAAGGTTCGGCCGGGAGAGATCGAGCACCAGTGCGTAGTCCCAGCCCGGCGAGTAGGAGAGGCCGCCGGAGAGGGGCACCGTGGTGTTGGCGCCGGTTCCGGTGTTGAGGAGAACCTCTATGACGGGAGAGCCGAAGAGACCCACACCCGTCAGGTTTGCCAGTTTTATGGAGATGTAGAGGTACTCCCCATCGGCCCTGACGCGGACGCTCTCCAGGTCGTAGTTGGAAGCCGGGAGGGGGTAGTTCTCGGTGGCATGAACGTCCGCGGAGGCGTCGTGCCAGGCGTACTCTCCGTTGATTATCTCGCCCGTGTTGGGGGCCGGGAGGTCCGACGACCAGCCCACCTCGTCGCCGGTCAGGACGTCCGAAATCCCCGCCGGAGCATCAGGTGCCAGGTAAACGCGATAGCTTCTTCCGCCGTTGTCGTCCCAGTGAGAGCCGTCGGTGAAGGCCAGCTCGATGGAGCCCCAGCCGGGATCGGTCTGGAGGATCGCCTTCCAGAGCCCGTTCTCGTACGTCATCTGGACATCGGAAGCGTCGAGCCAGCCATCATGGCCCCAGTGGAGGGCAATTGAAGAGGCACCTTCAAGGGGGCCGCCGGTGGCGTTGTAGTAAACCGTCACGCTCTCTCCCGCCGAAGGAACCGCCGGAGCGGTCCAGAAGCTTCCGGAGAGGGGCGAGCTGAGGAGCTTCCCGAAGAGCGAAGCGTTCCAGGGGCCGGCGAAGAGGTAGAACCTGGCGTCGGAGTCAAAGCTTATCTCGTCCACAACGGCCAGGGTTCTCCAGTCCTCGCCCCTGTTGAAGGACGCGGGAGCTGGAATCACGTACGCCCCGAGGGTGTCGGTCACGGAGTTGTAGTAGCCGGCGACGGCACCGGAGTAGAGCCAGGTTCTTCCGACGTTGGCCTTTCCGCTGAGGAGCATGTCGGAGATGCCCGGGGAGAAGCCGGTCTTGACGTAGGTTCTCCCGCCGACGTTGCGGTAGGTGATCTCGAGGTAAGGCCAGCCCTCTTCGAGGGTGATGACCTTGTAGAACCCGCTGGGGTGCCTCGCCACGACCACGACCCTGCCGTCGGAGCCGTCCTCCAGTATCTCCAGCTGGTAGTAGTCGTTCTCGTAGGTTCCGCCGTCGTAGGCGTCGCTGAGGGCCCACACGTGGTTTCCATCGTTGTAGTCGCCCTCCGTCCCGCTCCACAGGGCCATCGAGTTCCCGATGACAACGTTCCCAGAGGAGTCGAAGAGCCAGCCAATGCGGCCGCCCACGGGGTCGATGACCGCGTAGAGCCTGTCGTTCTGTATAACGACCTCGTCATCGTTGTCCCCATCGACGTTCTTCCAGTAGGCGGAGAGGGGCTTGCTGGAATCGTTCAGCCACCAAGCGGCGTAGGCGTAAACCAGCGCGTGCCTCGCGTGGGCGGTGATTTCCTTCTCCCACCCGCTGATGGGACCGGTCAGGCCGTCGTGCCAGCCGGTTTCGTAGATGTTCGCCAGCAGGGTCGTCCAGGCCATCTCAACGAGGTTGTTGCTCACCCCAGCGTTCTCGAGGGCCTTGAGCTCCTGGTAGGCGTCCCACCACAGCCCGCCGGCAGATTTGGGACAGTTATAGGGGTAGTAGTTGATGGCCCAATCCTTGTACCAGGCGTTCCTCTCGGCCGAGCCGTCGCCGTTCACGTCTCCAGTTCCGCCGTAGCCAGCCGTACCGCCGATTTCGGTGTAGGTTCCAGCTATTGGCCAGTAATCGCCGCCGTCGCCCCAGAACCTCCCGCCCTGCCAGGAGCTCCAGGACAGGACGTCGTCGAGCTTCACCGCCTGTATCCATGGGTGGGCGGCGACGTAGCGGACGAAGTAGAGGTAGTTCTCCGGGTCCGTCGGCCAGCCGGCGACTCCAGCGGCCTTCTCCCAGTCGTCGGCGTAGACGAGGATCTGCTCCTGGTCCGAGCTCAGGGCAAAGTCAAGGAAATGGCGCTTGATGTTGGTGCGCTCATCGGGATTGTAGATGCTGTCCTTGAGCCAGTCGTCGATGAAGAACACCCTGAGCTGGCCGTTCGGGAGCCGGTAGACCTTGTAGGGGTTGCCGGCGTTGGAGCCGTGGGTGTTCCCGTCGAGTATGACCGCCTCCACGTAGGGCCTCCCGTCGGCCGGATCGATGGCGGCGAAGTACTCCCAGGGGTCGCTCTTCACACCGTTCACGGGGTCGGAATCGCTCAGGCCCGTCTCCCACACCCTCTCGGGCACCCAGGCCACGCGCGGATCGTAGGCAAAGAGGCGCCATATGAGCTCGTTTTCCTTCCCAAGGCTCCTGACGTTCAGATCCGCCGGGAAGAAGGGCATTATGTGCTGCCCATAGGCGGAGGTTAGGATCGATATCCAGCCCTCGGAGATGCCCTTGTTTATCTCCTCCCGGAAGTTGAAGTCACCGCAGTCGGGGTCGTTCCAGAGCAGGCTCTCCAGGAGAACCCCGCTGAGATGGAGGTTCACCGGGACCTTGTAGGCGTCGTGGGTCCTGAGTATCTCGTCGAAACCCGTCCCAACGCCGCCGCAGAACACGTCGGTGTAGCCGATGTGCTGGTTGCCGTGGTGGACGAAGGCCACCTTGGCCGTTCCAACCTTATCGTCGCTGGTGAAGTAGTAGTTGAGATCGTCCGGCATCGAATCGGTTACGTGGTATGGACTGGAGAAGTCCTTGGAACTGACCACCTGGAAGTGAACCTGCCCGCCCGAGGGGAAGTTGGGTATCCTGTCCTTGTACAGCTCGATCTCGATGAAGTCGTAGTCGGCGTTTAAGGAGACCGCCTTGACGACGTCGTTGTGGACGCTCCAGTCCGGGAAGTAGACGTTGTAGTTACTGGAATCGTACACCGCCACCGCCAGGTCCCAGGCCATTCCGCTCCAGATGCCGTTTCCGTTGCTGTCCACGAGGTTGTCCGGGAGCCAGTTCTGTCCACCATCTGCAAAGTCCATCAGAACGTACCAGTTGGTGTTTGCTTCCTCGCCGATTTCAAGCTCGGTGACGTCGATGCGCAGGGTTATCGTGTCGGGGTTCTCGGAGTAGTAGAACGCCACGAGGTCCCTGGCCAGGTCGTCCCCATCGTCGTACCGGTACCAGAGGTCGTCGTGTCCGTCGAGGGCCTTGACGTTGTCGTAGACCCAGTCGAAGGGGCTCCCGTCCGCGGAGGGGTAGGCAACGGCAGGGTTCTGGAGAGCCGGGGAGACGATAGCCAAGAGGACGAGGGCGATTATTAAAGGCCTCTTCACTTTACTCACCCCGGGTGATACATCTCTGAGAAACGTTGGCGAGCGGGGTATAAAAGGTTAGCGCGGCTGATCAGAAAAGAACAAAAGGGAATCAGCCCCTCCTGAAGAGCCAGACGGCACCGAGGGCGAGGAGCAGGGTCAGGGAAGCCATTGCCACCTCGTTGCTGAAGAAGGGGACGTTGGAGGTAGTCACTGCGTTCTCATAATAGTCAAAGTACGCGATCCCATTCGAGAAGTCGTCCGAATCAGCAACCACACCGTTGTGCTTTTCCTGAACATTATCGATGAAAATTGGGGTGTGTGTACTGGAAGGACTAGAGCTGACTACCTCAACGTTATTAATGAATACCCCCGTAGTAGAGATCGTCATCGATTTAGTTGAAAGAGGCACAGAATCCCAAACCTCCCCATCAACGTATAGATATGCGACTATTTGCTGTGAGAACAAGCTGTACTTGAGTAGAATGTCAAAATTGTGCCAAGTGCCCGGCAAGGCGTCCCAGGGCTGTTCTGTAACGGAAGGCGTTTCAAATATGGGACTGTATAACCCATAGCCCAAATACCAACCATCGCTAGAAGACCTAGCATAGATATAGAACTCATATTCAGTGCCAGTATCATCAGTATAATGAATGTCGATGATTCTGATAACAACATAGTCCCCGGTATCGTAAATGTAAGCGTCCCATGACACTTCAAAGCTTGAAGAACTATCAACTACATAGTCACCGACAGTGTGAGAGGCGTATCCCAAACTAACAGAACCGTCACTATTCACAGTATATGAAATTCCTACCCACGGTTCGACGCCCGTGGCACTCACCATTCCCATCATTCCCCCGAGCAGGAGCAGGCCAAGGACGAGGGTAGCCAGCCTTTTCATTCCGATCCCTCCAGGAGCAGATTTGAAAGGTCAATTAACGAGTTGGGATTTCTCCAACACTTGGGTATTGTGCATAAATGATATAAATACCTTTTGGCGTGTTACGTCACTTTCTTGGCGTTCATCATAATCCCCGGACGTAATGACCGTCGAACAAACATTTCAATCTGGAAATATGACAGCCACAGAGAAGCGTGGAAACCGTTTTAAACACCCGGCCCCACTCTACCAGGGTGGTGAAATGGGGGCTCCGCCGAAGGGAGCGGCGAAGTACTGGGACCTGCTCACGATCATCGGACTCTCCGTCATCCTTGACCTCCTCATATTCCACTTCCCAGACAGCCTGGCGAGAAAGGCCCTTGGACTGGCCTTCGTCCTCTTCTTTCCGGGCTACGTCTTCATAACCGCCCTCTTCCCCAACAGGCCCGAGCTTGACAACCTCGAGCGCCTGGCTTTGAGCTTCGGCCTGAGCATAGCGATAGTCCCCCTCATCGGCCTCGGCCTGAACTACACCCCCTGGGGAATAAGGCTCACCCCGATTCTCGTCAGCCTCACGTCCTTCAACGTCATTTTCGCCCTCATCGCTATCTTCCGCAGGGCAAGGGCCTTCGAGCCCTGGGTTCCCTGGATAACCCTGGAGCGGGTGAAGGAAGAGCTCGAGTGGGAGGACTCGAGCCGGCTCGACAAGGCCCTGACCGTTATCCTGATAATCTCCATAATAACCTCAATCGGAACCCTCGGCTACGTCATAACCCACCCCAAGCCGGGTGAAGCGTTCACCGAGTTCTACATTCTGGGGCCGGAGGGGATAGCGGACAACTACCCAACCGAGCTGAGGACCGGGCAGAACGGAACTGTCATAATCGGAATCGTGAACCACGAGCACCGCAACGTGACCTACTACGTCCAGATATGGCTCGTCAACCTCACGTGGGACAACAGGACGAACACGACGGTGATACACGAGATGTACCCGATGCCGGGCTGGTTCAACGTGACCCTCTCGTCGATCCCCGTGAACATCGAGGGCAACTGGACGCCCCAGTTCGAGACCAACTACACCTTCAGCATAGACAAGCCGGGCAGATGGCAGGTGTGGTTCCTCCTCTTCAAGGACGAACAGCCGGAACTTCCCCCCGCGCCCCCCGACGGGAACTACGCGGAAACGGAAGCCAGGAACCTCATACTGGAAGCCATAAACGGGACGATACAGAGTCTCAAGCTTAACGTTGATGTGAAACCGTAGTTCAGAATCCCGGTGAACAGCCAAAATAGAAATTTAGACAAAGAGTTAGAAAAGAAAACAGAGAGAAGTCACTTCATAACTACCGGTATGTCGCCGTCCAAGATTCCGAAGACCCAGCGGTAGTCGATAGTGCCGTCCATGCCGTAGTCGATGTACCAGGTGCCATGCCTGAAGATGGCGACGTCTACGACGCCATCGCCGTTGAAGTCACCAGCCAACGGAACGTCGCCAGCCATGATACCAAACGGACCGAAGGTTATTCTGTTACCCTCGGCGAAGTTGAAGGCGGTGGATTCGTTGTAGTGGTCGAGATCAACGTACCACATTCCGTTCCTGAAGATGGCCGGGTCAGCGTAACCGTCGCCGTCAAAGTCCGCCACCAGCGGCACATCGCCGTCGTACTTTCCGAACTGGGTCTCTGAGCGGAACACCGTCGTGAAGTCGGGCGCGAATTTGATGTACCAAGTACCGTGCCTGAAGATTATGAGGTCGTCCATGCCGTCACCGTTCATGTCGCCAACGAGAGGCACGTCGCCGTCGAGGATACCGAAGCTGACGGTCTTGTCGATTGTATAATCCATGCCGTAGTCGATGTACCAGGTACCGTGCCTGAAGATCGCAACGTCTACGACACCATCTCCGTTGAAGTCACCAGCCAACGGAACATCGCCAGCCATGATACCAAACGGACCGAAGACGTCGTCGAGCTTCAGGTCCCCATTGTAGTCAATGAGCCATGCGCCGCGGCGGAATATCGCAACCTTAAACGTCGAGGGCTTGGGAACCTCTCCGTTGAGCTTAACGTCCGCCGTTGAGGTCTCAAATGGCTTCACGGTCACCGTAGCGTAACCCACGAGATCTCCGTAAATTGCGACAACCCTGTACTCAGTACCGTTGAGGGAAGCCGGGACGTTGCTTATGGCATAGTGTCCGTCCTCGGCGGAGACGGCGGTGAGGACGTTGCCCTCGAAGTCGGTGGCATTGACCCAGTCGGTACCATTCCAGTACTTGACTATGACCGTCGCTCCCGGAATCTGGTTTCCGCTGTCGTCGGTTATGTCACCGGATATCGAGCCGGTGCCTCCGAAGTTGACGGTTATGCCGTCAGTGGCAAGGCCGTCGTATGTCGCCCAAGCGGTGACCGAACCCATCATACTCATAAGCTCCTCCGGGGTCATGCTTCCGGTGGCCTTGGTGTAGACCCTGAACTCGGCAACACCCATAGCGTCGGTGGTGGCGTTCGTCGGCTCGGCGTAGGCGATGTTGGTGTTGTCGATGTGGAAGTAGACCGTCTCGTTGGCTACCGGGCCGTTGAGGGCCGAGACGTTTCCGATCTGGCCGAGTATCTCGCTGATTATCTCACCCTTCTCAGTGTCGTTGAGGAAGTCTATGGCCTGGATCCAGGACTCGAAGGGCATCCACTGGGTATCGAACTGGGCCTCGGCGTTGGTTATGCTGAGCATGGCCTTGAAGGTGAAGTACTCGCCGGCCTGGGTCGGCTTGAGGGTGGTGTTGTCGCAGAGTTTGAGCATGAGCTCGTTGGGCTCAACGGTAATGGTCGTGGAGTTGCTGGCCGGCTCGGCAACAAGCTCCCTGCTGAAGTTCTCGTAGTGGTAAGTGCTCTTGGTTATGCCGCTGAATATGGCGTTGCCTTGGACGGAGGCCGAACCTGGGACGATCTGGATAAGCCCTGGAACGTTAGTAACCTCAAGGCTGTAGATGTCCTTCGTGATGTTCACGAAGTTAACAACGTACTTGGAGACATCGACGGCCACGGACCAGCCCTCATCGACTGGGGTGACAGTAACGGTCTTGTTGAGCTCGTACCAGGTCTCGTTGACGTTCTGGAGCGGAATCTCCCATGTGTAGTTCTTGCCCTCCTCGATGATCGGGTAGTTGATGCTCTCCGGAACGGCTATGACGTACAGGTTGAAGGACTGCTGCGGATACAGCTCGAACATAGCCTCAGAGTAGTCCGCGTTGTAGACCGGGTTGTAGACCGGGAAGTACTTCTTGATGCCTCCGATTTCAAGTCCCCAGTAGAGCCTCACGGGCTCTCCGGGCGGCTCAAGGGAGCCCTCCTTCCTGATGTTCACGTAGACGTAGGTCAGATCGGCCGGGTTTGGCTCGTTCACGAGCAGGGTCTCGGTGTCGTTCACTTTGCCGTACATGTCGGTGACTATTATCTGGAACGTTCCTGCAACAGGGGCAAATATCGGGGCGTTGAGCATCGCTCCCTGGCCGTTGTATATAGGCACTGTCCAGTAGTAGAATCCGCTGGGTATAACGGAGGCGTTACTGAACTCGAGAGTAAGTTCGGCGGTGTCGTCGATGTTGGCTATGTCTCCCATCTCGTCCCTGAGGGTTATGACGAAGTCCACGTTGTACAAGCTGCCCGCGGTTATGTTGGACGGAACGGCAGTTACCTCAATGTGCCAGTCACGAACCTCGAAGGTCCTGGTTATTGTGGCGCTTATGGCAGCATCATGGATAACGACCGTGTATGTTCCCGCATGAGTAAGTACAACGTCCGGTATTGTCACGACACCGCTCTGAACGGCAGTGGCGGTGTAGTTGGTTCCGTCTATCGACACGGTGATGTTGGGCGTTATGGCTATGGAGGTTACATTGACGGTGAGGTCAAATGGGACATTCACATAGGCGATGGCCGGCGACACGGTGGCGTCGAGGGCAAGCTCGATTGGTATGGTTCCACTCGCAGTGTCGATAACTGCTCCCCACGGGAGTCCCCTGATGACGGTGACGGTGTACGTGATGACTCCGCTCTCGTTGAAGGTTAGGTCACCAAGATCAAAGGTACCGTAATTGGTTCCGTTGATGGTCTTCAAGATAACGGTTCCGTCCGGAAGGGTGACGTTTAGCTCCAAGGTGACGTTGTAGCTTTCGGCTATGGTCTGAGGCAGGTTCTCCAGCTCCACCATTATGGCAACGTTCTCGTTGGTGTAACCATTCGGCAGGTAGTAAAGCTCATCGGGAGCTGAAACTATGGTGTCCCATGAGTTTGCATAAGTAGTGTAGTCCGCGGTTCCAACGACGTGGCCATTGTAGGTGGCTTCGAAGGTCCAGTTCTGGTACGGTGTCCACTGGGTGAACATGTGAGTGAAGGTGTCCCCGTCTCCGAGGAGACCAACATCGCCCCAGCTGGCGCTGACGTTCACTTGGACGTTCGGACCGTTCACACCGACAACACCCACGAGGTTTCCGAAGAACTTCATGTAAAGGTCAGGCCCACCTGTCAGGTAGTCGGAGACGGTGATGTCAAAGGTAACGTTCCACTCCTGCGCAGTGACGATGTAGGTGGAGTTTCCAACCTCGTAGCCATTGTAGGTTGCGACGACGTTGTAGGTAAGGGTTCCTATGGGTTCAACTATGGCGATCGGAATGACGTCACCATCGCTGTATGAACCCACGGGAACTCCGTTGATGGTGACATCAACGGGAACGTTCGGGCCGTTAACGTGAACGGTAACGTAGAGAGTGTTGTCCACATACTCCCAAACCGTGCCATCAGTAGCGAAGTCAAAGGTAACGTTCCATGGCTGAGCCACAGTGGTGTAAGTGTCGCTTCCAACTTGGTGACCGTTGTAGGTCGCGATGACGTTATATGTCAGAGTTCCCTGTGGATCGGTTATCGGGTACGCAATGACCTGACCGTCAGCGACATTGGTGTAGAGGTCACCGTTGATGGTGACGTTGACCGGAACGTTCGGCCCATTGACGTGAACGGTAACGTAGAGAGTGTTGTCCACGTACTCCCAAACCGTGCCATCAGTAGCGAAGTCAAAGGTAACGTTCCACGGGGTGACCGGCACCACGGCACCTCCGGTTATGCTGGAGTTATAGGCATCGACCACACTGACGGCTATGTCGCTGGTGCCATTGACGGGTATGGCGTAGTTCGGAATCTGGACATAACCATTGTCCACTGGAAGCTGTAGGTGATATGTGGTTCCGTCGGCGTCGGTTATGGTTATGTTCACGATGTGGTCATTGGTATCCTTGTAAGCGGCTATTCCATCACTGTACATATACTGAATGTCGATCTTCAGGCTGTTGCTTAGATATGCATACACAGGCTCGTTGGCAGGAACTACCGCAACGTCAATCCACCTGTTTCCAGCCGTTATGGCCGCGTTGATCTTTATTGGCATCTTCACGGTCTTGCCGCTGAGGACGTCAGTAACAATGACCCACCCGATTCCCGGCATCTGCGGGGTGACGTTCTCGAAGGTTATTATGCCCTGGTAGCCGCCCTGGCCGTTGAACCAGTCATCGTTCTGTTCAAGAGCAAGATCCTTTGTTAAATTGTAACCATCGGGAAGCTCAAGGGTAACAGTGACGTCTCTAGTCCCTGGGCCTCCACCCCACGTACCGCCAAAGTATAGTGACTCAACTACGAAGACATTGAGGTTAGTGCTTTCGTCCTCGGTAAGCTCCTCGGGCGAAACATCAACAAAGATTCCCCAGTCCTTGACGGGTATGGTGAAGCTGTAGCTCTTGCCGAGGCTGTCGTGATAAGTTACGGTGACGAAGCCAGGCTCGGTAAAGAGGAATGTGTACGGGACGTTGAATGTTGTCGAGTTGGCGTCGGAGACAACGGCCGAGTAGTTGAGCACAGTACCGTCCGGAAGCTCAAGAGTTATGTCCACCGTCGAGTTGAGGGGGCAAGGCTCATTGTAAAGGATGCCTAACGTGAGGTTGGCCGGAATTCCAACGTAGAAGGCCGTATCGTAGATGTTGTAGGTATCAGGATACTGGATGACCTGGTAAGCCCCGGCAATGTCCCAGTTCACAACACTGCGGGTCTCCGTGCTGGGTTCGGGATGGTAGACACTATCCCAGACCTCAACGGTAACAGTTCCGTTCTCCGGGAAGCTGACCGGAACGACGGTCCAGCCGGAGTTGTTGATAACGTTTATTGTGCCGTTGTACATCTCAACACCGTTCAGGAGGACCCTGTAGTTGGCGGTCGTGGTGAGGTTGTAGTAGGGGCTGAGCGGATAGGTCACGCTTATGTTAAGGGTCTGGTTGATCCCAGCGTAGAACTCGGTGCAGGCAAGCCCATTGGTGCAGGTTATGCTCGTGCCTATCTGAATGTCCCACAGGTTGATGGGTATTGGATTACCGGCATAAGGTATCGTCTGGTAGTTCGGCCAGTATGTAGCAGAGGCATTGAATGGAGCAGGGCCCACCTTAAGCTGGTTGAGTACCCACGTGGCGTTAAAGTATGTACCTGCTGAGACAAAGTTCGTAAAGGTATCACTACCCTGTCCACCACCAACCACAATTCCAGGAGTTAAGTCAATATCGTCCCAGACACTGTGGCCAGTACTGTCAACAAGAGTCACGTTGTATGCATCGACAATCGTGGCACCGTCTATAGTGAAATTAACCAGAGAGCCACTTATGTTAGCAAAGACCTGGGCTGTCACCGTGACGTTGAAGGGTAGCCACTGGAAGAGGCTGCTCGGCTGGGTTGTAACGTCGGTTATCTCCATAACAAGCGGGTATATCTCAAACTCCGGCGCACCGGCGCTGTTGTCTAGGTTGTTCTGGTTGTCGATGACAACTATCTTCTCAGGGACGGCAGAGTTAATCGGAGTGTTGGTTGTGAGGTTCTTGGCGGTGTAGTTGTACTGACCCGTGGTGGCATTGTAACTCACAAGGGTGAGATAAACTGGGTTGGCTGTGTAGTACTTATACCAGGTCACGGGGCTCTGATTGACTAACATCACTGTAAGGTTGCTTGGATCGGGGAACGAGGCTATTCCAGAGCCTAACAGACAGGAGTAGTATTGTATGGTAACATCTACGTCAAATGGCATTCCAATGAATGCCTTGTCGTCAGCCCAAGCAGTTCCGTTCCAGTAGTATGCCTGGAAGTTGGCGGAAGGGGAACTCTGTATGGAGTAGTCCACGTGGAACGGGAACTCCACAGTAAAGTAGTGTTCAGTGCTAATGCCGTATACAGGATCATAGAGTGTCACTTTGAGTTCAGTAACCCCTTGGGGTATTCTCGTGGTGTCGTTGGTACCGAATATTGCCTCAAACTGACTGGCATTTATAAATCCTGGGCTTAACTGAGAATTTATCAAAATAGCAGCGGTTCCGTTGGTAACTGAAAACCCTGGGGCAGGGGTCTCATAAACTTTGTACCATTGACCTTCATAGTAATACTCGATTGTGGCGTAAACATTACTGTCCACTATGGAGTTACCTCCAGTGGAGTTAGTATACTGGATATCCATCTGGATCCAGTATGGATATCCCTGAAACAGTAATGGAGTGCCACTGCAGTTGTAGCTGGTGTAATTGGCTATTATCTCGATAGCAGTGGGGTAACTGATAGTTTGTGCACTCACTGTCTTTATTGTCCCTGGCGTAAACCCAGGTACTATAGACGCCAACACCAAAAGTGCCAGCACCAGGGCGTAAAACCGCCCCGTCCTGCGGCTATTCATATCGCTTCACCTACCTTGGTTTTGCCTGTAAGGAGGCCGGCCTCGTAGGCCATTAAAGTATTAATGTAATTAGTAATATAAATCTTTCGTTAGTAAAATTTTAACTTGATAAACTTAATCATTGTATTCATGAATACACATTACACCAAATCTATTACCAAACAAAAGTCAAAAAGTCCTCTACGTTCATAAAATACCATTCAGTTTTAAAATACTCTCGAAGGTCGTATATAAAAATCTGACCTGTAGGCCTATAGAATGAACAACAGGACACAATAGAAGCGAGGTATTAAAAAAAGACACAAAAAGTAGATTACAATATTACCAGTAGTACACTAACGAATCCAGTATAGGAGCACTAAATTAAAAAAGCACCGTCCCAACATCAGATCGGTGCCCACGATGATCGGCCTCATCTTCGACATGGACGGCGTCCTTTACAGGGGAAACGAGCCGGTTGAAGGTTCCCGCGAGCTGATAAACTTTCTGAAGGAGAAAGGGGTCCCCTTCATCTTCCTGACCAACAATTCTACCAAGGACCCCTCCATGTACCGCGAGAAACTCCTTTCCATAGGCATCGACGTCCCCGAGGAAGTGATAGTCACCTCCGGCCTGGCGACGAGGCTCTACATGGAGAGGCACTTCAAGCCAGGAAAAATATTTGTGATCGGCGGGGAAGGACTGCATAGGGAAATGGAACGCCTCAGCTGGGGAATCGTGGGCATCGAAGAGGCCAGAAAAGGTGCCTGGAGGGAAGTTGAATACGTTGTCGTCGGCCTCGACCCGGGTTTAACCTACGAGAAGCTCAAGTATGGGACGCTGGCGATACGGAACGGGGCGCGCTTTATAGGCACGAACCCGGACACGACCTACCCCGCTGAGGAGGGCCTCTATCCCGGGGCGGGCTCAATAATAGCGGCGCTGAAGGCATCTACAGATGCTGATCCCCTCATAATAGGAAAGCCCAACGAACCTGTTTACGAGGTCGTCAGGGAGAAGCTCGGCAACGTTGATGAGGTATGGATGATAGGAGACAGGCTCGACACCGACGTCCTCTTCGCCAAACGCTTTGGAATGAAGGCGGCGATGGTGCTAACCGGGGTCAGCACGCTGGAGGACGTGGAGAGAATGGGAATCAAACCGGACCTGGTCCTGCCCAGCGTTGCTGAACTGAAGGAATACCTCAAAACCCTGCTGGAGGAAAAAGAATGAGGCTCGACGAGCTTCTCGAAAGGCTTATCTGGCAGGAGAACGAGCTGTACAACCTCCACAAGCTCGGGGAAACCTTCGCGACCTTCGAGAGGCCCGAGATGACGGAAACCTTCAGGCTGATGGCAGAGGAAGAGCTGAGACACCGCAGAACGCTCGAAGGAATGCTCTCAAAGGGAAGCCTGAAGGAAACCGCGGTCATAGACTACTTAGATTCGCTGTCCCTCGAGCCGATGCTGAGCGACGAGAGGGCAAAACCTGAAAGCCTTGAGGAGCTGATTCTCGAAGCATTAATAAGGGAGAAGCACGCCTACGAACTCTACACGAGACTGGCAGAGATTCTGGACGGTTCTCTAAGCCACATATTCAAGATGATGGCGGGAGAAGAGCTGAAGCACGGCTACCGACTCAAGCTGCTCTACGAGTCGCTTTGAAATATGGACAAATTATCCGACACCTCCCTTTTCTACCGCTTCACACCGAAGGCAAAGTCGCCGGGATAAATTCGTCACCGTGGCAACTTGAGTCGGGGCAAGGTATATTTACCCCACGCATCATAGTGGCACGCTGATGCTTCTACTAACAGGGGCAACAATGAACAACTGTACGACAGGGGTGTTTATATGCTGGTTGAAAAAGTGATGAAAAGGGACGGCAGAATTGTCCCGTTTGATAAGGAGCGTATAAAGTGGGCCATACAAAGGGCAATGCTTGAAGTCGGCGTCCGCGACGAGAAGCTCCTCAACAGGGTCGTCAGGCGCGTTGTTAGGCGGGTGAACGAGCTATACGACGGCCAGGTTCCCCATATAGAGAACATTCAGGATATAGTCGAGCTTGAACTTATGAGGGCAGGCCTCTTTGACGTTGCCAAGGCTTACATACTCTACCGCAAGAAAAAGGCAGAGATAAGGGAGGAGAAGAAGAAAATCCTCAACAAGGACAGGCTGGACGAGATAGACAAGCGCTTCTCCATCAACGCCCTCCGCGTTCTGGCTTCTCGCTACCTTATAAAGAACGAGAAGGGGGAGATAATTGAGAGCCCCAGGGAGCTTTTCGAGCGCGTCGCCCTTCTCTCAGTCATTCCAGACCTGCTCTACGACGAGAGGGTCTTTGACAAAAACGGAGGACATAAGCAGGATCTAAGCAGAGTGGAGCACTACATAGGGAAACTTGAGGAGTACGACGGAAAGCTCTCCATTGGAAGGTTCAAGCTCAACAAATACCACTTCGAGAGGCTCCTGAACCTCTACCGCGAGCTGGCGGAAAAGGGTCAGATGAAGGTCTCAATTGACGATGTAATAAAAATGCTCGAGAACGGCGCCTTCGACCGCTATGAGGACGAGGTGGAGGAGTACTTCAGGTTAATGACAAGCCAAACCTTTATGCCGAACACCCCCGCGCTCATCAACTCGGGCAGACCGCTCGGCATGCTCTCAGCGTGCTTCGTTGTCCCAATAGAGGACGACATGGAGAGCATCATGAAGGCGGCGCACGATGTGGCCATGATACAGAAAAGCGGGGGCGGGACG
Organism: Thermococcus sp. MV11; assembly: GCF_012027285.1. NCBI lineage: Archaea > Methanobacteriati > Methanobacteriota > Thermococci > Thermococcales > Thermococcaceae > Thermococcus > Thermococcus sp. MV11. Next base: position 333,099 of record NZ_SNUD01000002.1, read on the forward strand.
GGTTTAAATTTCTCAAAACTCCGTCCTGAGGGCGATTTCGTTGGCTCCACCGCGGGAGCGGCAAGCGGCCCCGTCAGCTTCATGCACCTCATCGACGCCGTCAGCGACGTCATCAAGCAGGGCGGCGTGAGGCGCGGAGCCAACATGGGCATCCTTGAGGTCTGGCACCCGGACATAGAAAAGTTCATCCACGCCAAGGAGAAGAACGTCGGAACCAACGTGCTGAGCAACTTCAACATAAGCGTCGGCATCTGGGAGGACTTCTGGGAGGCGCTCCGCGAAGGAAGACGCTACCCGCTCGTCAACCCGAGGACGGGCGAAAAGGTCAAGGAGATAGACCCCAAGAGCCTGTTTGAGGAGTTAGCTTTCATGGCCTGGGCCAAGGCCGATCCGGGAGTCATATTCTTCGACGTCATCAACAGGAGGAACGTTCTTGAACCAGCGAAGGGCGAAAAAATCCGCGCTACTAATCCATGCGGGGAAGAGCCCCTCTACGAGTACGAATCCTGCAATCTGGCGAGCATAAACCTTGCAAAGTTCGTAAAGTACGACGAGAACGGGGAGCCCTACTTCGACTGGGACGAGTACGCCTATGTCATTCAGAAGGTCGCCAAGTACCTCGACAACGCCATCGACGTCAACAAGTTCCCGCTCCCCGAGATAGACAGGAACACCAAACTGACCCGGAGAATAGGCGTCGGAATGATGGGCCTTGCTGATGCACTCTTCAAGCTCGGCATAGCGTACAACAGCAAAGAGGGCTACGACTTCATGAGGAAGGCCACCGAGTACCTCACCTTCTACGCCTACAAATACTCGGTCGAAGCCGCCAAAAAGCGCGGACCCTTCCCGCTCTACGAGAAGAGCAGATACAGGGACGGTGAGCTGCCCGTTGAGGGTTTCTACCACCGCGAGATATGGAATCTGCCATGGGACGAACTTGTTGAGGAAATCAAGAAGTACGGCGTCAGAAACGGAATGGTGACCACCTGCCCGCCAACCGGTTCGGTCAGCATGATAGCCGACACCTCCAGCGGAATCGAGCCTATCTTTGCCCTCGTCTACAAGAAGAGCGTCACCGTCGGTGAGTTCTACTACGTTGATCCGGTCTTCGAGTCCGAGCTGAAGAAGCGCGGCCTCTACAGCGACGAGATACTCAGGAAGATAAGCGACAACTACGGCTCGGTGCAGGGCCTCGAGGAGATACCCGAGGATATGCAGCGCGTTTTCGTCACGTCAATGGACATCCACTGGCTCGACCACATATTGGCCCAAGCGAACATACAGCTCTGGCTGACGGATTCGGCCAGCAAGACCATAAACATGCCAAACGACGCAACGGTGGAGGACGTTAAGGCCGCTTACCTTCTCGCCTACAAGCTCGGGTGCAAGGGTATAACAGTTTACCGCGACGGCTCGCTCAGCGTCCAGGTCTACAGCGTCGAGGGCGAAAAGAGGAAGAGGGTTCCGGCGAAGCCGAGCAGCTATGCCGTTGAAAAGCTGAAGGCCGTTGTCGAGGCGGAGCCCTGGCTGGCGAAGTTCATCAACGTTGAGGCGATACTCAACGGCACCAACGGGAAGGAGAAGAAGCCCGAGCTGAGCTTCTCCATAAACAGGCCCGCTCCAGTGAAGCCAGTCCACGGGCATCACCACGCCGAGAAGCCCGATGTTCCGGAGGAGAAAATCAGGGAGCTCCTCGGCGTTGCATACTGTCCGGTCTGCTACGAGAGCGACGGAGAACTCGTCGAGCTGAAGATGGAGAGCGGCTGCGCCACCTGCCCGCGCTGCGGCTGGAGCAAGTGCGTCATCAGCTGACCCCCCACATTTCTTGATTTTAACATTTTCCTGCCAACGGAGGCTTTTTAAGTCCGCAGATTTAACTTCTACCCATCACCCAAAACCTTAAGTCGTGGCCTTCAAAAACCCCCGATATTCGGAGGTGTTGATATGGACAAGGTTTACCTCACCTGGTGGCAGGTGGACAGGGCGGTGTTCGCGCTCGCCGACGAGCTTAGAAAGCACTTCATGCCGGATGTGATAGTCGGGGTGGCGAGGGGAGGGCTAATTCCGGCCGTGAGGCTGAGCCACATCCTCGGCGACCTTGAGGTCAAGGTCATCGACGTCAAGTTCTACAAGGACATTGAGGAGAGAATGGAGAAGCCGGTCATAACGATTCCACTCCACGGCTCGCTTGAGGGCAAGAAGGTCGTCATCGTTGATGACGTCAGCGACACCGGGAAGACCCTCGAAATCGTCATCGAAGAGGTGAAGAAGGCCGGAGCGGAGGAGGTAAAGGTCGCCTGCCTCAGCATGAAGCCCTGGACGAAGGTCGTGCCCGACTTCTACGTTTTCAGGACAGACAAGTGGATAGTCTTCCCCTGGGAGGAGTTCCCCGTCGTTGTGAGGGAGTAACCTCTTTAACCCCCTCCCCCAACTTTTCTCGGTGGTAGCGGTGAGGGCGTTCATCGCTATAGACGTCAGCGACGAGGTTAGGGACAACCTGCTAAAGGCTCAGGAGAGAATAGGAAACAAGTCGGCAAAGATAAAGTTCGTTGAAAGGGAGAACTTCCACGTTACCCTCAAGTTCCTCGGCGAGATTGACGAAATAACAGCAGAGGAGGTCAAGAGAGCTTTGGGAGAGATAGCGAAAAAGCACAAGAAGCACCGCGTTCGCGTTAAAGGGATAGGCGTCTTCCCGAACCCGAACTACGTGAGGGTGATATGGGCCGGAATAGAGAACGACGAGGGCATAAAGGCCATAGCGAGCGACGTCGAAAGGGAGATGAGGAGGCTCGGCTTCAAGAAGGAAAAGGACTTCGTGGCCCACATAACCATCGGGCGCGTCAAATTCGTCAGGGACAAGCTCGAACTGGCGATGGCGTTAAAAGACCTCGCCAACGAGGACTTCGGCGAGTTCGAGGTTAATGCCATAGAGCTGAAGAAGAGCACGCTCACGCCGAAGGGCCCGATCTACGAGACAGTTGCAAGGTTTGAGCTGGCGGAGTGAAGCTGGAAGAGGAAGAGTGGAACCGGGATTATGGCAAGGTTTTTCCCCTCAAGGAACTCCAGTCTGTCCTTTGAGAGGAGTATCTTCTCCTTTATCCCGACCCTTGGAAAGTCCGAGGGCCTAACCCTACTCTTCCACTTCACCTCAACTCCAAAGCCGGGGGTTATGAAATCAACCTCCCTGGAACCGCTGAGGAAGTAAGTGGGATAGAGGCGCTTCAGGTGTTCACCCACAACCCCCTCAATTATCCTGTCGGTCTCAGGCCCCTTTCCAAAGAGTCTTTTGAAGGTATGGATTAAAAGGGGATCAGTAAAGTAGAATTTGCGCTCTTTTCTAAACATGGGGACAAAGTCGTGGAGTTTGACTTGGAAGTAGTTTCGCCCTATGAAGAGCCCCTCAAAGAGTTCAAGGTAGTCCCTCACCGTGACGTGGGAGCCTATCTCAAGCTCTTTAGCGAGGGAGTTGAGGGTTATCCTGTCACCATAGCGGCGCAGGAGGCCCAGTACCACCGAGAGGGCTATTCTCTCGCTCCTTCCCAGTTTGGCAACGTCGAGGATCGTGGCGTTGTAGATCATTTCATAGGTTTCCGGGGTTATTCCCCCCTCCAGCAGTTCGTAGATGGACCTCGGATAGCCCCCGGAGGAGAGATAAAAGTCGAGTGCCCCGCTTAGAACTTCAAGATGGGGGTAGAGCTCAAGGGCGTTTTCATAGAACTCCCGGCCCGTCTTTGGAAGCTCGTGGGGGAGTTTGAGGTACCTCAGTCTTGGTTCAAAGATCAGAGAAACAGTCTTGAAGTCCAGCGGAAGGAACTCCTCAACTTTTATGTCCCTTCCGGGAAAGCTCTCCCTTTTGAGGCCAGCAGAAGTGGAGCCCGTGACCTGGAGAACCATCCTCGATGCAAGGGGGGAATCGAGAAGGAACTTAACCGACCTCTCCCAGCCCTCGACGAAGGTGACCTCATCGAGGAAAACGTAAACCGTCCCCTTCGTGCTCCGGAGAAAGGACCTGACAACCGAGACCATCTCGCGGTAGTCCCTCAGGAGGTCGCACGAGAAGTAGAGGATGTTCCTCGAACTCACCCCCGATTCTATGAGGTTCGCTATGGAGAGCTTCATGTAGGTAGTCTTACCGACCTGTCTCGGGCCTATCAGAACCTTGTTGACCGACTCAAAACGGTAGCCTATCCTCGGTTTCCGGGAAAGGGCTTTTTTAACCCTCTCGTCTTCGTATATCGCATCGGGATCGGCCCACCAGGGGTTCTGTAGAACGACCAGGTCTTCCATTTCACATCATTGACAGCTTGATAACAAAAGATATATAACGATTTTGATAGCTAAGTATCAACAGGTGCAGAGTATGAGCCTTGATGACGCCATCGAAACCGTTCTTCAAAAAGTCCTCCGGAGGATACGCCCCACCGAGGAGGAGAGGGCCTTCGTTGAGGGGCTGATGAGGGAGCTGGAAGAGATTGCAAGGGAAACCATCGAAGACCTCGGCCTCGACGTTAAGCCCTACTTCGTTGGCTCCCTCGCGAAGGATACCTATTTAGCTGGAGACCACGACGTTGACCTCTTTCTTGCTTTTCCCCTCGATACCCCCCTGGAAGAGCTCCGCGAGGAAGGTCTAAGGCTCGGGAAGGCGATAGCGGAGAGGCTAGATTCCCATGAGGTGGCCTACGCCGAGCACCCATACGTGAGGGCAACATACAGGGGGGTAAAGGTTGATCTGGTCCCCTGCTACGACGTGGAAAGCTGGAGGGACGTGAGAACCGCCGTAGACCGCTCGATACTCCACACGAAGTGGGTGAATGAGCACCTCAACGGGAGAAACGACGATGCAAGGCTCCTCAAGCGTTTCCTGAAGGGGATTAACGCCTACGGGAGCGAGATATACGTGCGCGGCTTCTCGGGCTACCTCGCCGAGATACTTGTCATCAAGTACGGTTCGTTCCTCGAAGTCCTTGAAAACGCCGACTTCATGCTGAGGCAGAAGGTAATAGACCCCGGGAACTGGCTCAAACGTGAGCACGGAACAGCCATGAAAACCATCGAACGGGAGGCCGAGGCCGACAGGCCGTTGATAGTGATAGACCCCGTTGATCCAAGGCGGAACGTGGCGGCCAACCTGGGCTGGGAGAAGTACGGGAGGTTTTACTTCAAGGCTCATCAGTTCCTGGAAAACCCCTCAAGGGAGTTCTTCTTCCCAGAGACGAGGAAAAGCGGAAGCTACCTCGCGGAGCTGAGGAGGAAGGGGACGCACCTAGTGACGCTGGTCTTTAAAGTCCAGGAGCTCGTTGATGACCTGCTTCTTCCCCAGCTGGAGAGGAGCGCGCGGGGCTTCGAGCGGGCCCTCTCACGGGAGGGCTTCAACGTCCTCGGCTGGAACGTCGGGCGTAAAAGTGGCAAGGCGTTCATAATGCTGGAGGTAGACAGGAGGGACCGTGAGAGGGTAACGATAAAGCCCGGCCCGGAGTTCTTTACCGAGAGGGGCAGGGACTTCTACCTGAAGAACGAAAGAGTATGGCTCGTCGGAAAGAGGCTCCACGCTGAGAAGAGGGTGAAGGAGAGCATCCTGGAAGTTATCGAGGAGCTCCTCAAAAAGAACGCCGTGGCCCTGGGAAAGGGGATACGGGAGAACGTGAAGAGAGCGGAGATAGTGCTAGACTACGTTCCCAAGGAACTGGAGGACGAGGCCTACCTCTTCCTGACCAGAGAGAAGTGGAGCCTGAAGTAGCAGCAGGAACATCTTTCGCCTGTTCAGCTTTTTGTCGGCGATCTCCAGTATTCCCTTGATTTTCAGGTACTCCTTCCCACCGAGCTTAGTCAGCAGGGATCCAAAAAGAGATATTTCGTCACTACGCTGGGTTTTACGGTTTCTTCCGTCCAATTCGCTCACCTCCGACACCAGAGGCGCATCAGTAGTATAGCCCACACGGCTTTTTAAGCGTTAGGCTAACAAAATTAGGAAACCTAAAGTAAAGGAACGGAGGATTTTCATAACCTGTGCTCACACCACTTTCGGTTCTCCCAGTCCCCGTGAACCTCGCCCGGTATGTGACCGGTGTCCGCGACAGCCCAGTCGAGGTTGTACCCCCCGATCAGGTTCCTCAGCTCTCCCCTCAGGTCGCGCTTTCCGACGTAAAGGGCCGCCCTCGTCACGACGTTGTAGCCGCTGTTGGGAACCTCGGGCTTAAGCGCTTCCTCCCACGCCCTCCAGCTTGTCTCCCAGCCCTCCAGCGGAGGCATCGCGGAGAGGTTCCAGAGGTGGTACAGTTTATCGAAGCTGAGGAGCTTGAGGTAGGCCTCGATGAAGAGCCCCTGAAGCTCGCTCCCGTCGAAGTAGCGCATCAGCTCGATGAGGGCCTTCGCCATGACGGAGACGTTGCCAAAGGCCACGCGCGTGTCAAGGTTCTCCCAGAAGCGCGGGCAGGAGTGATTGGCGAGGAGCATGAGATAATAAATCCTCCCGAGTCTGAGAGCCTTTTCATCGCCGTTCGCGGGCTCAAGTACGTAATCCATGGAAGTCTCCAGGCCGAAGTGGTCGTAGTAGTCCCTGAAGAAGACCCTCGCGTACCTCACCAGGAACTCCTCAGGGCGAGCGTTGAGCTCAGCAAGGCCCCTTAAAACGCCGAGGCGGACTGCCCTGTTCAGTTCCTCGAAGAGCCTCGTGAAGGCCACCTTCCAGAGCTGGGAGACTTCCCTCCCCCCAACTTCCCTCGCGAATACCCTTCCATCTGCTCTCCTGTAACCGAGCCATCTCGAATCGCTCGTCTTGCCGTCGAGGCTTAAATCGAAGTAGTCGCTCCAGCTGGAATAGTCCTTGACGGGCATCTCGAAGGAACACTCCCCATCGAGGCGCCTGAATTCGCCGGAGAGCTTCTTGGCCACGAACTCCATTGCTGAAACCCTCTCAACGCCCCTTCCCTCAAGCCCGTCCATCCAGGCGGTGAAGCGGTCGAGCTGTTTTGGATTCCCCAGGAGGCTCTCAAGGTCGCTGGCCGTGAATACCAGGTAGGGGACGCCGAGGTTCTCCTTGTGGTCGTCGCGGTAGGAGAGGGTTCTCTCGACCAGGCCGGGGACGTCGAGTGTGTTGAAGGCGAAGGCGTCACTTAAAGACCACTCCCTTCCGAAGACGAAGGAGCTTGAATAGCGGTTGCAGGAGTGCTTCGCCTGCGGGAGGTCGTAGAGGAGCTGCCTCTCGTCGAGGAGGAAGACGAGCTTTCGGTCGGTCGAGGACTCAACGATTTCAGCCGTTTTTCTGGTTATCACGGCCTCGGGGAGCCAGTAGCCTATCACCGACTTTTTCCCGATGAGGGGGGCGTAGAAGTCGAAGGAGACCCTCGCGAGAATCCTCTGCTCGAACTCGTCGAGGTGGGGAACTATGGGGTGGAAAGGTGTCGTTGGGACGGCGTCAAACCTCTGGAGGAGTTCAACCGTATCTTCAAAGGCCCGTCTGCGGTAGCGGAGGAGCATCAGGAAGGTGAAGGGCTCGATGTCTATGCTCACCCCCTCCATTCGCGACAGGGTGTCGGCTATGTGCTCGTAGGAGTAGAGCATCGCCCTCGTCCAGTTCTCGCCCCTGACTTCCTCCCCGCGGATTCTTATGGCAACGGGGCTTCTCCTCTCCTCGTACTCGATGGGCCTGCTCCCGTCGCCGTCTTTGACGTGGACGATGTCGCCGGGCTGGTAGGCGTGGAAGTGGTGGGCGTACTTCATCAGCATTGTCTCACCGGGAGTGATACATTACCGGCCCTTATTTGGGTTTCGGAGAAATTGGAGGGCATTTTTACCCAGATGTGCCCGATAGATTAATAAACCTGTGCATTGAGTGTCAATCGGTGGGAGAATGGAGCGCGAGTTCAGGAGGATTCTGGGTGAAGACCTGGCCAACTACCTGGAGCTAATGAGGGCGAAGCTGGCCTTCGCCGAGGAGCTGTACGGGATAAAGATGAACTACGTGCCCCTTATCACGGAGGGGGAGATAGTAATCCTCGACAAGAACGACGGAAAAATTAAGTGGCTGAAGACCAAGAGACCGCTCACAGTCGAGGAGTTCAAAGCCCTGGCGGATAAAATAAAGGAAAACCTTGAGTCCGGATACGTTGAGATGCTCCTGTCCATGAACATGGGCTGTATCAACGGACCCGGTGAGTAACCTTTTAAACCTCCCCGACAACTCGGCTCGATGAACCGCTCCGAGCTGATACTCCTCGGTATCACTGCTATATGGGGCTTTACTTTCCCCGCCATGAAGGTTAGCCTTGCCTACCTGCCTCCGATACTCTTTCTGGCGTACCGCTTCGGCATAGCCTCGCTCCTGATGCTGCTGATTTTCCGCGAAAGGGTCCTTAAGAGGGAAACCTTCAGGGAGGGCTTCATCCTGGGGGCGACCCTCTTCTTCGGCCACGGCTTCCAGATAGTCGGGCTGAAGTACACCACCGCCTCGAACTCCGCCTTCATAACCTCGCTCTACGTCGTCTTCACGCCATTCATAGCCTACTTCCTGCTGAGGGAGGGGCTCAAGCTTAGAGATGCTGCTTCACTCGCGATAGCCCTCACCGGCCTCTACCTCATCTCCGGAGCGAGCCTGAACTTCAACTACGGCGACATGCTCACCGTCCTGTGCGCCCTGAGCTTTGCCTTCCAGATAGTGCTCGTCCAGCGCTTTGGAGAGAAGGACTACCTCAGCCTGGCCTTCTGGCAGATAACGTGGAACTTCGTCTTTTCGCTGGCCTTTGCGCTCGTCGCCGAGCCCTTCACATTCCCGACCGACCCGCTGCCCTGGGCCGGAATCCTGTACACCTCGGTCTTTGCAACGGTGATAGCCTTCACGCTCCAGGTGAAGCACCAGAGGAACACGAGGGCACACAAGGCGGCACTTATTTACTCGGCCGAGCCGATATTCGGCCACGTCGCGGCGTTTCTAACCATAGGAGAGGTCCTGAGTCCCCGGGGCTACCTCGGGGCGACGCTGATAATGGCGGGGATATGGAATGAGATTAGAAAAGGGTAAGGGGTTTAAGTCTTAAACTTGGCTTCGCTCACTCCGATATTAGTCTCAACCCGAACAAGAATTCCGCCGCTTTCCATGGCGTCCCGTATTGAGCCGTCGTCGTCCGGAACCTCGATGGTTCCGATGGACTTTCCAGCAATCTTCTTGCCTCCTCCCACGAGCTTTGGTTTCCTGATGTCCGTTATCTCCACCTTGCTGGGCAGGGCGAGGATCCTGAGACGCAATAGCATGGCCTCCCTGTTGGAGGTGTTCTCCACTCTGACGGTGAGCTTTCCGTCTCTTATCTCAGCAGTGGTGACCTTGATTGGGCTCTTCTTTCTGAAGGCCAGTAACGCCAGCACCACCAAGATCAGCGCCCCAAGCCCGATGTAGAGGTAGACGTTAGTTTTCTCCTCCTCCGCCTGGCTTGGACTGGCTTGCCCCATACCAACCCCCGCCATCTCTGCGGTAACTTCCAGGGTCTTTATTTCGGTCTTCGCATAGAGCTTGCCGCTTGAGTACAGGAGCATCTGGAACTCGTATTTTCCAGGTTTCCATCCCTCAATCGGGACGTAGTTGTACTTGAACTCCGTGTCATTGAGGGGAAGGAGCGGCATCTTAGAAACACTAACATTTTCAACAGGTTTTCCGTTGTAGCTGACTCTCAGAACAACCTCCGCGTCTTTTAGTGGTTTGAAAAGGTTTCTGACGGTCGCCACCACATAGGCATAACCGATCCTCCCTTCGGAATTCTTCGCCGGGACTACATCGAAAGCCACGAAGTAAACCGTCTTAACAACAAGCCTAACCTCCTTCTCCTCGTTCGGACCGATCTCAAACTCGGTTGCATTGAGAAGCTGGCCAGCGAGGTACGCCTCGGCGCGGTATTTGCCAGGGGCAACGATGGCCTCAAGTTTTCCCGTGTCGGTACGCTTTATAGGGTACTTGGAGGGCATCGAAAGGAGAACCAGATCAACCGGAACAACGTTGCCTGTTACATCAACTGTGGTGATCGTTACTCTGGCACCTTCTCCTGTTACGATAACAGTTGCCTTCAGGGCGCCCGATGGAGTTGCCACGCTGACGTTGCCCACCTGCTTTATTTCCTCACCGCCCACGGTGACCGTGTAGTTTCCGGGAGGGCAGTTGGGAGCGGCTTTAAGGGTAACGTAGACAACCTTACGCTCCCCCGGTTGAAGAATAAACTCGTTCTCTGAGAACTCGACGGTGAGGAGATCCGTCTGGGGGGTCACCTGGTAAGTCATTCTAACATGGATAGTCTCGTTTGAGGGGTTGCTTATAACCACTGTGGAGCCCGTGACTGTACCCCCAATCGGCACGTAATACGTGTGCGAATAGAAATCACCGGAAACACCGATGTAACCTGCAACTCCAGGTGCTAGAAGTAACAACAGCAGGAGTGGAATCAAGGGTACCCTACTCCATTCCATCGTCACCACCCCCTACAAATTTAAACACTTAAAGTATTTAAATTCTACGGGGGTCCGAAATCCCGGACAAAATCAAGACAGGCTCTGCCAAAACAGAGCAAAAAAGAAAGTCAAGAGACATCAGCTGAGGCCTCAGGCGTTGGTCACCTGGAAGTAGACGTGCCCAACGTAGGTGTCCTGATCAATGTTGCTACCGACGTCAAGCCACATGTAAGCGTAGTGGTGGGCTCCCTGCCCGGCACTGGCATCACCGTCCTGGGTCGGCCCCGCCTGGTTGTCCAGCCAGAGGGTGTAGGTGCTTGCTATGGCTCCTGCGGTAGAGGGGTCGTTGTTGGTGTTGATCTTGAGGAGTATCTGCTTGTCTCCTGGCGTGGCAGTAACAACACTGACCGTCCTGCTGTTGTTGTTAACACCCGTCCAAGTGGCATCGCTCTTGACATTGACGTCATAGTTACCGTTGCTGATGACGTAGACATCGAGGTACCCGGTGCTCGGAGAGGTCAGTGGGTTGTCATTGCTCTGCGGGCTAACGGTACCAAAGGCGAAGCTGCTGGTGACCCATATCTCCCCATACCAGTTGACGGTATAACCATAGCCGGTGTAGACGTTACTTTCAAGGGCCTCGTTGTCCACGACCTTCACCTGGAAGTCCCAGTCTCCACCGGCAATACCATCGTTGGCCTCCCTCGCAACCTTGCCGACTATGATCTCAACGCTAAAGGTGCCCGTACTCTGGTCCCAGGTCTGCGGATCAACCTGGCTTATTATCTGCCAGGTTCCAAACGTGGTGCCTATCTCATTGCCCGTGGCGTCGTAGAACTTCCAGGTCCCTGGCTGGTCGCTGAAGGGCGTTCTAACGTACTTGAGTATCACATAGCTGCTCGGATCTGTGTCTCCAGCCGGGAGCGGACCAACCTTGGTGTTGTTCGTGTCATAGTAGAACCAGATGGTTATCTCCTTTATGTCGTCCATCGTGTTAACGTCACTGATGGTTATGTCGATCCAGTAGGCATTGCCCGGGGTTGCACTGGTGGTCTGGGTGGTGTGATCGTCGAGGTAGAACTTGACGTCGGTGACCTGAGGAGCCACTGCTCCAATGCTGAACTGTCCGCCGCTGCTGGCCTCGGTACCTGCACTGACAATCGGCACTGTTACCATTGCAAGGCTAACAAACAACACAAACAGGGCCTTCCAGAGCCTTGCCCCTGCCATGGTTCCTCCCTCCCAGGGGACGATATCAGGATTACATCATCGGGAGTTCGATTTCAGCAGGGGCAGGTTCAAAGTTTGATATAGTGTTTATTCCCATAGTCATATACTAAAGTAATGTTATTTAAAATTTTCGTTATTAAAAGTTCCGATCATTAACAAAATCGTTTCTAATTGGAACGGATCCAAAAATTGAACACCGTATCAATTGGCTGGCAAATGTCCAAGATCAACAACTTGGTTATACAAATCAGACGGCACATTTCGAATATCATTGAGGACAGCACAACACCTTTAGAAACAAAAAGTTAAAAAATATTGGACCAGAACAGTACTCAAGAAAAATAGGGGGGAACTGTCATGGTACACGCGTACATCAAGGAGAAAACCAAGGAGTTCTCGAAGGAGGAGAAGGAGAAGCGCTACAAGTACCTCGGAAAGGAGGTCATAGACGTTGGTGACCCAGGACTGGACAGCATTCCGGAGTTCTACGGCATAGCAAACGCAATATGGCGCGACTGGAAGAACGGCGAGATAAGTACCAGGACGGCGCTCGGGAGGCTCGCGCTCCTCAAACTGCTCACGTACAAGGGCAAGAACAAGAAAATCCAGGACATACCCGAGGAGGAGCTCGAGGAAGTCAGGAGGTTCATCGACTACGTGATGCAGGTCATAAAGAACGAGAGCAGGCGCAAAGGTGAGCCCGAGGAGGAGCGTCAGGTTTAAAATTTTGAACTCCTACCTTCTACGCCCTCCCCTCTCACACCCCCGCGAGAGGTGACCGGGGGGCGGTCGGGGAGGGCACAGTTTTATACTGCGGGCTTTTCTATCCAAAAACCTTATAAGGGAAGTTCCCAATTCTGCCCCGATGCCCATGAGGGGGGAGTGTTTTATCCTCCGCTTCGCCCGTTTCGCGGCTTGAGTCTCCCTGTTCTAGGGTAGTCCATCATAAAGATCATTTCTGGAGGGTTTTAACATGATACGGGAACCGGAGTTTAGGGAGTACAACCCAGGAAAGCTTGAAGAGAAAATAGAGCACTTTTGGCAGGAGAACAGCGTCTATGAGAAGGTGAAAGCGAGCAGAGCTGAAGGCCCGAAGTACTACTTCCTCGACGGGCCGCCCTACGTCAGCGGTGCAATACACCTCGGAACCGCCTGGAACAAGATAATCAAGGACATGGTGATAAGGTTCAGGACGATGCAGGGCTACAACGTCCGCAGGCAGCCGGGCTTCGACATGCATGGCCTTCCGATAGAGGTCAAGGTCGAGCAGGCCCTCGGGCTCAAGACCAAGAAGGACATAGAGACCGAGATAGGCGTCGACAACTTCATCAGGAAGTGCAAGGAGTTCGCCCTCAACAACCTCAGGGTCATGACGGAGCAGTTCAAGATGCTCGGCGTCTGGATGGACTGGGACGAGCCATACATGACGATAAAGAACGAGTACATCGAATCGGGCTGGTTCACGCTCAAGCGCGCCTGGGAGAAGGGCCTGCTTGAGAAGGACAAGCGCGTCCTCCACTGGTGCCCGCGCTGTGAGACTGCCCTGGCTGAACACGAGGTCCGCGGTGAGTACAAGCTCAGGAAAGACCCGAGCATATACGTCAAGTTCCCGGTTGAGGGCAGGGAGAACGAGTACCTCCTCATCTGGACGACGACACCGTGGACGCTCCCCGCCAACCTGGCCGTCACCGTTCACCCCGAATACGAGTACGCCAAGGTTAAGGTCGAGACCGAGAACGGGGAGGAGTACTGGATAATAGCGAAGGCCCTCGTCGAGCGCGTTCTCAACGAGGTCGGCGTCAGGGGAGAGATAGTTGATGAGTTCAAGGGAGAAGAGCTTGAGGGACTCCGCTACGTCCACGTCCTCATGGACGAGTATCCAGCCCAAAAGGAGTTCCGCGAAAGGTACGAGTGGGCGCACAGGGTTATCCTCGGCGAGCACGTAACTTTGGAGGACGGTACGGGTTTGGTTCACACCGCCCCCGGCCACGGTGAGGAGGACTTCGAGGTCGGTCAGCGCTATGGTTTGCCGGTTTACAGCCCGGTTGATGATCAAGGAAGGTACACAGAGGGCAGGTGGAAAGGAGTCTATGTCAAAGACGCCGATAAGGAGATAATCGAGCACCTTCGCGAAAAGGGCTACCTCGTGAAGGCTGGCGAGATAGAGCACAAGTACCCGCACTGCTGGCGCTGTAAGACCCCGCTCATATTCCGCGCAACCGACCAGTGGTTCCTCAAGGTCAGCAGGGTGAAGGATAAAATAATCAAGGAGAACGACGAGAAGGTGACCTGGTACCCGGACTGGGTGAAGGTGCGCTACGACAACGGTGTCATGAACTCGGGCGACTGGGTCATAAGCAGGCAACGCTACTGGGGAATACCGCTCCCGATATGGCAGAGCGAGGATGGGGAAATATATATCGTCGGCTCGTTTAAGGAGCTCGTTGAGCTGAGCGTCGCGATAGAGGTGAACGGCGAGAGAATAGAGCTCCCGGAGAGCTACGAGGAGAAGCTCAAGGCCATAGAGGAGAAGCTTGGCCCAGAAGACCTGCACAGGCCCTACGTGGATGCCTTCATCATAAAGGTCAACGGCAAGGAGATGAGGCGCGTCAAGGACGTTGTAGATGTGTGGTTCGACAGCGGAATAGCGAGCTGGGCTTCGCTGGACTACCCGCGCAACAGGGAGCTTTTCGAGAAGCTCTGGCCCGCTGATTTCATCGTCGAGGGCGAGGACCAGGTCACCAAGTGGTTCTACTCCCAGCAGGCGGCTTCGGTTATAGCCTTCGACACCGTCCCTTACAGGCACGTGGCGATGCACGGATACGTTCTCGACGAGAAGGGCGACAAGATGAGCAAGAGCCTCGGCAACATCATAAGGCCGGAGGAGGTCGTCCAGAAGGAGGGACGGGACCCCTTCAGGTTCTACATGCTCTGGGCGACGAACCCCTGGGAGAACCTGCGCTTCAGCTGGAAGGGCCTTGAGCAGGTCAAGAGGATGCTTAACATACTCTGGAACGTCTACGTTCTCAGCGCCACCTACATGAGCCTCGACAACTTTGATCCTACCAGGCTCAAGCCGGAGGAGCTTCCGTTCCGCGAGGAGGATAGATGGATACTCAGCAGGGTTAACGGGCTTATCGACGAGGTCACCGAGGGAATAGAGACCTTCAGACTCACCAAGGCAACGAGGGCCATCTACAACTTCGTGGTCGAGGATTTGAGCAGGTGGTACGTGAGGCTCATAAGGAAGCGCATGTGGGTCGAGGGCGACGACCCGGACAAGTTAGCCGCTTACTACACCGTCTGGAAGGTCTTTGACGTCCTGCTGAGGCTTATGGCTCCCTTCACGCCCTACATAGCGGAGGAGATATACCAGAACATGCTGAGGCCGTTCGTTGGAGTCGAGAGCGTCCACATGCTCGACTGGCCGAAGGTCGAGGAGGGCACCAGGGACGAGGAGCTTGAGAGGGAGATGGAGTACGTCAGGAGAATCGTCGAGGCCGGCTCATCAGCAAGGCAGAGGGCCAGGATAAAGCTCCGCTACCCGGTCAGGAGGATAGTCGTAGAGACCGAGGACGAGACCGTGGCAAAGGCCGTCGAGAGGCTCAACAGAATACTCCGCGACCAGCTCAACGCCAAGGAGGTCGTCGTTGGCAAAGTGGAGAGGGAGCTCGTCATCAAGCCGAACTTCGCGAAAGTTGGCCCCGAGTTCAAGGGTGATGCAAGGCTCGTGATAGCGTGGATAAACGAGCACGGAAGGGAGCTCTACGAGAGGGGCGAGATGGACGTCGAGCTCGAAGGAAAGACCTTCCACCTCACCAGGGAGCACCTGAGCGTGGAGGAGAAGCTGCCGGACTTCCTCGTTGCTGAGGACTTCGAGGGCGGAAGGGTCTTCGTGGACAAGACCCTCACGAGGGAGCTTTTGGCTGAGGGCCTCGCGAGGGAGTTCGTCAGGAGGATACAGGAGATGCGCAAGAGGCTTGACCTCGACGTGAACGACAGGATAGTGGTTACCATAGAGACCACCGACGAGAACCGCGAGCTCCTCAGCGAGAACCTCGACTATGTGAAAAAGGAGACCAGAGCTGTGGAAGTTCGCTTCGGGGAAGCCAAGGGCTACGTTGTCGAGTGGCCAGAGGTTCAGGCGAAGATAGGGATTGAGAAGGTGGAGTAAGTCGGTCCTTCTACCTTCTTTTCCCCTTGTTATTGCGTTTATGGCATGGAAAGAGAAAGTCAAGGTAGGGCAATTAATCCGCCTGCTAATTCCAAGCAGTGACGTAGTTTCACGCCTGGTCTTTAAAGAGCAGGGGTAAAAGAGCGGACAAGGAACACATTGGGTCATTTTTCCAGAACCTTCACCTTCAGCCCGTACTCCTCGAAGCGCTTGAAGTCGTCATCGCAGGTGTAGAGCGTTGCGTTGTGCGCTATGGCAGTGGAAGCTATTAAGAGGTCCTTAAACGGCAGTCTTTTTCCTTCTTCAGGAGGTCCCTGAAAATTGCCCCGGCTATTTTTGCGGAGTTCTCATCGAACTCGACTTTGGGCATCATCTCGAGCATCAGCTCCTCTCTCCTTCAGATGGCCGCAGTGGAGCTCAAAGAGAACGATGGTCGGTAGATGATATTCCCTGGCTCCCTCCCGGTAGAGCGCCTCGACGACTTTCCTGTTCCCACCGAACAGCCCGATTACCACGTTGGTGTCCAGGAGTCCATCCATTCTTCAACCTCCTCAAGCTCCCGCTTTAGCTCTTCAAGTTCTTCAGGTGTTCTCGTCCCGAAGGCGATCATCAGAACGTCCAGATTGCCCTTCTTGTTCTTGCCTATGGGCTCCCTCAAAAGCTCCGAGAAGCTCTTGTTTCCCTTCATCCTGACGAGCTCGTAGTAAACATCATCCGCTATGGTTATCGTTTTTCCCAACGTTCCCCACCTATAAGTGCATGCATGCACGAAATATTTAAAATTTGCCCGTGAGCATTCCCCAAGCAACCCACAGCTCCGCAAGGACGATGAGAGTCAATGCCAGCGCTGTCAGCTTTCTGCTCTTTCTCAGCCCGTAGAGGCCGATTATACCGAACAGAAAGTTTAGGCCCGAAAGCTCAAGGAGCGAGACCACCAGCTCCGTGTTCCTTCCAAATGCCACCATCTTCCCAATAAAATCATCACTCGCTGGATAGTTTGAATAAAGCGCTATGAGCCTGACCGCGACGAGGACTGCCGTGCAGAGGAGGTTCTGCTTTATGGGAACCCCAATCAAAAGCCCCCTGTCCGGCTCCCTCCCGGTGAAGAGCCGGTAGAGGGAATGGGGAAAGATAATAACCCATATGACCATTGAGACCAAAAGAACTAAGAAGGCAATGATTTCAGCAAACATTGCAACTCCGCTTAGAAGTCCCATCATTGGGTCTCCCGTCGCCAGAAGGGCCCACGCAAAGATACCCCAGAAGACAAGGGCGTCGCCGACGATATTGAACACCTCTTTCGGAAGGTAGAGCCTCCCGTGGGTTTTCTCGATTATCTCCGGAAGGTGCCTTATGTCATTGCGGGAGTAGCCGTAGCGTTCAAGGGCTTTCCCTACGAAGTAAAGGGCAACGGCGATGAAGACTCCAAGGAGAAAGAAAACGATTAGAAGGCTAACGGCGTTGAGGCGTTCCCGCATTGGATGGACGATAAGCCAGAGGGCGAACCAAAAGACGACAATGAATGCCCAGGGAAGGAGGTAGTCCCTGACAAAGACCCGCATGGTGGTTAATATTCCCGAAGGTAAATAACCTTTTCGAAACTCTTATAACTTATGCCCCCGCAAGTTACTTACGCCCCCATAACCAACAACTTAGGATAGTAAAAGGGCAAAAGCAGGCTCATGGCAGCGGAACCCTCTCCACCTCAAGCCTGTCGAAGGTCGGGTACTCCTCCACGATGAAGAACCTCACGTCACCCTCCACCGCTTCCGCCAGCTCTAAAGCCACTTCCTCGGGCATCTCTATCCTTCCCTTCTCCCTGTTGATGTGGAGCCACTCAGGCGGAACCTCGGCCTCCTCCACGAGGAGCGTGTAGAGTTCGTCAAGGTCGTCGTATTCCGCTATGCCGAAGCGGAGCGTCCCGTCCTCGGTTATCTCCATGTAGGGCCTTGCAACGTTCCTCGCCATCCTCCTCAGCCTGTTCTTGAGCTGGACCGCATCCTTCAGCCTGGCCGTGCACAGGTGGTAGCTCAGGGAGGTGTTCTCCTCGCCCCATTCGAGCAATTTAAGGCCCAGCTCAAGGGAGCCTTTGATGGCCGCGCTCTCGTCGCTCACAGGCTTGTAACCCCTGTCGAGAATCGCCCTTAGGTTCGTCTCGCTGAACTCCAGCTCGTTCACGTTGAGGAACTTCGCGCCGAGGCCGTCGAGGAATTCAGCGTACCACCTCATCCTCTCGAACTGGCCCGGAACGGAGGGAATCTCGCCGCCGATGTCCCAGTCGAAGTCGAAGGCGTTCCTTATGTTCTCTATCTCGATCCTGAAGAGCCTTGAGTTCGGGTTGAAGAGATCGGGGTGAAAGCGTATCTCGTCCAGGCCGGCGTCATAGAGCTTCTCAAGGTTCTTCTTCGTGGCCAAAGCACCGGTGGTGTAGAGGTGGACGTGAAAGTCCCGGCCAAAGGCCTCCTTGAGGACCCGAATGTACTCAACGGTTCTATCGAGCCTCGCGAGAGGGTCGCCGCCCGTAACTCCCGCTCCCTTCGCCTCCATCAGCAGGGCCTCTTCGATTATATCATCAAGGCTTCTCACCGGCCTCTCGTTGGCGTAGACGACGTCTCCCCTCCTGTGCTCGCTCAGGGGGCAGTAGAAGCAGTCACGAGGGCATTTTCCAGTGGTGAAGAGGACGAGCTTCTCACCCCTAACGCAGAGCTGGCAGCCCTTTGGCAGCTCGCGAACGGCGTACGAAAAGTAAGGCGTCTCCCAGACCATTCACTCACCTCGCTAACCCTAAACGAGGGGGAGGGCTTAAAAAGGTTGGCGGGCAAAGTTGTGCAGATGCCTATGAGGGAGAAGCCTAAGTACCTGCCGCCCACCCTGAGGGACAAGCACCGCTACATAGCATTCCAGGTCATTGGAGAGAGGGCCTTCACGAAGGACGAGATAAAGCGGACCATCTGGGAGGCGAGCATTTCAACCCTCGGAACCCTCGGCTCGGCTAAGGCCAAGCCGTGGTTCATCAAGTTCGACGAGAAGAGCCAGACTGGGATAGTGCGCGTTGATAGAAAGCACGTTGAGGAGCTCCGCTTCGCCCTGACACTGGTTACGGAGATAAACGGTTCGAAGGCGATGTTCAGAACCCTCGGCGTTTCGGGAACCATAAAGAGGTTGAAAAGAAAGTTCCTGGCCGAGTACGGGTGGCGTTAGCGCAGGAAGGGAACGGCCTTATCAACCACCCCATCATAGACTTTAATGTACCTCCCGCACGCGTTCTCCCAGGTGAAGTCCTTCCTCGCCCTCCTCTTACCGTTCTCGCGGAGCTTTCTCAGGGTCTCCTTGTCTATCTCCTTCGCCAGAACCAGCGCCCTCGCCAATGCGAACGCGTCCCTCGGAGGGACAAGAATTCCAGTGGCGTTCTCCGGGTCGGAGTTGATGTCTATTATAGTGTCCTTTAGCCCACCAACGGCGCTCGCGATGGGTATGGCTCCGAGGCACATCGCCTCAAGCTGAACAAGACCGAAGGGCTCGAAGTAGGACGGGATTACGGTGAAGTCCACCGAGCCGTAGAGCTCGCGGACGGTTTCCCTGCTCAGGAGTTCGGTTATCACCCTTACGTTTTCAGGGAAGCGGTTTTGAACCGCTCTCGCCCACGCCTCCAGTTCGGGGTCACCCTTCCCAACGATGAGGAAGCGCATCTCACCGAAGGCTGGGTCGCTCGATAGTATTTCAACCGCCCGGAGGAGCGTATCAACGCCCTTCTGTGCCCTGTCGAAGCGACCTATGAAGAGGAAGGCCTTCCCGTCGCCCAACCCAAAGCGCTCCAGGACGAGCCTTCTCCTCTCTTCCCTTGGGAGGTCCTTCGTCTCCATGAGTTCCTCGTTCCAGAAGGAGCAGTCTATGCCGTTGAAGACGTGGGTAACCTTGCCGTCGAAGTGCCCAAAGAACCCCCACTCCTCCCACAAGTAGCTCCTGCTGACGGTCGTCACGGCATCGGCTATATAGGCGGCGGTGTGCTCGGGATCCATTTCAGGGTAGGGGGCAAGTTCAGCGAGGTTTGCCTCGCCGAAGTAGTGGGCTGGAATCCTGGCCTTGTTGAGCCTGTGGATCGTGAAGACGCTCCTTGTCCCGAAGTATTTCTTCAAGAGGCCGAGGGCAAAGACCGTGTGCCAGTCGTGGGCGTGGATTACGTCCGGCTTGAAGGTTTCAATAAGCTCGTTCATCAGCCCGACGCTCGCTTTTCCGAAGAGAACGGCCTTTCTGAGGAGCGTCTCCCAATCGGGGTAAACGTCGGTATCGAGGACGTCCCCGGAGAGGGCATAGACGGTTACGCCGTTCTGCTCCCTCTTCCTCGCCGTTATGCTCACCTCCCTCCCCTCAAAGATTATTCCGAAGGAGTGGACCGGTTTGCCCAATCCCCTGCCGTGGTCGGGGGTGAAAACGAGAACCTCGTTACCAAGCTTGGCCAACCCCTCGGCCATGCTCGTTATGGCCTCCGCCAGGCCCCCCACCTTGACCGGGAGGTACTCGAACCCCAAAATCAGAATCTTCATTGTCATCACCCGATTTAGAGATCAAGCGGTATCAAGACGGAAAAGAAAAGTTCACTCAAGGAGAATGAACTTCTCCCCCTCGACGTCCTCAAAGTAGCTGCCGATTCCCCCGACCTTCCATTCCCTTCCGTCGGCTCGGACTGTTATGTTCGCGGTCAGTGGGGTGTATTCGTACTCGGTTACCTTTCCATCGAGGGTTACCGGCTCCTTGGTATCCACGAGCCTGCCAACGACCTCTATCCTTCTGGGAAGCTCGACGTACTTGAGGAGGGTGATGAGGGTTCTTATGTTCACGAGGGAGAGGGGCTTTGGAACTGCTGAGTAGCTTAAAGGCTTGATGACCTCGCTGTTGTCGAGGTATATCGTGTAAAACCAGTGCATGTAGTTTTGGATAATCTTTGGGCTTTTGGCCCAGAAGGAGTAAAACTTCTCCCTCCTCTTGTCCTTCGGCAGGGCACCGAAGAAGAGGGCGTAGTCGATGTCGCCGATTATCCAGCTTGCCATGAGCCAGGGCGCACCTCCACTCCTCGCGAGCATTATGTTGTCACCCTTGAGCCAGTCGGGAATCTCGTCGAAGTTGCTGATTATGACGAAGATTATGTCCTTCCTGGCCCTTATCTCGCTCTTGAGGAGCTGGAGGAACTCGAAAGGCGTGTTGATAAGAACCTCGTGCTTGGCGGTCCTTATGACATATTCAGCCCTTTCCACGGTGTTCTCAAAGCCCTGTATGGTCCATATCTCCGGTAAATCCTCACCGTGAACCTCGCGGTAGAGCTCGAGGAAGGCCACCTTGAGGTTCTCGATGTCCTCTATGAAGTCCTCCTTTATCTTCTCCAGAACGACCTCGGGATTGACGGGCTTGTAGAGCCTCGGAGAGCCCTGCATCACATCGACGAAACCCTTTCTGTGGAGCGAGCTGAGGACGTCGTACACCCTAGTGTGGGGAATGCCGCTCTCCTTCGTTATGTCCGTGGCCTTGCTAGGGCCGAGCTTGAGGAGAGTGATGTAGGCTAAGCTCTCATACTTGGTCAGACCGAGCTTCTGGAGCTTCTCAACGATTTCCTCTTCGTGCATGCCAAAACCCCCAACCTTTTAAGTTTCACTCGCGCGAGTTTATTCATCAGTAGTGATACCTGGTGGTGAAGGTGTATAAAATTTTCGGGTTCGAACCGGACTGGAGGTTCGGAAGGGTTGCCAGGGTGGAGTTCTCGATACCGGCCAGGGGAAAATACGCCTACCTGCTCGGAAACTTCAACGCCTTCAACGAGGGAAGCTTTCGAATGGAGCGGAAGGGGGAGCGGTGGAGAATCACCCTCAGGCTCCCCGAGGGCGTCTGGTACTACGGCTTCTCCGTGGACGGGAACTTCGGTACCGACCCGGAGAACCCCGAGACCACCGTCTACCGGCGCCTTTCCTACAAGTTCGAGAGAACAGTGAGCGTGGCGACGATCCTCGGCCCGGGTGAGGTTTTCCACAGGCCGAGCGCCGCCTACCTGTACTCCATCGCCGGGGGAACCCACGTTCTCCTGAGGGCCCGGAGGGGAAAAACCCGGAAGGTTCGGCTCATTCTCGATGAGAGCGAGGTTCCGATGAAGCGCAAGGCTCTCGACGGGCTTTTCGAGTACTTCGAGGCGGTCCTGCCCGGTGAAGGGGTCATAAGATACTCCTTCATCGTGGAATCCGAAGGAAAAACCATCGAACTTGGCCCCTTCGAGGCGAAACCTTACAGATACAATGCCCCAGGGTGGATTCACGGGAGGGTTTTCTACCAGATAATGCCCGACAGGTTTGAGCGGGGCCTGCCCGGGACCCCGAGGGGGAGGGCACTTGCCGGGGAGGGGTTCCACGGCGGCGACCTGGCGGGGATAATCAGAAGGCTCGACCACATCGAAAGCCTGGGCGCAAACGCCCTCTACCTAACCCCGGTATTCGA
Organism: Thermococcus sp. MV11; assembly: GCF_012027285.1. Taxonomy (NCBI): domain Archaea; kingdom Methanobacteriati; phylum Methanobacteriota; class Thermococci; order Thermococcales; family Thermococcaceae; genus Thermococcus; species Thermococcus sp. MV11. Next base: position 355,411 of record NZ_SNUD01000002.1, read on the forward strand.
GTCCACGACCTACCACCGCTACGACGTTACGGACTACTTCCACATCGATAGAAAGCTCGGGGGAGATGGGACTTTCCTCAAGCTGGCGGGAGAACTCAAAAAGAGGGACATCAAGCTAGTTCTCGACGGCGTCTTCCACCACACGAGCTTCTTCCACCCCTTCTTCCAGGATTTGATAGCCCGGGGGAATGAGAGCGACTACAAAGACTTTTACAGGGTGACCGGCTTCCCCGTGGTTTCAGGTGAGTTCCTGGAGGTTCTCAGGTCAAAGATTTCTCCGAGGGAGAAGCACCGGAGGCTGAAGGAGATAGGGTGGAACTACGAGAGCTTTTACTCCGTCTGGCTGATGCCCAGGTTGAACCACGAGAACCCAGAAGTAAGGAGACTCGTAAAGGACGTCATGATGCATTGGCTTGAAAAGGGTGCGGACGGCTGGAGGCTCGACGTGGCCCACGGCGTTCCGCCGGAGCTCTGGCGGGAGGTGAGGAAAGCCCTCCCAAAAGATGCATACCTCGTCGGGGAGGTCATGGACGACCCGAGGCTCTGGCTCTTTGACAAGTTCCACGGGACGATGAACTACCCCCTCTACGAGCTAATACTGAGGTTCTTCGTCGAGCGGGAGATTGACGCGGGGGAGTTCCTCAACGGTCTGGAGCTTCTGAGCGCTCATCTTGGTCCCGCGGAGTACGCGATGTACAACTTCATCGACAACCACGACACGGAACGCTTCATCGACCTGGTGAACGACGAAAGAAGGTACCTCTGCGCGCTGGCCTTTCTGATGACCTACAAGGGAATCCCCTCGATATTCTACGGCGACGAGATCGGGCTGAGGGGAAAGCTGGAAGGGGGCCTTGACGCCGGAAGGACCCCGATGGAGTGGAACCCGGAAGGGTGGAACGAGAGGATACTCGAGACGACTAGAAAGCTGATAGAGCTAAGGAAGCGCAGCAAAGCCCTCCAGCTCGGAGATTTCATTCCGCTGAGGTTCGAGGGGGACGAAATAATCTACGAGAGGGCTCTTGGGAAAGAGAGGGTGAGGGTGGAGATAAGGTACACAAAAACCCCAGAGGAATGCCGTTTCAAGCTGTTCCTTTCCCGTCTTAAACGCAAGTACTGGAAAAATTACTCCCCGAACACCAGCTAGGAAGAGTGTTCCCTAACGCTCCCGGGACGACACAAATTTTCTAGAAGCTCAAATCTGTGCACGGTCATCAACTCTGAACAGGAGAGCGCAAGATATATATATCACCGACGATGATACTATACCACCCAAAATTGAGGCGGGTGATAAAAGCATGAGGAAAGGTTTGTTTGCCCTGCTTTTGGTCGGGGTTCTGGTTCTCAGCGTCGTGGCCAGCGGCTGCATAAGCGGTGGAAGCGAGAGCCCGAGCACCACCAGCAGTCCGAGCGAGACCACCAGTCCGAGCGAGACGAGCTCCCCGAGCCCAACCGAAACAACGACCACCCCTGAAACCGACTGTGGAAGCGGTGAGGTGGTAATCTGGCACGCGATGCAGCCCAACGAGCTCGAGGTCTTCCAGAGCCTGGCCGAGGAGTACATGGCCATGTGCCCGGACGTCACCATAACCTTCGAGCAGAAGCCGGACCTTGAGAGCGCCCTCAAGGCCGCCATACCCACCGGTCAGGGGCCGGACCTCTTCATCTGGGCTCACGACTGGATAGGCAAGTTCGCGGAGGCCGGCATGCTCGAGCCAATTGACGACTACGTTACCGATGACATACTCAACGGCTTTGCCCCGATGGCCGTCGATGCCATGCAGTACAAGGGCCACTTCTACGCCATGCCCTTCGCCGCCGAGACCGTTGCGCTCATCTACAACAAGGACATGGTGAGCGAGCCGCCCAAGACCTTCGACGAGATGAAGGCCATAATGGAGGAGCACTGGAAACCAGATGAGGAGAAGTATGGAATAGCATATCCGATCGACGCGTACTTCATATCCGCTTGGGCCCACGCCTTCGGCGGCTACTACTTCGACGACGCGACCGAGATGCCCGGTCTCGACCAGCCGGAGACGATAGAGGGCTTTGAGTTCTTCTTCCAGAACATCTGGCCCTACATGGCCCCTAGCCCCGACTACGGCACCCAGCAGAGCATATTCCTTGAGGGCAGGGCGCCGATGATGGTGAACGGTCCATGGAGCATAAGCGACGTCAAGAAAGCCGGAATTGACTTCGGCGTTGTTCCGTTGCCGCCCATAAGCAAGGACGGCAAGGAGTACTGGCCGAGGCCCTACGGTGGAGTCAAGGACATCTACTTCGCGGCAGGTATAAAGAACAAGGACGCCGCCTGGAAGTTCGTCAAGTGGTTCACCACCGACCCAGCCGCGGTTAAGGAGCTCGCTCTTCAGCTCGGCTACATTCCGGTCCTCAAGGAGGTCCTCAACGACCCCGAGATCCAGAACGACCCGGTCATCTACGGCTTTGGACAGGCCGTCCAGCACGCCTACCTGATGCCCAAGAGCCCCAAGATGGGCGCCGTCTGGGGTGGAGTCGCGAACGCCATCAACGAGATACTCCAGGACCCGGAGAACGCCGACATACCGGCCATACTCAAAAAGTACCAGCAGGAGATACTCGACAACATGAACGGCTGACCGTTCTCTCTTTTTCACACTTTTCGGAGGGATTCCGCCATGAAGAAGACTACCACCATCGCCCTGTTCCTCATCCTGCCAGGAATGGCCGCGTTCCTGTTCTTCAACCTGTGGCCGATAATATACTCCATCTACCTGGCCTTCACCAACGCCCAGCTCGGTAACTTCCCGGTCCAGGCTCCAGATGCGCCGCCGCTCAAGTTCGTCGGGCTGGAGAACTTCCGCTGGATACTCAACGACGAAACATTCAGGAGCGCCTTCATGTGGACTTGGATATTCGTCGTCACCAGCGTCACCCTCAAGGTCCTCGCCGGAATCTTCCTCAGCCTGCTCTACAACAGCAAGTACGTCAAGGGCAAAATGATCTACCGTTCCCTCCTGATAATCCCCTGGGCCCTGCCGCTCCTCTTCTCCGTCACCGTCTGGAAGTTCATGTTCGACCCGATATTCGGGCCGGTAAATCAGGTGCTCAAATCCCTCGGGGTTCAGAACCTGCCCAACTGGATCAACGACCCGTTCTGGGCATTCATAGCACTCAACATAATCGAGGTATGGCTGGCGTACCCCTTCATGATAACCGTCATAACCGCCGCCCTGCAGTCGGTTCCGGACACGCTGATGGAGGCGGCGATAATAGACGGCGCCAACTACTGGCAGAGGATAAGGCACGTGGTCCTTCCGATAGTCGGCAAACCGATAGCCTTCGCGACGATACTGACCAGCGCGGCGAGCTTCCAGTACTTCATGGTGCCCTACATCTACAACGCCGGCCTCTTCGAGGACAAGTTCATACTGCTCTACGGTTTCAGGAAGGCCTTTGGAGCGAGCCCGCACTACGGAAAGGCGGCGGCGATAATGATAGTGGCCACGCTCGTGCTGGCGGTTTACATGTACGTCAACGTCAGGATAACCAGGCTCCAGGAGGGTGCTAAGGGATGATGGGCAGGAGAAAGGGGGAGGTCATCAAGACCTTCACCCTCACCCTGATAGCCATCTTCGTGATGTTCATAATACTCTTCCCGGTCTACTACATCTTCACCGTCTCCATAACCCCGGGTTCGACGCTGGCAACGACCGAATTCCACCTGATACCCAGGAACGTCAGCCTCGACTCCTACCGCGAGGTGCTCTTCGGGTTCTCCGGGAGCAAGCTGAGCGAGAACTTCACGGGGACCATAGAGGGAAGCGCCCACGTCCAGGACGGCAAGCTCTACCTGGTGGACGGCACGCTGAAGGGGAAGGTGAAGTACGGCCCGTTCACGGGGCTGACCTTTGAGATCCCAGTGAAGGGACTGACCTTCGACGTCTCGACCGCTCAAAACGCCCAGGGCAGGCTGAAAGGGGAGGTAAGCGGACTGTTCGTCCTGACCAGGGTGAACGAGGACGGGAGCATAGGGTTCGCGATAGTCAGGGACGTAGAGCTGAAGAGCGGGGAGGTCGAGGGAGTGAAGGTCTCGGGCCAGATGGAGAAGTACGTCGTGGCCAGGAACACCGGGACCGTGAGCTTCACCAACATAGGGAAGTTCGTGAACTCCAAGTTCTTCGGCTACCTCAAGAACAGCCTCATAATAGCCACGCTGACCGTCCTGCTGGCCCTGCTCTTCGTGGTTCCAGCGGCCTACGCGTTCTCGCGCATGAAGTTCTTCGGCAGGGACCACGTGCTCTACTTCTACCTGATGTTCACCCAGGTCGCTGGAGGACTGGGCATAGCAGGCCTTATAGCGCTCTACGGTATGGTCGTCAAGCTCGGCCTCTACGACAAGCTGCCGGTGCTGTCCTTCATCTACGCGGCCGGAAGCGTTCCCTTCAACACCTGGCTCCTCAAGGGCTACATCGACTCCATAAGCCCGGACTTCGACGAGGCGGCCCTGGTGGACGGCGCGAGCTACCTGCAGATAATCAGGCACGTGCTCCTCCCGATGGCCCTTCCAGGAATAGCGACCGTCGCGATATTCGCCTTCATAGGCGGCTGGACGGAGTTCATACTCGCCAGCCTGCTCCTGACCGAACCCAACCAGCCGCTGTCGGTGTGGATATACCTCCTCTTGGGCGGCATCGGCAGGGGCATAGACTGGAGCTACTTCGCGGCGGCGGCACTGCTCTTCGCCCTGCCGGTGTTCCTGATGTTCATGCTCGCCCAGAACTACATAAGGAGCGGTCTTACCGTTGGAGGACTCAAGGAATGAGGTGATAGCATGAGAAGGGTGGTTGCCCTACTCCTGGCAGTTTTGATGGTTGGAAGTCTGATTGGAGCGAACGTAAAGACCGTTGGGGCGGCCGAACCGAAGCCGCTCAACGTCATAATCGTCTGGCACCAGCACCAGCCCTACTACTACGACCCGATCCAGGACATCTACACGAGGCCCTGGGTCAGGCTCCACGCTGCCAACAACTACTGGAAGATGGCCTACTACCTGAGCCAGTACCCGGAGGTTCACGCGACGATCGATTTGTCTGGCTCGCTCATAGCCCAGCTGGCGGACTACATGAACGGCAAGAAGGACACATACCAGATAATCACAGAGAAGATAGCAAACGGAGAGCCCCTCACCGTCGAGGAGAAGTGGTTCATGCTCCAGGCACCCGGGGGGTTCTTCGACCACACCATACCATGGAACGGCGAGCCCATAACAGACCCCAGCGGCAACCCGATAAGGGACTTCTGGGACCGCTACACGGAGCTGAAGGATAAAATGATGGCCGCAAAGGCCAAGTACGCCAACCTTCCGCTCGAGGAGCAGAAAGTCGCGGTCACCAACGAGTTCACGGAGCAGGACTACATTGACCTGGCGGTTCTCTTCAACCTCGCCTGGATAGACTACAACTACATAATGACCCACCCCGAGCTTAAGGCCCTCTACGACAAGGTGGACGAGGGAGGCTACACGAGGGACGACGTTAAAACCGTCCTCGACGCCCAGCTCTGGCTCCTCAACCACACCTTCGAGGAGCACGAGAAGGTAAACCTCCTCCTCGGGAACGGCAACGTCGAAGTTACCGTCGTTCCCTACGCCCACCCGATAGGGCCGATACTCAACGACTTCGGCTGGGAGGGCGACTTCAACGACCAGGTGAAGAGGGCGGACGAGCTTTACAAGCAGTACCTCGGGAACGGGACGGCAGTGCCTGTCGGTGGCTGGGCCGCCGAGAGTGCCCTGAACGACAAGACCCTCGAGATACTCGCCAACAACGGCTGGACCTGGGTCATGACCGACCAGCTCGTCCTCGACAGGCTCGGCGTCGAGAACACCGTTGAGAACTACTACAAGCCCTGGGTGGCCGAGTTCAACGGAAAGAAGATCTACCTCTTCCCGCGCGACCACGCGCTGAGCGACCGCGTTGGCTTCACCTACGCGGGTATGAACCAGTACCAGGCGGTTGATGACTTCGTGAACGAGCTCCTCAAGATACAGAAGGAGAACTACGACGGTTCGCTGGTCTACGTGGTCACCCTCGACGGCGAGAACCCGTGGGAGCACTACCCCTACGACGGCAAGCTCTTCCTGACCGAGCTCTACAAGAAGCTGACCGAGCTCCAGGAGCAGGGACTGATAAGAACCCTCACGCCGAGCGAGTACATCCAGCTCTACGGGGACCAGGCCAACAAGCTCACCCCCAAGATGATGGAGCGCCTTGACCTCACGGGCGACAACGTCCAGGCCCTCCTCAAAGCCCAGAGCCTCGGCGACCTCTACGACATGGTCGGCGTCAAGGAGGAGATGCAGTGGCCCGAGAGCAGCTGGATAGACGGAACGCTCTCCACCTGGATAGGCGAGCCTCAAGAGAACTACGGCTGGTACTGGCTCTACCTGGCGAGGAAGACCCTGATGGAGAAGAAGGACGAGATGAGCCAGGAGGACTGGGAGAAGGCCCACGAGTACCTGCTCCGCGCCGAGGCGAGCGACTGGTTCTGGTGGTACGGGAGTGACCAGAACAGCGGGCAGGACTTCACCTTCGACCGCTACCTCAAGACCTACCTCTACGAGATGTACAGGCTCGCCGGAGTCGAGCCGCCGAGCTACCTCTTCGGCAACTACTTCCCGGACGGGGAGCCCTACGTCACCAGGGCCCTCGACGGCCTCAAGGAGGGGGAGATGAAGAATTACTCCAGCATGTCGCCGCTGGCGGAGGGCGTTAGCGTCTACTTCGACGGCGAGGGACTTCACTTCATCGTCAGGGGTAACCTGAGTCAGTTCGAGGTCAGCATCTGGGAGAAGGACGAGCGCGTCGGGAACACCTTCACCCTCCTCCAGGGGAGGCCGGGCGAGCTCAGGTACTCCATGTTCCCGTTCTCAGCGGACAGCGTCGGGCTGATGATAACCAAGCACCTCGTCTACCGCGATGGGAAGGCCGAGGTGTACAAGGCCACCGACTACGAGAACAGCGAAAAGCTCGGTGAGGCGACGGTCAGGGAGACGAGTGAAGGAATAGAGGTTGTTGTGCCCTTCGAGTACATAGAGAACCCTGCCGATTTCTACTTCGCCGTCTCGACCGTGAAGGACGGCAGGCTGGAGGTCATAAGCACCCCCGTCGAGCTGAAGCTCCCGACCGAGGTAAAGGGAGTCGTCATAGCCGACATAGCCGACCCCGAGGGTGACGACCACGGACCGGGAACCTACACCTACCCGACCAACGACGTCTTCAAGCCGGGCGTGTTCGACCTCCTCCGCTTCAGAATGCTTGAGCAGACCGACAGCTACGTGATGGAGTTCTACTTCAAGGACCTTGGAGGGAACCCGTGGAACGCTCCCAACGGCTTCAGCCTCCAGATAATAGAGGTCTACCTCGACTTCAAGGACGGCGGCAACAGCACGGCGATAAAGATGTTCCCGGACGGGCCCGGGGCCAACGTGAACCTCGACCCGGACCACCCGTGGGACGTCGCCTTCAGGATTGCCGGCTGGGACTACGGAAACCTGATAGTCCTTCCGAACGGAACCGCCTACCAGGGAGAGATGCAAATCTCGGCAGACCCTGTAAAGAACGCGGTGATAGTGAAAGTCCCGAAGAAGTACATAGCGATAAACGAGGACTACGGCCTCTGGGGAGCCGTCCTAACCGGGAGCCAGGACGGTTACGGGCCGGACAAGTGGAGACCGGTAGCGGTTGAGGCCGAGGAGTGGAAAGTCGGTGGAGCAGACCCGAACGCGGTCATAAACGGTGTTGCACCCAGGGTAATCGACCTCCTCGCTCCTGCAAACTTCAGGCCAACCCAGGAGGAGCAGCTGAGCAGCTACGACGCCAACGATATGAAACTCGCCACCGTCAAGGCCCTTCCGCTACTCAAGCAGGGAATAGTCGTGAACGACCCCGAGGGTGACGACCACGGACCGGGAACCTACACCTACCCCACCGACAAGGTCTTCGTTCCGGGGCACCTTGACCTGCTGAAGTTCAAGATGATCGAGGGAAGCGACGACTGGACGCTCGAGTTCTACTTCAAGGACCTCGGTGGCAACCCGTGGAACGCTCCCAACGGCTTCAGCCTCCAGATAATCGAGGTCTACCTCGACTACACCGACGGCGGTAACAGCTCGGCGATAAAGATGTTCCCCGATGGCCCGGGAAGCAACGTCCAGCTCGACCCCAGGCACCCCTGGGACGTGGCCCTGAGGATAGCGGGCTGGGACTACGGTAACCTCATCGTCCTGCCCAACGGAACCGTCTACCAGGGCGAAATGCAGATCTCAGCCGACCCGGTAAAGAACGCGATAGTCGTCAGGCTACCCAAGAAGTACCTGCCGGCCATAGGGGATTACGGCCTCTACGCCTCCGTGCTCGTTGGCTCCCAGGACGGCTACGGTCCTGACAAGTGGAGGCCGGTAGCGGTCGATGCGGAGCAGTGGAAGCTCGGCGGGGCGGACCCGAACGCGGTCATAAACGGCGTCGCACCGAGGGTGGTCGATGAGCTCGTCCCACCCGGCTTTGAGCCAACCCAGGAAGAGCAGTTAAGCTCCTACGACGCCAACGATATGAAACTCGCCACCGTGCTCATGATACCGCTCGTCGAGGGCACCGGCGGCGAGGAGCCGACCCCGACCGAGACACCGACCGAAACCACCACGACCACGAGCGAAACCTCGACGACCTCACCGAGCCAGACTGCCACTACCACCACTACCACTCCGACCACCAGCAGCCCGAGCACCACCGCACCAACCACTACCACCGAAGGCGGTGGAGGAATCTGCGGTCCGGCCGCGTTAATAGCACTCGCCACGATACCGCTCCTCCTCAGAAGGAGGCGCTGACCCTTTCAAATTTTTGAGGTGATAAAATGGCCGAGGTAAAGCTCATCAACGTCTGGAAGCAGTTCGGGGAGTTCACCGCGGTAAGGGAGATGAACCTCGACGTCAAGGACGGGGAGTTCATGATCCTCCTCGGACCTAGCGGCTGCGGAAAGACCACCACGCTGAGGATGATAGCCGGCCTCGAGGAGCCGACGAGGGGGCAGATATACGTCGGGGACAGGCTCGTGGCCGACCCCGAGAAGGGAATCTTCGTTCCACCGAAGGACAGGGACATCGCGATGGTCTTCCAGAGCTACGCGCTGTACCCCCACATGACTGTCTACGATAACATAGCCTTCCCCCTCAAGCTCAGGAAGGTGCCGAAGCAGGAGATAGACCAGCGCGTCAGGGAAGTCGCGGAACTTCTCGGCCTGACGGAGCTCCTCAAGAGGAAGCCGAGGGAGCTGAGCGGTGGTCAGAGGCAGAGGGTTGCCCTGGGCAGGGCGATAGTGAGGAAGCCCCAGGTCTTCCTCATGGACGAGCCCCTGAGTAACCTGGACGCAAAGCTCAGGGTGAAGATGCGCGCCGAACTCAAGAGACTCCAGAGGCAGCTTGGAGTTACCACAATCTACGTCACCCACGATCAAGTTGAGGCCATGACCATGGGCGACAGGATAGCGGTCATAAACCAGGGCGTCCTCCAGCAGGTCGGAACGCCGGAGGAGGTCTACGACAGGCCCGCGAACACCTTCGTTGCCGGCTTCATAGGCTCGCCCCCGATGAACTTCATGGACGCGACGGTGACCGAGGACGGCTTCGCCGACTTCGGCGAGTTCAGGCTCAAGTTCCTCCCCGACCAGTTCGAGGTTCTCGAGGAGAGGAACCTCGTCGGGAGGGAAGTCATCTTCGGAATTCGCCCTGAGGACCTCTACGACGCGATGTTCGCCCAGGTCAAGGTACCAGGAGAGAACATGGTTCGGGCCATGGTGGACATCATCGAGAACCTCGGAAGCGAGAAGATAGTCCACCTGAGCGTCGGCGACGTCACATTCCTGGGCTCCTTCCGCTCGGAGTCCAAAGTGACGGAAGGCCAGGAGATCGATGTCGTCTTCGACATGCGCAAGGCCCACGTCTTCGAGAAGGGGAGTGGGAAGGCAGTTTTCTGAAGCTTTTTAAACCTCCCCTCCCATTTTCTCCCATGCCCATAGAGGACTTCGCCGAGTTCCTAGCCAGGGAGATTCCAAGGGGGAAGGTAGTCGAGCTAGGGATAGGCTTCCAGTTCAAGGTCGCGCTCAAACTGAAAAGCCTGGGGTACGACGTTCTGGCCATCGACTGGAACCCCGAGTCTGTTGAACGGGCAAGGGAGCTGGGCATAGGGGCGGTACGAGACGACCTGTTCAGCCCGAGGCTCGAACTTTACAGAACTGCCCGCGCGCTCTACTCAGTCAGGCCCACGCCGGAGATAGTGCGGCCCATTCTAAAGCTCGGCAGGACGCTAAGACTGCCGGTTTACATTTTGCCGCTGGCGGGAGATGCAATGCCCAGGGGAATGAGGCTGGGAAACCACCGCGGACTGGCGATATACGTTTATAACCCCCGCACCAAATAGTTCCGGTGGTGACATGAGGCTCTTCGGCACCGCTGGGATCAGGGGAAGGTTGTGGGAGAAGGTCACTCCCGAGCTCGCGATGGACATCGGGAAGGCGATGGGAACTTACATCGAGGGAGAGGACATAGTGGTCGCGAGGGACGGGAGAACTTCAAGCGTGATGCTCAAGAACGCCCTCATCGCGGGGCTCCTCTCGACCGGGAAGGAGGTTCTCGACGCGGATTTAATCCCGACGCCAGCCCTGGCCTGGGCGACGAGAGAGCACGGCGACGGCGGGGTTATGATAACGGCCAGCCACAACCCGCCGACCGACAACGGGATAAAGGTCTTCAACGGCGATGGAACCGAGTTCTACGTCGAGCAGGAGGGGAAGCTTGAGGAGCTCGTTTTCTCAGGAAACTTCAGGAAGGCCAGGTGGGACGAGATAAAGACGGTGAAGCCCCTCGACGTCATAGATGACTACATCGGGGCCGTTCTCGACTTCGTGAACCACGAGACGGGCTTAAAGGTCCTTTACGACGGCGCCAACGGTGCCGGGAGCGTTCTGGCTCCTTACCTCCTGCGCGAGATGGGGGCGAAGGTCATAAGCGTGAACGCCCACGTGGACGGCCACTTCCCGGGAAGGAAGCCCGAGCCTCGCTACGAGAACATAGCCTACCTCGGAGAGCTCGTGAGGGAGCTGGGCGTTGATATTGCCATAGCCCAGGACGGCGACGCCGACAGGATAGCGGTCTTCGACGAAAGGGGCAACTACCTCCACGAGGACACAGTTATAGCGCTCTTCGCCAAGCTCTACACCGAGGAACACGGGGGCGGAACGGTGGTCGTTTCCATAGACACGGGCTCGAGGATAGACTACGTCGTCGAGGAGGCCGGCGGAAGGGTGGTGAGGATTCCCCTCGGCCAGCCACACGACGGAATAAAGAGATACGGGGCCATCTTTGCCGCTGAACCCTGGAAACTCGTCCACCCGAGGTTCGGCAACTGGATAGACAGCTTCGTAACGATGGGGCTTCTGCTCAAACTCATAGACGAGGAAGGGAAACCCCTGTCAGAGATAGTGAGGGAGAACGTTCCTGAGTTCTACCTCACCAAGAGGAACGTCCCCTGCCCGGACGAGTTCAAGGGGGCGGTAATGGAGAGAGCGTACATGGCCCTTGAGGAGAAGCTGGGAAGCGAGACCAGGGAAGTTCTGACTATTTCCGGCTTCCGCTTCAACCTGAAGGACGGCTCGTGGGTTCTCGTGAGGCCGAGCGGGACGGAGCCGAAGATTCGCGTTGTTGTTGAAGCTCCCAGTGAGAAGAGACGCGACGAGCTCTTCGAGCTGGCCTACGGAGCGGTCAAGAAGGCCGTTGAAGATGTCATGAAGAAGGGCTGAGCCCTATTTTCCACTTTTAGACCATAACTCCGAGCAACCAGCCGGCCGTTCCAGCGAGGAATATTAATCCCAAATCCCGGACGAGAACCCAAGGTCCGGGCCTTTTTCCGGTTCCCATCAGGTAGAGCCAGTAGACAAGCAGAGGAACCAGGAGATCAAGTGACAGGCGGGATTCTCCAAAGAACAGATTGAGCATAAAGGAGAAAGCCGAAACGGAGGCGAGGGCCTTTCCGCCCATGGAACCACCTCAGATGAACCTCGCAGGCCTGAGAGTTCTAACCGCTATCTCGTTCTTCTCCACCATGACCCTGAAGCCCTCCTTGGCCACGTAGGTCTTGACGCCGGTGACGGTTTCGATGTACTTGGCCTCCTTGTAGGGGTTGGCGAAGTGCATCTTCATTCCGATGTGGCTCATCACGAGGGCATCAGGTTTGTGCTCCATATTCTTGAGCATCTCAACCGCGTCGTCGGTGCTGAGGTGGTACGGAATGCCCATGTCCCTTGGCCTGGTTATTGCCGCTATTATGAGCCTCGCGCCGTCGTGCCACTCCAGGAGTTCATCGAAGTACGCCGTGTCGGGGATATAGGATATGTCGCCGTACCTCGTCTTCATGCGAAAGCCGATGGTGGTAGGGTCCGAGTGCTGGGTCGGGGTTATGAGGAACTCCTCCTCACCTATCGCTATCCTGCTCCCCGGCTCGGGAATGTGTATGCTCTCGAGCACGTCCAGGTGGTACTTGCTCACCGCGGGCGTGTGGGTTTCATCGCCGTGGATAACGCTCTTCGAGGCTATCAAAACACCCCTCTTCTTAAGCGCTCCGCCGGTCATGGCTTCTATCATTACCTCCACGTCGTTGCAGTGGTCCACGTGCCTGTGGGAGACGAAGATGACGTCGAGCTTCCTGGGGTCGAGCTTGTAGCGCCAGCTCCTCACCAGCGCGCCTGGCCCTGGATCAACGTAGACGTTCCTGCTCGCCCTTATGTGGAATCCCCCGGTGGAGCGGAACTGGGTTATCGTGATGAACCTCCCGCCCCCGCTCCCGAGGAACGTTATCTCTATCAATTCTCCACCCCCGGTTTCTTTTGCAGACGTAGAAGTGTCACCGCTTGGGTATATAAGGCATTGCCCACCGAGCCTGTGGACGTTTATATACATGACTGCCGTTTCATAGGACATCAATGTAACATGGGGTTAAGCAAGACCCTTCTAGGCAGAGATTGGTTGGAACATGTAGTAACATAATAGAGGGAAACCCAATATTTAATTCAAAAAAATCGGCAGTTACAAAACATTTTTAACGAACAATAACATCAATTACTACGCCCCCCATTGGAGGTGCAATCCATGGAGATGAAACCATACATACCACCTGAGAAGTCCCTGCCAGAGTACACGGTCAAGGCCTTTGTTTTGGGTGTTATTTTGTCGATAGTGATGGGCGCCGCCAACGCCTACCTAGGAATGTACGCCGGCATGACAGTCAGCGCCAGCATTCCGGCGGCGGTCATATCGATGGCAATACTCTTCGCCTTCAAGGACAGAAACATCTTGGAAAACAACATGGTGCAGACAGCAGCGTCCGCCGGTGAGTCGCTAGCGGCGGGAGTTATATTTACGTTTCCCGCCCTCGTCGTCCTGGGCTACTACACAACCTTCCCGTATTACATCGTTACTATAATAGCAGCGCTCGGCGGTTCCCTCGGTGCGCTCTTCACAATTGTGCTGAGGAGGGCGTTCATCGTCGAGGAAAAGCTCCCCTATCCAGAAGGAACGGCCTGTGCCGAGGTTCTCATAGCAGGGGACAAGGGCGGAAGCCACGCCAAGCCGATACTCTACGGTGGAATCTTCGGCGGTCTCTTCAAACTCTTCGGAAGCTCCGGCCTCTGGTCCGGAACCGTCGAAGCCGCAAAGATGGTCGGTTCCCGCGTCTACTACTTCGGAAGCGACCTCTCTGCGGCACTCATAGCGGTTGGCTACATCGTTGGCCTCAACATAGCGTTCCTCGTCTTCCTCGGAGGCGCGATAGCCTGGTTCATAGCAATACCACTCTACGCCGGCCAGATGAACCACGGCGACATGAGCGCCCTCGACCTCGCCTGGACCATATGGAGCACCAAGATTCGCTACATGGGTGTCGGTGCAATGGTCGTCGGTGGCCTCTGGAGCCTCATCAAGCTCAGGAAACCGATAAAGAGGGGAATCAAGGCCGGCCTTGAGGTGGCAAAGAGGAAGCAGTCCGGAGAGGCCATACTCAGAACCGAGGAGGATCTCCCGCTCAACTACGTGCTGGTGCTTATAGCAGCCTTCGTGATACCGCTGTTCCTGCTGTACTTCCATATCATAGGCTCTATAGGAATCGCGGCAATAATGGCGGTGATACTCCTCATCGTCGGCTTCCTTGGAAGCTCAATAGCCGGCTACCTCGCGGGTGTCGTTGGTTCCTCCAACAACCCGGTCTCGGGAATCACCATCATGAGCCTGCTCTTCACAGCCTTTGTGCTCAAGGGCCTGGGTCTCAGCGGAATGGAGGGTATGGCGGCAACCATACTCGTGGCGGCGGTTATCTGCACGGCAGCTGCCATAGCCGGTGACACCATGCAGGATCTGGCCACGGGTTACATCGTTGGTGCAACTCCAAAGAGGCAGCAGGTCTTTGAGATAGTCGGAACGTTCTTTGCCGCCCTCGTCATGGCACCTGTGCTCAACCTCCTCATACAGGCCTACGGTATAGCCGGAACGCCAACCGCCAAGGAGAACGCTCTGGCCGCCCCGCAGGCCTTCCTCATGGCCAAGGTCACCGAGGGCGTCTTCACCGGCAACCTTGAGTGGAGCATGATATACATCGGCGCTGGAATAGCGATAGCCCTCATAATCCTCGACGAGATTCTGGCAATGAAGGGCTCCAAGTTCAGGACTCCGGTCATGCCTGTCGCGGTCGGTATCTACCTGCCGCTCAGTCTCGGCGTCCCGATATTCATCGGCGGTCTCATCAGGTACTTCGTCGGCAAGGCCAGGGACAGCAATGAGGAGAGCCCAACCGATCCAGGAGTCCTTGGCGCGGCCGGACTCATCGCCGGTGAAGCCCTCATGGGCATATTCTTTGCCGCCCTTATAGTAGCAGGTGTGGCGCCGAGCACTGGCTTCAGTAGCAACCTTCTCGGTATGATCCTCCTGGCAGGAATAGCGGTCTGGCTCTACATGACCGGCAGGAAGAAGTGATTTTCCTCTTTTCCCAACCTTTAAATTTTGACAGCCGGAGGAATGGGCATGGAAGAGTACATGAACCTCGTGCCAGTGCGCAACGAGAAGGTCGAGCTCAGGAAGATCGAAGGAAAGTACTATCTGATGGTACCAATGGAGTCCAAGCTGGACTTTCTGGCGAGGAAGCTCCACGGAGAGTACAGGAGGATAGAACTTGACGAGATGGGAGCCTATACGTGGGAGCTGTGCGATGGGAGGAGAACTGTCAAGGAAATAGGAAAGGCCCTGAAGGCGCGCTTTGGGGAGGAAGTTGAGCCCCTTTACGAGCGTCTGATGACGTTTCTTTTCGAGCTGAGGAAGAGGTACCTGATTGAGTTTAAAAACGGAAGTGAGCTAATCAACGGTGGTGATCCAAATGGCCGAGCTTGAAAGAATCTCGGAGGAGATTGAAAAGCTCCAGGACGAGATGGTCGAGACGCTCGTCGAACTGATTAAGATCCCGGCCATAAGCCCGGACTACGGCTACGAGGGTGAATACGACAAGGCCCAGAAGCTTTTGGAGATAATCAAGGACTGGCCCTTCGACAAAGTTGAAGTCTACAACGCGCCGGACGAGAGGGCCAAGAACGGTGTTAGGCCGAGCATTTTAGCGTACTACTACGGTGAGAAGGGCGAGGAAGGCCCGAGGCTCTGGATACTCACCCACATCGACGTTGTCCCGCCCGGAGATTTAAGCAAGTGGACGGTCACGGAGCCGTTCAAGCCGGTCGTCAAGGACGGCAAGGTCTACGGCAGGGGAAGCGAGGACAACGGGCAGAGTTTGGTCGCGAGCCTCTACGCGGTCAGGGCCATGATGAACCTCGGGATAAGACCGAAGAGAACCGTCATTCTAGCCTTCGTCAGCGATGAAGAGACCGGAAGCAAGTACGGCGTCGAGTGGCTGATGAGGGAGCACCCGGAGCTGTTCCGCAAGGACGACCTGGTTTTAGTCCCGGACGGCGGGAACGAGGAGGGCACCTTCATCGAGGTGGCCGAGAAGAGCATTCTCTGGCTCAGGGTCAAGGTCAGGGGCAAGCAGGTTCACGCGAGCATGCCGGACAAAGGCCTGAACGCCCACCGCGTCGCCCTTGACTTCGTCTACCACCTCGACAGACTGCTCCACGAGAAGTACGGCGAGAGGGACGAGCTGTTCGACCCGCCGGAGAGCACCTTCGAGCCGACGATGGTTCGCGGCCCGGCCGACAGCCCGAACATAGCGCCCGGCGAGCACGAGGTCGTCTTCGACTGCAGGATTCTGCCGAGGTACAGCATAGACGATATCCTGAAAGACGCCGAGAGGCTTGCCGAGGAGGTCATGGAGAAGTACAGGAAGGAGTTCGATGGAAAAGTTCTGCCGGAGATTGAATTCGAGGTTCTCCAGCGCATGGACGCCCCGGAGCCGACGGATCCGAACAGCGAGATAGTTCTCCTGCTCAAAGAGGCCCTCAGGAGGCTCCGCGGAAAGGAGGCGAAGGTCGGCGGAATAGGGGGAGGGACCTTCGCAGCCTACTTCAGGAAGCTCGGAATCCCGGCGGTTGTGTGGGCGACGCTCGACGAGACCGCCCACCAGCCCAACGAGTACGCCCGGATAAAGAACATGGTGGAAGACGCGAAGGTAATGGCGGCTTTGGCCCTCCTGTGAGCGAAAGCCTTTTTTTCCTCACCCCCATCTTCCACCATGCCAACCTGGAAGGACGGAAAGCTCGGATTGCCGATAAAAGATGCCCTGAAGCTCTTTCCGGAGCTCGGAAAATACCTCGACAAGAAAGGCAGGCTGGACTTCTCGAACAGAAAAGCCAGAATACTTTACAATCAAGCGATAGCGAAGGCCGTTTTCGGTCTCGACATAGAATACCACCCGCGCGGACTTGTTACTACCCCCGTCTCGCGCTACATCTTCCTCAAAACCTTCCTCCGCGGCGGCGAGAGAGTTCTGGAGATAGGAACCGGGCATACTGCCATAATGGCGCTCATGGCGGCGAAGCTTTTCAACTGCGACGTTACCGCTACGGAGATTGATGAGGAGTTTTTCGCCTACGCCAAGACCAACATCGAGAGAAACAATGCCAGAGTCAGGTTAATCAAAAGCGACGGCGGGATAATCCGGGGTATAATCCCTGAGGGGGAGAAGTTCGACGTTATCTTCTCTGCCCCACCCTACTACGAGAGACCGACGCGGGGAGTTCTAACGGAACGCGAAGGGGTAGGCGGCGGAAGGTACGGAGAGGCCTTCTCAGTTCGACTGATGGAAGAGGCACTCGACTATTTAAGACCCGGCGGACAAGTTGCCCTCTTCTTGCCAGATAAAAAGTCACTTATCAAGGCAATAACGGAGAAGGGTGAAGAACTGGGCTACTCCGTTAGGGACGTCCGCTTTAAGGCCGGAACGAGGTGGAGGCACAGCCTAATTCTCAAGGCTTAGGGACTCGGACCGTGGGCGTCTCATCACTCACGCCGGAATCAGAGGAGGTGCTTTCTCCTCATCGTCCCTACTTCATATCCTCCACGTAGAGGAAGAGCGCCTTGAGATACTCCGTGTCCTTCGAGGCCATGAGTATCGGGTGGTCCGGCGCCTGAGTCCTGTAGGGCTCGAGGAGCTTGAGGAACTTCCCGGCCTTGGCAGCGGCCGCAATGACCATGTCCTTGAAGGCCTGCATGTCCACGTGCTGGGAGCAGGAGGCCGTAACGAGGATTCCACCCTCCTTCACCAGCTGTAAGCCGGCGTAGTTCACGTTGAAGTAAGCGCGAAGCCCCCTCTTGAGGTCCTTCTCGTGCTGGACGAAGGCAGGAGGATCGAGGATAACGATGTCAAACTTCTCGCCCCTCTTTATCATCTCCTCCATTATCGGGAAGGCCGAACCCACTATGTACTTCATCTTGTCCTCAACACCGTTGAGCTTGGCGTTCTCCTTCACCATGTTGATTGCCCAGGGGGATTTGTCTACAGCCACCACCTCGTCGGCTCCAGCGACGGCGGCATGTATCGCGAAGCCGCCGGTGTAGGTGAAGACATCGAGAACCCTCATTCCCGGCTTGACGTACTTCTCAAGGGCTATTCTGTTCTCCCTCTGGTCGAGGAAGAAGCCCGTCTTCTGTCCCCGCATATCCACGATGAACTTGGCCTTTCCTTCCTCGATTACCGTCCGGTACTTCTCCTTACCGAGGAGGACGCGCTCTATCTCTGGCAAACCTTCCCTCCTCCTCGAGCGCCCGGTGTTCTTCTCGAAGACTGTCTCTATCTCCGGCTCTGCCTCCATTATAGCCTCGGCCAAATCGAGCTTGAAGCGCTCCATTCCAACGCTCGAAATCTGAATCGAGGCAATCTCATTGAAGCGATCCACTATGAGACCCGGCAGGTAGTCGGCCTCGCCGTAGACCATGCGGTAGGCTTTGTCGTAGCCGAGAACCTTCTTGCGGTACTCGTTGGCCTTCCTAATCCTCTCGCGAAAGAGCTCCTTGTTTATCTCCGTCCCGCGGTCCTTGGTTACTAGGCGAACCATTATGTTGGAGTTGGGATTGACAAAGCCCTTTCCTAGAAACTTCCCACCCCTAGTGTAGACTTCGACTATATCTCCGGGCTCGAAGTTACCTTCCGTTCTCACGACGCCCTTTTTGAATACGATCATCGCACCCTTTCCTATGGCTCTCGCGGCCTGAGCATCTACTATCACCCTCGCCATTCTCACCACCGGTGGAAGTTCGGCGATAGGTATATAACCCTTAGCGTCCTATATTATGCCGGTGATTCTATGCACTTCGAGGTAGTGAAGGAGTTTCTTGAGGACATAGGGGCGGACTGGATAGAGATTGACGGCGAAATCCACCTGGAGCCGGAGGTCTTCTACGAGGTCTGGAAGTACGTCGGACAGCCGGAGCTTGAAACATACACCGTCGAGGACGAGGTCGTCGAGCCTGGTTCTTACGATCCGCCCGAGATGAAGTACACTGAAATGAAGACGATGAAGGTCAAGAAGGCGTACTTCACCACGCTTGACGGCAAGAGGATCGTCACCGACTACGCGGAGCTCCAGAAGATCATGAAGGAGAGGTTCGTCTGATCTCCCCTTCTTATCCGATTATTATCTGAAGCATGAGAACCCCCATGCAGTTGGTTCTCTTCACGCCCAGGGCTGACGCCAGGAGGCCGACCATGGAAGCCCCCAGAAGCACCAAAAGACCCAGCGGACCATCAAATACCAACGAGAGCACCAAAAGGAAAGCCAGAACCCCAATGTTCAAACCCCTGTAGGGAATCCTCCCAATAACCCTAATTACCAGGCCAGCCAGGAACTCACCGTAGAGCAGAACGGCTATGGAGACGAAGAGGGCGGTAAGGAGGTAGAAGATTATGGCTTCTTGCGGTAAGGGGGACATCAGCGCCACAATGCCGTTTCTCCTCCTTCCCGTGGCAAGGAAGTTGGTGAAGGAGAAGAGAAAGTTGGCCGTGTTCACCGAGAAGACCACCGTCAGGAAGGAGCGCTCGTCCTTCGAAAGGAGAGAACCGATGAGGGCCGCCTGGGAGGCTGTGAAGGCAGGAACCAGCGAGGCTACCATGCCCAGCGCCGTTCCCAGGGCAGAAAACCCCAGGAAGTGGCTTTTATCCAGGTGAACCTCCCCGTCTCCGGCCTCTATCGGGCGCGTCCTTCCCTCCAAAGCCGAAAGCAGGATAACGGGAACTCCAAACAGCCCCGTGAAGAGGTGGTAGAGGGGCTGAGAGAGACCGAGCCGGAAGGTCAGCATTCCAAGAATCCCGGAGAGAAAGAACACGAGAAGGGCGGAAAGCTTCTTCAGTCCGGGCTCCGTCATCACCAGAAAAACCACGAGCAGAAAAACGAGGAAGCGGCCGGCGTCCGGGCGGTACAGCGGCGCGAGATGGAGGTACAGGGGCATCGCGGGAATCGTCATCATAACTGCCAGAAAGCTCGCCCAGAGGGCTATCCTCACCACCTCCATCGCCCTCCCGCCGAGCACGAGCCTGTGGGCAGGCAACACAGCCAGCGAGGTCCCCTCATCAGGAACCCCAAGAAAGGCCGAGGGAACCACATCGAGGAAGGTGTGGGTCAGGCCCATGACGAAGAGGACGAGGTTGTCGCGGATCCCGGCGTTCGAAAGGAATGCCGCCAGGGTATTGACGTGGATTCCGGGCGAAATCCCGCTGAGCGTTCCACCAGCCATACCAGTCAGCAGTTCCCGGAGCACACGTCATCACCCGACTCGATCTCAAAGGCCGGCATGCCGCGATATGTCGTGAAGAAGCCGTAGGCAGTGACTGTTTCGTTTTCTTGAAGGGTTATCCCCAGAGACTTCCTCAGCTTGAGAAGCACCCAGCAATTGCCGTCCGTCACGTTGGCCAGGCCGAAGCCGTTTCTGTAAACCTTAACCCATGAGACGTTTCCACTTATTCTGGCGAAGCTTCCCTCGGAGAAGTTGCAGATGGAGTTCGGAAGCAGTTCTCTCGGCCTTATCACCGTGCAGTTGAGGCAGAGCAGTGAGGAGGGCCTCCTCAAGGCCTCGACGCGGAGCGAATCTCCAACCCTCGCGGAGAAACCGTAGAGTCTCAGGTCGGCGCAGTCGAGTTTGAGGGAGCGGCCGGTTCCGAGGACTGTACAATTCCCGACGACAATCTGACCAACCCCAGCGCTGGAGACGGGCGCTCTGTCTGCCAGACCAAGAATCTCAACGTCCTCCCTGGAGTCCACGAGGAGGGTAAGCCTGGAGTAGAACCTCGCCACTCCGAGAACCCGGACTCTCTGGCCCGGCTCAAGCTCCAGGCCGTAGGGAGGGTAAACGACTATCTCCTCACTCCCGTTCCAGAGGATCGTATTCCTCCCGGAGTAGAGAATCACTCCCTCCACCAGCCAGGGCACTCCGTCCAAGGGCTTCTTAGGCATTCCCAGACGGCGATGCCTCACGGGATAGAATCTGCCCCCATAGAACAGCCCCTCCACCTCCACGAGCTCGCCCTTGGAAACGTTGATGGTGAGGGCGAGCCTGATCCTCTCGGGCGTCAGGAGGTAGTAACCGCGGGAGGGCCAGTACGCGCCAGTTATAGATTCGAGGGGAAAGTCAGGCTCGGCCGGTTCAATCCGCTCCGGACGAATCCTCTCACCGCCGGTTGTGTTGAAGGGTACGCCAGTAATCCGATAGACTTTGCCCACTTCCAGGGAGGCGTAAACACCGATGGTCCTCTCACCGTTGGTGAGGAGAGAAAAGCCACCCCCGGAGCGGACGCACAGTCCAGTAAATGCGCGAGATTCAATCCGTTCATTACCAATGAAGTCCAGTAACATAAAAACTAGGATCAATCCCAAAGATAGAACCATCACAAATTTTTTGCTTCGAACCATGTTAATAAGTAAGACCGGATCCTTAAAAACTTTACTTATTTGGAGAGTGACGTGTCCCCAGCACCATTAGAAAGAGAAGACTTCCACCCCCAAACCGTTCCCTTCAGGGCCAACAGACCCCAAAGGGTATCCTTCTGAGAACACCTAAAACTTGCCTGCCAATGGCGAGGAGGTCAAAAAAGAATCAGTAAACTTCCCCGCTTGGATAGACCACCACGCCCTCCTCGTTTATCTCGAAGGGGTACTTCTTCATTGAGTGCTTCGTCTCCCTCATCTTCCTTATCAGGAGGTAGCGCTTCAGCTCGACTTCTTTCTCAATGAAGTCAAGGAGAATGACTCCCCTGGCGATGTATTCCTCTATGCCGTACCTGCTTATCCTGCCCCTGCCGGGCTCCGGGGCCTCGGTGGTGAGTATCGAGGTGACGCCCATCTCGAGGAGGATAGTGTTGAGCTGAAGGAGAACCTCCCTTATCTCGTTCTCCTTCCTGAGCCTGAAGGCTATCGACGGTATCGAATCGATGACCAGCCTCTTCGCGTCTATGGCCTTGACAACACGGTAGATGTAGCGGAGGAAGTCCTCGGCGTTGAGGTTGCCCTCTAGGACGTACTGTTCCTCGGAGGGGAGACCGACCACGGCACTAACTCCATCGATGATGGCGAGCTTCCCCTCCTTCTCGTACTTTTCGAGATCCCAGCCGAAGGCGAGCATCTCCCTCCTGAGGTCCTGGGCCCTCTCTTCAAGGGTGACTATCACACCAGGTTCACCGTACAGCTCGGCACCTTTGTAGACGAACTGAACGCCAAAAGTAGTCTTTCCACTTCCCGTGGGGCCGGTAACAAGAACCGTTGTACCGCTGGGAAAGCCACCCTCGATTAAATCGTCAAAGCCAGGAATGCCACTTTTCACTCTCTTAACGGTGTATTTCGTGATCATACGGACCACCCTTTGGAGTTCGTCACGAACCCGCTGTCTTTCCTGGTATAACCTGTGGCGTCAATGAGATATAAAACTTTTGGGAAATCTCGTGCTTTCGAACCGGAATTAAAATGTACCCGGGAGAGGGGCGCGAAAGTTCAAGGGACAACCAGATCTTTGAAACATCAAGCAACACCAAACGGGGAAAATCGTTTTATGCCCAAAGCCTTACCCATATCCGAGAGGTGAACCCATGCTTGATCCTTTCGGGCCAGAGGCGAGGAGGCTCATCGAAGACGAGTTTGATGGAGTGGAGGAACTGCTGGCGGTTATCCCCTCCTATGTGTCCATTGAAGCCGTGCTAGAGAGAGTAATGTGGATAAAGTCCAGGGAGATACCCAGGGAAGTTCTGGAGCTTGAAGGGATAAGGGACCTCTTCACCTTCTACGCCCTCTTGGGTGCACTTGCCTTCTCCCCCTACGGCCTGGAGATGGAGCTGGTCAAGGAAGCGAGCATAAGGCTCTACATGGAGAGGATACGAAAGGCCGGGAGGTTGGAGGGCACGGCCCTCCCCCTCAGCACCGTCGAAAGAGATGAGATTCCGGGGAGGGACCGGACGATACTCGAGAAGACTCACCACACAGAGCTGGGCCCGGAGGAGAGAAAACGACTGAAGCTGGAATACAAGATTCACCTATCGAAGTTCCTTGAACTGTGGGACGGCTCGCTGAGGGAGGTCTACATCAGGGGAGGCAACGCCTACCTTACCAGGGATCAGGCGATTGAGCTGTGGAGACGCTCCTTCGAGAGGAACTTTGAGAGAGCCGTGAACCTGCTCTACGAGATCAGGGACGAACTTCCGGATTATTACCTGCGGATCTACGAGAGGCTCGGCGAGTTGGCCCGAGAGCACTTCAAGGAGAGGCTCGAGAAGATGGGCCGTGCCGAGGCCCAGCCCCTGCGCTTCGACCTCTTCCCACCATGCGTTAAGATTGCGCTCGGAGGCGTGCCCGCGGGACTTAGAAACTACGCGATAACAGTCCTCCTGACCAGCTTCCTGAGCTACGCGCGTCTCTGTCCTAATCCGCCGCGGAGGGACGTCAGGATAAGGGACTGCGTGAGCGACCTGAGCGTGCTGGAAAAGGAGATACTGCCCGTCATCATCGAGGCCGGCAACCGCTGCAAGCCGCCGCTCTTCGAGGACCAGCCCCACGAGATAAAGAACATCTGGTACCACCTGGGCTTCGGTCTGACCGACAGGCCGAGCCTTGAGGACAGCGGCAACTCCCCCTGGTACTTCCCTCCGAACTGCTCCAAGATAAAGGCCAACGCGCCGGAGCTGTGCCGGCCGGACAGGGACTGCAGGAACGTGAAGAACCCCCTGACCTACTACCTGAGGAAGCTCTACTTCGAGAGCAGGAAGAAGGGCGAAGGTGAAAGCGGAGAGACGGGCGGTGAGGAAAATGGCTGAGCTTCTCAGAGAGGCCACCAGAGAGGAGAGGACACTCTATTACAGGAAGGAGTGGAGCGCGGAGAAACTGCCGGAGTTCATCGTGGAAAGCCTGGAAAATAGGGAGTTCGGCTTCGACCACACAGGGGAGGGACCGAGCGACAGGAAGAACGTCTTCCTCGACGTCCGCGACCTGGAGGACTACATCAGAACAACGGCACCGTACGCAATCTATTCCTCCGTCGCCCTCTACGATGAGCCCGCGGAGATGGAGGGCTGGCTCGGGGCGGAGCTGGTCTTCGACATAGATGCCAAGGACCTGCCCCTGCGAAGGTGCAACCACGAGCACGGGAAGGTCTGCCCGATATGCCTGGAGGACGCGAAGGAGCTCGCCAGGGACACGCTGATTGTTCTGAAGGAGGACTTCGGGTTCGAGAAGGTCCACGTGGTTTACTCGGGAAGGGGCTACCACATTCGCGTCCTCGATGAGTGGGCCATGAAGCTTGACGGAAGGGCAAGGGAGAAGGTTCTGGCCTATGTGAGCGCGGCGGAGGAGGTAAGCTTTGACGACATAGGGAGTAGAAGGATAATGCTCTCATCGGGCTACTACCGGGTGTTCCGGCTGAGGTTCGGCTACTTCCTTAGGAGAATGAACGAGAACCACCTCCTCAACGTCGGCCTGAGAAAGGGGCAGGTGGAGAGGCTGATCCAGGCCAGGGAGGAGATATACGAGGGCTTCGTCAGGAAAGGATTGCTAACGGCGTTCCCCCCGGGAGTAGGTTACAAAACGCTGACCAGGCTCTTCGCGCTCTCCAGCACCTTCTCCAAGGCCTACTTCGACGGGCGCGTTACGGTGGACGTTAAGAGAATCCTCCGCCTCCCATCAAGCCTCCACTCAAAGGTCGGACTGGTGGCGACCTACATAGGGGCCGACGAGAAGAAGCTGGAGCGCTTCAACCCCTTCAGAGACGCCGTCCCGGAGTTCAGGCGGAGTGAGGTCAAGGAAGCCTACGAGGAATGGGTAGAGGAGCATGGTGAGCCGTGAGGGGCAAGCTTAAAATCACCGCGGCGATGCTGATATGGGGAAGCGTCGGCATATTCGGCCGCTTTTCGGGGCTGTCGGGATTAGGTGTGGCTTTTGCTAGGGTCTCCCTCGGCGCGCTCCTTCTCCTTGCAGTGCTGGCAGGGAAGGGGACACCAGCTTCCATCGCGTACCTCCTGCGAACTCGCTGGAAGCCCCTCCTCGCACTCGGCTCTGCCCTTGCCCTCAACTGGACGTTCCTCTTCACTGCCTTTAACTACACGACGATAGCCAACGCGGTCCTCGTTTACTATGCTGCTCCAATCCTGGCAACGCTGATCTCCTGGCGCTTCCTCGGAGAGAAGATGAGCGCGAAAAGGTGGGGGCTCATCGGGCTGGCCTTCCTAGGGTTGGGACTCATAATGAGCGGCCAGAGAATCGACCTTGGTGACAGGGATTTCGTCGGGATTTTACTCGCCCTGACGGCGGCGTTCTTCTACGCCCTGATACCGAATCTGGGAAGGTTCCTCAGAGAAATCGATGGGAAAACCCTAACATTCCTTCAGCTTGCCGTGGCATCTCTCGTCCTAGCCCCCATCGTGGCCATCTCGGACGTTGGAGAACCTGTCTGGTGGGCGGTTCTGGTTCTCGTGGCCGTTCACACAGTTTTTGCCCTCTACCTCTACATGGACGGGCTAAAGGAGGTGGAGGTTAGCGAGGCGGCCTTGCTGAGCTACCTCGACCCGCTAAGCGCGGTTGTTTACGCCCTTCTTATCTTTGGGGAAGTTCCAGGGATAAAAACGATTGCCGGAGGGACGCTCATACTTCTCGCATCGGCGCTGGACTTGATTTGGGCGAGGGGGTCGTAGCCCGCCTTCTGTATCAAGGGGGCATTCGACTGAGCGGCCTACCACGGGGCTCGCACCGGGAACTCATCGCCCCTACCTCGGCCTTGCACCCCGCGGGACGGCCGTTTCACCGAATCCCCCGGGATCGTCTGCGGGTTAGCTCGGGAGCCGTCGCCGGCCCCTTCGCGCGCGTCATTCACATCTCCCGGGGGCCGTGTCGTTTCTGCGCCGTTGCCCTCCCTCTCGGGAGGTGCCTTGCGGCACCGCGGCCCCGGTGCGGTGGGCGGAACTTCCTCGGGAGAACCCCGAGAGCCCCCGACCCCCTCGCCAAGAAGGGCTATGAAAAAAGGGGATAAAAAGGTTTGGCGTTCACTTCCTCTTCGGAAGCTCCCGGTTCTCCCGGAACTTGGGGGGCTTCGGCGGCTTGAACCTTCCGAGCGGGGAGCGACGCTTTGGCTTTGGTCTGACGCGTCGTCTCTTTCTTTTATCCTCCTTTCTCGTGTAGTAGAACGCGCCCCCTGCCATCAAAAGGAACGCGAGCACCACCAGAATCACCCAGGTGGCGTTCGAGTCCCCTTCCACGATGGTGGTCGTGTTAGAGGGGGTCGTAGAGGGTGTGGAAGAGGGGGACGACGTTGTGGTGTAGGGATTCGTGGTAGTGGCAGGAGGCTCAATGTAGAGCCGTCCCCGCACCGTGCTGGACTCGCCGCCGGCAGTGAGCGTGAACTCGTAATAGACGGTCTTTCCTATGGGGACTTCAAACCTCACCGCCATCTCACTCGAACCGGGCGGTATGGACTGCTCTATCGTGTCTTTGTAGAGAATCCCCTCGTCCGAGTATATACGGTAGACCAGAATGCCGTCCACTTCTCTGTCACCGGGATTATCAACAACCAGCCGAAAGAGCACCTCACCCCCGGAGATCCTTTCATAGGAAACGTTTTTGATTACGGGAGGCGCGAGAACACGGTACGTGACATCGCCCTGCCCCAGCAGCCTGTCCCCAAACCTAAGCTTGATAATCGACTTCATGGCTCCGGAAACGTTTGTCGGGAGCGGAACCTCAAGGACGGTGGTGCCCTCACCGAGACCGATGGGCTTCTCAGACCTCGACACCAGAACCCCGTCCAGGTAGGTCTCGACGGTCAGGTTGAGCGTGATGGTTCTCTCCGAAAGAACCGTGACGTAAGCGCTGTTGCCCTCGTTCAACCGAACCTCGCCGGATTTAACTGAGATCCCCACCAGCTTGACGCCGAACCTGACCGAGAAATCTTTGGAGTACCTGTACGTGCCCCCCTCATATCTAATGGTGTAATGGAGGGTGTACGTTCCCGGAGGAAGGTCGTAATCCACTGGAACCTCGAACCTTATCAGATTGTCTCCGGGTAGAAGGGTCAGCGACCTGTTGCTGGAGAAGTAAACCCTACCGTCCTTGACGAGAGAAACCTCTCCAATGGCAGAGACATTCCGATGCCCCATGTTGGTGACGTGGGAGAACACGACTATCGTTTCCCCGTTGAGGGCGTACGAAGCGCCGGGCCTACCTTGAACGTAGGCCTCGGCCACGCCAAAGTCAAGGGGCTCCTGGATAATGTGAAGGGGTATCCTGGCGTACAGAATGTACATCGAACCATCGGGGGTAAAAGCCAAGAACCTCATCACCAGGGTGTACGTGCCGCCCGAGACGTTGGAGGGGCACTCTATGGTGTACGAGAAAGACTTGCGGGCCTTGGGCGCCCAGTCGGTGAAAACGTGCGGAGATATGTTAAAGGTGAACCCCTCAATATGACTCCCGGAGGAGTCCTCGACCCAAAAGCGCTGGTAGCTGACGACCTTGTAGGTGAATCCTCCAGCGTTTGTCAGCCACACCGTTCCCGAGCCGTAGTCGCCTCTCAGAACGGTTATCTCATCGCTCGTCTCGAGCTGGGCAAACTGGGCGAACGCGACAGGAAGGAGGGAAACCAGGACAATGAGCACCGTGAGCGCCAGCAATACTTTCCTCATCACTTCCACCACAGGTAATTGTACCTTCTTCAATATAAACCCTACCCCCCACGGAGCAGGAGGAACGCACCCACGGCGACCAGACCGACGAAGAAAGCCATAGTCAGGCGATACAGGAGATTCCCCGAGACGTGGGGGCGTATGATGAGTCCGAGTACAGTGAGCATCAAGCCGTATGCGATGGCAAATATTCCGAGGGCCGTCCTGACGGGAACGCCGATTATCATCAGAATCCCCAGAATGGCGCCCGCTAGAACGGTGACATGGGGAACAGTGAAGGTCAGGTAGTCCCTCAGAACTCTGGCTTCCTCGTCCATATCCATCACTCCGCGATGAACGCATAGGTGGTCGTTGTTGGGAGGACGCGCCTCACGCGGGGCAGGAGGTACCGATGATAAAGCCTCTCCGCCTGCTCATCGAGAGGGTCATAGCTCTCCAGCACTTTGTCGATGACCTTCACTTCTACCCTACCGCGAACCCGGAAGTAGCCCCGGTGGACGGTGCTTATCTCCAAGACTATGGGAACCTTGAGGAGTTCGGCCTCGTTTTCATCGAGCAGGGAGTTCAGGTACTCGAGCTCCGAGCGCCGGAAGTAATGCCAGCTACCGTCCCTGAGCTTGACCCTCGGTTCCTCCTCCGCCAGCAGTTTGGAGAGCGTGGGGCGGAAGGCTGGAAGGTGGAGGTTCACCCTCACTATCTCGCGGTTCAGTATGTCCTCCGCCGTTGGCATATTCCCTGCTACACCTAGGAAACAAAAAGCTTTGTTTGCCATTTAAATGCCTATTTTAATCGTTCTCAACGACATAATAACCACTATTTTGTCAAACACCTCAAATGCCGCTATGCCCCTCGTCACAATGACAAAAATCCTGTGAAAAGGCTTTTATTCCCATAATCGTTCAACATTTCGCCGTAAAAATGAACAATAGAACATTAAATGGTGATAAAAATGAACGAAATCTCCGGCATAAGGGCTTCAAGCGGCGGGAGGCCTCAATTCGTCCAGCTCATATTCGTGGACATGAACGGAGTTCCAAAGGGCATGGAAATTCCCATAGGGAGGTATGAAGAGGCCGTAGAGAGCGGCATAGCATTCGACGGCTCCTCTATTCCAGGCTTTCAGGGGATAGAGGACAGCGACCTGATCTTCAAGACCGACCCGAGCACCTACGCGGAAGTTCCCTGGGAGGACATAGCCAGGGTCTACGGCTACATCTACAAGGACGGAAAGCCCTACAAGGCTGACCCGAGGGGGGTTCTGAAAGGGGCCCTCGAGAGGCTAGAAAAGAAGGGCTTCAAGGCCTACATCGGGCCCGAACCCGAGTTCTACCTTTTCAGGAAGAACGGAACGTGGGAGCTACAGGTTCCCGACGGAGGCGGCTACTTCGACCTGGTTACCCTCGATAAGGCCCGGGAGCTCAGGAGGGAGATAGCGCTCTACATGCAAGCGTTTGGCCTCGTTCCCGAGGTGCTCCACCACGAGGTGGGAAGGGCCCAGCACGAGATAGACTTCCGCTACGACGAGGCCCTCAAGACGGCCGACAACATAGTGAGCTTCAAGTACCTAGTCAAGGCCATAGCCGAGATGCGCGGCCTTTACGCGACCTTCATGCCAAAGCCAATCTACGGCTTCCCGGGCAACGGAATGCACCTCCACATCAGCCTGTGGAGGGACGGAGAGAACGCCTTCGTCGGCGAGGAGGGGCTGAGCGAGACAGCACTGCACTTCATAGCTGGCATACTCAAGCACGCAAAGGCGTTAGCCGCCGTTACAAACCCGACGGTGAACAGCTACAAGCGCCTCGTTCCGGGTTACGAGGCGCCGGTTTACATAAGCTGGGGATACAGGAACAGGAGTGCGCTCATCCGAGTCCCCGCGTTCTGGGGCAACGGGGCGAGGATAGAGTACCGCTGTCCCGACCCGAGCGCCAACCCCTATCTGGCGTTCTCGGCGATACTAATGGCCGGGCTAGACGGGATAAAGAGGAAGCTCGAGCCGGAGGCCTACGTGGAGACGAACGTCTACGAGATGAGCGATGAGGAGAGGAGCAAAGCCGGCATCGAAACCCTGCCCGGAAGCCTTGGGGAGGCGCTGGAGGAACTGAAGAAAGACAGGGTCGTCAGGGAGGCGCTGGGAGGGGCATACAAGAACTTCATCGCCTACAAGGAGCGCGAGTGGGAGGAGTACGTTACTTACCTCAAGGCCAAAGAGCTTCCCCTGGAGACCAAGAAGGTAACCGAGTGGGAGCTTGAAAGGTACTTCCACGTTTAGCTCGCTTTCCCGGACTTTTCTCCTTCCTTAACGTGAACGAGCACCGAGCCGCCTATTATGAGGGCAGCACCTATCAACTGCTCCGCGCTGAGCCTTTCACCAAAGAGCAGGAATGCCAATGCTATGGCCACGACCGGTTCGATGGTCGCCACTATGCTCGCCCTGCTAACCTCGACCTCCCTTAGCGCGTGGTTGTAGAGTATGTAGCCGATGAACGTCGGGAAGAGAGCCAGGGCGAAGAGGTAGGGAATCGCCCCAACGGGAACGTGGAAATCCGTAAATGGAAGCAGGAAGACAAGACCAAAGAGGAGGGTGTAGAAGAGGGCCTTCTCGGGCTCTTCCTTTCGAACGGCGAACTTTGCCAGGACGCCGTAGAGGGCGTAGGTAAAGCCTGTCAGAAGACCAAAGAGGAGTGCCTTGGCCGAGAACTCCGTTCCGGAGCCATTGACGAGGAGAACGCCCAGGATAACCATTGCCAGAGCGATGAGCTTCTCCCCCCTCAGCGGTTCCCCAAAGATCAGTCTTCCCATTATCATCGAGTAAATCGGAGCCGTGTAAAGGAGAAGAACCGCGAAGGAAACTGAGGAAATCGTCACCGTGTAGAAGTAGAGCGTGTAGAAGAGGAATATGCTGAAGAAGCCGTAGAGGGCGTAGAACTTGAGCCTAGAACGCTCAAGGGAGAAGCCAATCCCTTGGAGCCTGAGATAGGTTCCCAGCAGAAGGATCGCGAAGAGAACACGATAGAAGACCATCGTGAAGGGGCTGAGTCCAAAGCCGTCCAGGTATTTGGCGAATATTCCAAGGGTTCCCCAAGTGGAAGCGGCGAGAAAAACGAGAAGATAACCGCGCTTCATCGGCTCACCTCAGAACGCTGGACCGAGGGGTAAACGGCGCTTGTGCTCGCTTCTTCTCACGAGGTTCTCGACGTATTCGACCCTCTCGATTGGAATTTCAAGCTCCTCAGCTATTCTCTCCTTCTCCATTTTCTGGTCTACGAGGCGCCAGAGGATTTCGTCGAGCAGGTGGTAGCTTATTCCGAGCTCGTCCTCGTCGGTCTGGCCCTCCCAAAGGCCCGCCGTCGGCTTCTTCTCGATTATCCTTTCCGGAACGCCGAGGAGCCTCGCCACCTCCCAGACCTCCGTCTTGTAGAGGTTTATGAGAGGTGCGTAGTCACTCGCGCCGTCGCCCCACTTGGTGAAGTAGCCCGTCAGGAACTCGCTCCTGTTGCTGGTTCCGAGAACAAGGTAGTTCCTCGCGTTGGCGTGGGCGTACAAAAGGACCATTCTCGTCCTGGCCATTATGTTCCCGAGGGAGCGCTTGTCCGGCTGGAAGCCGAGCTGGGCAACGAAGGAATCGACTATGGGTCTGATGTCTATCAGCTTGCACTCGATTCCGAGTGAGGAGCAGACAAGTTTTGCATCTTCAACGTCCTGGTTGTGATAGTAGGGCATTATGAGGCCGAGGACGCGCTCCTTTCCAAGGGCCTTAACCGCCAGATAGGTGGTCGTGGTGCTGTCTATACCCCCGCTTATCCCGATGACAACGCCCCCAGCACCGGCGTTTTCAACATTTTCCCTTATGAAATCGACCACCCGTTCAATGGCGGCCCCATAGTCGAGCATTCTCATTTCTTACCCTCCTTGACGTCCCTCAGGAACTGGGTATAACCCATAAAGGAAAACACTACTCCCACGAGCATCAGCACGAAGGCGACCAGCGAGTAGACGGCGTAGGGATAATCCTGCGCCGTGACCGTGTAGTTGTACTCCACTCTCCCCTTAAAAACGTATATCACCGGCCTCTGGGCGGGGTAAAGGGTCAGGGAATCGTTCACCAGGGTGTAGTTGTACATTTCGTCCCCCTGAAGGAGGGAGAAAGTGGCGTTTTCAGATTGAACCACCAGCGTCCGGTTAGGATAAACGTAATCCGTCTCGAACTTGTCGTCGCCGAGATAATGCATTCCCTCCCCGAGGGTTCCGCTCGAGGAATAGCTCTTAGTCACACGGTAAAAGCCGGCCGCGGAGATTAAGAGGGCGAGCACAAGGAGAAGTATCCCAGCCCGCAGAAGGGGGTAGCCCATAGCTTCACGGAGTGTTCCCATCGGCATCACCCAGAGAAAGAAAAGAAGGGGGTCAGTACTTGCCGACGAGGTGGCACTCGGCAAAGTGGTTGTGCTCGTACTCGACGAGCTGCGGGTGCTTGGTGTCGCAGAGTCCCTTCTGGGCGTAGATGCACCTCGGGTGGAAGCGGCATCCGGGCGGTATGTCAACGGCGTTGGGAACCTCACCCTTGATGGGCAGCTCCTTGATGACGTTCCTGCGCTCGGGCTTCGGCTCCGGAACGGCCGCTAAGAGGGCCCTGGTGTACGGGTGGAGCGGGTTGTCGATGACCTTCTCGACGGGTCCCATCTCGACTATTCTTCCGAGGTACATGACCGCCATCCAGTCGGCGAAGTACCTGGCGGTGGACATGTCGTGGGTGATGTATAGGTAGGTGACGCCCATCTTCTCCTTGAGCTCCTTCATCAGCTCAAGAACCTCTGCACGGATCGAGACGTCGAGCATCGAGACCGGCTCATCGGCCACTATGAAGGTCGGATTGAGGATCAGCGCACGGGCTATTGCCACACGCTGCCTCTGACCGCCGGAGAGCATGTGCGGGAACCTGCCGACGTAGTCCTCAGGGGGGGTTATCTTGACCATCTCTAGGGCCTTGTAGATGAGCTCCTCGCGCTCGGCCTTGGTCTCACCTATGCCGTGTATGAGCAGCGGCTCCTCGAGGATATCGAATATCCTGAACCTCGGGTTCATAGAGCTGAACGGGTCCTGGAATATCATCTGCACGTGTCTGCGGTAGTTGAGTATCTCCTCCTTGGTCTTGATGTGGGTAACGTCCTTGCCCTCGAGGTATATCCTTCCGTCCGTTGGTTCGAGGAGCTTGACGATGAGCTTTCCAGTGGTGGACTTACCACAGCCGCTCTCACCGACAAGGGCGAAGACCTGCTGCTTGTATATCTCAAAGCTGATGCCGTCCACCGCGTGTACCTTCTTCTGGGGAGCGCCCTTGATGGTGTCGAGGAAGCCCCTCTTGATCGGGAAGTACTTCTTGAGGTTTTCAACCTTAAGTATCGGCTCGGCCATTTCTCACACCTCACAGCAGCCAGCATGCAGCGTAGTGATCCTTATCAACTTCCTTCATCTCGGGCTCCTGCTCCTTACAAACCTGCATGACGTACGGGCACCTCGGGTTGAAGCGGCAGCCCTTCGGCGGGTTGATGAGGTTGGGCGGCTGTCCAGGAATGAACTCCAGTTTCTCAACGTCCTCGTGGAGCCTGGGTATTGCCGCGAGAAGCTTCTGGGTGTACGGGTGAGCCGGCTCGTAGTAGATCTTCTCGCTGTCTCCAATCTCGACGATCTTGCCCGCGTACATGATGGCAACGCGGTCACTGATCTCCGCAAGAATGCTGAGGTCGTGGGTGATGAATATCATGGAGAGACCGAGCTCCTTCTTGAGCTTCTTCAAGAGGTTGATGATCTGGGCCTGGACAACGACGTCAAGTGCCGTCGTTGGCTCGTCGGCTATGACCACATCGGGCTCAAGGAGGAGAGCGGAGGCTATGATAACACGCTGCTTCATACCACCGCTCAGCTCGTGAGGATAGCGGTAGACTATCTCCGGGTCAAGGCCGACGAGTTCGAGATACTTCTGGGCCCTGTCGAGGGCGTCGCTCTTGCTCATTCCCTTGTGGAGGAGGAGCGGCTCGATCATCTGGTGGCCGACGGTGTAGACAGGGTTGAGGGCGTTCATAGCTCCTTGGAAGATCATCGAAATCTTCTGCCAGCGTATCTCCTTCCTGAGAACGTCCTCCGGAAGGCCGACTATCTCCCTGCCGTCAATCTTGATGCTTCCGCTGACTATCTTGCCCGGAGGAGTTGGCATGCCCATAAGGGTAAAACCGAGGGAGGACTTGCCGCATCCGCTCTCTCCGGCAAGTCCCAGCACCTCACCCTTCCTGAGGTTGAAGGAAATGTTATCGACGGCCTTGACGACACCCTTGTTGGTGAAGTAATACATCTTGAGGTCTTTAACTTCGAGTACGTTCTTGACCATTCATACCACCTCACAGCTTCCTGAGCCTCGGGTTGAGTATCTTATCGAGGGCCGTACCTATGAGGACGAAGGTAAGGCCGACGACGGCTATACCAAGCCCGGGCGGGAGAACCCACCACCAGTAGCCCTTGGTCGTGGCCGACTGAGTCTGAGCCGCGTTGAGTATCTGTCCCCAGGTAACGGCCGTCGGATCACCGATACCGAGGAAGCTCAGGGAAGCCTCAGCTATAACTGCACCCGGAACGCTGAGGGCTATGACGGCAAACGCGTAGGGCAGGAGCTGTGGCAGTATGTGCTTGAAGATTATCCTTCCGTTGCCGGCACCAAGGGCTTTGGCGGCCTCGACGTAGGTCTGCTCCTTGATCTGGAGGGCCATACTTCTCGAAATCCTCGCTATTCCCATCCAGCCGAATATGACAAGCAGGAGCACTATGAACATTAGGGTCACATGTCCGACGGTGGCACCTATGAGGATAAGTATTGGCAGGCTTGGAATTGAGGCGAATATCTCGTTGATACGCATCATGAACTCATCGACGTTTCCGCCGAGGTAGGCGCTGGTAACTCCGTAGACGAGGCCTATAAGGGTGCTGAGGACTGAGACGAGTATACCAATGGTAAGCGAGACCCTGCTACCCCAGATGATGCCAGCCCACAGGTCCCTGCCGAGGTAGTCGGTACCCATGGTTCCGTAGCTCCTACCGAGGAAGGTGACCTTTATGTCATCGATGATGACCTTGTTCTGGTCGGGGGCAGGGTTGTCGATCTTGAGGACGAGCTTGTAGTCGCCCCAGAGGGGCTCGGGGTTGTTTATAATGTCCTCAGCCTTCATTCCAGGCTCGACCTTGGCGAAGGCCGTTGAGATAAGAGTGTTTATGTTCATGATGACTATCGGATCCATCTGGGCCTGGAACGGGTCGAGTTCCCTTCCCTCGGTGACGTTCACGAGCCAGACGTAGATGTTGGCAGAGATTGCGGCATCTCTACCGACGGCTATCGTGGTGGAGCCGGTGAGGGGCTTGTTCTCGACGAGCGGAACGGTCTTTCCGTCAGGCCTCTCAAGGTACAGGCTGTAGGTCGGGGCATTCGCGGGCTGATTTACGGTCACGTTGATGTTCCTAATTATGATACCCTGCGGGCCAAGGTAGTAGCCGTCCGGGAAGTTATAAGTGGCCTCGATTACGGTTTCGGTGTTGCTCGGGTGAGCTATGGAGAGATCGTCCTTGTAGTACACCACCTGGGGAACGAGCTTCTGGGAGGTGAACATGTTGTACCAAGTGGGCGGGACATTCTTGGGGTTGTCCTCCCAGTAAGCCGAGCTCCTCCACTTCTCCGGCAGGTCAGGTATGGTCGTGTACGGAGCGGTAAGGGCGACGAGGATAAGGAGGACGAGGAGAACCACACCGGCTATGCCGGTCTTCTCCCTCTTGAACTCATCAAGGAACTCCTTCAATCCCTCTTTGAAATCGACCCATCTCATCGTGAATCACCTCACATCTTGGAGGAAGCACCGACCTTGACACGCGGGTCAAGGAATCCGTAGATCATATCAGCGAGGACGACTCCAGCCAGGTAGAGCACCGTGAAGAAGTACGTCAGTCCTATGAGGAGATTGGTCTCGTTCTGCTGGAGGGCGACCCAGTAGAGCCTGCCCATTCCAGGGTAGTTGAAGACGAGCTCACTGATGATCGCACCACCAAGTGAACCGAGGAGGGCGAAGATGATCATGGTCACTATCGGCGGCGCTGCCGCGCGGAGGGCATGGCCGTAGATGATCTTGTGCTCGGGGATACCTTTGGCCCTAGCGGCCATGATAAAGTCCTCCTGGAGGGTGCCTATCATGATGTTCCTGGTCGTCCAAGCCCAGCCGCCGAAGGCAACGAAGACGTAGGTCAGAACTGGAAGGGTGAGCTTGTATATAACGTCCTTAACGTGTGCCCAGCCCGTGAGCTGTGGGTCGAACATCGAACTGAGCGGGAACCAGCCGAGCTTGTAGGCGAATATCAGGAGGAACATCATTCCCGTCCACCACATCGGAAGACTGTAGGTGATAAGGGCGAACACGGAAAGCCCCCTGTCGAAGACACTGCCGGCGTGTCTCGCCGCCCTGACACCGAGGAATATACCGAGTATGATGACGATTATCGTGGCGGTCGTGAAGAGCAGAACACTCCTCGGAACGGCAACCTTGATGATTTCAGCCACGTCGTTGGTTCCAAAAATTGGGGTCGTGGTTGTTCCAAAATCCAGCTTGAGAGTGCGGATTGCTTTGTTATACACCTTCTGCCAGTAGGGGAGATTGAGTTCGTACTTCTCCCTCAAGAACTCCTCATACTCTGCCTTGGCCTTCTCATAAGCGTCCTGACCCTGGGTTCTCAGGATATTCTGACCGGTGGTTCTGTCCCATTGCATCATCTCATCGTTCATCTTTGCTAGGTTGCTCTGCTCCGCGACCTTCACGAAGAGGGCCGCGATGATAAACGTCACTATCAACAGAACGAGGATTGCGTTTGCAATTCTAAACAGCAGGTACTTGAGATACCCCATCTTTTCACCCCCAAACAGCAGGTTGGTCGTGTTTTAGAGCATCTTTTTCAGCATTGTAAAACCGGCTTTATATATCTTACTGCATCAATGTACACATTTTCCCAAAATGGCCACAAAAGCGCATTTGAAGGGCACGGGGCATTAGGGGTTCCAAAGGATATTCTGGAGAAAAGCAAACAAAAAGGTAGGAAAAGAACGAAATCACTTCTTCTTGGTGAAGTACCAGGCGGCCGCGGCGATGATGATTATCACCAGGCCGACGACGACGTAGGTGGTGGTGTTGTCGCCACCGGTTGGGGTCTCAGTCGGAGTGGTCGGAGTGGTGACGCTCGGGCCGGTCTCGGTTGTGGTCGTGGTGCTGGTTATCTCGTCCCAGGTGAGGCCAGAGATCTTGAGGATAACCTTGGCGAGGTCATCGACGTGCTGCTTGGTGAGGAGGTCGAGCTGGAGGAGGCCCTCACCGCTGCTGCTGAAGGAGTACTTGCTGCTGGCGTCGTAGGCGTCGCTGTTGGCGACGAGCTCACCCATGGCCCAGTACATCTCCCAAGGCATGCTTGGGTAGATTATGTAGTTGCTGGCGGTCAGGTCGTCGGCGAACGGGTGCACGTAGTTTCCGTAGACCACGTAGCCGTTGTCGTTGAACTGGAAGCCGAGGTAGGTCTGGTAGGTAGCGGCGGTCGAGCTGAGGGAGCTGTCGTAGTACGGGTCGTCCGGGGTGTCCTTGTAAGCCCAGGTGTAGACGAAGGCGATGTAGTACTTGATATCGTCAATAGTCATCTTCACGCCGTTCTGCCACTCGCCCATGTCACAGGTGACGGTAACCTTGACGTTGGCCGTCTCGCCGGCGTGGGCGGTGATCCAGCCCTGGGTCTGGTTGTAGATGACGGCATCGTCCGGAACCTTGAACTCACCCTTCTCAAGGGTCCACTTGCACCTGTACGGGACGTAGATACCGTCGAAGTTGATGGTTCCACCGGTGTCGTGGATGAGGTTCCAGAGCCTGGTGCTGTAAACGTCGGTGATACCACCGACCGGGTTGAAGGCGCTCATGAAGAGGGCACCGGTCGAGGCAAACTGGGCGACCTTAAGGTGCTTGTCCGGGGTCTTGGCGCTCATTATGCTCCACCTGCTGGCGATACCAACGCTCGGGTCGCTGATGATGTCGGTGACCCTCTCCTTGTTAACCGGGTAGAACTCCCAGTTCTCAACGAGGAAGATCCTGACGCTGTCCATGATACCGATGGTAAGGCCTATCTTCTGGAGGTCCCAGTACTGGTCGGCGTTGTTGAGGACTATGGTGGTGTTGGTGGCCGGGTCAGTGTACTGGGTCATGAGCAGGAGGTAACCGATCTCCTTGGTGGTCCAGTTAATTATCGGGCCGAGGCTCTCCTCGCTGGTGTAGTACTTGGTCTGGAGCTTCTGCAGGCCGGCGGTAACGCTACCGTCACCTATGAACTTGAGAGCGTCCTCGACGGTGACGTCAGGCTGGTGCCTCGGGTCCTGGAAGTTCGGGTAGTAGCCAAGCGGGGAGTACCAGTAGTAAATCTGCCAGTCCGGGTACATGCTTCCAAGACCACCGGCACCCCAACCACCAGTGTAAAGGTTCCACTCGTAAGTGCTGATCGGCTTCCTGAAGACTATCTCGCTGGCCTTCTGCCTGTCAAGGAGCATCCTATCAACCTTGAATCCGACCTTCTTCTCGAGGAGGTCGGAGATGTAAAGGCCTATGTCCTTCCTCTCGTCCTCGGTACGGATAACAAACTTAACCTCAACCGGCTGACCCTCGAAGTACCAGTAGCCATCGTCCCTCTTCTCAAGGGTGTAGCCCTCGGCCTTGAGCTTGTCGGCAGCCTCCTGGAGGGCGTCGCTTATCATCTTAAGGGCGAGGTCCTCGTTTCCGTCGGCGGTGAGGTGGAGAGCCTCATAGACCGGGGTGAAGTACTTGGCGGCCGGGTCGCTCGGGGTGATACCGCTGAGGGCCGGGGCACCGCTACCCTGGTAGATGTTCTGGATTATGTAGTTCCTGCTGATGAGCCAGTTCATGGCGAACCTGACTTCCCTGATGGCGAACGGGTTGAAGTAAACACTGTCACCGACGGTAACGATCGGTATGTCCTTGTCGGGGTCCTTGTACGGGTTGATGCTCAGCTCGACGGAGGAGCTGGCGCTCTTGTAGAGGTTGAGGTTGGCGAGAACGTCACTTCCGAGGCCCTGGTACTTGTTGGCGCCGAAGGCGAAGAGTCCAATGTCGAACTCACCCTTGGCAACCTGGAGGATTATGGTCTCCTCGTTCTGAACACCCTGGTACTCGATAACATCAGCGTAACCGTCCTTCGGGAGCTTGGGGTCGTCATTGAAAGTGTTCCTCTGACCGTTGAACTTGACGAGCTTAAGGTAAAGGTTCTCAGGAGCATACATGTCAAGAATGTACGGACCGTTGCTGATCACAAAGTGACCGTACTTGAGGTACCACTGGAGGTCTGCCTTAAACCTGGCCTTGGCCTCATCGCTGTCCAGCGGTATGTCCTTCGGCGTGTAGTCCGCCGCACTGACGGAGTGGACGGCAAACAAACTAAACAACATCAAACCCATAACAAACAATCCCAAAGCCTTCTTCATACTCCACTGCCTCCTTCACTTTTTGGCAATGTTGCCATATGTGGTGTATAATGGCATGAGGATATACATTGAAAGCCTATTTAAGGGTTACGTTCTTGTAAAAGTAACGTCGATGAAAACAAGAGGACATGCAGCCGATTCGAGGGATCAAAGGTTAGAATGTTCAAAACTAGAAATGCGACAGCCTGTCCCAATAGTTATAAGCCAACCAAATTGACAGGCCGCTAAAAGCCCTATTAAGGACGATTAGGTTTGTAGAAAGCCCAAAAAATCATTAGGGGGCTTTTCAACATCAGCTTCCAATCCCATGGAGGCAAAAAACTTAAAATGCCAACTCATCAAAACGCGTGCGGGCATTATGTACGACCTGATTCTGAAAGGGCGATTCCTGACGGGTGGGAAACTGATAGAAGGAAGCATAGGGGTTTCTGGCGGCAGGATTCTGCGCGTCTCAAGGGGCGATCTGAAGGGAGAAGAAATCATTCAAATTGGCCGTGGAAAGGTCGTACTCCCGGGTTTGATAGACGTCCACGTCCACCTGAGGGACTTCGAGCAGAGAGAGAAGGAAACGGTGGAAACAGGGACGATGGCAGCCCTACACGGAGGAATAACAGTTGTCTTCGACATGCCCAACACGGATCCGCCAGTGATTGATTCCGAGACATTTCGAAGGCGGGCAGAGCTTTTCGCCAGAAAATCCTACGCCGACTACGCCCTGAGCTTCCTCCTAAACGGCAACTGCGTCGAGGCGAGAAAAGCCGAGGCAGACTTCTACAAAATCTTCATGGGGGCCTCAACTGGCGGAATCTTTTCAGAAGATTTTGAGTCGGACTACTCCTGCTCTCCGGGCGTCGTTAGCGTCCACGCCGAGGACGCGGAGGTAATAGCAGGGAACCCCGAGAGGCCACCCGATGCCGAGGTAAGGGCAATAAACAGGGCCTTGAACGCGGCGGAAAAATTGAAAAAGCCCCTCAACGTCTGCCATGTATCAACTACTGGTGGAATCGAGGCGATACTGCGGAGAAACCTACCCTGGGTGAGCTTCGAGGTTACCCCTCACCATCTCTTTCTGACGAGAAAGGACTTCGAGGGGAACCCTCTCCTCAAGGTTTATCCTCCGCTGAGGGACGAGGAGCACAGGAGGGCCCTCTGGGAGAACTTCTCGCGGGTTCCGATAATAGCGAGCGACCACGCACCCCACACGCCGGAGGACAAGGAATCGGGGGCGGCAGGGATACCAGGGCTGGAAACGGAGGTGGCGCTTCTCCTCGACGCGGTGAACAGGGGAATGCTCGAGCTTTCAGACATCGTTGAAAAGATGCACACGAATCCAATTAGAATATTTGGAATAAGGAACAAGGGGTTTGGGTTGGGAAAGGACGCGGACTTCACCGTGGTGGACCTCAAGCGGGAATGGACGGTTAAGCCGGAGGAGTTCTACACGAAGGCTAAGTGGAGCCCGTGGGAGGGAAGAAAGCTGAAGGGAAAGGTATTGATGACCCTTCTCAGGGGAAGGGTTGTTATGGAGGAAGATGAAATCGTGGGAAAGCCGGAGGGGGTCAGGATAAATGCTGGAAAGGGTAACCCTTAGGGAAGTCTGGGACGTTGCCAGGGACGTTAAAGCCTTCCGCTTCGATAAGAGGCTCGAATTTACCGCCGGACAGTTCATAATGGCCTGGCTTCCGGGGGTCGGTGAGAAGCCCTTCAGCCTGGCCTGGAGGGACCTGATAGTCGTCAAGCGCGTTGGCCCCTTCACGTCGAGGCTCTTCGAGCTGGCTGAGGGAGACCACCTCTGGATCCGCGGGCCCTACGGCAGGGGTTTCAAGCCAGAGGGGGAAAAGGTAGCGCTCGTCGGCGGCGGCATAGGAATTCCACCACTCTACGCCTTCTCAAGGCAGCACCGGGGGAGATTCGAGGAAGTGACCCTGATATACGGTGCAAAAAGCCGGGAGGAGCTTGCGTTGATGGACATTGAAGAGTACGTGGACGAGGTGATAATCACCACCGACGACGGCTCCGCTGGCAGAAAGGGCTTCCCAACGGACGTGCTGGCGGAGAGAAAGAACGAGTTTGACCAGGTCTACGCCTGCGGCCCGGAGCCGATGCTCAAAGCGGTGCTGGAGGTTATGAACTACGAGAACGTCCAGGTTTCGGCGGAGCGCTACATGAAGTGCGGAATCGGCGTCTGCGGCTCCTGCAACCTTGGAAAGTACCTCGTCTGCCGCGACGGGCCGGTCTTCGACGGCTTCCAGCTCAGGGGACTGCTCTGACCAATCAGGTTTTTAAACCCCTTTTTTCTGTTTCGGCCGGTGAGAGAATGAAGAAGATGAGCTGGGAGGAGTTCGCGAGGAGCATGGGCGTGGAACCGCAAATCCTCGAGAA
The DNA here is from genome assembly GCF_012027285.1 of Thermococcus sp. MV11. Taxonomy (NCBI): domain Archaea; kingdom Methanobacteriati; phylum Methanobacteriota; class Thermococci; order Thermococcales; family Thermococcaceae; genus Thermococcus; species Thermococcus sp. MV11. The sequence continues at coordinate 397,006 of NZ_SNUD01000002.1, forward strand.
CGAGGAGGCGAGGCTTCTAAAGAGGTTCGTGATGGATCTGAAGTTCCCCACCCACTGTCAGGGCTGTCAGGGTCTCGATCTGAGCAACCCCAACCCCGTTCACCACCCGAGCTACGAGCTCACGCCGGCGTGCAACCACGACTGCATATTCTGCTACTCAAACGTTGCAGTAAAGCTCGAAAAGGCCCCAAAGCCCGGCTACTACGGCTGGGAGAGGCCGTACGCCATAACCGTTTCACAGTACGGCGAGCCGCTCATAAGCCCGCGCATAGTCGAAGTGAACAAGATACTCCGCGAGCGCTTTCCCGAGGCGAGGCTCGATCTTCAGACGAACGGTTCCCTTCTCACCGAGGAGCTGTGGGAGAAGCTCGACTTCGACCTCGTGATGATAAGCCTTGATGCGGCAAGCAGGGAGAAGCATTTGATGATAACCAACGCCGACACCTTTGAAAACGTCGTGAATGCGCTTAGAATAGTCGGCTCAGATAAGAGCGTCCGCTCGGTCGTGAGAACCATCTTCATGCCCGGCATAAACGACGAGGACATACCGAAGATAGCCGAGTTGGCAGCTTCCCTTGGAATAGACGAGATGATGCTCCAGCCCCTCACGATTCACGAGCTGAACGTCGAGCGGTTGAGAAAGGCCGGCCTCGACTTCGAGCGGGCAGAGAGCGTGAGGGACTACCTGAAGGCCGCAATGGAGGCAAAGAAGTACATAGACGTCCGCATAAGCGGCTGCCAGCTCGCAGTCTACAGGACGATGGACCCGCTGACACTGTTCAGCGCGAGGCGCGTTGCGAGGGACGTCGCACCGGCGATGAAGAGGGAGAGAGCGTAACCTCAGTTATCATTTTTTACATCAAATGTCCAAACACGCCCAAAGTTTCCTGTTTATTCACAGATGGAAAGCTTTTTAAGCGAGGTGAGTATTTTACCACGGTGCTCCAGGAATGAGATTCATTGGTAAAGTCCTGGAGAACGTAACACTGCTAATAATTGTTCTCGTCATCACGGGTGTTCTAATCGCCCAGGCCGAGCACAAGATAAACTCGATCGAGATGAACAAGCTCGGCGTTCCAGTGGAGGGGGAGATGGGGATAAGAGAAAGCCTGGAAAAAACCTACGAGTACGCCAACTTTTCGTTCGCCCTCTTCAGCAGGAAGAAAGGAACGGTCATCGTCGCGAAGCAGGGCGACATGGAGGCCAGGATATACAACCCCAGCCCCAGGGAGAGTTTCGAGGAGGTCTTCATGACGACGCCGGAAAAGGCTATCCTGACGACCTTCATCGTTCTCCTCCTGACTATGGCGATGGTGTTCCTGCTGGGCCTCTACTGGGGCTTGAAGGCTGGCTATCGGGGAGGCCGGTGGGACAAGGTTCTTTCCACACTGGCACCGATATTCTCCGCAATTCCCGGCTGGTTCTGGGCAATATTTCTCCTGTGGACGCTCTGGTGGCGGCTGGATCTTTCCACGATAGACTACATGAGCTACATCGCCCGCGCCAAGGCGACCGGGGAGATAAGCGTTTTTACCTATTTGAACGCCCTTCTCCTCCCGGTCCTGACGCTGACCTTCGCCAACGTCGTCATATACGCTTTCAACGTGAGAACCCTGGTGAAGAGGGAAACCCACGAGGAGCACTTCTTCGCGGACGTGCTCAAGGGCCTTCCCGACAAAAGGATAATGAAAAAGCTCCTCAGAACAGTCCTTCCATCTTTCCTAACCTTTACAAGCTACAACTTCCTCAGCCTCCTGATAAACGCGATGGCCGTCGAGAAGCTCTTCAACGTGAACGGCATAGGCTACGTCTTCGCCTGCTCCGCTGGAAAGAACTACCACCCGTCACCCGGCGGCGAGATAACACAGACGTTCACCTTCAACGGCAGGTACATATTCTTCGTCGCCCTCGTCATGGTTCTGCTATACTTCATCAACTCGACGGTTATGGAGGCCCTCTACCTGAAGCTCGACCCCAGGGTGAGGCGGAATGTTTGAGAGAAACATCTCGACCCCGGCGGCGGTGGCGATAATCGTCTCCTTCCTCATCGTCTCCATCATCGGCCCCCTCACCCTGAACCGCGAGGACGTTGAGAACTGGGACAACCTGGGCTACTGGCGTCTTAACCCGATAGGCGTTCCCCCGGAATGGTACGGCGAGCTTGCAGGATTGCCGAGGACGGAGTGGCTCCAGGGGGAGCGTCAGGCCGGAGAGTTCGTCTTCACCTACGACTTCCACTACTCCTCCGCACCCTCGGACATAATCTTCATTCCGAACTCGACGGGAGTGATGAGGATAAAGATAATCGGACCAGACGGGCGGGAATACGTCCTCTGGGACGGCTACGTTTTCGGTGAGATACACTTCTCCAAGAACCCCGGTGTGTTCGTCAGAATAGCCGAGGAGAAGTGCAACGTGACGCCCGAAGGCGGGAACCTGCTGTTCCACGACGCCTTTAACATAATATTCTCGAAGCCCACCGAAGACTGCCTGGATCACCCGGAATTCCTGAAGGGGCGGTACCTGATAGTGGTCGAAGGTCCGGAGAAAGAGCCGAAGATAAGGGTGCTCGGAAAGAGCTACGGTCTCCTGGGAACCGACACCGTCGGGAGAGACGTCTGGACAGGCTTCATATGGGGAATGAGAGAAACCATAACCATAGCTATCCTCGGCTCCCTCGCAACGGTTGGTCTGGCCCTGATTCTGGGAACGCTGAGCGTCCTCTCCAGCTGGGTGGGTAGGATAGCGGATTTCATCTCACGGCTCGTGACGGTAACCCCGGTTCTTCCGGTGGCGGTGTCCGCGGTGGTCATGGCGGCGGCGATAGACGAGAACTACGTCATCAAGGCCAGCCCCCTCGCAATAGCCATTATCGTAGGAGTTCTCATGATGGGAAACGTCTCGCGGAACGTCCGCTCGATGGTCGAGGAGGAGCTCAGAAAGGAGTACGTCGAATCGGCCAAGGCGCTCGGCGGGAGTTCCCTCTGGATTCTCCGGAAGCACGTCTCAAGGGTTCTGGTGCCCTACGCCATCTACCAGTTCGCCCTGGCCGTCCCCGGGACGATAGCGTTCATAACTCTCCTGGGCTTCTTCAACATCGTGCCGGGCTTCAACTGGGGCACCATAATGAGCCAGACGATAAGGGAGGGCGCAACCTACCGGCTGGCGTGGTGGCAGGTGGTTCCGGTGGGCGTTTCCATAGGCCTTCTGGCGCTCTCCTTCGTGTCGCTGAGCAGGAAGATAGAGGAGGAGTTCCTGAAGCGCTGAGGGGAAGCGTTAAATAAGTGCTGAGCAAAATAAAACCAGAGGGACAGGGGGGATACCCCGTGCTGCGGGAGCTCTTTGCATTCCTCTTCCTGACGGCGTTTCTCTTCATCAACCTATCCCTGATGCTGATGAGGGCCTTTGGAAGCCTGACGGGAATGGCCTGGAGGAAGGTTCTCCGCCTCGAGGTTCCTGAGAACGAGAAGAAGGGCATCGAGAGGCTCTACACCCTTGTCTGGATAGCCGTTGGAGCCTGGGCGTTATGGAAGCTCTGGGGAGTCAGCTGGAGCGCGGCCGTTTTCGCCTTCCTCGCCTTCAGGAGCGGGGCAAACATCACGAGAACCCTCGTCTACGGCCTCCACGACCAGAGAATCATAGAGGAGTACACCGAGGACAGCACGGTTCTGGGAATAATCGGAATGGCGACCAAGCTGTCGATACTGCTCGAAACGATCTTCGTCGTCGCCTTTGCCCTCGCCTACAAAGCTTTCTCCGTAACCCTCAGCCCAAACGGTATGAGCGCCAACACCTTCATTCTCTCCCTCTGGCTGGCGGGTCTAGCGTTTGGCCTGCTCTTTGGCTGGTTCATAGCCAGGAACAACCGTGGGATACTGCTGAGGAATGCCATAGCAACGGTTGGCTTCTTCGCGACTAGGAAGGGCAAGAGGAAGACCGATGAGACCGTGAAGAGGGCGAAGGACACCACGGGGAAGCTCAAGTCCAAGGTGCCAAAACTGCCCAGATAAAGCTTTTAAGAGCTTTCTTCTCCCTCCCCACCATGCTAAGGTGTTCACTCTGCGTTCACGACGAGAGGACGGCGAAGATAGACATCATCGACGGAAGGCCGATATGCAGGGAGTGCCAGGTCTATCTGAGACACCCGGTGGACAGGGAAAGGATCCGCGCCGAGCTGGAGGAGCTTATGAAGGACGTGGACAGGGCAATCGTTGCCTACTCCGGCGGAAAGGACAGTACCGTAGCGCTCTATCTGGCAAAGGAGGTCTACAGGGTTCCCGAGCTCGAGGCGGTGATGATAGACCACGGCCTGATGGCAAGGGAGGCCATAGAGAACGCTGAAAGAACCGCCAGAGCGCTGGGCGTTCCGTTCAAGGTTCTCCGCTACGACTACTCCGACATCTTCCGCGAGGCCCTTCTCAAGGCAGAATCGCCCTGCAGGCGCTGCTCCAGGAGAACGATGGAGAAGCTGAGGAAGTACGCCCTCAAAAACGGCTATAAGTACATCATCACCGGCCACGAGCTTCCCTTCGGCCACCACCCGTACAGGCTCATGAGCGGCGGGGTGACCCAGATAAGACTCCTCTCCATGATGACCGAGAAGGAGAGGCTTGAAATCCTGGAGAGGCTCCCCTTCGAGTTCCCCGAGCTGCCTGGCTACACCACCAACTGCCTCGTCCTCGGTCCGGCCCTGGAGCGCTACTGGGAGAAGCACGGCCATAGCTTCGAGCACCGCAGAATAGCCGCCCTGGTTCGCTACGGCCTCATGGACAGGGAGAAGGCGGAGAAGGAAACCTCAAGGCCCGTGGTACCTGCGGAGCAGAAAAAGTTCGTATACCGGAAATTGGGGCTTGATACGCTCTTCCCGGAGTGACGCTTTAATTTTCCAGGAACCGTTGATTTATATTTCCTTCTTCTACCGGACGAAAATTACTCAGGTTCGTAAATGTTTTAAAGAGTACATCGATGTCACTTCCGGGTGGGAACATGGCTAAACCCGGAGCCGTTGCCAGAGTAATCATGAAGAATCTTTTAATCCTGTTCCTCGCCCTTCTCGTGGTCGGAACCATCATAGCGGGTGGAGAACTGCGGATTGAAAGGAACGACCTCGGAAAGGTCTACAAGTTCTACCTGAAAAACGACAGTAGCCTGCTGGACACTATAGGCGGCTACTTCTCGGCCACGTGGAAGTTCCTGAGGGACCCGCCGGAGGTGAGGGGGGAGAGCCTGGAGACCTTCGTCGTCAAGAGCTTCGCCCTCCTCGTGCTGACCGAGGTCTTCCTCCTCGCGATAGGGCTTTTCCTGGGGCTGAGGGCAGGCTACTACCGGGGGTGGGCCGATAAAGTCGTTTCGGTGCTCGCGCCAACCTTCTCGGCCATGCCCTCCTGGTTCATAGGCGTGGTGTTCCTGTTCCTCTTCTACTGGAAGCTCTCCCTGTTCCCCATCAACTTCGAGGGCACCATCAACTGGGCGGAGGTGCACGGAACCCTATCCACGAGCACCTACCTCAGGGCCCTGGCCCTTCCGGTGCTCACGCTGGTGTTCTCGAGCCTGTGGGAGTACGCGTTCAACGTCAGGAACATGATAGTGAACGAGCGCAACGGCGACCACGTGCTCTATGACGTCGCGAGGGGACTGCCGGAGGGGAGGATAATGCGCAAACTCCTCAGAACCGCTTTACCGGCGTTCCTGACATTCACGACGTACAACTTCCTGGAGATACTGACAGGAATGATGCTCATCGAGGTTATATTCAACATACACGGCCTCGGCTACCTGATGGCGATTTCATTCGGGCTGACCCGCATTGGGGACGGGTTCGGTTTTGCCTATGCACCCGAGATCCTGTTCTTCGCGACGGCGGTTATGATGCTGTTCTACTTCATCAACGCCGTGGTGATGGAGGGCCTGTACCTCTACCTGGACCCGCGCTCGGGAGGGGAGAGGCAATGAGAACCAGCAAGCTCAGGCTGGGAGTGGCCATCATCGTGATATACACCATCGCAGCGTTCATCGCCCCCTACTTCGTGAACGAGGAGAAGATAGAGAACTGGTACAACGGCCTCTACTGGAAGGACAACCCCAAGCTCGTTCCGCCCTCGTGGGTGAACCTCTTCGGAAAGAGCCTGCCTCCAACGGAGGAACTGGCCCCTGTAAAGAGTCAGCCGGGCCTTCAGGCCTTCGAGTACGACTTCAGGTACTCAAAGCCACCCCAGGACATAATAGTGAAGTTCAACAGAACCGAGGGAAGGCCCGTGACGGTAACGGTGACGACGCCCTCAGGGGAGAGCTACCAGTTCTACAGGGGAACCTCCGATGAAGTCTCCCTCGCCTATCAGTGGCAGGTGCTGATGGAGATAGCTGAAGACAGGGGAGTGGAGTTCAGAATGGAGGACACGGCCTTTAGAATGGGCCTGAAGCCGCTGTTCTTCGTGAACCTGAGCGGAGAGGTCGTTCCGGAACACGGGGTTTACACGATAACCGTCGAGGGGGCGCTGAACTCAACGGTCAAAATAGTAGGAGCCACCTACGGTATCCTGGGAACCGACACCTACGGCAGGGACGTCGGTGCGGCATTCCTGTGGGGGGCGAGGCAGACGGTAATCCTCGTCTACCTCACGGCGGTGGTGGCTGTGGCCCTTGGAACGCTCGCCGGCCTCGCCGCCTCACTTAGGGGAAAGGCCGGAACGGCCGTGGATTCCATATCGAAGCTCTCCACAATAATCCCCGTCATACCCTTCATGATAGCCCTCATACCCCTGACCGGGAGCGTGTCCTACAACGCCAGGATAACGATACCCATGTGGGCCTTCGTGCCGGCGCTGGCGTTTCTGCTCTTCGGGAAGATAGCAAGGAACGTGGGGGCTATAGTCAGGACAGAGCTCAACAAGGAGTACGTGGCCGCGGCTGAGAGCCTGGGCGCCGACAGGAAGTGGATACTCCGGAGGCACATACTGAGGATAGTCGGGCCGTACTCAATCTACCAGCTCTCGCTCTTCGCACCCAAGGTCATCGCGCTGATATCGATACTGGGCTTCTTCAGGGTCGCGCCCGGATTCAACTGGGGAACGATGCTGGGAATGGTGCTCAGCCAGAACGCGATATACAGCATGGCCTGGTGGATGATAGTGCCCATCGGTCTCGCCCTCGTGGTCTTCGCCCTCGCCTTCGTCCTGATAAACCGCGAGCTGGAGGAGAGGTTCCTGTCGAGGGGATAGAGTTCAGGGGGAAAGCTTCCCCCTCAATTTTTCAAGGGCCAGCTCCAGAACCTCCCCCGGCGATGCTGCAAAGCCGCCTCCCCTCGCGAGCACTTCACTGCCGCCCCCGCCGCCACCGGCCTCTGACAGAACCTCCCTGAGCAGTTCCTTCATTGAGACCGCCCCAACGTTCTCGTTCTTGGCAAATATCACGTAGTTCTCCCCGGCCACCATGGCCACCGTGTTCGGGTTCTTGTCCACGAGGTACACCACGAAGGCCTGGGCGTCCTTCATCGGAGCCTCCTCAACGTACGAGACCACCCTCACCCCACCGATTTCCCTGGCCTCTTCCAGGAGTGCCTTAGCCTTCCACCTCCAGAGTTCCCGCCTCAGGTCGTCCTTTTCCTCCTCCAGGCGCTTTACCTCTGCCTTTAGGTCCCTCACCCGCTCGAGCAGGGGGCGGTTCTTGTTGGGCATCTCGTCCAGGGATTCCCAGTAGTCGCCCAGGAGTTCATCGAGGTACTTCAGCGCCCTGCCGCCGCAGACGAACTCTATCCTCCAGAGCTTCCTGCTCTTGCGGTAGAACCTGACAACCTTGATGAAACCTACCTCACCAGTATTCCTCACGTGGGTTCCGCCACAGGGGGTCACATCGACACCGGGGATCGAGACTATCCTTATGGGCGGCTTCACCTTATCAGACAGTTCTTTCCGAAGTTCCTTCCGGAGCTCTTCGGGGAGCTCCCGGTAAACCTCGATCCGAACCGGGACGTTGCGCCATACTACCTCGTTCGCCCTCCTCTCGGCTTCGAGAACCATCTCCCAGGAGAGCTCGCCGGGATAGTCGATCTCTATCTTGTTGTGGGTCTCGAATATCTGGAAGCCGGTCGTGTTGGCGTCGTAAAGCTCCTTGAAAACCGCGGAGAGTATGTGCTGGCCGGTGTGCTGGCGCATGTTTTCGTAGCGCCACTTCCAGTCGAGGAGCAGTCTCACGGATTCCCCTGGTTCGGGAGGGCGGCCTTCAAGCTTTCCCTCGTGCCATACCTCCTCCTTGCCCCTGACGCTGTTCACGAGAATCCTGAAGCCCTCACCCACTATTGTCCCCCTGTCGGAGGGCTGGCCGCCGCCCTCGGGGTAGAATACTGTCCTGTCGAGGAGAACCCTGACCCTCTCCCTCTCAACTTCAACGTCCCTGATTACTGCCTCGGTCTCCCTGAGGTAAGCGTCGGCATAGAACAGCTTCTCCGTCATGCCACCACCGGAGAGAAATGGAGGAGAGGAATAAAAGGGTTGCCCCGTCAGGAGCCCTCGGCCTGGGTTCTGGCCTCGATGAGGGCCTTGACCCTCTTCAGCCTGAAGAAGTTCTCGCGCTCCATCTCGTCGAGGCGCTGCTTGATGAACTTCACCGTCGCCTCCATGCGCGGGATTATGATGTACTCAAGGGCATTGACGCGCCTCTTGGTGACCTCTATCTCCCTCGCGAGCCTCTTGAGGGTCTCCTCGACCTCGGCCAGGCGGACGGCTAAGTCAAGAACCTCCTCGAACTTCTCGGCCGCAGCATCTACCCTGGCCGAACTGGAGACGAAGGCGTAGCCGCGTTCGCTCGTGCTCCTCCGGAAGGATTCTGCCTCTATGAGCGGAACAGGAACGCCCATGACGTTCCTCTTCCTTATCTCGACCTCCCTGTTGGGCTTCACCGAGAGGCCTATCTCCCTGAGGCGGAGCGTTCCGACGTCCATCTCCGCCGCCTGGAGCGCCCTGAACGCCTCCTCCATCTTCCTGCCGAGCTCTTCCCTAAGCTGGAGGGCCTCGTCGTAGATCGTGAAGAACTCCATTATCAGGGCGTCCTGCTTGTCCTTGAGGAGCTTGTGACCCTTCTTGGCCAGCTTAATGCGCCTCTTGAGGTTCAGGAGCTCCATACGGGTGGGCTTGACGTTGAGCAGCTCTGCCATCTCGACCACCTAGAGGTTGAAGGGAGGTCAGCCCTCCCTCTTCCTGTACTTGGGGTGGTACTTGAGGATGTACTCCTTCCTGACACGCTTGAGCTCGCTCTCCGGAAGCTCTGCCAAGAGCTCCCAGCCTAGGTCGAGGGTCTCGAAGATGCTCCTGTCCTCGTCGTAGCGCTGGGCGACGAACTCCTTCTCGAAGCGCTCGGCGAACTTGAGATACTTCCTGTCGGTCTCGCTTAATGCCTCTTCACCGACGACGGCGACGAGATCCCTGAGGCTCCTTCCCTCGGCGTAGGCGGCGTAGAGCTGCTGGCTGAGCTGCGGGTGGTCTTCTCTCGTCATTCCCTTACCGATACCGTCCTTCATCAGACGGCTGAGCGACGGAAGGACATCAATGGGCGGGTAGATACCCTTCCTGTGGAGGTCCCTGCTGAGGACTATCTGACCCTCGGTGATGTATCCGGTCAGGTCGGGAATGGGGTGGGTTATGTCGTCGTCCGGCATCGTCAGAATGGGCACCTGGGTTATGCTTCCCTTCCTGCCCTTGACCCTTCCAGCGCGCTCGTAGATGGTGGCCAAGTCGGTGTACATGTAACCCGGATAACCGCGCCTGCCCGGAACCTCTTCTCTCGCCGCTGAAATCTCACGCAGAGCTTCCGCGTAGTTGGTCATGTCGGTGAGTATAACCAGCACCTGCATGTCGTAGTCGAATGCGAGGTACTCCGCAACCGTCAGCGCCATACGCGGGGTAATGATACGCTCGATTGCCGGGTCGTCGGCGAGGTTGAGGAACAGGACGGCCCTTTCGATGGCACCGGTCTCCTCGAAGCTCTTCTTGAAGAAGTTGGCCTCTTCGTAGGTGATACCCATTGCCGCGAAGACGACAGCGAACTGCTCCTCGTCGCCGAGAACCTTGGCCTGCCTCGCTATCTGTGCAGCGAGCATGTTGTGTGGCAGACCCGAACCGCTGAATATCGGAAGCTTCTGGCCGCGAATGAGGGTGTTCATTCCATCTATGGCCGAGACACCGGTCTGTATGAAGTCCCTCGGGTAGGCTCTCGCGACCGGGTTGAGGGGAGCGCCGTGGACGTCGCGCCTGTCCTCCGGGATAATCTCCGGTCCGCCATCGATGGGCTTCCCGATACCGTTGAATATCCTGCCGAGCATGTCCATTGAAACCGGAACCTTGAGGGTCTCGCCGGTGAAGCGGACGCGGGTGCTCTTGATGTCCAAATCACGGGTCCCCTCGAAGACCTGGACGATGGCCATGTCCTGCCTGGCCTCAAGCACCTGCCCCTTCCTCTTCTCGCCGCTCTCGGTCTCTATCTCGACGACCTCACCGTAGGCAACGCCCTTGACGCCCTGGACTATCATCAGCGGGCCGTAAATCTTGCTAACGGTGGAGTACTCCATTCCCGGCATCAGCATCACGCCCCGTACCTCTTGAAGAGCTCCTCAAACTGAGCGTTTGTCTCGTCTATGAGGGCCCTGACCTTCTCAAGGTCGGGCTCGTACTTCATACGTCCTATCTTCTCCCTGACCGGGAGCTTGGCTATTTCATCAACGGGAACTCCCCTATCGACGGCCTGCATGGTCTTCTCGTAGAAGTTGAGGATAACCCTCATCATGGTGACCTGCTTCTTGGGCGGGCAGTAGGTGTCCACCTCATCGAAAGCGTCCTGCTGGAGGTAGTCCTCACGGAGCATTCTGGTGACGATAAGCACCGCTTTTTCCCTGTCCGGCAGTGCATCGGGACCGACGATCCTGACTATCTCCTGGAGCTCGGCCTCCTTCTGGAGAAGCTCCATCGCCTTGTCCCTCATGGCCTTCCACTCGGGATCGACGTTCTTGTGCCACCAGTCCTTGATGGAGTCCACGTAGAGCGAGTAGCTCCTGAGCCAGTTTATTGCCGGGAAGTGCCTCCTACGAGCAAGGTCTGCATCGAGGGCCCAGAAGACCTTGACGACACGCAGGGTGTTCTGAACGACAGGCTCGCTGAAGTCTCCACCCGGCGGCGAGACTGCACCGATGACGGAGACACTGCCTATCCTCTCGTCGCTTCCAAGGGTGACGACGCGACCGGCACGCTCGTAGAACTCGGCAATCTTGCTCGCGAGGTAGGCCGGGTAACCCTCCTCACCGGGCATCTCCTCAAGCCTTCCAGAAATCTCACGCAAAGCTTCGGCCCATCTCGAGGTGGAGTCGGCCATAAGAGCCACGTCGTAGCCCTGGTCGCGGAAGTACTCGGCTATGGTGATTCCGGTGTAGATGGAAGCCTCACGCGCCGCGACCGGCATGTTGGAGGTGTTGGCTATGAGAACCGTCCTCTCCATGAGCGGCTTTCCGGTCTTCGGGTCCTTGAGCTTCGGGAACTCCTCAAGCACGTCGGTCATCTCGTTTCCGCGCTCACCGCAACCTATGTAAACGACGACCTGGGCGTCACTCCACTTGGCCAGCTGGTGCTGGGTAACGGTCTTTCCGGAACCGAATGGGCCCGGAATAGCGGCCGTTCCACCCTTGGCCTGGCTGAAGAAGGTGTCTATAGTCCTCTGTCCGGTGATGAGCGGAACCTCGGGCGGGAGCTTCCTCTTGTAGGGCCTCTTGACACGGACGGGCCACTTGTGGTACATCTTAAGCTCCTCGATGCTTCCGTCAGGCTTCTTGACCCTGGCTATGACCTCCTCGACGGTGTAGTCACCCTCCTCGGCGATCTCGACGATCTCACCCTCGACCCAGGGCGGAACGAGTATCTTGTGCTCGATGATGCTGGTCTCGGGAACGACACCGAGTATATCGCCGCCAACGACCTTGTCCCCGACCTTAACCTTCGGGGTGAAGTGCCACTTCTTGTCCCTCGGCAGGGCCGGGGCGGTGAGACCTCTCGCTATGAAGTCGCCGCTCAGCTCCCTGAGGGCCTCAAGTGGCCTCTGAATTCCATCGTACATCGCGGTGAGCAGTCCGGGACCGAGCTCAACGCTCAGCGAAGCGCCAGTTCCCTCGACCGGCTCCCCGGGCTTTATACCGGCGGTTTCCTCGTAGACCTGGATAACAGCCCTGTCGCCCTCGAGGCGTATGATTTCTCCGATGAGCCCCATTTCGCCGACGCGAACGACCTCGTACATCTTCGATCCTTTCATTCCGTCGGCAACGACGAGCGGACCGGTAACGCGAATTATCCTTCCCATTTCCCTTCACCTCTTCAGCTCAACACCAATTGCCCTCCTAACTATCTCCTTAATCGCCTCTTCACCGAACTTAGAGCCGGACTTGTCCGGCACCTGAAGAATGATCGGGAGGGTAACCTCTGGGAGCTCAACCTTCTGGGCGAACCTCTCGGTTATGAGTATTATTCCCACGTCGCCCCTCTCTATGAGCTCCTTCAGCTTGTTTCTCAGCCTCTCCAGCTCGAGAGGCGTGTCGTCAAAGGAATAAACCTCGTGGGCGCCGGCCAGCTTGAAGCCGAGCGCCGTGTCCCTGTCCCCCAGCACGGCTATCTTCATGAGGCATCACCCGCCATCTCCTTTATCCTCTCGGGCTCGAGGCCATCGCTGATGAGCTTGGCTATGGCCCTGAGCTTCCGGATTTCCCTCTCCTTCTGGAGGACGTAGCCGAGCGGTGTAGCGACGCTGAGCGGGTAGAACCTGTTGAGCTCACTAAGCCTCTCCACGATGTGCCTCTCCAGGGCCCTCTCGAGGACTCCGAGGTCCCTCTCCACCTCCTCCCTGACGTCGCGGATAACCTTACCGTACTTGGTGGAGTCCAGCTCGGCCAGGGCCATTCCCAGGTCATCGACGTGGAGGAGCGGGTCGAGCTTGACGCTTCCACCCGGAATGAGCATGGGCTTTATCTCCTCCGCGGCCATTCCTGCGGACTTTGCCCTGAGAACGGTGAGGAGGTTCAGCTTGTCTATCCTGAGCCTCACGAACTCCTCGAGGATCACCCTCTCGTCCTCCTTCCTGGAGAGGGCATAGTTGAGCAGCTTGGCGTAGTGCATCTTGTAGAGCTCGGTCTCGAACTCCCTAAGGCTCATCTCGCCCAGGAGAAGCTTCTGGTAGGGCTCCTCGTAGGGGGTGCCCTCCAGGATAACGAGTATCTCCTCCATGGTCTTGGCCTCTGCCATGGCCTTGACCTTGGGGAGCATCGTTCCCAGCTCGACGACGTAATCACTGGCCGGTTCGCCCGCGAGCTTGGCCTTGACGACGCTCGCTATGTTCCTGACGTCCCACTCCTCAAGCATGAGCCTGAAGAAGGGGGCGGACCTCTTCGGGAGGATTTTAACCATAAGCTCGTAGGTTCCGGCCAAGGCCCTCTCGAGGGCCCTCTCTATCGACTCGATGTCGTAGCTCGAGAGGTCCGCGAAGTAGTCCCTGTAGTCGGTATCCTCCAGGCTGACCACGAAGTTCTGGAGCGTCCTGCTCTCGGCCAACTCGTTGAACCTCTGCTCGGTCAGGAGCTTCGCTTCCATCGCCTTTATCCTAGCGTTTGGATAGGAGTAGGGCGTGTACTTCCAGACTATCTTGGCCGTCTTGTAGCCCACCCAGGTGAAGACCACTGCGAGGGTGGTGTTGAGTATTCCGCTCACGGCTCCTGGTTCCATCGCCCTCACCCGAAGAGAGCCTTGGCTATCTCGGCCCTCAGCTCGCCCTCGAACCTCTCTATCCTGGCCTCAAACGTGTTATCAACCCTGACGGAGCCATCGGGGGTCTCAACGATGAGGCCTCCGATAGTCTGCACCGGCTCGCCGAGGGCGACCTCAACCTCCTTCCCGAGCCTCTCGGCGAGGGCCTTCCTGAACTCGTCGAGTCTGTTGGAAAGCAGTTCCAGGGTCTTCTCGTTGGAGCGAAGGACAAAGCTCTCAGAGCCGAGTTCCTTAACGGCTCCAACCGCCAGGTCGATGAGCATCGGGAAGTACTCCTCCTCGGGAAGCTCGGCCAGCCTCTCGCGGAGAGCTGAGATGACCTCCTGAATCAGCTCCTCCTGAACCTGGAGGCGCTTCTTCCTGACCTCCAGCTTGGCGTTGGCGATTATTCTCTGCCTCTCTATCTCGGCCTGGGTCTGGGCCTTTCGCATTATCCACTCGGCCCTGGCCTCGGCCCTCTTCCTGGCCTCCTCCTTAATCTGCTCCGCCTCCTCCCTGGCCTCGCTGAGTATGTACTGTATCTTCTGCTCCGCTTCCCTGTTTATCTCCTGAATGATCAGCTCTGCCCCTTCCATCTTCCTTCCTCCCCTGGCTGTAAAGAAAGTTGGACGGAGTCAGAAGCCGACTCCGGTGACTATCATTATCAAGGCTCCGACGAGACCGAAGATTGCCATGGTCTCGGCCATAGCGGCGAAGATGATGCCCTGGGTGAAGGTCTTCGGGTTCTTGGCGACGGCACCGATTCCAGCGCTGGCTATGATACCCTGCGGTATTGCCGAGAGGCCGGTGAGGCCAACCACGAGACCGGCACCGAGGAGTATGGCGCTCTTAACGATGTTGTCCATGTTGGTCGGGTCGGTGAACTTGAAGCCGCCACCGAGGATTCCTGAGACCATCAGGATAAGGAACAGGGTGATGAGACCGTAGATACTCTGGGTCATGGGCAGACCCTCGAGTATCAGCGCGTTCTTGAAGTTCTTCTCGTCCTCGGCGACGACTCCAGCTGCGGCTGCGCCTGCTATACCAACACCGAAGGCCGAAGCGGCTCCGGCAAGACCGGCCGCAAGGGCGGCTCCAAGGGATACGTAAACTATCGGGTCCATCTTCCATACACCTCCTCAAGCTTCAAACTCCAACTCGGAAACTTCTCTTTTTGCCCTGAAGGGCTCGAAAGGTTTACCTTCACCTGAGTAAAACGTCCCGAAAAATTCAACGTACTGGAGACGGAGCGAGTGGACGAACGCTCCGAGGGCGTTGATGGCGACCGAAAACAGCTGGCCGCCGGCAAAGAGTATGAGACCTATGACTATTCCTATTGGAACGGGGCCTATGCTTATGCCCCAGACCATCTGGACGAGTATGTTGATGACCATGGCTATTCCAGCCGTTGCCAGGGCAAGCGCCATAAGCCTTGCGTAGCTGAGCCAGCTGCCGACGAAGCCGAAGAAGTCCGAGATTATCAGCAACGCCGCCAGGCCACCGTTGTTCACCACCTCGCCTATGGCGAAGAGCACTAGACCTATTCCAAAGAGCGCCTTGCCGGCGGTTCCAGCGCTCGGGCTGTTGGTTCCGAGGACGAGGGTAACGATTCCAAGGATTATGAGCATCCATGACAGCTGGTCGAGTATAGCGCCCTTCCTGTCGCCGTTCTTGAACTTGACCACGAAGCCCAGGGTGTAGCCGAGGAACAGGTGGGCTATGCCTATCGCCAGGGCCAGCTGGAGCACCACGAGGGCGTCCTGGAAGGTGTCCCAGACGCGCGGGACGGTGAAGCCGGCCAGGTCGAGGGCGTTGCCGAAGTAGCTGCCGAAGAGGGCACCCATTACCATGGTGAAGAACGAACTGATGAGCAGGGTGTAGGAGAACTTGTAGGTGCCGTCGTTGAATTTCCTGTGCCCCTTGACGAGGAGGGCCGCGATTATGGCTATGATGAGACCGTACATGAAGTCGGTGAGCATGAATCCGAAGAAGAACGAGTACGTGAAGGTTATTATCGGAGTCGGGTCTATCTCGTCGTACTTGGGAACGCCGTACATCTCCGTGAGCATTTCAAATGGCCTGGCCCAGCCGGGGTTCCTGAGCTTTATCGGAATCTCGTCGAGCTCCTCTGCACTCGGCTCGCGGACGTTGATGTAGGCCTTGTTTTTGGTAACCCTCTTTATTCCCTCGAGAACCCTGGGGACATCGGTCCTGGGGAGCCAGCCGGTCAAAGCGAAGGTCATGTTGGTTCTCGCGAGCATCGGTAAAACGCTCGCCTTGTCGCGCTCGTTCTCCATCAGCTCCTGGTAGAAGACGACGTCATTGTAGTACTTCTCGGCCAGCATCTCGGCATCTCTCTTGGCGCTCTCGAGCTCTTTCTCCTTGGCGCGGAGCTTCTCCTCGTAGACCGCTATGAGCTCCCTCGGTGTTCCCTTACCCTCAGGGATCTCCAGCCTCTCGAGGGAGTACTTCGCCAAGATCGGGTTGGCCTTCTCGTAGTCGCGCTTGAGGAAGGCGAAAACGGCTAAAACCTTGTCCTTAAGCTCCCTGGAGACGACGACAGCCCTTCCGTCGGTGGCCTTCTTAACCTCCTCGACGAGGGGCCTGAACCTGTTCCTGTCCACGGTGCCGACTACGATTTCAAGCATATCGGTCGATTTGAGGTAGGACACGTCGAGGTTAATTGCCGATAGGAGCTCGAGAATCGCGATGTCATTCTTTATCCTCTCAATCTCGGTCTGGGTGGAGGTTATCTTGCCCTCCACCGCCTTTATCTCAGGCTCAACGGTGGAGAGGAAGGCCTCAACGTCCTTTATGAGCTTCTCTATCCCCTCGTACCTGTACTTCTTCCGCTCCCTCTCGGGCGGGAAGATGAACTCCTTTATTCCACCGCCGCTCTTCTTCCTGTGGGCTTTTAGGAAATCGACGAGCCTCGAGATGGTTATGCTGTACGAAGCGGCTTTCCTGTGGTACTCGTTAGGGGAATCCTTCTGGGCCACCCTGACGTCGAGCTCCCTTATCTCGACCACTCCGTTCTCGTGGAGGTAGGTGAGCAGCTTGTCCTTGTAGCGGTTGAGCGTTATGACCTCGATCTTGACCATCTCTTCCGGCCTGAACATCTCAGCCCCCTCTCACAAGCGCTATACCGGCCGAGATGGCCCTCTCGAGATTGTTCGTGGCCTTGACCTTTAGCTCCTCTATCTCGGCCTCACCCTCCGCGAGGATTTTCTTTGCCTCCTCCTCGCCCTCGAGACGGGCCTTCTCAACGAGGGCTTCGGCCTGCTTCTCGGCCCTTTCGATGATTTCCTGCTCGATGAGCCTGGCCTCCTCGCGGGCCTTGAGGACTATCTCCCTTGCCTCCTCCTTGGCCCGCTCAATCCTCTCCTCCGCCCGCTTCTCTGCATCAACAATCTGTTTGATGACGTCCTCCATGATTAGCCCCCCAATGACCCTGAAAACAGGTTTCCTCACACGTCGCTTTTGGCTTCCCTAACCGGTTTAAATAGTTTTTGGCACGATGGCCCGAGGTTCGGAGAGAGAAGTGGACATAAAAGATTAAAAGGTAACCATATTAACCTTCGCCGCTCTGCTTTTTCCTCTCGAGGAGCTCCTTCAAGCCCTCAAGCGCGCTGTTCTTGGCGAAGACGATGACCTGACCCTTCTCAGGAAGCTTTGTATCGCCAGAGGGGATAATTAGGTTGCCCTTCTCGTCGTAGACCGCTATCATGAGCGCGTCCTTGGGCAGCTGAAGATCACGGACGTACTTGCCCGCTATCTCGCTGTTTTCGTCGATGGTGAAGCGGACTATCTCAGCCCCCTCCTTGGGAAAGAGCACCCTGTCGAAGCCTGGCGTGACGATGTTCCGGCTTATGTACTCCGCCGCTATCTCCTCTGGCGAAATCACGAAGTCGAAGTAGCGCTTGAGGTCCGTTACCTCCTCGAATATCTTCCTGTTCTTCGGGTTGCCTATCCTGAGAGACGTCTTGATCTTCGGGTTGAGGTGCTTCGCCAGTATACAGGCGAGCAAATTCGCATCGTCCTTACCCGTTAAGGCAGCGAACGCGTCTGCCTGCTTTATGTTGGCCTCCTCCAGCGTCCTCGGGTCGGTGGCATCGCCCTCGATAACGAGGCCGTTGATGAGGAGGGAGAGCTCCTTGGCCCTCGCCTTGTCCATCTCGATTATGGTGACGTCGTGGCCGTCCTCCTCGAGCATCTTGGCGACGAGGAAGCCGACCCTCCCGGCACCCATTATGACGACGAACATCAGTCCTCACCGAGCAGGTACTTCGCTATCTCAGCGTAGGCGGGCCTGGTGATCAGTATTCCGATGAGGACGCCGAGTATGGTGGTGAAGGCGAAGCCCTTGAGCGTTCCGACGAAGTACACCAGCAGGAAGCTCATGGCCGCTATAGTGGTTGCCGCCGAGGCGAATATGACGAAGAACGCCCTACCCATTCTCTTGATTACGCTCGAGCGCCTGCTTATCCTCGTGCTCCTCTCACCGCTAAGGAGCTCGTCTGTTATAACTATCTGCTGATCGACGCCGGTACCTATGGCCGCTATTATACCTGCAATGCTCGGCAGGTCGAGGTTCCAGTTTATCAGAGCGGCGAAGCCAAGGATTATGAGGACCTCGAAGAAGCTCGTGCTGGCGACCGGTATGGCTATCTTCCAGTTCCTGTAGTGGAAGTAGACGATAAGAAGAACCGCTATGAGCGCCGCTATTCCGGCGTAGAGCGCCTGGGTCTTGAAGTTTTCGCCGAGCCTAGGGGAGATGAACTCCATTCCAACAACGTTGAGCTTGACCGGAAGCGAACCGCTCTTGAGGACGGTGTATATCGTGCTCGCCTCCTGCTCGGCCGTGAGCCTGTCGGGGGCGGTTCCGGTTATCTGGACGTCTTGCTGGGGTTCGCCTATTGTGAGGCCCTCACCAAGGGAGTACGGGCCGTAGAGGCCAAGAACGCGGACTATGAGCTGGTGGTCGCTCTCGCCAGGGTTCCTCGGGACGTATCTGACCGTGAGGTTCATTCCCTCAAGCCCGCTCTGGAGTTCCTGCGGAACATCGACCAGGACTATCTTGTCCTTGCCCTCGGCCAGCCCGGCTATCTCGTCCGCGCTCTGGTTGGCGTAGGCTACAACCGTTATGTTGAAGGCCTTGGAGATTCTCTCCATAAGGGTGGGCGCTTCCGGGGCCTCGGCGTTGAACTCGGTGCTGTTCATTAGTCTGTAAACGGAATCTGGAACCACCATGAGGGAATTGACCGGCGGGTCGAGGAACATATCAACGGGCCAGCCGACCTTGCCCTTGGCCAGCTCGGCGAACTTCTCGGCGGCGCTCTTTGAAATCCTGAACGGGACGCTCCAGCTGTTGTCAGGTTTTATCTGATAGATGCCAACGTACTCCACATCGCTTCCGGTTCCAAAGATCACGCCGTTGAACTCCATGTAGAAAACACCCTGGCTCTCGATAACCGCCTTTATCTGGTTGGCCTGCTCGGCGGTGCTGACGTTGGCTACCTTTATGAGGACTATCTGATCACCCTGGGCTTCCACCGTTATGTCCCTCAGTCCGAGGGTGTTCAGCCTCTTCTGGAGCGAATCAACGACGAGCTGCATCGTGTCGCTGTCCACGGGGTGCTCGGTCTGGGCTACCAGGGCCACACCACCGGATATGTCTATTCCAAAGGTCAGAGGCTTTACCGCGAGCGTGGCAATCGAGCCCGCGAGGAAGAGAATGAGCAGGATAATTCTCCAGTTAAGGAGGAGCCTCTTGGTTTTTCTCCTCATTCGCTACCACCCCTGGCGGAATTTGAGAGGTACCACTTCAGCACGCCGGCGTTGAGGAGCCAGGTGTTCATGAAGTCGGCCAGAAGACCGAAGATCAGGACTATGGCGATGTTGTCTATGGTCTGGCTCGTGGAGATGAGCCACAGTATGAGGAGCGCGCCCAGGGTCGTAGTACTCATTGTAAAGCCCGTCGATACCGCGTTCAGGTAGGCCTCGTCTATGCTGTCCTCCTTCCTCTTGAGGAGCTTGGTGGTGAGGAGAATGTTGCTGTCCACGGTGTAACCGATGAGCATCAGCAGGGCCGCTATGGTCGCGGTCGTGAGCTCTATTCCGAAGAGGCCCATCAGGGCGACGGCTATGGTCATATCCGAGAGGGCCGAGAAGATTATCGTCATGGACGGCACGAGGTTCCTGAAGAACAGGAACACCACCACGGCCATGGCCAGGAAGGCGAAGACGAGCGCCCTTATTCCCTGCTGCTGGGCGATTTCACCGAACGTGGGCTGAACCTCGCTGTGGGTGTACTCTGCATCAGGGTACTTCTGCTGCATGATTTTGATTATCTCGGTCGGGTCTGTCCCAACGGGTGCGTAAACCCTAACTCCGTTTGTATCGACACCGGTGAAGCTCTCAACCCTGACATCGACTCCAAGCTGGTCGCTTATGAACTTGGCCAGCTCGTCGGGGTTGGCGCTGACCCCGTAGGCAGTAACGACGACGCCTCCCTGCAGGTCGATTCCCAGGGTCGGGAAATTGACCGCGAGCAGAATCAGAGCAACGAGGAACACAGCGAGGGGATACGTAATCATCTTCTTGTACCCCATCTTGGCCAAAAAGCCGAGCTTTTTCCTTTTCTTCGCCCTCACGGCATCGCCAGCCGTGGGCCTTGCCTTGGTTTTAGGCTTCGACATACCTTCACCCCGTCGTTAGTTTTTGCAAAACTTGTCGTTAGTTGGAGGGACGAGTTTTAAAATTAGTGGTTCACGCATAAAAATGGCCAGCGATGAGCAGGGACAAACGGGGACGGAGAGAGCGCTTAATCCATGAAAGAGCCTTCAAATCGGGACTAGGCCGAATCCCCCAGGAGCTTTTGGAAAATTTCGATAACAGCCAGAACCCAACAGTTCAATGCATTCCAGGCCAATTCAGAGCAGTTCAACGGCAAAACGGCCCGCCCATAGTTCCCCGCTCAAGGGCTTAACTTTAAAAAGGGTACGTAATAGGAGCAACAAGAGGTGAGAGGCCATGAGCGAGATAGAGACCATCGGGTTCCACTACGTTGTGGAGGCTGCCGGTTGCGATCCTGAGGTTCTCAGTGACGCTGACAGGATAAGACAGATATTCCTCGACGCGGCAAAGGTCAGCAACATGGAGGTCAAGTCAAGCTACTTCTTCAAGTTCTCCCCCACCGGCGTCAGCGGCGTCGTCATAGTCGCCGAAAGCCACATCTCGGTCCACACCTGGCCGGAGAGGGGCTACGCTGCGCTCGACGTCTACACCTGCGGCACCAAGGCCGACCCGGAGAAGGCCGTCGATTACATACTCGAGCAGTTCAAGGCCAAGTACGCCCACGTTTCCGAGATCAAGAGGGGCATCGAAGAGGACGACGACACCTACACCCACATGATAATGACCTGGGAAGAGAGCCTGAGAAAGAACGGAAACGGAAAGGGCTGAATCACAGGAGCTTCTCTATCTCCTTTATTCTCTCAAGGGCATCTCCCAGAACCTTCCTGACGTTCTCGAGCTTTGCCTTTAGCTCGCGATTCTCCTCTTCGAGGGCCTTGACCCGCTTCTCAAGCTCCTCCTTCTCCCTCTTGAGCCTCTCGTACTCCTCGAGGGCGACCAGCTGACCACCCTTGGCCAAAACTTCGATGTTCCTGACCAGCTCGTCGAGCTTGCCCTGCTTTATCAGCTCGTAGGTCTCCCTGACGAGCTGACCGGCTTTGGTCTCGCCCTTGAGGTGCTTTCTTATCGTCGCCTCGGTCCTGCCGAGCTCCTCGGCTATCTCGCTTACTGTCATTCCCGCCTTCTCCCTCGCTATGGCTCCAGCGGCAACGGCAAGGCTGTCAACCCAGGTGAGCCTCTCCGCGGGGTCTTTGATGAGCTCTATGACCTCGGGCCTGAAGAGGGTCGCGAAGAGGAGCACGCTCTCAAGCCTGTGTATCTCCTCCCTTCCGAGCGGGTTCAGAGGAACCTCCACCATTCTCCACCACCCCCTTTCAAGTTTTCATTCGAGTTCTATTATTCCCTTCCTCTTCAGGACTTTGTCAGGATAAACGACTATTCCCCTGTCGGTTATCTCGAAGGGGTGCCTCCTCATGCTGTGGCTCGTCCCGCGCATCTTCCAGACTATCAGCGAGCGCTTCAGCTCGCCGTCAATCTCGTCCAGGTCGAGGCGGATTATGCCATCAACTCCGTGCTCGACGCCGGGCCCGCCGAAACCGCGCTCGCCGACGCTTATCTGGCTCACCAGTATGCTCGTGACGCCGAGACCGGCCAGAACGCGCTTGAGCTGCATCACGATGCTCCTCGCCATGGCCGGCTTGTTGATGTAGAGCGTCGTTACCGAGTCTATAACGACCCTCTTGGCTCCCAAGTCCTTGACCGCCGTTCTGAGAACGTCTATGAACTCCCTGATATCGGTGAGGTCGTGGACTATATACTTCTCGTACTCCTTGCTCTTGCCTATTCCGGCCGTGAAGGCATCGACCATCGCAAACAACCCTTCCTCCTCGTACTTCCGCACGTCCCAGCCGAACCCGGCCATGTTTTGCCTTACCTGAACCGGGTGCTCCTCAAGGGCAACGTAGATTCCCGGCTCACCCATCTGGAGGCCGTTCCATATGAACTGCTGGCTGAAGATGGACTTGCCAGTCCCGGGTCCACCGCTGAGCAAAACCACGTTCCTCTCTGGGATTCCTCCGTGGAGTATCTCGTCCATTCCAGGGATGCCAGTCTTGACTTTCTTGATCATGAGCGTCACCCCCTTTAGTAACCTTTAGTTACCGTTAGACTCTACGCGAAAGGCCTTAAAAAGATTACGTGGGGTAAGAAAAGTCAGCGCTTCCTTCTCAGAAACTCGCCGACGTCGGTGACGTTCAGAATGAACTTCCTCCTGCTTTCTGGGTTAATCCTTCCGATGCCAAGTAAAACCCCGTTCTCGTCGTAAACCACAAGCTTTTTGGTGCCCTGCCAATTGTACTTCCTAACGCCACTTCTCGGAACGTCCTTACCGGTGGTGAAGAGAAAGCCAGCCTTGGGACTCAGCACGGCGTAGTTCTTCTCGACTTTAACGAAGTAGAAGAACTCGACGTTAGGGTAGAACTTCTCGACGAGGTTGTCCACCTTAATCGTGCCCACAAAAGTTCCATAGGCGTAGGGCTTAAGCCTTAACCCCTCAAGCTCCTTCCAGAGGGATTCATTGACAGCGTAAACGTCCCGAAACTTGCCCTCCACTACCGCGAAGAAATGATGCTCCAGCTCGCCGTACTTCTCCGCCTCGCGGAGGATCAGGTCGTACTCCCAGGCCGAAGCGCGCCGGTAGCGGAGTTCCATCTCCATGGAGGTTGTTTCGAGAGGGGGCTTAAAAGCTTAGCCTCGTTCGAGTTCGTCGAGCAACTTCACAAAGCCGTCCATATCCGTGCGCTCGAACTCCCTCTCAAACTCGAGGCCCAGCTCAGCTATCTCCTCGGGTGTTATCTCAACCTCCGGCTCCTCCGCGTTTATCCCTGGACAGCTTTCATCGTAGTAGAGCCACAGTTCTTGGCCCTTGTAGTGAAACGGCTTTTCTCCCTCAACGCCGAGGGGCTTCCTTGAGACCATGAAGGGGTATATCCTGCAGATTATAGGGTTGGCCTCGTGTATCCTGCATTTTCCGGTCTCCGGATCATGGAAGACGCAGCCGAGGTCCCATTCCCTCACCGCAAGGACGAAACGTATCGTATTTCCCTCAACCGAAAACGTCACGAAACCCTGGGGGTCGTGGCCCCTCTTCGCTATCCTTTCGATGTCCTTCAAGGTAAGGTAAACGTGCCTTCCCCTGCAGCAGTCAAGGCAGTAAAGGCACCTGAAGGGAACCGCCTTGGTGAATGGTTTCGGTTTGAACCTCATGGTGATCCATTCGGAAAACCCGTTAAAAAAGCATCGAAATCTTTCGAAAACTCTTCGACGAAAGACTTTTATCGGTTTAGCAAAATACACTGTATGTAAAATGTCGTTTGGAGGTAAAAACCATGGACGATATTAAAGAGCCTTCCGGGGAAAGGT
Organism: Thermococcus sp. MV11; assembly: GCF_012027285.1. Classification (NCBI taxonomy): domain Archaea; kingdom Methanobacteriati; phylum Methanobacteriota; class Thermococci; order Thermococcales; family Thermococcaceae; genus Thermococcus; species Thermococcus sp. MV11. The sequence goes on from NZ_SNUD01000002.1 coordinate 420,825, forward strand.
CAATGACCCCGGAGGAATACCACGAATACCGCGAGGAGATGACAAGAAAAAAACTGGCCAGCCTGATGGCGCACTGGCAGTGGTATCTCCTCCTCGGAGTTGTCCTCCTGATCCTCGGTATAGTCGGGCTGGGAATACTCCCGTTCGTCACGCTGGCCAGCATAGCGGTTTTCGGAGTGTTCCTGATAATAGGCGGAGGGATACTGATAGCTGTTGCCATCTTCACGAAGGGCGAGAGCGGGGGGACGAGGATATTCCAGCTGCTGCTGGCAACCCTTTACATAATCGCCGGAGCGGCAATGCTCGAGGAGCCCCTCCTGTCAGCCCAGATACTGACCTTCATACTCGGCGGGGCGTACTTCGTCTTCGGTATCATCAAGGTGCTGATGGGCTTCAAGGTCCAGAACGGCGGGCTGGTGATCTTCTCGGGCGTCATAGACTTTTTCATCGGAGTTATGATCCTCGCCAACTGGCCCGAGTGGAGTCCGTGGGTCATCGGAATCTTCGTGGCGATCGAACTTATAGTCGCCGGTGTGAGCTTCATAGCGATGTCCCTTGGAGCAAGGTCGATGAAGAACAACCCGGAGTTCCAGGTCTGATCACGTGCCCGTTCATTTTTCCCTTTCAACTTCCGGGTACGCGGCCTTAAAGGCACCCCAGTCCGATTTTGGTCCATACGTTACCGTGAAGTTCACGACCTCATAGTTCTTTGGAGCACCTTCAGGCTTGTAGAGTATCAGGTGATAGGAGCCATCAAGGTACCAGTAGGAGCCTGGGGGTATGCGGAAGGTGTACTTCGATATCGTAACCTTGCGAACACAGGTGGCCCTTCTTGTGTACCTCGTTCCGTCCCAAACGACCGCGTCCATGCACCAGCCAGGGGTTTTGAGTTCGAGCACCACATAGTCTCCGTAATCCTCGTCCCCCTTGAGGACCAGGTTGTTGTAGAGATCCACGGCGTTCTCCCACTTCATTCCGTCGAACGTCAAGTTCGCCATCAGGAGAATCTGCCCTTTAGGCGAGGCAACGCCGTAGGGAACAGGGTTGTAAGAGATTATGGGGTAGTAAACTATCATGAATATTGCAAGCCCAAAAATGGCAGCAAGAAGAACGACCTTGATCCTGAAGCTTGCCTCGTAAGATAAAGACCACCTGCCCTTACCCACTAAAAGCCACCCCAGTTCAGGGTTGTTCTCTGGTGCTTAAAAAGTTTTACTAGCTCGAAAAACCAGAAGTTTTAGTAACCTTTGCACAGAAAACTTTTTAAAGACATAAAGTTACCTTTTGTGAAAAAATTAGGGGGTGGTTCGATGGAATACGGAGAGCTTGGAAAGAACTGGGTCTGGCTTCTCGGCCTCGGGATAATCTTCATAACCCTCGGCTTTGCCGGACTGCTCCTCCTGCCGCTGGTGAGCATAACCAGCGTTGCCATATTCGGAGCCTTCATGCTCGTGGGAGGGGCACTCCAGATGGGACAGGGAATCTTCAAGGCCAAGGACTGGAAGAGCAGGACGCTACACATCCTGATGGGGCTCATATACGTCATCGGCGGCATAGCGACGCTTGAAAACCCGGTTCTGGCCACGACGGTACTCACACTCGTCCTCGGGTTCTCATTGATAACGATAGGCGCGATAAGGATCGCGGTGGCCCTGCAGAACAAGGAGGTTAACCAGTGGGCTCTCATGACGCTCTCCGGGGTGCTAAGCGTTATCCTCGGCTCTATGATAGTCCTCCAGTGGCCGTGGTCGAGCCTCTGGGCGATTGGCCTCTTCGTGTCCCTCGACCTGATAATGAGCGGGGCCAACTTCATAGCCATAGCACTGACCGCCAGGATGTCCGGAAGCGCTGTCCCAGCGAGGGGGTGAAGGGGCTGATAGCCCTCCTTTCCCTTATTCTGGTCATAACTCTGTCCCTGATAATAGTCCGGATCGGGGCGACGGCCCTTGAGATGACCGGCCTTTCTAAGGAAGTCGCATCGTTTCAGGCACAGTCGGCCTTCTCTGGCACGGGCTTCACAACCAGCGAGAGCGAGTACGTTGTCTCCCACCCGGCAAGGAGGAAGATAATAAGGACGCTGATATTCCTAGGGAGTGCAGGTATTGCATCTGCAATGGCCACCCTGGTACTGACGTTCCTGGGAAGGAGCCGGGGAGAGGCAACGGGCTACCTGGTGATCCTCGCGCTCAGCCTCGGGGGACTCTATGTCACCTTCACATCAAAAAGGGTTGAGCGCTGGATGAAAAGGTGGATCAGGCGCTTTCTCAACAGGGCCTTCCCGGAGCTGAGGGTCTACGACTACACCCAGTTGCTGGGAATAACCCATGGATACTCGATATCCCAGATCCGCGTGAAGGAAGACAGCTGGCTCGCCAACAGGACGCTGAGAGAGCTTGAACTGGACAGGGAGGGAATACTCGTCCTGGGAATATACAGGAAAAAAGGCGATAGGGAGGTTTACATAGGCGCACCCAGGGGGGATACCCTTGTAAAGCCAGGCGATGTTCTCGTCTGCTACGGGCCAGAAAAGGCGCTCCTCGAACTTTCCCAGAGAGTAGCCGGAGAGAAAGGGGACAGAGAGCACGAAAAAGCCGTGAAGGAAGCGGAAATAAGAAGGATACATGAGGAACTTGAGGCCTAGGTGTTCAGGTGCGCGTCGAACTCCCTGCTCTTTTTGTAGTCCCCATAGCTTTTGTCGAGCCTCTTGGCCACGTAGGGGCCGTTCTTTCTGTAACCGAACTTTCTGTAGTACTCCCTCACGCCGACGCCGCTTATAACTAGCATCTTCTTGACGTCAAACTCCTCCCTCGCTATCCTCTCGGCCTCGCTCAAAAGCTCCCTTCCGTAACCGCGGTGCTGCCACTCGTACCTAGGTTTACCACCAATCGGCACGAGGGGGCCGTAAACGTGGAGCTCCCTGACTATAGCGGAAGGACAGCATTTTATCTCTCTCCTGTGGGCCTTCTCGCTCGGAATCCTCAGCCTCAAGAACCCTATCAGTATGTCGTTCTTGACGTCCTCGAAGCTCAGGAAGATTTCCCTTCCGCCAGATGCCCCGTAGTCCTCGCGGAGGAGCTTTATGTGCTCAACCTCGGGCTGGATTCCAAACTTCTCCATCATGTGGCCGACTTCTCTAAAGCGGATTTCCCTCGGCCTTATACCGCGCTTTATCAGCTCGTTGAAGACCAGCTGGCCCAGATTGGAGTGCTTGACGCCGTCGACGATTAGCTGGACGGGAATGTCGCGCTGAATCCTCATGACGCGAACCCACTTGGGGAAGAGCTTGTAGGCCTCGACGAGAAGCTCTACAGCCTCCTCTGTGCGGTAGGGGCGGTATTTACCCTCCTTCCACCAGCGGTAGAGGGGAGCGTCTTTGGTTACGAGAGTAGGGTAGATCTTCAGCATGTCCGGCCTGAAGCGGGGGTCCTCGAAGATCGTCCTGAAAGTGTAGAGGTCCCTCTCGAAGTTGCTCCCAGGAAGGCCGGGCATTATGTGGTAGTTGATTTTAAGGCCCGCATCGCGGAGAAGTTGAGTGGCCTTAACTATCTCCTCAACGCCGTGGCCGCGCCTGGTTCTCTCATGAATGAAGTTGAAAATTGTTTGAACGCCGAGCTCAACCCTCGTCGTTCCGAGCTTCAGCATCCTGTCTATGTGCCGCTCAAAGGCCCAGTCCGGGCGCGTCTCTATCGTAAGCCCGACCATCCTGACCTTAGCCCTCTCGTTCCTCCTCTGCTCGTCCTCGAGATAGTAGTAGGGCTTTGAGTGCGTCTTAAGCCACGCCTCCCTGAACTTTGGGTCCTCCTCCAGGACGGACTCGTCTCTTTTAACTATCAGCCTGACGAGCTTCTCCTCAAGGTTCTCTATATCCCTGAAGTGAGGGAAGTCGTTCATCGCCTTGAAGGCCTCTTTAACGAACCACTCCTGGTAGTCCAGATCAACGGCCGGGAAGGTTCCTCCCTGGATTATGACCTCGACCTTGTCCACGTCGTGCCCGATGTCGGTGAGCTGCTTCAGGCGACGCATCATGATTATATAAGGGTGGTAGGCGCTCTGAACGGCCCGCAGAGCTGAAGGCTCCCTCCCGGTGTAGCTCTGGGGAGAGCCGACGCTCGGCCCGCCTGGGCAGTAAATGCAACGCCCGTGTGGGCAGGGAAATGGCTTGGTCATCATGGCAACTACCGCGACGCCGCTTATCGTCCTCGTAGGCTTCCTTTTGAGCAGTTCCCTGAACTCCTCGCGCCTCTCCTCCGGAATGGCCTTCAAGATGTCCGAGTTGCCGGGAATCTTGGATAGGTGATACTTACGCGAGACCTTGATCTTCCAGCGGTTGAGCTCCTCCCGGCTCTTAATCTCACCCGACATAACCAGTCTCGCGAGCTCCTCCACAGCTTTTCTGAACCTCCCCTCCATCTTCACACCTCTCAGCCAATCTAAGGCGGGGTTTTAAAAGGGTTTGCGGGGCATATTCAGGTAGTGAATTATTCAGTAGGTGAATACAACCCGGTGATAACCATGAACCGCGACGAGCTTGTGACCTTCCTCGACGGGTACCTGAACGTCTCGGCTTACCCTGACAAGTCGAGCAACGGCCTTCAGGTCGAGGGAAAAGAAGAGATTGAGAGGGTGGCCTTCGCCGTCGATACGACGCTGAGAACAATCGAGAGGGCCGCAAAGGCCGGAGCGGACATGCTGATAGTGCATCACGGCATGATATGGGGCGGTCTGAACTACATAACCGGGGTTCACTACAAGCGTTTGAAAGCCCTCATAGAGAACGGCCTGAACCTCTACGTCGCCCACCTGCCCCTCGACGCCCACCCGGAGGTCGGGAACAACGTTGGACTGTTGAAGCTCCTCGGCCTCGAGCCGAAGGGGCCCTTCGGGGAGTACAGGGGGCTGAGCATTGGCTTCTATGGAGAGTTCGAGGAGCCCCAGCCGATTGAGAAGGTGGCGCAGGTAATTGCCGAGAAGCTCGATACAACCGTCAAGACCTACGAGTTCGGAAAGAGGGAGGTAAGGACCGTCGGAGCGGTGAGCGGTGCCGGCGCCTTCGCTTTGGAGGAGGCCCACCGGAAGGGGATTGACCTCCTCATCACCGGAGAGTTCGGCCACGCGGATTACCTAACTGCCATCGACCTGCCCCAGAGCGTCCTCGTTGCGGGCCACTACAAGACGGAAACCCTGGGCGTCAAGGCGCTGATGGAGCTCATCAGAGAGCGCTTTGGGTTGGGAGTTTTCTTCATAGACGAGCCAACCGGGCTTTGAGCTCGTCGATGATAGCTCTATCGCTTTTTATCTCCATTTTCAGGCCAAGCTCTTTAGCGTAGCTCTCGACCCAGCCCGGGCTCCCGCGGAAGGGGGTAACTATCCACAGCTCGGGGAAGCCGGCGCGGTGGGCCTTGACCACATCGTATAGCACCCTCTGGGGAAACCACTTGAAGGAAGCCTCAAGCTCTATTGCCAGGAGCCTTTGTTCGTTTTTCAGAATCGCCACGTCTATCCTCGTGCCGTCGGGCGTTCTGTACTCGGGAACAGCTCTCAGACCGAGTTCTTGAGCGAGCGCAATGATTTCACGGGTAATGGTCTTGACCTTGATCGTGGACACCTAATTGTAATTATTTATTAAATAAAAATAATATGCAACGCTGAAAGAGCTCTTTCCAATTCTTCGCAATCAATGGCTATGACATTGACACATACGTATTTATCCTCAGGCTTGAGAGAAGAAATAATTTCCCATCCCTCTTCACTTAACTGAATTCCTGCATACCCTATAAATAAATCCACTGCCATATCGCTTGGTAAACGTATTTCAAAGTAATTTCCAAGATCCTTTAGATGACTTTTTACGTAAGCCATCTTTAAAAGATTTCTGAGACAATTCCCACTCTTTTGATCTTTAACAGTGATACAAAGTATCCTACCATTATCCATATTATCCACCCCTGTCCATGTACTCAATCTCCATAAAATTCAGCGAAAAGAAAGCATCAGCCGAGGCTCTTCTTCACCTCGGCCATAGCCTCTTCCGCCTTCAGCGGGTTCTTTATCCTGCCCTGGGCAAGTTCCTTCCTTCCGCCGCCTCCACCGCCGGCGACGCTCGTTATCACCCTCGCGAGCTCTCCGGCCTTCAGCTCAACGTCATCGCCGACGGCAACGACGAAGTGGCCCTCCCTGCTGATGAGAACAACCACTCTGTTCCCCTTCCTGAGCCTGTTGGCAGCTTCGCGGAGGTCGTCCATAGTCCCTTCAACGACCGCACCGATGAACTCCACCTCGCCGACCTTCTCAGCTTTGCCCTCAAGCTCGTAGACGAGGAGCTTCGCCAGCTCCTTCCTGAGCTTCTCGACCTCTTTTCTTGCCTCCTTCCACTCGTTGAAGAATCTCTCAGCGGTTTCAGGCACCTTCTCCGGCGGCACGCGGAAGATTTCAGCGGTTCTCTTGAGCAGTCTCTCGGTTTCCTGCATCCAGTTTATGGCGGCCTCTCCAGCGGCGAAGATAATCCTCTCGACGCCGTCCTGTATGCGCTCCGTGCGGAGTATCTTAATCGGGCCGATTAGACCGGTGCTCGGCAGGTGCGTTCCACCGCAGGCCTGGACGTCCCAGCCCTCTATCCTGAGAACCCTGATGACCCTTCCCGGAACGACACCGCCCTGATAAAGGCGGAAGCCGTACTTCATCTCGGCTTCAGTCCTCGGCAGCCACTCCCAGGTTACCTTCCTGTTCTCCATGACGACGCGGTTAGCGAGCCTCTCAATCTCCCTGAGCTCTTCCTCGGTTATGCGCTTGTAGTGGCTTATGTCGAGCCTCGCCCAGTCGGTGTGGAGCTGGCTTCCAGCTTGCCAGACGTGCTTTCCGAGAACCCTAACCAAGGCCCCCATGAGGACGTGCGTCCCGGTGTGGTGACGCATGTGCTGTATCCTCCTCTCCCAGGCGAGCCTCCCATGAACCTTCGCTCCGGGCTTGAAGGGCTCCGGCCTCTCGACCCTGTGGAGTATGACCTTCCCGACCTTCTGAACTTCAGTAACCTTGACCTCTTCACCGTCAACGACCAGAACGCCGGTGTCGTAGGGCTGGCCGCCGCCCTCCGGGTAGAAGGCCGTCTGGTTCAGAACCACCCAGTCCTCTATAACCCTGAGCACCTCGGCATCGAACTCCCTCATGAACGGGTCCTCGTAGTAGAGCGTCCTCGTCTCGGGCAGGTCTTTGACCAGCTCGAAGTCCACCACGTATTCCCCAGCGGTCTTCTTCTCGGTCTTCTCGGCCTGCTTAGCAACGAGGGTGTAGAAGTTGTCCGGAATCTCGACCTTGATTCCCTCCTCCTGCGCCACCTCTGCAACTATCTCCGGGGTAAGGCCGTGGCTCTCGTAGAAGAGTATCAGCTTTTCAAGCGGGAGCTCGTTGATTCCCTTCTTCTTGAGCTTCGCTATCTCGCGCTTCACCAGGTCGCTTCCGCGCCTGAGGGTCTCCTGATAGCGCTTCTCCTCGACGTTCACGATGTCGAGGATTACCTCTTCCATCTCCTTGAACTCAGGGAACGTCGGCGAGAGCTCCTTTATGTGCATGGCGACGATTTCAGCGAGCGGTATTTCAAGGCCCAGCTCGCGGAGGTGCCTTATGCTCTTCCTTATGAGAAGTCTCGCCAGGTAGCCGGCCTTGACGTTGGACGGGATAACCCCATCGGCGAGCATGAAGGTTAAAGCCTTCGTGTGGTCTGCTATGGCGTAGATCAGCTCGTAGGGCCTCACCGCTTTTTCAAGCTCCTCAACGCTGATTCCGACGCGCTTTGCAACCTGCTCGCGAAGATAGCGAAGGTCGCCCATGTCCTCGATGTCGAACATTCCAGCGAGGCGGGAGTTCTCCATCAAAATGCGCTCGTCTATCTTCTCAACCCCTGCCATCTTCTTGAGCGGCTCGACCACGTAGCCGAGGACGGCGTCGTAGGCCGTTGGGGTGCCCTGGCTCATCCAGACGAGCCTCTCAAGGCCGTAGCCGGTGTCAACAACCCTCGTCTCCATCGGGACGTAGTAGTCGCCCTTAATCTCCACCACCTGGCTCGGGTCGGCGTTCTCCGGGGCCTTCTTGTACTGCATGAACACGAGCGTGGCAACCTCTAAACCGCGGTAGAGCACCTCGAAGGCCGGCCCGGCGTTTCCTCCACCGGCCCAAGGGTTCTCCTTGAAGGTTATGTCCTCTGGTTTCATCTTCAGCTCCTTGGTGAAGAACTCGAAGGCCAGCTCAACCGTCTCGTCCATCCAGTAAATCGGCTTCTCCGGGTAGTTGAAGGCGTGGTGGGCCATCATCTCAAATATCGTGAAGTGCCTGCCGGTGATTCCAACGTTGTCTATGTCGGTAAAGCGAATCGAGGGCTGGCTTATGGTGAGCGGGTTTGCGGGCGGGTCGGCCTCGCCGCTGATAACCCAGGGCTGGAAGTCCATAATTGAAGCTCCAACGAGGAGCACATCATCTCTCCAGCGCGGCAGAACCGGGTAGCGCTTCACCCTGCCGTGGCCGTGCTTTTCGAAGAAGCTCAGGAACTTCTCGCGCATCTCGTCGAGGGTGTACTTCCTCGGTATGCCGGGCTTTCCGATGAACTGGTACTCGTCACACGGTGGATCGCCACAGGTCTCCCTGTCCGGGTCGAGCGTCCAGAAGAACTTCCCGCACTTGGGGCACTGCTTTCTTATCCAGCCTTCCTCCTTAAACATTCTCGTGGTCATGTCCATGCTCATTATCCTCACCTCTCAAGCTGGAGTAGAAAAGGAAGTTGGGCTATTAAGGTTTTCCTCAGTCTTTTGAATCAGTCTTTTGAATCGGGGCCAAGGTCGACATCAACGTCCTCGAACCGCTCCTCGTCGATGTATATCAGGGGAATCTTCAACTTCCGGAGAAATTCGACCAGCCGTTTCTCGCGTCGCTCCATCATCTCAACCCTGTGCCTCAAACTCGCGTTCTCTATCGCCAGACGGTTGGCCTCGTCCACCTTAAGGTTCAGTTGCATTCTTAGCTCTATCAGCTCTTCCTCCAGCTCCCGGAGCGAGCGCTCCAGCCGGTCAATTTCCTCCAGGTACTCCCGACAGAGGCGTTCCTTTATCATCGTGGTCAGCCCCGCGAAACCTCCTCACCGATCAGGGGGCTCCAGACTCATCATCCCAATCACCAAAGGTAAGAGGAGGACGTTAAAAGGTTTCACCCGCTAAAGCTTTAAGGGGGCCCCTTGAGAACCCTTCATGCGACCGAAAACGTGCTTCATAGCCATATTGGTAGCAGCGATGCTCGCGGTGGCAGGCTGTCTTGGAAGCACCTCAACGGTCGGAACCGCCACCATCGAAAAGACTGTACCGGTGGAGAGAACCGAGACCATCACGAAAACCGTCACCGTAACTGAGACGGAGTACATCGTAAACCAGGGTGCCGAAACGGAGCTAAGGAAAAACCTAACAGCCTGCCTGGAGAACCTGAGGCTTTTGAACGCGACGCTGAACAGGACGAGTGAGAGCTTAGATGAACTCCGCGAGAAGTACCGCGACTGCCTGCTGGAGAAGTCAAACACCGCGGAAGAATCTCCCCCGGTGGAACTGCTGGTGGACGACGCGTATTACAGGAGCGTCATCGAAAGCCTCCGCAGTGCGCGGGAGAGCATTTACGTCACGATGTTCCTGATGAAGTACGACCCCACCGACAGCTATGACCACGCCAACGACCTGATAAGGGCGCTGGTGGAGGCAAGAAGGAGGGGCATAAGCGTCCACGTGATACTCGAAAACGGCATCGAGGACAACAGAGCCGCCTACGACTATCTCCGCTCCAACGGGGTCGATGTGGTCTTTGATTCACCTTCGATAACCCTCCACACCAAGATGGTGGTGATAGACGGCAGGGTGGTTTACATTGGAAGCCACAACTGGAGCGAGGCCGCGCTGGACTGGAACCACGAGGTCAGCGTTAGGATCGAGTCCCAGGAAATGGCGGAGACGCTCTTGGACTACTTCGATGAGATTAGGAGAGGATATTAGGTGGTAAAAATGCTGGAGAGGCTGAAGAAGGCCTACCTGCACTGGCGCTCCCGCTGCCCCTTCGTGCGGAGACTTGAGGCGTGGAGAATGAAGAGAAAGGCGAAGGAGTTCAGGGTTGAGTTGAAGAGATAGGTTTTTGCTGTTTCCCAAACTCTTTATTCCTCTAAAACGATTTAAACAACGATGCTTCACGCTCCCCACAGTTGAAGTTTTCTGTTTTTTGCATACTATTTTTAGTGGTGTGCAAAATGTTGATAGAAAAATCTTTTAAGTTCTAACTTTAGTTAGTACTGCGGTGAAATCTCAATGAGGAAGGCAGTAGGAGTACTGTTGATAATCCTCCTGCTGGGGTCAATGGTGACTGCGGCGGGAAGTACAGCCCAAGCCACCAGCCTCGAAACCCAGAACGACCCGTACGAGAAATTCTGGGAAATCCTCAACAGGGAAGCCGAACTCGTCGTCAAACTCAACCACACGGGGCCAAACAATCCCCTGGTTCAAAGCACTGCCGTGGAACTAATTCAGAATTCTCGCCTTGGTGCGGAGAATGCTGCGAACATTTCAGCCTTAATCTGGCAGGCTTTGGAGGAACTGAAGGCTTCTGGTGTGAAGACGTACTACACTGCCGAAGAGTTAAGGGAAATGGCTCAGAACATCAGCCGGAATGGCCTCCCTCAGGAGACGGTAGAAGCTTTGAAGGTTCAAGGCTGGAGTGACGAGCAGATTCAAGCTTTGGAGGATTACATTGTCAAGAACGCTGATGGTATTAACGAGGACTTCAACATGACGGCCTTTCTCGAAGAATTCTCAATGGCCTTCATTGATGTTGCCTTCAAGTACAACGAGTACGAAACCTGGACACTAGAAAAATGGAAATGGACCAATCCCCAGGAGATTAATATGAACCTGGGGAACCTATTAATAAACCCGGTTTTAGCCGACGAATGGCTTGACCTTTACCTGGGGCACAGTGAGGGGAATTATAGCAAAATGAAATCGGCAGCAGAAAAGCTGAGGGACAAAATGTACGATATGATTGTGGGGAAGACTCTCAACAAGGAAACCCTTACGGAACTGAAGGAACACGGCGACCTCTGGCAGTTAATAGAGTTGAGAAGGGACGTTTATGTCATGTGGTGGCTGAAAAACGGGGGAGTAGTTTTCAGGGTTTACAATTCCGCGGACAACAGTAGTTACGGGGTCTACTACTGGCCAAACGCTACCGCGGCATACGAACTGGCGAGCAATATCGAAGCACTGCTGACGGCCAAGGAACTAGGAAACAATAACCCAGAAGTGCAGTGGAGACTGAACGATAAAATCGAGAGGCTGAAAAGCTCCTTGGGTGTATACCCCGTGAAAAGCGGTAACAGTAGTGACATTGTAACCGTACCGCAGGACAGCATCGAGAATATAACCCTGCCCATAATAAACCCCGGGGAGAAATACGGAGGAATAACTGACCCGGTCAAAAAACCGGCAATGGATTCAAGTAACATACTCAATTCCCAAAGCATCGAAATAACGCCATCAGAAAGCAACTCTGAAACTTTCAAGGAGGGCTCCAGAATTCTAACTGCTCTAAATCCTGACACCACAAGGTCACTTAAAATTAACAACGTAATGGTTATCCCTGTGGAGGTTTCAGAGGATTACGCAACGTACAAAGTCTCCATGGACATCACGGTTAGTGGGGCAAGCGCCACAAACGTAACGGTAGAGATCGAAGGAACGGAACTTAAGTACTCCAAAGACATCGGAGCTATCGACAACGGGGAAACCATTACAGTCGAGAGCACGGTCAGCGGAAGAGTTTATGGGGATTACGAAGTGGAAGTCAGCGGAAAGATTAAGGTGACGTATCAGTTCATCACGGAATATCACACCAACTCAGAAAGCAGCTTAAATCCAGATGATACTCCCCCAACCTATTCAACACTCCAAGCCGTTGAGGAGTACTCCTCAACGATAAAGCTTCAATACGACCCCACAAAGAACATAGACGTTGAAGTCATGACAACCCCCCAGAGTGGATATATCAAGGAGAATGATTCCGTCCAGTTTAAAATAAAAGTTAGCAATCACAATCCCTTCAGCATCACAGGTAGTTATTACTTGAAAGTCGAAGTGCCATACATAGTTTCTGAAGACATCATAGAAAGTAAATTTAAAGAGTTCACCGGCTCTCTTTCGCTTCAGGGATTCGACGACTCGACCGTGTACGTTGGAAGCATCACTTATCCCAAGCAGGGAACTTACAAGTATGAGGGCTACTTTAAGGTAGGACAGTACTACAAAAAGTTCAATGGTACCATAGAAGTCAAACCTCGCCCAGATGGAGAATCTCCAAGAATCAAAATCACCCCATTGGACTGGCCATCAACGGCTCGCAGAGGAAATACCGTCAGCTTTAAGGTACAGCTTGATAGCACCCACCACAATGATAGGGAGGCAAGAGTGGAGCTGATAATAGACAACGAACTTCCCCCGGTTCAGACGGTTGAGACGTCTGTTAAGGCGGGATCCAGCACCACGGTAACGCTCACTTGGTACGTCCCCAGTAGCATTCCTCTGGGCGAGCACAAAGTAACGGTAAGAGTCTGGTCGAGGGATATTACTACTTCCAATTCAGAGTACATCGCAGACGCAATAACACTAAGCAATCCGGATAACCCAGATGACGAAAAGGACCACACCATCAATATCGGAGGACTATTCAACATTAAGTTGCTCGCTTACCCGACTGAGCTTGAGGGTGGAGGAGAAGTGTATTTGCAAGTGAAGGCCTGGAATTACGATGGATCACTAATTCCAGTCAAAGGATTTATTGAAGTCGATGGAGACGTGATTAAAAACATTGAAGCCAAGATTCCCGCAAGTGCTAATGGAGACCAAATCTTAAAACTTAGATACAACTTTGCTGGCGTAGGTACTCACACGATCAAAGTATTCCTCGACAATTACGATGGCGAACCAAATGGGGAGGGAGAAGAGTACTGGAGCGAAGTGAGGGTTGAAGTGAAACCGATGAATGGGACGGAGTTGAAACAGGTGGGCTTTGAATGCGATGATCCCGAATTTAACTGGAACGGCATAGAATACAAGGCTAAAATGGTCTGTAGGGCTATTATTTACAATCCCACTCAAAATAATGTTAATATAAACTCCATAAGCGTTAAAGAGTGGTCGGTTGATAATCAGGAGTTCATGGAATCACTAGAATCTGCATGGACGGTTGAATATCCAGCGAAGGTGAAACCTTCCCAAACTGTAGAGATAGTTTTCAAAAACACTGCCCATACCGGACTAATAACACTTGAGAAAGACTTGTTTGGAGATTATGTTGGGATATCAATACGATACACGATCTCACCACAGAACACAGGAGACATTAATTTCACAGGCTTTGACGTAATAACCATAAAACAAGACAACACGGACGTGATAGCAGACGTTGGAACGAATGTTATCCTTTTTGGAATAGACGTCAGGGCAGGGATAACAATATTCAAATTAGCGCGTAATAAAGAGACTGCCGAGGCACTTAAAAAGGCTTGGCCTTATGTTGTGAGTTTCTTTAGATGGGCTTGGCCAAAACTCGACAATTAGTAGGAGGTGTGAATATGGTAAGCGATGGAACGCTGGTTTTCCTTTTGATTTTTCTTTCCCTTGTTTATGGGAGGTTCATATACATTGGGGAGACAATTAGAGGTGTCCGTGATTCTCTAGCATTATTGCTTTCCTTCTACATAGCGGGAAAAGTGCTTTTGAAATCCGAATCCAGATTTTGGGGGCTGTTGGTGTTTATCTTAGTGTTCTATCTCACTGCCGTTGGATACTACTCGTTCTTGGATATTCAGGGCAAACTTGAAGAGTTTTTATCCAGCAGGGAAAATCCCACAAAAACGAGCTTAAAGGATTCTATGGCTCTGATAGCCCTTATCATCCTGTTTGGTGTTTTTCCGGGGATTGC
>NZ_SNUD01000003.1:0-349095 GCF_012027285.1 Thermococcus sp. MV11
TACCCGACGCTCTTCCGATCTAGGCCCCTCCACCCCCGGGGGGGTATGTAAACTCTGTCGGCCTTTCTGCCAGCGAGGTCGAGGCCTTTGACGAGCTCCTTGGCCATCTTCGAGTTCACGTAGACGTCGGGCGCGCGGTTTCTGTGGAGTCTCTCCCTAATTTTTGCATCTGGAAAGAGCCTCTCCGTAAGCTCCATGAAGCGCTTTCTAAGCTTTGCGTCCGTGTTCGTGAAGGTTATGACGTTGCTCTGCGCGTCGGCGTGACCGTCGCCTATGAAGTATCCGAGCCACTCGGCGAGCGGGTCCTCATCGAGAACCGCGGGGAGGAAGCGCGGGACGGCGAGCCTGTCGCCAGGTTCCAGCTCCTCCGCTTTCACCCACTCGATTCTGCCGTTCTTTCTGTTAACGAGGAGGGGGTGGTAGGGCGTTACCTTGAGCTCCCTCCCGAGCCCCGTCCTTATCCTGACAAGCTCGTTCGTCTTATCCTTGTAAACGTACTCCACGGGAAGTTCCCTAAGCCTGCCGTCCTCGTCAATGCCAAGAACCTTAAGGCCCTTAACCGGGGTTGGCCCGAACCTGCCGTTGCCGATCCTCTCAACGAGCTCCCCGATCGTCGTCAGCTCGCCGTTGGCGATGATCTTCGCGTCCCCTGTGAGGCACTTCCCGACACCGGGCGGGCCCGCGAAGAGAAGGTGCGGCATGGAACCGGTTTTAGCGTAGTGTTTGAGCCTCTTGACTATGTGCTCCTGACCGACGATGTCGTCGAGCCTCTGGGGCCGGTACTTCTCAACCCAGGGTTTCTCGAGGATCTTAACCTCCTGAATCTCCGCCGACATGGATTTCCACCTAAACCTTTATGAGAGCCAAGAGTTTAAGGGCTTTGCCATGGACCCGCTTGAGCACGCCTCGATTCCGAGCTTGGTTTATCTGGCACTCGCTCCGGAGCCAAAAGTCGGGGCGCTGGTTGCCCTAACCATCGGTGCTGTCTTTCCCGACCTGGACGCCCTAGCTGAAGAACACCGCTCCTACTTCCATTCCCTCTTGGCGCTTCTGCCCGCCCTGCTGGCCGGTTACCTCCTCAAAGGCCTCCCCCTGCTCTTTGCCCTCGGCTGGGCGAGCCACCTCTTCCTCGACTTCTTCACCGGCGTTATCCCACCATTCTACCCGCTCTCCAGAAGGGGGTGGGGGTTGTCGATTACCGTTATCGGGCCGAGAAATTTTAGGGTAAAGGCAAAGTTAATCGAAAGGTATCCAGATAAGAGGCACGACTACAGGCTGGAAATCGGCGGAAGTTTTGCGCTGGCCCTTTTAGCACTTCTCGTGGCAATAATCAGACTGCACTAACGGGTTCACTGCAAAACTTTTATACTCCGGTGTCCAACTACAACCGGTGGTTCTCATGGGGAAGCTTGACTGGATTAAGGAGGAGCTTCAGGAGCTCAAGGACAAGGGACTCTACGTGACCATAAGGAAGCTTGAAAGCGCCCAGGGCCCCTGGGTTGTCGTTGATGGGAAGAAGGTTCTCAACATGTGCTCCAACAACTACCTCGGCTTAGCGGCCCACCCGGAGATCCGCTACGCCGCGATAAGGGCCATTCTCGACTACGGCGTCGGTGCCGGTGCCGTCAGGACCATAGCCGGAACGATGGAGCTCCACGTCGAGCTAGAGGAGAAATTAGCTAAGTTCAAGAAGAGGGAAGCTGCCATACTCCTCCAGAGCGGTTACAACGCGAACCTGGGAGCTATAAGTGCACTCCTCAGGAAGGGCGAGGACGGGGTTTTCATCAGCGAGGAGCTCAACCACGCGAGCATCATAGACGGAATGCGCCTCAGCGGCGCGCCGAAGGTGATCTACAAGCACATCGACATGGAGGACCTCGAGAAGCGCCTCAAGGAGAACAAGGACAAGAAGAAGAAAATCATCGTCAGCGACGGTGTCTTCTCGATGGACGGTGACCTTGCCCCGCTCCCCGAGATGGCCGAGCTGGCGGAGCAGTACGACGCGATAATCTACATCGACGACGCCCACGGTGAGGGCGTCCTCGGAGAGCACGGAAGGGGTATCGTGGACCACTTCAAACTCCACGACAGGGTTGACTTCGAGATGGGAACGCTCAGCAAGGCCTTCGGCGTCATTGGAGGTTACGTCGCCGGCCCGGAGGAGGCCATAGACTACCTCCGCCAGAGGGCGAGGCCGTTCCTCTTCTCCAGCGCGCCCAACCCGCCCGACGTCGCAGCTGCCATAGCCGCCGTCGAGATACTCCAGAGGAGCGATGAGCTCGTTAAAAAGCTCTGGGACAACACCCACTTCCTCCAGAACGGGCTCCGCGAGTTAGGCTACGACCTCGGCAACACCAAGCACCCGATTACGCCGGTCATGCTCTACGACGAGAAGCTCGCCCAGGAGTTCAGCAGGAGGCTCTACGAGGAGTACAACATCTTCGCGCAGGCGATAGTTTACCCGACCGTCCCGCTCGGAACCGCGAGGATAAGGCTCGAGCCATCGGCCGGCCACAGCAAGGAGGACCTCCAGTACGTCATCGACGCCTTCGAAGACCTCGGGAAGAAGACCGGGTTCTTGAAGTGAGTTCGTCGTTCGTTGTCCCTTCCCTTTTTATTGCCTCACCCTTCGATGAGGGTCTTTGTGGATTTCGATTGTATCATCATGCAACTCTTTTACTCAGGCTTCTCTTGGGGAGTTCCAAGAGGAAAAATCACGTTAGAATAAATTTGCATTCGAAAAAAAGAAAGAACCATTACTTTAAGTAAAAGGAAAAAGTTATAAAGAGAAGTTGACAACTAGTATTGCATATACCATTGCAGAGGTGAAACTCCATGCGATGGAAGCCACTGTTCGCGGTCCTGTTGGGACTGCTGATGATTGGAGTGACAGCGGGGAGTGCAATGGCAATTCCAAGTATCTACAACGAACAGCAAGAAATGGGAGGGAGCATTAAACCCCAGTCAGTAACGCCCGGAGCCGCTCTGGAAGCATACCTTACTGGAAGTGGCATTCAGGATAAGCGCATAATACATTTGATATTCTTTGCATACAAACATTACAAGGTGAAACACGGAAGCAAACTTTCACTAGTGGTGGGCATCGGAAAGTTGCCAATCGGAGGATATCGGGTCTGGATAGGGGTTCAAAGCGGTGTTACGTTATACCCCAATGAGATGGAATGGAAGTGGAACGAGGTCAGATATGAAGGAACAACGAAGAAATGGGGCAAACCGTTCCATAAGTTCAAGATCGAGAACAGCGGTTGGGCCATGTCTTCATTTAAAGTTCCGATTAAGTTCTCAAAAGGAAAGGGGAAAAGCTATGGTATACTAGTGATTGGGGCAAACACCTACGATGAAATTGATACATTTTTAAGCAACCTCGGAGGAACACTCTTGGGTTATGTACTAGCGGGAGTTGCAGGAGCTCTTACTGGCTTGCTAGGAGCTTCAGGGGTCAGTTATGACTACATAAAAATCACTGAGGTGTAAGTCGTGAGAACGAAAACATTGAAGGCCCCCATTCTATTTCAAATGCTTCTTTTACTTATTTTTATTACCCCCTATCTACCTAAAGCAGGGCTTCCGCAGTATATTCTGTTCCCGACAACTTTAGTAACGGGGATCCTATTAGCCAGTAAAAGTAGAGAAGCCCTCAAGGAGTATCTTCAAGGACAGGCCAGACAAGAAAGAGAAACTAATTTTGCAGCCATATACAGCGTTTTTACCATTTCACTAGCGATATTGGTTTTCCTATCAATCTCCCTAGCCTTGATTGCTGGTGAAAACGGGTACTCAAAAAATATCGTGGGATTTATGGTACTGCTCTTGTTGTACGTATTTCTGGCGTTTTATTCCCCACTCTCCTTCTCCCGGATTGTTACCATCGCCGTTTCCCTCTATACTCCCCATGTGCTCGCCCTTGAGCTTGCAGGGTTCTATGAAGTGCCCACAATTTTGGTAATAAGCGCGATTTTTAGGGTTTTCCTCTGGGTACTGGGGATTAAGCTAACGCTTCGTATTTTCAAGCTGAACAAACACGAGATAGACCCGGTACTTTCCCTGTTTCCCCTCCTGTATACAGGGTGGGTAATAACGATGATCCGGCTGGTTGACTACCTCTATGTCCCTCTATATTTCCAGCGTGGAATCGAAGGTCTTCTTATCATAGGGGCTTGGGGACTGTCGTTTTACCTCCTTGGAAAGAGGCTCAGACCCCACGCGGGTATAAGTGCTTATATAATGTCTTTCAGCATTGGGGTGGTTTTGTTCATATTGTTGCCACCCCCAATAAGTGCTTAGTCCTCCCTTTTGCATTTTTTATGAGGGGCCTCCTTAGCAGGTGTTACCGAAACAGACTTGTTCATGAAAATCCTTCCGCTATTTAAGCCCCAGGTCAAAACTTCACCCACTCAACCTTGTAGTACACCACGTCGTTGTCCTCATCAACAACCGCCATGACCATGTTCTTTCTGACGCCGTGGGCGACACGGACGCGGGCGGTAATGTCGTTTGGACTGAAGCGAAGGTTCTCCGGGACAACCCATATCAGCCACTGGGAGTGCTCGTCCATTCCACGCCTGTAAACGCGGAAATGGGAGCCGAACTTGAGGGCGGACTTCACCGTGTAGCCCCTGTCGCGCAGGTCGGTGTAAACGAGGAGCTTTATGTCGAACTGGTCGTCGCGCTTCCTGCCGAGCTCAACCAGCTCGCGGAAGGAGAGTTCCCTGTCACCGTCGAAGACCCTTATCTTTCCTTTCTCCATCAGGTAGGCGGCCTCTATGAGAGACAGGAAGAGCTTCCCGTTCACGACCTCCCCGAAATAGCGCTTGTTGTAGAACTGGTTTATCGCCTTCTCGCGCTCGCTGAAGACCCTGTCGCCGCTGAGCTGAAAGACTATCGGCTCCTTCAATTCCTCCCACCCCACTCCTCCGCGGGCATTAGCATGTAGTAAGCATCTTCGCCGTCGGCATAGTAGCCGATTATCCTCTTTATCTTCCTGAAGCCGAGGCGCTCGTAGAGCCTTATGGCCTTTTCGTTGCTCACGCGAACCTCCAGGCCGATGTAGCGCGCGCCCTTGCTTATTAGCCTTTCGATGACCTCGGTGAGAAGGGCGGAGCCTATGCCGTTACCCCGGTAAGCTGGATCAACGGCTATGCTCATTATGTGACCCTCCAAATCTGGCCGGAGGTAACCCATAACGTAGCCTATCACCTTTCCGTTGTACTCGGCCACCAGGAAAGTGTCCGGGTTGTTCTCGAGGAAAACCAGGAACACGCCACGGGGGTACTCCTCCCGGAAAGACTCACGCTCTATCCTCACCACGTCGGGAATGTCAAAGAGCTTTGCTGGCCTTATAGCCACCATCGCCAGGGGGATCCTCCCCCCAAACTGCCTGACGGAGACGCTCATGTTATAACCTACGCCCCGGAGCTTTTAATGTTTAGCCCCTCCGAAAAAAGGGAAAAACATAGCAGGAACATTAGCCCCCTGGAGTTTCTCCATTTTCAGGACAAACCCCGGTACGTGGGTCGCACCCTGGGTTAAAGGAGGGAAGCACTGTAACGTCCGCGTACATCGAGCTGAGCCAGTACTCGTTTCCGTTGTACTCGAAGCGAACCGGACTCTTGTAGAAAGTGCCGGAGACCACTCTATAGCTATGTTCAAGCCCTACAGTAATTCCCACGTAGGAATACTCAGAGCGATACTTAGTTATTCCAACACCGGCTGACAGCAATATCGGATAAACATCGGTTCCCAGCGGGCCGTTGAGCTTTGGCAGCACCGGTGCGGCAAGGCTGAAGAGTGGCAGAGTTGATACGCTCTGCGAAACATCAAAATTGTTAACCTCAATGAAGTCCTTTGACTTCACCGTGAAGCCCACATCCCAATAGCGCTCGATATAGTACATAGCCTTCCTGAAGGTTCTTCCGTACCTGGAAGGGGTCCCTTCCTCCTTGCCCCACGCGGGAACCAGCTTCCCGTTCCTTATCTCCGGTTGAGCCATTACGACGTACATCGTGGTCTTTAACGGCCCATAAGGCCCGTACAGGCGATATTTGGCAAGGGCAATGTCTCCCTTTATTCCGATCCCGACTACAGTCGGCCTTCTTATGTCCTCTCCCCTAAACCTGACGCTCTTTTTAAGCCACAGATGGTCTCCTTTCAGCGTGTAGACCATTCCTGCTATTTGAGCCTCATAACTTGCCCCGGTACCGCTCCTATCAACCGCCGCAACGGCAGAAAAGCCTATCTCCACGCCTAAAACCCTGGACGACTGAAACCTCTCCCTTAGGTACACGTCGTCAATCTCATTAACGTCGCCGTTTAGAAAAGCAACGGCGAGCGGTATTACGGTGTTGTCCTCCGTGTCGTAAACCTTCTCAAGCACCCAGTCAAAGCAGACCGATGTGCCATATGGGCCCGGGTAGCACTCCTCCGGGAAGGATCTAGGCGGGAAAGACTCAACGCGGGCGGTCTTTCCAGTAACGTCATTCACTTTGACGGACTCTAACTGCTCAAGCCCTTTGGAGGATAAGATGAGGCGGAAGTCATCGACAACTGAAACCTTGAAGCTCCTCCCCCTTATAACTTCCCTGAGGTTCAAGGGCACACCCTTGACAAAATAGTAAAGTCCGTCTTTTTTGTGGCTCGTGCCGAGAAGAACCACTCCGGGGTTCACGAGAGACGGGTCAGTTCCGGTTTTTTCGAGGTGTTCCTCCCAGGTCCGAAGGTATTTCTCGATCCGCCTGTAGTCCAGCTTGATTGAATCCCTGCCAGCGTAAGTTCCAAGGTCAATCGGCGTGCCATTGGGGAGCATTCCAAGAACGGTGACGGTGTTGAGGCCTTTACTCGGAACGATGATCCTGGCTTCCGGCCCCTTGAACGGCAGGGTTCGGCAATAGGCAACATTAACACTCGTGTAGTCGCTCGCCTCAACCGGCGTACTGAAAACTACCCACAGGGAGAACCCTACCATCAAGAGGCCGAGAATTAACGCAACAGCTTTTCTGCGTTCCATTGTCATCATCGAGGAGAGCAAACAACTTGTAGTATAAAAATTTTTCGATTTGATGATTATAAACTGGCCCATCAAAGCTTTTAAGGCCCGGGGAGAATCCCAAACCGGGGTGGCCACCCCGGCGTGATGAGCACTCTCGAAACTGAGGGCGAGATGATGACCGGATTCCTGGCTGATTTTTGTTCAAAAGACCACACGGGGCTAAAGAAAACAGAAAAGCGGGATCAGATCAGGGCCGCGAACCCCGCAAGCAGCTCCGCGTATCCGAAATCGACCCCTTCCATGTAGGCCTTTATCTTTTCTCCCGTTCCCCACCTGTCCCTGCCGGCGAGCACTATCACCACCTGTCCACCGCTCCAGACGTCCGTCTTGGCGAAAACTCCCCTCCTGCCGGTTCTCACAGCCTCCTGCTCCCCAGCGCTGAGCACCTGCCTGACGTAGTCTCCAACCCCGTCGTAGGCGTCAGGCCCCCCAAGGATAAGGACGACCTTCGCGTCCCTGCGCGACTCAAAGTCCTCCGCGGTGACCCTGGTGACGGTGAAGCCGAGAGCCTGGAGCTGGGAGGCCAGGAGGCGACCCTTTATGTTCCAGTCGATGTCGTTGGAGAGGACGACGACCTCGGGCATCTGGGGAGAGGGCTTCATTGCCCAGTCTACCAGATCCCTCAGAATGCCAAACTCCGTCTCGCCACCGGCTTCAAGCTCAAGGGAGCTGTAAACCGCGCGGTAATCACCGTCGCTGGCCAGTATGGCAGCACTGTAGTCGTCAGTGCGGGCGAGGATTACGGGATAGCGCTCCCGGAGAGTGTGGAGAAGCCTCACCCTTTCAAGGAGCTTTCCCTCCAGGGGAAGTGTGACTGAGAGGCCACCGTAGGTCACGAGGACTCCGCCGTCTACCACCTCCATATTCGCGAGTGCTCCCGCCATGGCGAACGTCATCGAGAAGTTGAACCTCGCACCGGTCAGGTTGGCCACCGCCTCCTCCATCTCGCGCACAGCCCTTCCGTTCTCCCGGATAAACAGCTCCACGCTCCTATCGGCGATTCCCCTGGCCTGGGCAGGGAGGTAGTACTGCCAGCCAACGGTGGTCGAAACGTTCACCTCCAGGCGGCCGCCGTCGAAGGGACCCTTCCTGGAGAGGGTCAGCGGATAGCCCGTGTTCACGTTCATCACCATGAGCGGGACGTCGCTCACGTTGAGAGCCTTCCGAACGGCCAGAGCAAGCTGGAGGGGCTCCATGCGGAGCATTGAAGCCACGCTGATGTTTCCGGGAGTTCCTATGTGCTGGGGGTTCGTGGAGTCGAGGAGCGTTCCGGACGTCACGATGAGGCCCGCCCCGTTGAGGTGGAGGTAATCGTGGAGGGCCTTCATATCCTCTCCGCTCAGCCCCCACTCCGGGAGCCACAGGTTAGAGAGTATCACGACCTGGGGTTCGAAATCCTCGAGAGCTTTTCTCAGCTCGCTGGGTGAAACGACGCTGATGTTGTATTCCCCAGCCAGGAGCTCCCAGCGGTGGACGGTGAAGAGATCGCCCTTAACCCTACCCAGCGGCCCCGCCACGGCCTCGACGTCGGACAGGTTGTAGTGGTAGTAATCCCGAGAAACGTTCAGCTGCCCCTCTATCGAGTCGAGATACGGAAGGAAGCCCACCGCGTCCACCGACGGATCCACTACGAGAACCCTCGGGCTTTGGGGATTGACGACGTAGTAGGTGTAAACCGGGCTGTATGAGGTGTGCCCCTCAACGTCGGTTGCCTCCACGCGGAACTCAACCCTGCTCCCGGGAGGAAGGCCAGGTATGGTGAACCTGCGGTAGAAGACGTAGAAGTTCTGGCTCTCCCCGTAGAACCTCGCCCTCAGAGATGCCACCACAGGGTTCTCGGCGGTGGTCTTGAGGTAAGCCTCCTTCCACTCGCCGCCGTTTATCCTGTAGTAGGCCGCTATCCTGCCCGAGCCTGTGGTGACGCCGTAGTCATCGGCCACGAGGAAATAGACGGTGTAATCGGTGTAGGGCGCCACGGAGTGTCCGGCGGGGGGATTGCCAACGATGATCAGGGGAGGCCTGGGGGCCGTCACCACCACGGCTGGAGCCGCGGCGGGCAAAACAGAAGCCAGCAGCAGCAATGATACGAAGAGCGCGTGGATCCTCCGCATCTTAACCACCCCATGGAACTTACACTCCGGAACTATTTATCGTTTCCCTCCGGAACACCCAAAACCTTTAAACGCCTGGACAAATAATCCGACTCCATGAGAAAGTGGCTCCCAGGGCTGGCACTGCTCTCAGTGGTTTCCCTCTTCCTGGGCACCTACGTCGGCTCCGTTAGCCTCAGCCCCTCGGACGTGACGGCAGGCATAGCCTACGGGATAAAATCGACCCTGTCCGCCTTCTTCCCAGGAATTTCTCCCGGCGAGAAGCCGAGGTACTTCGTCATAATCTGGGAGCTCCGCCTCCCGAGGGTTCTACTGGCTTATCTAGTGGGCACCGCGCTGGCCTCCGCTGGCGTGGCGAGTCAGGCCCTCTTCAGGAACCCTCTCGCTGACCCGTACATAATCGGCGTCAGCGCGGGGGCGGGCATAGGTGCGGCGCTAGGGGCTATCTACGCGCCCCAGCATATGGGCGGCCTGGCCCTGGCCTCGGCCCTGCTCTCGGTGTTCATAGTCTACACCGTCTCCAAGGTTGATGGAAGGGTGCCGGTCGATACGCTCCTGCTGGCGGGGATAGCCTACGGCTTCCTGGCCGGAGCGGTGACCTGGTACCTCATCATCAGCCAGGGCGAGAGGGCCCACGTGACCTGGATGTGGCTCATGGGCACCTTCAACGGGTCGAGCTGGAGAGACGTGGGTGAAATGTTCATCGTTGCACTCCTCGGTGTTGGCTTCCTCGTCTGGAAGTGGCGCGAGCTGAACCTTATCCTCCTCGGAGAGGAAAGCATAGCCCTCGGCCTTGACCTGCACCTCTACAGAAAGCTTTTCATCGTAGCCATAGCCCTTCTCACGGCCTTCGCAGTCTCAACGGCTGGAATAATAGGCTTCATCGGTCTAGTCAGCCCCCACATAATGCGCCTCCTCCTCGGTCCAAACCACCGCGAGCTGACCCCCGCGAGCGCGCTCTTCGGCGGGACACTCCTCGTCGTTGCAGACCTCCTTGCGAGAATCCTCGCGAGGCCAGCGGAGCTCCCCGTGGGCATAATCACTGCCCTGATGGGCGCGCCCTTCTTTCTCTACCTCCTAATGAAGCACAAGAGGGGGGAGCTGTACTCATGAAGCTGAAGGCGAGGGTTTCTTTCTCGTACGGTGAGCGAGAGGTTCTTAGGGGCGTCGAGATAGAGGCCGGGACTGGGGAGCTGATGGTCGTGATAGGACCCAACGGCGCCGGAAAGAGCACACTTCTCAAGTGCCTCGTCGGGATACTCCCCCCGAGGGGCGAGGTGAGGCTCGGGGAGAAGGAATTAATGGCCATGAAGCCAGCGGAGCGGGCGAGGCTTATAACCTACGTCCCCCAGAGTTCCTTTCCGGAGTTTGCCTTCACAATAGAGGAGTTCGTGGAGATGGGAGCCTACGTCACGAGGGGCGACGTCAAGGGGGCGCTCAAAAGGGTAGGCCTCTGGGGGCGCAGGAGGGAGCCGGTAACGAACCTGAGCGGCGGCGAGTACCAGCTGGCGCTGATAGCGAGGGCCCTAGCTCAAGGGAGCAAAGCCATACTCCTCGACGAGCCGACGAGTCACTTAGATATAAACCACGCCCTCATGGTGATGGAGCTGCTGAAGGGCCTCAAGGAGGAGAAGATAATCGTGGCCGTTCTCCACGATCTGAATTTAGCGCTCCGCTACGCGGACAGGCTGGTCCTCCTGAAGGAAGGAGAAAAGTACTGGGAGGGGAAGCCGGGCGAGCTGGAGCCGGATATTATCGAAGAGGTCTACGGCGTGAAGGCAAGGATAGCTGAGGTGGACGGTCACAGGGTTCTTCTAGCGGGGATTTGAAAGCCAGTATAAGAGATGGCCGGAAGGGAGGCCAGTTGCATTATTTTCCTACCTACTACTCAGGCCCCAAACGAACGAAAGGCTCACCAGGTTTTCTAAGCTTTGAAAGTAAATTTTATAGGCTAGCATAAAGCAATTAATATTGGGATCAATAATGGAGAGCAAGAAACCTCTGTTAGTAGTTTTAGTGTTGATCCTCCTGGGAGGAACCACAGTAGGGGCTTTGAACTACACGGCAGGCAGCGAAAACTCCGTAACCAGGGTACTCGGCTACGATGTTTACAGGATCGAAGGCTCGGGCAACTACATCATCTACTATCCCCTGCCCAACGGAAGCGTTAAAGTGCTGAAGAAGGGAAAAGCCGGCGGCTTCTTCCCGACCTTTGTCAAAGTACCCAGGCACGAGTGGATAAAGGAACTCTCAACGGACGAGAAAGCCCTCTACGCCCCACCAACTCCCCTAATACTCTACATCACGGAGGACGGAAAGCTGGGAGTGAAAAGCATAACTTCAAGCAGAATCAAGCTCGAAAGCGAAAAGACGCTGAACCTGAAGGGAGACTATCAGGTTCAGGCAAAGGGCTCATGTCCACGGGGCTGGATAGACTTTGGAGGAAGGTACTGCATCGATCCACAGTGGAGTCTTCATTTTGACAGCAGGGCAACGTCAAAAACCTTCAACGAATGGGTCTCAGTAATGGGATTGAAAATCGAAAATTGGGCCGCAGAGAGAGTTAACTACAACTGGCTTTTGCATCTCAGTGAGAGCACATACAGCTACTGGACGGTTGGAATTGACGCGGGGCCCTTCACAGTACTCAGCACGACAATAGGAGAACACTTCAGAGGGTGGGAACTGAAAGTTGGATACTACAGCGACGGAAATCTCCCAATCAACTCCGATGACTGGGAGAGGTATCTCAACATCAGGGTGGAGTACATTGTGGCCCACGCCAAAGTTCCGGCGTACGACAAGGTTACGAGGAAGTACACCGACATTCAGATAGCGCAGACGTACCTAATGAAAATCCACAGCACGGGAGAGTATAAAATCGTGGAGTCAAACGATGGCCGCAAGCTTACCACGGAGTCCCCCGGAAGCAATCCCCCCAAAATTACCGCAACTCCAAACATATGGGCAATCCCAAAGGACTGTGAGTGGAATAGGACCCCGATACCTCCCCGCACATCAAAACTCGCCATATCCGTGTGGCAAACCCAAAGCGATAGCTTTAAATCAAGCTCCAGCTTCAGCATTCCAATTGGTTCCTTGGCGGGCAGGTACCTGGCCAATACAAATCCCCAGCTGGGAAAACTCGCCAACGCTTTGAGCATCACAATTGGATTCCACAAGCACAACAATGCCAAGTCAGAAGTGGCGTACACGTTAAGCGTGGATAGCAGGAAGAGCTGCTATGCTATGTACAGTGTTCTGAAAGTGAGGCGTGAAGGAAATGGGGCGAGGGTAACGGTTCCACTGGTGTTCGGTGTCGTAACCGACGGCAAGGTACCCTCACCACCGTGCAACCCAAGAACGGGGGTATGCGTGGACTCCACGAACCCATGGGGAAGAGAAGGAGACTAAATCTCCATTCCCTATTTTTAGGGTGCAGGAGCACCGGCAGAGACGTCCAGGGGGCTAGAACGCTGGATAACTGAAGACGTCCACATGGAAAGGCCAAGATAGCGGAGGTGGACGGCCACAGGGTTCTTCTCGCCAGCGTCTAGCAAAGGTTTAAAACCCGGCGTGAGAAGAAGGGTTAGGGGTGAGAGAATGGAAACGAAGAAAACCGGCACCACCACCGTGGGAATAAAGGCCAGGGACGGTGTCGTTCTGGCCGCGGATACTCAGGCTTCCCTCGACCACATGGTCGAAACGCTGAACATCAGGAAGATAGTCCCGATCACCGACAGAATTGCCATAACCACCGCGGGAAGCGTCGGCGACGTGCAGGCCCTCGCGAGGATGCTCGAGGCGGAGGCGAGGTACTACCAGTTCACCTGGAACAGGCCCATGAGCACCAGGGCGATGGCCAACCTGCTCAGCAACATACTCAACGAGAACAAGTGGTTCCCCTACCTCGTCCAGATAATCATAGGGGGCTACGTCGAGGAGCCAACCCTTGCCAACCTCGACCCGATGGGGGGGTTAATCTTCGATGACTACACGGCGACTGGCTCCGGCAGTCCCTTCGCCATAGCCGTCCTTGAGGACGGTTTCAAGAAGGACATAAGCGTCGAGGAGGCGAGGGAGCTCGCCATCAGGGCCGTCAGGACTGCCGGCAAGAGGGACGTCTACACCGGCAGCAGGAAGGTTCAGGTCGTCGTCATCACGAAGGACGGCATGAAGGAGGAGTTCGTTGAGTTCAAAGAGTGAACAGTTCAACGGTTGCACCAAAGCCCTTTTTAACTTCCCCTCCTATCTCCCACCATGGCTGAGCCTGGAAGAAAGGTTCTCTCGGCGGTTCTCATCGGCCTTCTTGCGGCTTCCCTCTACACCGCCGCGCTACTCGAAGGGCGATTCAGCTCCGAGGCGGTTATGGAGCAGATAGGCGAGATAATCGAGCAGGTCCAGGAGATAAGGGGGCTGATGTTCAAGGAAAAGCCCACGGTAATCGTCATAACCCGGCACGAGGCGCTCAGAATGTGGAAGCCCGGGAAGGCTGACCTCGAGAGAATGCACCGGGAAGAGCTCGTTTACAAGATGACGCTTCTCCTCCCACCGGACTACCAGTACGTCAAGGAGGAATCCGGGAGAAGCGCCGGCTGGATAGCCGCGACCTCTGGCAACACGATATACGTTATCCAGGAGAACTTCATCGGCGATCCCGACACGGCGAAGAGGGCGATGGCCCATGAGCTGACCCACGTGCTTCAAAAGCAGTGGTTCGACGCGAGGTACGGCTCGGATACCTTCGACGGTTCCCTGGCGGCCAAGGCACTGATAGAGGGCGACGCCGACCTCGTCGCGGACATCTACTGCGAGAGGAACGGGATTCCGATACACAAGATACGCTCCCTGAGCGGGGAGCCATTGACCGACCTCCACATCTTCCCCTACGTCTTTGGCGACCACCTCGTGAGGTACCTCTACGAGAAAGGCGGCTGGGAGCTCGTTAACGAGGCCTACGAGCGATATCCCGAAACGGCGCTCGAGGTGATGAAGCCCGAACTCTACCTGGAGGGCTTCACGCCTGCAAGCGTTCAGTTAGATGTTCCCGCCGGCGTTCAGGTTCTGAGAGACGATAGACTGGGGGCGTTCTACGTCTACGTCCTCCTGCGGGACGTGGCGAAGCTCGGCAACGAGAGCGCATGGAACGTCTCTAGTGCATGGCTCGGGGACCGCCTCGTCCTAACTACCAATGGAACGGTCTACGTCCTCCTCTGGAAGGTCGAGTTCTCAAACGAGAACGCCTCAAAGACCTTCGGAGAGACCCTCTCCAGGCTCGCGGAGGGCAACACCTACGCGAACTACACGATAAGGATTGATGGAAGCTCCGTTCTCCTGATCGCCGAAAGGAGGGAGTGACGTGAAGCTCGTCTGCCCAATCTGCGGGAAGACCTACGACGAACCGGTTCAGAGGTGCGAGTGCGGCGAGCCGGTGGAGTTCGAGCCCTTCACAGGGGAGCCTTACATCGGAAGGACAGTCTGGGAACGCTTCTGGGACTTCTGGCCTGTCGAGCCGGCCCTTGAGCTTTCCCTCGGAGAGGGAGACACGCCGCTAGTGAGGTCGAGGCTCGGAGAGGAGTTTGGAATAAGGCTCTACCTCAAGAACGAGACGGTGAACCCG
This sequence comes from Thermococcus sp. MV11, assembly GCF_012027285.1. NCBI lineage: Archaea > Methanobacteriati > Methanobacteriota > Thermococci > Thermococcales > Thermococcaceae > Thermococcus > Thermococcus sp. MV11. The sequence continues at coordinate 14,798 of NZ_SNUD01000003.1, forward strand.
ACGTGGAGCTTCAAGGACAGGGGGACTTTTCTGGCGATGAGCTACGCCCTCAGGGCCGGTTACAGGGCGGTCGGAACGGTATCAACCGGCAACATGGCAGCGAGCGTCTCGGCCTATGCCTCCCGCTTTGGATTGGAGGCGAAGATACTCGTCTCAGAGAGCGCGGGCGACGAGAAGCTCAAAGCAGTTTCCGTCTACGGCGGGGACGTCATCAGGGTTCGCGGCGACTATGGAAAGCTCTACTTCGAGAGCCTGAAGCTGGGGAAAAGGCTGGGCGTTTATTTCATCAACTCGGACAACCCCTTCAGGATAGAGGGCTACAAAGGCATCGCCTTCGAGATAGCGGAAGAGCTGACACCGGACTACGTTTTGATTCCAACGAGCTCGGGGGGCCTTTTCCGCGGAATAGCAAAGGGCTTCCTTGAGCTCCACGAGAGCGGGCTTGTTGGGGAGCTCCCGAAGCTAATCGCGGTTCAGGCCGAGGGCTGTTCGCCGATATGCAGGGCCTTCAGGGAAGGGAAAACGAAAATAGAGCACTTTGACAACCCGAAAACAATAGCCAAGGCAATAGCCAACCCCTACCCGCCGAGCGGGAACGCGGTTCTAAAGCTCCTCCGGGAGTTCGGCTGGGGCTGCGTCTCGGTGAGCGACGGGGAAATCCTTAAGGCCCAGAGGAAGCTCGCCCGCGAGGGCCTCTTCGTCCAGCCCGCGAGCGCCACAGGGGTGGCCGCTTTGAGAAAGCTCGACCTGCCGGAGGGGGCAAAGGTCGTCTCCATTCTCACCGGTTCGGGTTTGAGAACTCTGAGAAACGCGCCGACCGGGGAGGTAAGGGAATGCCCCCTCGAAAGACTTGAGGAATGTCTGAGGTGATGGGAATGCTCGTCGGAATAGGCCTGATGCCCCACGGGAACCCGGTTCTTGAGCCCCCAGACGAGGAAACGCGGAAGCTGGCGGAGGTTCTGAGGGGAATCGGCGAGGAGTTCAAGGGCGTCGATTCCTACGTCCTGATAAGCCCGCACAACGTGAGGATGAGCGACCACCTCGGGGTTGTAATGGCGGAGCATCTCGTCTCGTGGCTCGGCTTCGAGGGGAAGGAGCTGCCCGGAGAGTGGGAGACCGACGTTGAGCTGGCCGAAAAAATCTACCGCGCGGAGAAAGAGGCAGGAATGCCCGTCGTTGACCTGAACTTCGCCTCGCTGAGGGGGGAGTATTCAAGATGGCCCCTGAGCTGGGGGGAGCTGATCCCGCTCCAGTTCCTTGAGAGGAAACCGCTGGTTCTCATGACCCCCACCAGGGGAGTGTCGAGGGAGACTCTCATAAAGTTCGGAGATGTCCTCGGGGAGGTCGTTGAGGGAGAGGAAAAGAGGGTCGCGCTGATAGTCAGCGCAGACCACGGACACGCCCACGATCCGAACGGTCCCTACGGCTACAGAAAGGAGAGCGAGGAGTACGACAGGCTGATAATGGAGCTAATCAACGAGAACCGCCTCGATGAACTCCCCAGCGTTCCGGAGGAGCTCGTCAGAAACGCCTTGGTGGACAGCTACTGGCAGATGTTGATAATGCTCGGCGCGATGAGAAAGGCTGAATTCAAACTGAAAAGCTCCGCCTACGCATGTCCTACCTACTTCGGCATGGCGGGGGCGCTGTGGGTGAGGAAGAACTAAAGGACATCAAAGCTTATCTCAAGCAGCCCCTTGCTCTTCCTGAAGCGAACCTTTCTGATTTTTATCTCCCCTATCTCGCCAGTGGTTTTCGTGTGCTCCTTGTTGCATGCGTTCACGTTCCAGTTCTCGATGACGACCACCTTCAGCGTTTTAACCTCCGGTGGGATTGGAAAGAGGTCGTACATGTCCTCGCCGAAGCGCTTTTCAGCCTCCTCCCTGGGCAGCTCATAGACCTCGATGGGAGCGTTCTCCCTCACCTTCCCGTTGGCAAGGCGCTCTATCTCGGCGATTTCCTCAGGCGTTGGCTTTCGCCCAAATTTGACCGTCAGCCTCCCGTGGTTCCCGTCAACGTAAACGCTCGCCGTCCACTTCGCCCCCTCGCCGAGAACCTTAACGACCGCCCCCTTAACGACGTGCAGGGCCGTGTGAGTCCTGACCTCAACCGACGACATAGGCATCGTTCCATATTCTCGGAGGGCTTATTAACGATTGTGGACGTTAGGGAATGGCAGTGCAGGTTATTAACCCCACAGGTAAATTCAGACGGAGATTATCCAGCGGTGCTTGAATGTTTTTCAGTTTGCTGAGGGCCGTTCCGAATAATTCACGCCAGAAGCTTGCACCATTAAACAAAAACTGTTATAAATGCCAAAAACGATACACCAGTGCCGAATTAACAGCTTTTGAGGTGGTCAACATGGCCGAAAAGAAGAGAAAGAGGGTTCTCATTTTGGGCGCCGCTGGTAGGGACTTCCACAACTTCAACGTGTTCTTCAGGGACAACCCCGAGTACGAGGTTGTGGCCTTCACCGCAACTCAGATTCCCGACATTGAGGGCAGGCTTTATCCGCCCGAGCTCGCCGGCGAGCTCTACCCGAACGGAATCCCCATCTGGAGCGAGGACGATATGGAGAAGATCATCAAGGAGCACGACATCGATATCGTCGTCTTCGCCTACTCAGACGTCTCCCACGAGCACGTCATGCACCTCGCGAGCAGGGCTCACTCCGCTGGAGCCGACTTCTGGCTCCTTGGACCGAAGAGCACCATGCTGAAGAGCACCAAGCCCGTCATAGCGGTTACGGCAGTCAGAACCGGCTGTGGAAAGAGCCAGACCAGCAGGAAGGTCGCCCAGATCCTCCAGGAAATGGGCTACAAGGTCGTTGCCATAAGGCACCCGATGCCCTACGGTGACCTCAGGAAGCAGGTCGTCCAGCGCTTCGCCAGCTATGAGGACCTCGACAAGCACGAGTGCACCATCGAGGAGCGCGAGGAGTACGAGCCCTACATCGACAGGGGCATGGTCGTCTATGCCGGCGTTGACTACGAGAAGATCCTCCGCGAGGCCGAGAAGGAGGCCGACATAATCCTCTGGGACGGCGGAAACAACGACTTCCCGTTCTACGAGCCGGACCTCTGGATAGTCGTCACCGACCCGCACAGGCCCGGCCACGAGCTCAAGTACCACCCGGGTGAGACCAACTTCCGCGCCGCTGACGTCATAATCATCAACAAGATAGACACCGCCAACAGGGACGACATTCAGAAGGTCCGCGAGAGCATCGAGAAGGTCAACCCGAACGCCATCGTCATCGATGGTGCCTCACCGCTCTACGTGGACAAGCCGGAGCTGATAAAGGGCAAGCGCGTTCTCGTCGTTGAGGACGGTCCGACCCTCACCCACGGTGGCATGAAGTACGGTGCCGGCTACATAGCCGCCAAGAAGTACGGGGCTAAGGAGATAGTCGACCCGAGGCCCTACGCCGTCGGCTCGATCGTTGAGACCTACAAGAAGTACAGCCATCTTGACGTTATCCTGCCGGCCATGGGCTACGGCGCCAAGCAGATCAAGGAGCTTGAGGAGACCATCAACCGCGCAGATGCAGACGTCGTCATCATGGGTACCCCCATCGACCTCCGCCGCGTCATGAAGCTCAACAAGCCGGCCGTTCGCGTCCGCTACGAGCTTGAGGAGATCGGCGAGCCGAAGCTCAGGGACATTCTCAAGGAGTTCGTCGAGAAGTGCGAGAAGCTCAAGAAGGAGTGACCTTTTCCATTTTTAATCATTCTTCCGGTGGTTTTCATGTCAAACGCCAACTACACCGGGGTTCTTCTGTTTATCTACAGCATCTCAATGCTCCTCTCAATCGTCTGGGTAACCCTCGACTCGGTGACCAGGCAGAAGAGAATGCCTGGGGTGGAGAAGGTCATCTGGATAACCGTCGCCTTCCTCCTGGGGCCGATCGGCGCGGCTGTTTACTACTTCGTCATCAAGCGCGAGCATCGCTACGAAAGGGAACCGGAAGCCTTTTAGGCATGACACCCAAGTAAATTTGCCCGGGGAGCACCGCCGAGGGCGGAGTCAATGAACTTGGGCGGGTTATTACCCCCTTATTCTGTCCGGCTCAAGAAAAAGCGATAAGGCAGAAAACTCCATCAAGACCTGAGCTCCCTTTTTAAAACTCTGAGAACTCCCACTTCTCAAGGTTTATAAAGGTGTGAGAGCCGGGAGTCCTCACTCCCCAACCACCTGAACGATGACCCTCCTGTGCCTCGGTATCACGTCCAGCTCGACGAAGAAGATCTGCTGCCACGTGCCCCTCACGAGCCTGCCGTCAACGACGGGGAAACACTCACTCGCCCCGAGGAGCGTAGCGCGGAGGTGGCTGTGGGCGTTATCGTCTATCCTGTCGTGGAGGTAACCCTTGCCTTTAGGTATAAGCTCCTTAAGTGCTCTCCTGAAGTCCTCAAGAAGGCCGGACTCGTGCTCTATCGTGACTATGGCCCCGGTCGCTCCGGGAACGAAGACCAGAACCTGCCCGTTCTCTATCCCAGACTCCTTAACTACCCTCTCTACTTCCGCGGTTATATCAACGAGGTCAATCTCGCCCTCCGTCTGAAACCTCAACTCCCTCGTCACGACCCTCATACAACCACCCGAGCAGAACTCCAGCGGAGAAGCCTATTAAGTTTGCCGCCATGTCAGCGGGGGAGAACGTCCTTCCTGAGACCCGAAGCTGGAGAAGCCTGGTGAGAACGGGAAGAAGGACTCCTATTTTCTAAAGCCGAGGAAGCCCAGGAATAGAAACATAATGAGGTGGGCAAGCTTGTCGCCGCCCCCAACGGGGGAAGGCAGTTGAGGATAAAAAGAAGGACCAGATAAGCCAGTAGGGGGCCGTCACTCCTCCAGCGCACCGATGAGCCTCCTGACCTTCTCCACGACCTCCATCGGGCTTTCCCCGAAGATGTAAACCAGCGGCTCAACACCCGGCCCGCCTTCGTCTATGACCGCATCGCAGGGCCGTTCTCCAAGAGCCCCCGCGATGACCCTGACCGCCTCGTTCTCCTCCAGCCCGCCGGTCCTCACCCGGCAGACCTTGAAGCCGGCCCTCCCCAGGGCGGTCTCGACGTCCCCACCGTGCCTGATGTTGAGGACGCTCCTGATTTCCGGCCTGATGGAGGCGAGCTCGACCAGTATACCAGCGGTAAAGTGACTCGCCCCGAACTCCGGCGGGAGGTAGAAGATCCTTCCCTTCGCGGCCGTTATCCTGCCAGGAACAGCGGCCACGTCCTCCGGGCCGCGCGGAGATGGAAGGGCATAGGCAAGGTTGCTCCTAACCTCCGGAATGAGGCTGGGGAATCCCCTAATCTTGGCAAGCTCTCCGAGGGCCAGGTTGAGAACCTCTATCACCTCTGCCCTGTTCCCCTGAACCGAGAACATCGAGCGGCAGGTCTCTTCGCTCACCCCGGAGTATGCAGAGTAAAAGCGGCACAGGAAGCCGGTCTGAAACAGCTCGAAAATCCTCCTGGAAACGAGAGCTATAGCTTCCTCCTTCTTACCGCCGAAGAGAATCAGCCGTATCGCCTCCCCAGCTATCTCGTCAAGCTTTTCCGCGACCTCGGCCGGGGGGCGCTTGTATTTGCCCGCCAGGTACTTGCTTACCATCGCCTGGGTTATGCCGAGGTATTCACCTATCCCCGACTGCCGCATTCCCGCCCGGTAGAGGCCTTCAGCTATCCTGGCGCGCAGGTAGGGCATCAGCTCCTCCGCGACGTAAACGCTCGGCGTCCTCATAGCACCACCCTAAAACCGGGTTATTGAAACTTCGAACCTGGGTTTAAAGGCTTGCCTCAACAAGATTTTGTCAAAAAACGTTTAAAAACCCATCGATTTTTACACCGGAAGGGCTTCTATGGACTGGAAAGGACGCGACGTGATAAGCGTTAGGGACTTCTCGAAGGAGGATATCGAGTTTGTTTTGAAGGTTGCCGAAAGGCTTGAAACTGAGCTGAAGGAGAAGGGCTCGCTCGACTACGCACGAGGGAAGATACTCGCTACGCTCTTTTTCGAGCCGTCAACGAGGACACGGCTGAGCTTCGAGAGCGCGATGCACCGCCTCGGCGGCTCGGTAATAGGCTTCTCCTCGGCCTCAAGCACGAGCGTAAAGAAGGGCGAGAGCCTTGCCGACACGATAAAGACGGTCGAGCAGTACAGCGATGTCATCGTGATAAGGCACCCGATGGAGGGTGCCGCAAGGTTAGCGGCGGAGGTGGCCGAGATTCCTGTCATCAACGCCGGCGACGGAAGCAACCAGCACCCGACTCAAACGCTCCTTGACCTCTACACCATAAAACGCGCCTTCGGGAGAATCGACGGCTTAACCATAGGCCTGCTCGGCGACCTGAAGTACGGGAGAACGGTTCACAGCCTCGCTGAGGCTCTGGCCTTCTACGACGTCGAGCTATACCTCATCTCGCCCGAACTCCTGAGAATGCCGAGGCACATCATCGAGGAGCTCCGCGAGAAAGGCGTTAAGGTCCACGAGACAACCGACCTTGAGGGGGCGATTCCTAAGCTCGACGTCCTCTACGTCACGAGAATCCAGCGCGAGCGCTTTCCCGACGAGGAGGAGTACCTCAAGGTGAAGGGGAGCTACCAGGTGAACCTCAAAGTATTGAAGAACGCCAAGGAGCGCCTCAAGGTAATGCACCCGCTCCCGAGGGTGGACGAGATTCACCCGGAGGTAGATAAAACCCCGCACGCCCTCTACTTCAGGCAGGTCTTTTCGGGTGTTCCCGTTAGAATGGCACTCCTCGGATTAACCCTTGGAGTCTTGGAGGGATTCTGAATGCCCGAGCTCAAGGTTGAAGTAATTCCGGAAGGAACGGTTATAGACCACATTCCCGCCGGAAAGTGGCTCAAGGTCATCGAGATTCTCAGCCTAACCAAGCCCAACGGGGGGACCCTGCTCATAGCCTCAAACGTGCCGAGCAAGAAGCTCGGAAGGAAGGACATCGTCAAGGTCGAGGGGCGCTACCTGAGCGAGGAGGAAGTGAACAAGATAGCCCTCATCGCCCCGAGCGCGACGGTGAACATAGTCAGGGACTACAAGATAGTGGAGAAGTTCAAGGTTTCGATTCCGGGCGAGATAGTTGGAATCCTTCGCTGTCCCAACCCAAACTGCGTCAGCAACCACGAGCACGTGAAGCCAAGGTTCAACGTCGTCTCGAAGGAACCCCTCAAGCTACGTTGCCACTACTGCGAGAGGACGATGGAAGAGGAGGAGATACTGGGCAACCTCTAGCCCCTTTTCAGTTTCCATTATTCCAGCAGGTGGGGAACCCTTCTCAGCACCGGTAGCGTCGCTGCCAGTCCCAGGAAGACGTCTATGGCGCTCTGTATCGCGTTCGGAAGGCCGATGGCAACCCAGAATGGAACACCGGTCCAGCTCTCGACAGCCGGAACCACCTGCTCCCTCGGGAGGCCGAGCCATATCTCAAGGGCAACGTAGTAGTTGAGGGCCAGCATGAGCGGTATCCTGACGGCAAGGCCGGCGAGATATGCCAGAACCGCGAAGACCACGAGTTTCCCCCCACCGGTGGAAAGCTCGAAGCCTGTAGCCTTCTTCGCCACTTCAAAGCCCACTATGACCGCCAGGGTCGCGAAGGACTTCATCATCGCCCCGAGCCAGCTGGCGGAGGAGACGACGCTCAGGCCCGCAAAGAGGAGCAGAACCGCGGTTAAGCCGCCGGTGAAGCCCGTGAGGAGGTAGACCATTATTATCGGAACCGCCACGAGGTCTATCTTCATACCCCACACTGTGGGCATCTCAATCGGCATCACATCGAAGAGCAGCGAGAGGCCGAGCATCATTCCGATTAGAGCTATCTCCCTCGAACTCATCCTCACATCCATCACCGGGTGAAGGTTTGTTCCAGATTTTATAAATTTTTGTTCCCATAATGGAACAACCTTCCGGCGAGAACCTTAAAAGCCAGCCCCGCGAGGTAGGAGGGAAGGGCCATGTTCACGGTCGAGGGAATATCTGAGCTGGTGAGGGCAATAAGGCGTGAGAACGGCTTTCCGGAGAGCCCCTTCAGGATAGACGAGGTCCGCTACGACCCCGAGGGCGACAAGCTCTTCATAATCGCCCATGACAGGACGGACAAGAGCGTCGTCATAGGCAACAGCTTCGTCATCGGAAAGCTCCGCGAGAGGCTCGGGGTGAAGCAGGTCACCGTCTACTCCAACCTCGACCTGGAGATAAAGCGGAGGAAGCTTGAGGAAGCCGAGAGGCTGGTTAAGGGGACAGAGCTTGAATTTCTCCTTCCGATAATCGAGGCCGAGAAGCGCTTCCCCCCGAGGAAGTGGCCCGAGGTGAGAGGGAACATCAAAACTCTCGTCTTCCTGAGCTTCAACGCGAAGGCCCTGCTCGGCTTTGCCGAAAGGCTGAACCTTCCCCACGAGGCCGTTGGAATCAGGTACGCCTTCCCGAGGCTGAAGTACGAGCCGATAGAGACCGGGCCGGCGGAGGTTTTCTTCCCGGACGAGGGGAAACTGGTCGCCCTCGCGGAGGATCGTGGGGCAAAGCTCGTCCTCGCCGATTTTCCCTTCGGGCTGAAGGCCGAGCAAGGGATCTACCTCCTCAACCCCTTCAGACTGCTCCACATCGGGTTCTTTGAACTCAAGTACCTCTTCGGCTTTGAGATGCCCGTGATATACGACAAAACCGCCCTGATAAGATTCGTTACCGACCTGGTTTACGAGGGGCTTATGGAATCGACGGACGGTGCAAACCTGATATGGAGGTCGTGGAAAAGATGATAATTGGAGTAGTTGGGAAGATCGCCGCCGGAAAGACGACGGTTGCCAGGTTCTTCGAAGAGAAGGGATTCTGCAGAGTCTCCTGCAGCGACCCTCTGATAGACCTGCTCACCCACAACGTTTCCGACTACTCGTGGATTCCGGAACTGCCCGAAAAGGCCGAGCCGACGCGCGAGAGGCTCATAGAGTTCGGGAAGTACCTGAAGGAGAAGTACGGCGGGGACGTCCTCATAAGGCTCGCCGTCGATAAAAAGAGGAACTGCAGGAACATCGTCATAGACGGCGTCCGCTCGCGGGAGGAGATAGAGGCGATAAAGAGACTCGGCGGAAAGGTGATTTACGTCGAGGCGAGGCCCGGGATAAGGTTCGAGCGGCTGGTGAAGAGGAAGGCGAACAAGGATAAGGGCATAAGGAGCTTTGAGGACTTTAAAAGCATGGACGACGCCGAGGAGCGCTTATACCACACGAGCGAGCTGAAGGGCCTCGCGGATTACGTGATAACCAACGAGGGGACGCTGGAGGGGCTGAGGGAGAAGGTAGAGAGGATCATCGAGGAGGTAGCGGGGAAGGTTTAAAGTAGGTTTCACCAAAACCAGTATGGTGGGAACATGGAGGAGATCATAGAGGCCATTTACGAGGACGGTGTTCTGAAGCCTCTGAAAAAGCCCCATCTGCGCGATCATGCAAAGGTGAGAATAAAAATCATCGAGATAGACTTAGATGAACTCCTTGACTCAATGGTCATAAGGAAAGTCGAGGGGATCGACTACAAACGCCTGAAGGAGGCCTACTATGAGTCGCTCTGAGGTCTTCATCGATTCGTCGGTTCTCGTTGGTCTTCACCTCGGGGACGAGCGGGCAAGGGAACTCGTCGAGAGGGCAATAGAAGAAGGCCACACCCTTCTCACCAATCCCATCGTGTTCTCAGAGACCGTCTACAAGGTGATGTTTACACTCGCAATTCAGGACGGCCTGAAGGGGACCTATGACCTCACGAAGCACCTGAATGACTACATCTTCGTCTACGAGAAGGTCAAAGAATCCCTCGAAAGACTGAGCGGGGCAGGTTTTCTGAAGGTTGCGCCGATAACCGAGAACACGATAAAGCTCGCAGCGGAACTCGGCAAGGCTCACAACCTACTGCCCAACGACGCCATAATCGTCGCAACGTGCAGGGAGCACGGGATTAAGCTCATCCTGACGTTTGACTCCGACTTCAAGAGGGTTCCATTCCTGAAGACCTTCGGTGAGGAGCCATGAAACTCCTCGTCATAGCGCCCTGCCTGCTCAGCCCCTTCTACGTCTACCGCGGGCCGAAAGAGAAGGAGTACAGGACGGCCCAGCTTTTGAGGAAGTTTATCGGAGAGCTAGGCGAGGACTGGCAGGTTTTAGCCTATCCCTGCCCAGAGTTCGAGCTGATCGGCTGGCCGAGGGCACCGGCGAGCAGGGAAGTTTACGGGAGGCTGGGCATGAGGGAGAGGGCCAAGGTGATAGCAGACTTCATAGGCCGGGTCTTGACCGAGGAGAGGCCAGAAAAGGTCGTCTTCATCGGCGTTAAAGGCTCGCCAACCTGCGGCGTCTTTCACACCAGCTCCAGCGACCCAGAGGGCTATCCCTACTCCGCCATGCAGGAGTTCTTCTACCTGGGAAAGGAGGAGAGAGTGAGACGTTCGAGGGAGATCGTCGAGGGACAGAACTTCAAGCTCGTGAAGATGCCCGGGATACTCTTCGAGATACTCACCGCGAGGTTCCCGGAGGGGGTTTACGTTGAGTTCGACAAGGACGACGTCGAGGGCAGCATGGAAAGGGTTAAATCGGTTCTTGCCGAACTGGGGCCAGATGATGCAAAATGATGTGGTACACCCACGTTGTCTTCGGGGTTCTCTTCTACCTAATAGCGGTGCTCTTCGGCGCCCCGATGAGCTTAATCAACATTGGAATGGCGGCCCTTGGAGCCTTGATGCCCGACATAGACCACCCCAAGTCCTACATCTCTACCAAGCTCCCCGGTGGAACGGTCATGCCCCGCTTCGTCGAGCACAGGGGCGCGACCCACACGATAGAGGCGGCTTTTTTAATAACCGCCCTCGTTGGCGGCCTTGCCTACTGGATAACCGACAGCTACTGGCCAGGCATGGCGTTCTTCATCGGTTACATCTCCCACCTCTTCGCGGACACCCTGACGGTCTCGGGGATAAAGTGGAGCCGCTTTTCGAGCTTCCACCCGAGGGGGAAGATAAGGACCGGAACGCGGGGGGAGGGGCTGGTTCTGATACTGGTCACCTTCGCCACGCTGGTGCTCTTCGCCTACCTGCTCCTGCCCGAGGAGACGAGCCAGAACCTGGGCTGGGTCATGCTGATAGCCCTAATGGCAACCTTCGCGATAATAGGGAAGAAGCTGAAGAGGCTGAAGTGATCACAACAATTTTCTTTCGCCCAAGATCTCAAGATAAGATATCCGTGACCAAGGGATTAATATCTCTTTTGGACCTTCTTTCAGGATGAGATAATTACTGTTAAAAATATCCCATAACTTGCCCTCAAATTGTCCATCAGGAGTTATCACTTTAACCAATGGAGATTTTTGCAAATAAACTTTCTTTTTTGGCAAAAATTCAGCACTATGCCAAAGCCCAATAATCGCTTGTTTTTGCAAACGAGGGTATAAAAATAAAAGCAGCAAGAGCATCCCAACAATATTCATCCCAAGCAAAATGATACCATCATTTAAGTTACTACTAAACCCCACAACAATGGATATATACAATGGCACAATCGAACCAACTGTGAAATTTACAAAATTAGCTAAATTTTTCAGCTTTGCTGGACTAAATTTCGCAAGGAAAATCAAAGGGCTGGAAACAATCACCAGAGTGCAGAGGACAGATAGCAATACTCCAATCTGTTCAGCATTAAGATTGCTATGATAGTACATGAAACCACCAAGGAGAAGTGAAAACACGGAAGGCATCCAAAAATATACTTTCATCAACCCCTCATTGTCAAAACCTGCCCTTATATTAAACTCCCGGTATAGCTCCAATAGAAACTCATTAATGCCTGAATACTCCTTAAAAACACGCCACAACTCATTACGTCTGCGCCACCCTACAATCATATCAAAATTCTCAAGATGCTGAAGAATAGAAAATACGACAGTTGCAATAAGATAAAACACAATAATAGGCAAGAGCCATTTAGCATTATTCTCACCTGATAACGAGAGCAAGTCCAAAACGTCCACAACCCATCACCTTTACTTAATTGAGTCTATCGCCCTCTTCACGATCTCCTCGGCCTTTTCCATCAGCGCCTTTGCTTTTCCCTCGGTGTGCGCTTCGAGGGTTATGCGCATTATCGGCTCCGTCCCGCTCGGCCTAAACAGAATCCACCAGTCGGCACCTTCTATCCTAACGCCGTCGATGTCTATGAGCCTCTCGTAGTCGAAGCTCCTGAGGGCTTCCTCGGCTATGAGCGCCATCGCCCTGGCCTTCTTTTCGTTGGGGCAGGGTATCTTGGCGCGAAGCGTCACGTAGCGCGGGACTTCTTTAGCGAGTTCGCTCAGCGGGCCGAGCCTGTCGATCATCTCAAGGACCAGCGCCCCTGCGAAAATACCGTCCGGCGTTAGGTTCCACTCAGGCATTATCCACGTCCCGCTCGGCTCGCCGCCGAAGACCCCGCCGTGTCTGGCCAGCTCGTCGGCAACGGCCACATCTCCAACGCGGGTCCTCAGAACTTCGCCACCGAGTGGCCTAACGTAGTCATCGAGGGCAAAGCCGGCATCGACCGTCGTTACCACCTTCCCCTTTCCGAACTTCCTCAGCATGTAGCCGGCTATGAGGCTCAGCATGACCTCGTACTCGACAAAACTCCCCCCGTCATCGACGACGCCAATCCTGTCCGCGTCGCCGTCGTGCGCTATTCCCACGTCGGCCTTCATGGCCTTAACTGTCTTGGCCAGCATCGAGAGACTCCTGGCGTTCGGCTCAAGCTCCCTGACGAAGAACCCGCTCGGGTGGGAGTTGAGGCTTATAACCCTGTTCCCCAGCTCGCGCTGGAGGTAGGGGCTGAGAACAGAGCCTGCCCCGTTGCCCGCGTCAATTACAACGGTGTAGGAATCCCCAAGGTGAACCATATCGAGGGCGGCTTTTATGTACTCCTCCCTCGGGTCGGCTTTTCTGAGCGCTCCAATCCCGTTCCACGGGGCCTTCCTGAAGTTTCTGGACTCCAGAATGGCCTCAAGTCTGTTCTCCATCTCGGGGGTGTAGGCCATTCCGTTGGCCTGCCAGACCTTTATGCCGTTGTACTCCGGGGGATTGTGGGAGGCGGTTATGGTGACGCCGGCATCGGCACCGTAAAGCTTGATAGCGAAGCCTGTCAGCGGGGTGGGCGCGAGGCCGATGTCTATGACATCGACCCCGGTTGAGAGGAGGCCGCTTATTAAAGCTTGCTTTAACATCTCGCCGCTCGTCCTCGTGTCCATGCCTACGACGACCGTTCCCCCTTCGAGAAACGTCCCGAGGGCCCTTCCGACGTTGAGAGCGAGCTCGGGGGTGAGCCTTTCATTGACTATCTCCCTGATTCCGCTGGTTCCGAAGTACTTCCCCATCTCGACCACCCGGTATGAAATTGAGAGACTGATTTTGTGGGGAAATCAAAAAAGGGAGATATAACGCTTTCGTCACTTCTTTACGAGCCTGTAAATACCGACCGACACGTTGTAGGTGTCCACGTTCTCTGGAGCTTTGTAGTCAATTCTCACCTGGAAGGGGTCGGTGGAGCCGTATATGAACTCGTTCGTCTCAGATTCGGTTACAACGTTCCCGCTTCCATCGAGTATCGTTATCTTCACCACCGTCCCCTCGCTGTCCGCGGTTATCTTGTACTTGCCGGGCTCAAGGACGTGCGAAAGGTAGAAGACGTCCCCGCTGACGGTCTCGCTCTTGACCTCGACCGGGACCTTGTCGTATGCCGTCTCATAGTAGTACTGCATTCCGAACACTGCCACCATTCCGAGGACCAGGAGAAGGAAAAACCCAACCACCAGCTTTTTCAACAATCCCATTGTAAGCACCTCTCACAGTTCACCAAACCATCTCGCAGAAAAGAAAAGCGGGACAGGTTCGACTTAACTAATTACGCATTCAAGAGTAATAAGCCTTTCGGAAAAGAAAATTCCGTAAAAGGACATTACGGATAGGTTTTTCGAAGATTTCTCGCCAGTTCCACCAGCTTTCCAGCCCTCTCAAGCGAGACCTCGTTCTCAACCTTGCCGTCGTGCTTGATCCACGTGCCAACTATGAAGGCATCGGCGTACTTCCACAGCTCGGGAAGGTTGTTGTAGGAAGTGCCCGAACCCACCACCACTGGCACCGGCGAGATCCTCTTAGCCAGGGCGAGCTTTTCCACATCGACGGGTTTTCCTGTTGCCTTCCCGCTCACCACTACGGCATCTGCAAGGCCCCTCTCGACTGTGTCCCTTACGGCATCTTCGAAGTCGAAGAAGTGGACCGCGTGCTTGACGTGGACGTCGGCGAAGACCTCTATTCTGCTCGGAAGGAGTTTTCTGAGCCTTGCCAGCTCGTGGGCGATGCCCTCGATTACGCCCTGGTCGGTGTAAGCCACACCACTCAGCACGTTCACCCTTATGAAGTCCGCTTTGACGGCGTAGGCTATGGAGTAAGCGGCTATCCCGTCGTTGCGGAGAACGTTTATTCCGAGGGGAATGCTCACATCGTCGCGCACCGCTTTGGCCACCGCGGTGAAAGCGGCCACCGTCGTCTTGTCCACGTACTTCGGGAACGGAACATCGCCGAAGTTTTCCACCATTATCGCGTCAAAGCCCGCTTTTTCTAACGTCCTGGCATCGCGTATAGCTCTCTCGATGACCGCCTCAAGGTTCCCGTCGTAGAGGTACGAGCCGGGAAGGGGCTTGAGGTGTACCATTCCGATGAGCGGCTTCCTTCCAAAGTCCATACCACCACCAAGCCAACAAAGGGCAGGGAATAGTTAAGGGTTTTGGAGGGAAATGCTCACATCTGCACATCAATGCAAAGCCTTATATAATCAGTGGTTGAGGTAAGGAACATCATGGTGCAAAGAAAGCAAGTGACCTTTCTCACCATAACCCTAATCTCCCTGCTCCTCACTTCGATCGCCCTGAGGCCAGCCATCATAAAGGCGCCCCCCGAGACCAAGAGCATCGAGGAACTCCTCTCCCCAAAGCTTCCGCCCGGGAACGAGACCAACGAGACCGGACCGCCCGGGGAACCAAACCTCGTTCTTCTGGTCAGCGGGGCAGCACACACCCACTACCTGAGGCTCAACGTTTACACGGACTACGAGGCAGGAAGGTGGGTGACCAGGAACGCCACGGCGGTTCAGAGGAACGTCATCGCCCCACCGGAGATAACCGTTCCACACCATGCCGAGAGGGACAACGTGACGGTGATATCTTTCACACCCCTCACCGGGAACCTCTTCACGTCCCTCTACACGACGAGGGTCGAGGGGGCCGGGGCGGAGGTGGTGCCGGAGTACAACCTCTTCAGAACCGGCCTGAGGGTAAGTTCCTACTCCTTCTCCTCGGTCAGCTACACATTTGACTGGCCCCACCTGGTGAACCTCACAGCTGGAAACCAGAGCATCTACCTCTCCGCCCCCAACGACACGAGGCTGGAATCTCTGGCTAGGGGGATAACCCTCGGCTCGCTCTCGGACTACGAGAAGGCCGTCAGGATAGCTAGATACTTGGCCGAGAACTATCGGGTGGAGGACGATGTAGCTCCACCGGAAGGCACCGACAGGCTGAGGTGGTTCCTCCTTGACTCGAAGGCTGGCACTCCGTACGACTTCGCAACGGCCTTCGTGATCCTCGCGAGGCTCAACGACCTTCCCGCGAGGCTGGTGGAGGGCCTATACATCGAGGCGATACCCCAGACCCAGGTCGTGACCGAGAAAAACAGGCACTTTTGGGCGGAGGTTTACTTCAACGGCGCCGGCTGGCTGGTCTTCGACCCCCTCCACCCAGACCCGAACGTTTACACCCCCTTCGAGCTGTCAATCAGGGGTGTCCCCCCGATTCTCGAACCGAACGGGACGGGAACCCTGGGGATCATGTTCGAGCGCGTGGCGAGCGAGAGCGGGGCAAGGGTCGAGGTAAAGGCACCGGAAGTTGGTGTCATTGCCCTAATCAACGAATCGGGGATACACAACGTGACGATCGGCCCGTTCTGGAAACCCGGATACTACCCCATAATAGTGAACGCCTCGACTGAAAGGGGAGAGAGCATCGTGAGGTTCGCCCAGGTTTTGGTTCCGGGCGAGCTTTCGGCGAGGCCAAACCGGACGGCCGTTAATCTGCTCAAGAGCGGGAGCGAGGAGGTTGAAATCACGGTTTACGGAACGGGGAAAATCGACCTGGAGACCGATTCACGCCTCGTTGAGTCCTGGTCCGCCATCGAAACGGTAAGAAACGAGACGAAGATCTACGTCAGGCTCAACGCCCCGGCCGACTACCCAAACGGCCTCCACGTGGAGAAGCTGGTGGTGACGAAGGACGGCCAGAAGTTTCCCGTTTACCTGCCGGTGATCGTTGTTGAGAGGACGGAGGTGAAAGCCAACGTTCCAAAAACCCTGACCGCGGGGGAGTTCCTTAACTTAACGGGCGAGGTGATTACCCCCACGGGCGAAAGACCGACAAGGGGCAAGGCAGCGGCCTTCATCAGCGACGGGAATAGAATGATCCTCCTCGGAGTTTCCAACGTCTCGAACGGGACCTTCTCCGTTTTCGCCAGGATTCCTCCGTACCTCGAACCCGGAACGGGACAGGTGATGCTCTACTACATCGCACCCATTGGATATCCCTACCTCCCAGGAGGCAACGTGGTCACGGTCAGAATCAGGGGGCTCTCCAGATTCTCGCTTTCCGGGCCGATTCTGACCAGACCCGGCAACGTTACCATCGTCGGGACGCTGAGGGACGGAGCGGGGAGGCCGATAGCCAACGCCAGCGTGAATTATTACCTTGACGGAAGGCCGTTGGGAGGGACAAAAACCCTGACGAGCGGGGGCTTCTCGCTGAGACTTTACCTTCCAGAGGTCGGGAGGCACGTTCTGACCCTGGAACACCCGGGGAGCAAGGATTACGCGCCCTCCGTCCTGAACGTCACCGTCGCGGCGGTGGAGCTTGAGCTGCCGAGGGAGGTAGAGGCAGGACCCGGGGAGCCGGTCAAAATCAGCGGGAGGGTGATCGGAATAGAGGACGCTGTGATAGAGGCCTACGTGTTCCCTGAAAAGACCTACACCGCTAGCGTGGCCAACGGAAGCTTCAGCCTGACCCTCGAGCCATTCCAGGCCGTCGGCGAGAAGTCCGTGGAGTTCAGGCAGGGAGCGAGGGTCCTCGGGAGGACGGCGGTGAAGGTGGTCTCACCCCTGAGGATAGAGGCCCTCACCAAACGGGCGGAGGGAGAGGAGAAGGCCCGGGTGGAACTCAAGGTGACCGACGTCCTGGACGAACCCGTGGAGGGGATCCAGCTCGAGGTGAAGGCGGGGAACTTCTCAACCCTAGCCCTCACCAACGGCTCGGGAATAGCGACCGTTTACCTCCCTGTGTCCGACGAGGAGACCAACGAAACGGTGACGGTTGTCTTCAGGGGTTCGACTTACTACCTCCCCACGAGGGCCGAGCTTCACATCGTCCTCTCGAGGGAGAAGAGCTTTCCCTGGCCTTACCTGGTTGTCCTGGCGATCGTCGGCGTCCTCGCAGGGAAGTACTGGCTTGGAAGGACGAGGCGGGAAGAGACCTCGGGAAGAACCGTCAAGATAATCTTCAGGGACGGTTTGCCCCTCTTCAGGAAGGGCGAGGAGATCGAGCTGGAGGTGGAATGCGGCGGTGAGGCCGAGCTCCGCGTCGATGGAAAGCCGCTCGGCAGGGGGAGAAGGTTCCGGCTGGACCTTCCGCCGGGGAGGCACGAGATTGAAGCCATCTGCGGGAACGAAATTGAAAGGACCGCGGTCAGGGTGGTTCCGAGCTACGGCAAAGTGGTGGTCGAGGACTACGAGAGGTGCTTCCTCCCATGGGCCAGGAAAGCCGGACTCAACGTCGAGGAACTGACGCCGAGGGAGATAGCGAAGGCATTGAAGGATATGATGTACCCCTGGGAGCCCATCAACGTGGTGACGGAGACACTCGAGAGAGTCAAGTACGGCGGAGGGGAGGTGACGAGGGAGGAGTTCATACGCTTCCACCGCGCGATGCTCGAGCTTACCGGGGGTGAATGCGTTGTTTAAGCCCAACTTGGGAAGGGTCGCGGTGTACCTCGGGATACTGGGTCTAATCTACGCCCTCTCAACGCGTGTTGGAGGTCTGGAAAACCTTCTCAGACCAGCCCTCATTCTGACCGTTTTCATGATGGCCGGGGACACCGTCGAAGCCGCCAGGGGAGAAAAGGCGGGCCTCGCGGTCAGGATCGTCGGTCTCGCGCTCGCCGTCGGCACCGTGCCCCTGGCTCTGGTAATCCTCGGAGGAGGAACGGCCCTCATCGCGCCGAGGCTCGAGCGCTTCTCGAGAACGGCCAGGGGTGCCGGGCTGATGGTTTTCCTCTACGGCCTCTCGCTCCTTCCGCCGCTCGAGCCTATCGGGAGCGTCTTCACCTACGCTGGCCTTTTCCTCCTCGCAGGCTACCTCCTTGCCGAACTCCACGAGAGGGGGCACTCCTGGGCCGAGCCGGTGGAGAGGAACCTCATCGGGGTGGGAGTCCTCGGGGGAGCGCTCGGCCTGTACGCGTCCTTCAGGGGGACCCTGAGCGAAAGCCACCCATCGCTGGTGTTCTATGGCGAGTGGCTGGCCCTACTGCTGGCGGTAATAACGGCCGGGAGCCTCGTTCACGCCCACGTGAGCGGGAGCGACCCGGAGGAGTACCTCATCTCCCAGTGGAGGAGGCACGAGTCGAAGACGGCCAGGAAGCTGGGAAAGGAACTGGAAAACGCCAGCAAGGCGATAGAGGACTTCGTGGTCAGGGGAAGGAGGGGACCGCTCACGGCGTTCCTGGCATACTACGGGGCAAGGGTCTTCGAGGAGAGGGAAGAGTTCGAGGAGCTGGTAGCCAGGATAGCGGACTACGAGGGGAGAAAAACCTCCCCGCTGACGCCCCCGTGGATAAGGCGGGTCATAGAGAGAAGGGAGCTAGAGCGGAGGGCCAGAATCGTTGAGGAAGTTCTCGAGGAGCTGAGAAAGATGATGGGGTGGGAGAAATGATGGGAATAGATAAAGCCCCAGAAAGACTGGAGGGGGTAGTTGAAACGATCTCGGAGGTTTTTGTTGGTAATGGGGACGTTATCAAGCCCGAGTTTTCTTCTAAGGGTGTGAGTGGAGAAGAGGTCGTGAGGGAGGTCTTGAGGAAGACTCCAGTGCCAAAAGGCGAGGAAAAATGAAGAAGCGCCTGGTGGGGTACGTCCTCTGGGCACTGATACTGGGAACGGCCCTCCTGGCCCCGGGAATGATTGCACTAGCCGTGGTGCCGCTCTCAGTCCTGGCGCTGGCGGCGCTCATTGACCCGCCCGGGAAAATCGAGGTAAGGAAAAGGCTCTCGAAGCGGGAAATCCGGCTGGGAGAGGAGGTCGAGGTTGAGGTAGAGGTGAGCGTGGAGAGGGGGCTGGGGATTGTGGCGGTCAAGGACAGACTGCCGAGGAGCACGGCCCTCACCGCGGGAAGCAACGCCAGGGCGTTCTTCAAGGGGCCAAAACCGCTGAGGGTTCACTACACCTACAGGATAAAACCAACCCTGAGGGGAACCTACACCCTGCCGAGGACGGAAGTCACCGCAAGGAACCCCCTGGGGACGAGGTACCGCTGGGGGATCTACGGCCGGGAGCTGCGGCTTATAGCTGTTCCCGCGATGATAAGGGCCGTTCCGGTGACCGGAACGAGGAGGAAAGCCAGGATAAGCGTCCCCGAGACGAGCTTCTCCATAAGGGGGCCCATCTCCACGGACTTCAAGGAGATAAGGGACTACCGGACCGGCGACCCGATGAAGCTCATCAACTGGAAGGCCACTGCAAGAACGGGAAGGGTTCTGGTGAACGAGTTCGAGAGGGAAGGAAAGAAGGCGGTACTCTTCATCGTGGACGCGAGGGAGGAGATGAAGGTGGGAACTGAGGGTGAGAGCCCCTACGAGCACGCGATGAAGCTCGTGGCTTCGACGGCCCATCACTACCTCCGGAGAGACTACCACGTGGGCCTCTACCTCCTGGGGGCGAGGAAGTTCCTGCCCCCCACCACCGGGAGGAGACAGCTCGAGAGCATCGTCAGGACAATGATGGACTTCGAGAGGGTTCCAGGTGAGGAGGAGAGCCTTTCCGACGCCGTGGAGAGGCTCAAGCGGGCCCTCGTCCAGTACAGCCCCCTGGTCATCTACGTCTCCAACGTGCTCGAGGGGACGAAGGAAGATACCACCAGGGGGCTCAGAACCGTGGGGAGGGTGGAGAGAAGGCGCCCCGTGCTCGTGGACGTCTCGGTTTACCCGACCCTCGACGAGAGAACGGGAACCCTCATCGAGCTAGAGAAGCGCGCCGTGCTCGGGGAGCTTGAGGGCCTGGCCCACGTCGTCCGCTGGGTTCCGGGAAGGGAAGACCTGGGCGAGACGCTAAGCAAACTCCTGGGGGAGATAGCGTGAGAGTCCTGAAGCTCGCGGTCGTCGCTCCGGCGATAGCGCTTACCTCACTCGCCTACTCGAGCGCCTTCGGCGGAGACCCCCTCCTCGCCACCGCGGTGGGAATAATCCTCCTGGGTCTCCACCTGCTGGGCGGCTCGGCGAGCGGGACGGTATTCCTCTCGACCGTCCTCTACTCCGTGCCCTACGCGATGGCCCTCTCCGGGTTCCTGAGGGTTGCCTTCCCCCAGGCTCACGAGGCCATAAGCGAAGCCGTGCTGAATGACCCCTACTTCTCCAGTCCCGCGGTAATCCTATCACTGATCGGGCTGAGCGTTCTGGCCGAGTACGCGGACTCCGCGGAGGGACTGGAAAAGGCACTTGGAGTGCCGGGCTGGAGGGTCTTCATTTACGCCCTGCCAGTGGTTGTTCTGGCCCTCCTGGTCTCGACCGGCCTGATGTGGCTCGGAAGAAGCCTTAACATCACCACCGGGGGAATCGTCCTCCCCCTGCTCCTCCTTCTCATAGGAATCGTGCTGGCCTACTCGTCGGTGGAGGGCGGAAGGTACGGGAGGGTAATCGCGGCCGTCGAGGTTCCGCCGATGAACGGAGAGGTGGTAATCGAAACATCGGGGGGAGAGAAAAGCGTTCCCATCAGCCGTTCCTCCGCGTTCGAGTGGGACACCCTCAGACTGGAGGTGGAGCTTGAGGAGAGACCAAAGAGGGTGAGGCTGAGAAACGATGATGGGGAGAGAATTCTAATCCCCCTGATTGAGAGCACCGACGGGAAAACGCTGTTCCTTCTCTATCGGGTGGATAGGGAAGGTTAATATAGGTCGCCGAGCATATTCACCCCGGTGAGAAACATGAGCGAAAAACTTCCCAAGGCCGCCTCCAGGATTCTTGAGGAGGGGGAGAGGGTTCTCTTCACCGTGAGGAAGAAGATAAGCCTGGAAAAGCCCAAGTGGCTCCTTATAACCGACAGGAGGATAATCTACCTGGACGAGAAGGTCCTCGGGAGGTACGAGGTCAAGGCCATTCCCTACCAGAAGCTCGAGGAGGTCAAGGTCGAGCTGGGGGTTGTGTCCTCGGAGTTCCTCATAAAGGGCGAGGAGAACATAAGGCTCAAGCTCGGCTGGATGAACAAGGAACAGGCGAGAGAAACGATAAACGCCATAAAGGACGCCCTCAACGCGATAGCCATCGAACCGGTGACGATAGAGGTGAAGAAGGGCCTCACCCACGAGACGTGGACGCTCAAGAAGCCCAAGGAGCTGGTTAGCAGGGTCGTTCCTGCAGGAACCACCGTCCAGCACCAGCCGGCAGTGGAGAAGAAGGAAGATCCGCTGGAAAAGCTGAAGAAGCTCAAGGAGCTCTACGACATGGGCGTGATAAGCCAGGAGGAGTACGAGGAGAAGAGGAAGAAGCTACTCGACCAGATTTAGCCTCGGGAAAGCCGGTGTCATCACCGCTCAGGGCAGGGAGTTCTCCTCATCGGCGGCAATCCTTTTAAGCTTCCGGCTTTTAACTCCTTCCATGTTCGCCCTCATAGCCCGCGCCCGAAAGGACGCGAAGGCGCTGGAGTACATCAACGAGAGGAACTACGGCGGCTTCCTGAGCGTCGAGAGCCTCGGCGGCGGCAGGAGGAAGGAGGAGGTTCTCGAAAACCTCAACGAGATCCTTGAGAAGCCGTACGTTCCTATACTGCTCCTCGGGGAGAAGGAAAGGCATCTGATGGAGGAGCTACTGCCAGTTCTGCGCGAGTCAGGAAAGCCCTTCTACGCGCGGATTCTGAGAACGAAGCGCGTCAGGAACATGCGGGTTGATGAGCTACACTCCAACATCGAGGAGATAAAAGCCCGCTTTCGCCTCGGAATCGAGTGGAGAAAAGCGTACCTCCTCAACCCGGAGAATCCATTTGGAGTCGAAATCAACCCCGACTACGACATCTACCTGGCCACCGGCAAGGGCTTTAGAAAGACCATGCGCTCTCTCCTCGGAGTCGAGCTGGGTGAGAACTCCCTCGTGCTCAGGAAGAAGATGAACCAGGAGGTCTACTTCTCCGGCCCCAACAGGGTCGCCGAGGTCAGCAAGAGGCTCGGCGTTCCGACGGAGGTTCTCTGGCGCTGTCCCTGCGTTGAGAACGTCCCCCTCGAACGGCTCATCGACGCCAACAGGGACTACATCGAGGCCTTCGCGCGGGCGAGCAGGGCCTTTCTCGAGCGGTTCAAGGAACACGACGTGATAGTGCCTTGGAGCGGGGGCAAGGACTCGACCGCCACACTGCTCCTCGCGAGCGAGGTCTTCGATGAAGTCACCGCAATCTACGTGAGAATGGAGCACGAGATGCCCATGACGGACGAGTACGTTGAGAGGCTCGCGGGAAAGCTCGGCGTCAATCTGATCCGCGTCGATGTTCCGATGCCCCTCGATAAGTTCGGCATGCCGACCCACGGCAACCGCTGGTGCACGAGGAAGAAGGTAGAAGCCCTTTACTCCGTCGTCTCGGAGTTCGAGAAACCCGTTCTTCTCGTCGGAGACAGGGACGGAGAGAGCGCGAGGAGACGGCTCAAACCGCCGGTGGTGGAGAGAAAGACCAACTTCGGAACCGTCCTCGAGGCCATGCCGGTGAAGTTCTGGAGTGGAATGATGGTGCAGCTATTCATACTTATGAGGGGACTTGAACTCCACCCGCTCTACTACGAGGGCTTTTATAGACTCGGCTGCACGGTATGTCCGAGCTTAGCGGAGTGGGAGGTAAGGCTGCTGGAAAAAATGGGAGTGGAGAAGCTCCCGGCCGGCTACTGACGCCGCCCGCGGAGGAGCGGGAGCAGGGCGATGAGCAGGAGCGCGGCCGGCCCGCAGGTTTTTTCAGGCGCCGTCGTTGTGGATTGCAAGGGGCCCTGCTCAAGCACCACCGTGCCGTTCGCCGTCCCGTGGTAGACCAGGCCGGTCGGCTCAAGGTTTTCCCAGCGGAGACCGCGGTAAAGTTCGACCTCGAAGGCCGTCCCGTTGGGGAGCGGAACGACGGTGAAGTAGTAGCCGGTCGGGGACTTGAGCAGGGGCCTCGGCTCCGCCAGCTCCGGGAGGCTGCCCTTAATCCAGAGCTGGCCTGTGAGGTTGGTGGCGTTCAGCACGAGAAGAACCGGAACGTCGTTCCCGGAGTAGTAGCGCAGCTTTGCCGGGTCGCTGGTCTTTCCTCCGGTCTCTACCACGACATCGAGCCAGGCCTTCCGAGTTTTCACCTCTGGAACCTCGACGAGTATCTCGGTTGAGTTCCATGAGATAACCCTCGCCTCGATGCCGCCGATGATGACCCTTCCTGAGGAGCCGAAGCCCGCCCCTCCGATGAGAACCTTCTGACCGGGCTGGGCGGTGTAAGGAGTCACCGAGCCGATGAGTGGTTCTTCCTGCTCCCCTTCGACGTGGAAGACATAGAAGCTGTTGCGCGGGAGTTCGAGCGAGGCCTTTCCACCGGAAACCCTCATCTCGGCACCGCTCAACGCGTCGCGGTAGGTTCCGTCCCCCCAATCCAGGGAAACCGTGAGGTTCCTCGGAGAGCCTTTGTTCATGACCACGAAAATTTTGTGGCTTCCAAAGGTTCTCTCGAAGGCCCAGGTGTTGTAGTCGGCGTAAAGGGTTTTGAAGTCGCCGAAAGCTAAGGCGTCGTTGGTCTTCCTCAGCTCAGCCAGGGTTCTGATTATGTGGGCGGCCTCGGTGGTGTTGTTGAACACCATCATCGGCCTGTTGTACGGGTCGCCCTTTCCGTCCCCGCTCACCAGGTAACTCTCGTCGCCGTAGTATATCACCGGAATTCCGGGCAAGGTCATGGTCAAGGCCAGTGCCATGTGGAAGCGCTCCACCCTGTCCTTCCTCCCCGCCGCGTTGAGGAAGCGGACGAGGTCGTGGCTGTCCAGGAAGTTGAGTTGCTTATTGGGATAGGTGAAGAGGGAGTAATAGTCCTCAAGCTCCTTTGAGAGAGCGTCAAGGCCACCGAAGAGGGCGAAGGTTCTCACGATTCTCTCCCGTATGGGTATGTTGAGGACCGGCGAGACGTTGGAGTAGCGGTAGAGCTCGTAGAGGTCGTCCGTTTTATCGGGCGAAAGGGAGTAGTACTCCCCGTAGATGAAGAGGGGGCCCTTTGAGTAGAGGCGCAGGTAGAAGCTCTCAAGCCAGCCGAGGTCCATGTGCTTGACGGCGTCAATCCTGAAACCGCAGGCACCTGAGTCGGCGAAGAGAAGCGCGCCCTCGGTGAGGTATGAATCCACCCAGGGGTTGAGCTGGTTGAAGTCGGCTAAACCAAAGAGGTTGGCGTACTTGAGCTGAAAGCCGAACCAGTCGTTTATGTTACCGTTGTGGTGGTAGATTCCATCGACGCTGCCGGTGTAGGGGTTGCGCGTGGCGTTCTCGGCGTCCTCGTAGTAGTGGGTGACGAAGGTGCCGTTGTCGTAGAGGGAGCCGAACTCACCGTCCGTTGCCGGGCCGGCATGGTTGGGCACGTAGTCAACGATTATGCAGATGCCCCGCTTTTCAGCCTCCTCCACCAGCTCCCTGAAGTCCTCCCAGGTTCCGAAGTGCTCCTCTATCCTCTTGTAGTCCCTCGTCCAGTAGCCGTGGTATGGGGCCGAGCCGGAGGCCATTCTGTTTATGTTGTCGTTGAGGGGCGATACCCATATCATCGAGACGCCGAGGCTGGCTATGTAGTCGAGCTTTTCCGTGAGTCCCTCTATGTCGCCTCCCCAGTAGAGGCGGTAGTCGCTCCTTGAGGGGTCGTAGAAGGGCCCGTTGTTGCTCGCGTTTCCGTCGTAAAAGCGGTCCACCATCACCTGATAAACCACTCCCCTCTCGGGAACGGGGTAAGCGCCCGCGAGGGGGAGGAGCAGGAGGATTGCGAGGAGAGCCGCCACCGCTGACCTCATCATATCACCAAAGGTGATAAGAACGGGAGTTTAAAAACCTTCACACTACTGTCTCGATATGTCTTTGAAGCTCAGGGAAGCCGTGGAGCCAACGATAGAAGCGTTCGCGGCCTTGATGACCCGGAGACGGTACTTGCCCCCTTCGAAGTCCCACCGGATCACAGTGCTGGCAGTCTCCTCAAAGAACGAGAGCAGCTCGGGCGAGTACCTCTCCATGATGTCGGCGTTGAGGAAGTACAGCGCTACGCGGCTCTTCTTCCCGACGAAGGTCGAGATGTTGCGGATCAGCCGCATAACCTCGTGCCGCTCAAGGGCGATGAAGAGCTTGTGGATTCCAAGTACAGGATTGAAAACAACCTCCTCTGGGACTATCTTCTCGTAGATCTCGTTGTAGTACCTGAAATCAAGGGAGTACTTATCCACCTCAACCCTCCCGAAGACTCTCCCTATTTCGCGGCTACCCCCGATCTTTATAACCGGGGCGTTCCTGAGGCCCTCGAGCTCCAGACCCATGAGGTCAAGGCGGATAACGCTCTCCGCGAAGGCGTCTGAGATGTCATCGATTATGAGCGGCGTCCCTCTGGCCCTGCATCTGCGGCAGATCAGGTAGAGAAGAAGTTCGGGGGAGGAAACCGCACTGTACTCAATGAGGACCGTTTCGCCCGGTCTAAGTCCGAAAAGAATCGAATCCACTGCGTGAGGGGCCATTGTGGTACCACCAGATACATTTTACAGGCAACGTATAAAAGGTTACCGCGTGGCAACCGTTTCACACGATCCTTCCCACGGTCAGCACCCGCGGGGATATGAAGGAACCCTCACGGACGGATTCCCTGCCAACCGAGCTCACCGACCTGAGAACCTCGAAGACGTTGCCTGTGAGCATGTTGTCCCGGAAGGGCCTCAGCTCACCGTTTTTGATGACGTAACCAAGTTCCACCGTCAGCGAGAAGTCGCCGCTAACTGGGTTGGCCGTGTGCTCGCCGAAGACCCTCCTCACCACAACGCCCTCGTAGTCCTCCAGTCTCTCCTTCCCCGGCTCCACGACGAGATTGCTCGTCCCAATGTGCGGAACGGTGCGGAAGTCCCTCACCGCGTTGCCCGTGCTCTCCATTCCGAGGAAAGAGCCATAGGTGTGGTCCAGGAGGAAGTTCCTTAGGAGACCCTTCTCGATTAGAACGGTCCTCCTTCCAGGAGTTCCCTCCCCGTCGAAGGGGTAGCTGCCGGGGAGGCCGGGCAAGGTGGGGTCATCGACGAGAGTCAAGGCCTCACCCGCCACCTCCTCGCCCGTACCCGAGAACCTGCTCCTGCCGAAGTAGACGCTGTCGCCGTAGAGGTTCTCGAGGAATATCCCGAGGAGGGACTGGAAGGCACTCGGCTCGAGAACCAGCTCCCCGCTGAAGGGCTCGAGCCTTTCGGCGGCCGAGCTGAGGAGCGCCTCCTCCCCGGCAAGGGCTATCGATCTCTCCAGCTCCTCGAGCGGCCGGAGCGAGCGGTAGGACTGGTAGTGGTAGCCCGTGCCGGGCCGCGTGCCCTCGACCACGGCGTAGGCCGAGACGCTCATTCCCGTGGAGCGCCCCTCGAGGAACACACCGCTGGAGTTGGCCACGCCGTAGGAGTTCACCCCCAGGGCCAGGGAGCCGGAGAGGGTCAGAGAGTCCCCCTTCAGCTCGCGCATCTTGCCGGCGAACTCCTCCGCGAGCGAGTGGGCCTCTTCAAAGGGGATATCCTCTATGCGCCGGTCGTAGAGGCCATCGACGCGGGGAACCTTCGAGGGAGCCGGAAAACCCCTGAAGGGTATCTCACTCACCCGGGCCAACTTTACCGTTCTCTTCACGAACTCCTCAAGGGCCTCCCGGTCGTGGTTGAGGCCAGTTATGTAGGAGAAGCCCAGTCTTCCGTTGTAACCAACGCGCAGGCCCATTCCCGAGTAGAACTTCCTCTGGGAGCGCTCGAGCCTCTCGCGCTCTATCCTGAAGGAGCCTCCCCTACCAACCTCCCAGTAGAGCTCCCACTCGACGTTCCCCCGCTCCAGTATCGACACCAGGGTCTCGACGGAAGAGTTCACCTCAATCCCCCCACGAGAGCCCTCGTCAAAAGGTGCGGCCCGCCGTCGTCCACCGGAACCACCTGTCCCTTGCCGCAGTAGCCGGGGAACTCCACCCTCAACTCCTTTCCCACGGCCCTGATGTTCCTCAGAACTTCAAGAATGCTCCCGCTCATGGCCACATCGCGCACCATATCCTTTATCTCGCCGTTCTCTATGATGTATCCCTCGGTGGCACCGAAGGTAAAGGTTCCGCTCGCGGTGTCCACCTGGCCCCCCTTGTCGCCGGCCATATAGAGGCCGTTCTTAACTTCCTCCAGCATCTCCTCGAGGCTCCAGCTTCCAGGCTCAACGTAGGTGTTGCTCATTCTGACGAGGGGCTGGTAGGCGTAGCCCTGCGCCCTTCCGTGGCCGTTGGGTTCGAGACCAAGCAAAGCGCTCGTCTCGCGGTCGTTGAGGTAGTTCACGAGCACGCCGTCCCGGATTATCTCCACGCGCTTCCCCCTGATTCCTTCGTCGTCGTAGACGTAGGAGCCGTACTTGCCGGGAAGCGTTGGGTCGTCCACAACGGTCAGCCCCTCCACCGCTATCCTCTCGCCCAGCTTCCCGGCCAAGATGCTGTCGCCGTTCTTCACTGAATCCGCCTCGACCGCGTGGCCCAGGGCCTCGTGTATGAAGACGCCAGTCAGTTCGGGGTCCATTATGATCTCGAACTCTCCAGAGGGCGGCGAGCGGGCGTGGAGGAGCGAGAGGGCCTTTTCCTTCACCAGCTCGGCCCAGTAGGGGAAGTCTATGTCCTCGACCAGCTCCCAGCCGGCAGTTCCACCGAAGTACCTCCAGTAGGTCTGCATCTCCCCGTTCTCCCTCGCCGTAACCGAGAACCCCACCCTCACCCTCGGAACCACCGTCTCTATCTCGCTCCCAAGGGAGTTGAAGTAGAGCTGCTCCTTCAGGCCGTCGCCGTAAGCCGTCTCCCTGCTGACTATTCTCTCCCCCTCGAGGAGGGAGTCTATCTCCTTAACGAGGGCCAGCTTGTCCTCGACCTCGATGTCGGTGAAGGGCTTCCTCACCTTTATCTCCGCCCTGTCCCTCACGGGGTCACCGAGGTGTATCCTCGAATCCCCGCGGGAGAGCTTGGCTATCTTCATGGCCGTTTTTATGGCCTCCTCCGCCCGCGTCATGTCATTGGCGCTGGAAAAACCCCAGGCCCCGTTGAAGGCCCTCACACCTATGCCCATCTCTGTGTTGAGCGATAGCTCGTCGAGCTGACCGTTCCTAATGCTGAGGTGGGAAGCAGTTACACGGGTTATCCTTATCTCATAATAGGACACGCCGTAGCGCTCCGCGAGAGCCTCGGCTTTTCTCACGAGGTTCTCCATCTCTCTCACCGATGGGCATAAAAAGGGTTGGCTTATATGGATTTTTATCGGATAGATAGATGAACCATAGGATTTAAGGGTTGGTTTATGGAGAGGCGTAACGAGATACTCCACGCGATCGAGGTGAAGCCGGGGATAACCTTTAGGGAGCTGGCGAGGGAGCTTGGGATCGGCATCGGTGACCTCCAGTACCACCTGAGGAGGCTGGAGAAGGAGGGCAGGATATTCTCCAGGAAGGTCGGGAAGAGGCGCTACCTGTTCCCGAGGGGCTTCGAGGAGGAAGCTCAGAGACTGCTGATAGCCATCTCGACGGAGACCCGAAGGAGAATCCTCCTGCTACTGCTGGAGGGACAGAGGAATCAGAAGGACGTGGCCGAAAAGCTGAACCTCAGTCAGCCGACGGTGAGCTACCACATGGGTGAGCTGGTCAAGCTCGGTATAGTGAGGGCAAGAAAAGACGGGAAGAGCGTGATTTATTCCCTGTCGTACGACCCGGAGGTAATAGCAAGGGTGATAAGGGACTACCGGCCCGGTCTCTGGGAGAAGCTGGCCGACAACCTGATAGACCTACTTGCTGGCATGGGTGAGGAGGAATGATGGAAACTCTACTGACGATAGCGGCGCTCGTGCTGGCCCTCGTCCTGGCGGGGGTATCTTTCATAGCCTACAGGAAGAGCCACCTGCGTCCGGCCCTCTACCTGCTCGCGGCCTTCCTCTTGATGGCAATCAAAAAAACGATAGAAATGGCGAGCCTTGCGGAGTGGATAGAGAGGGACGTGGGACTGATAGTCGGGGTCCTCGAGGTGCTCGTGCTGGCCCTGCTCGTGCTCTCCCTCTGGAGACGCTAGCGGACCACCATAACGGGCGGGTTTATGGAGCCGACGACCTCCTCAAGGAGACTTCCTATCCTCGTTTTTCCGCTCCTCCCGTAGGCGCCCATGACCACGAGGGAGTACTGGCCGGAGTTGGCCTCCTCGAGTATCTTCTCCTTCGCCGAGCCTTCCACTATCCTGAAGGAGCAGTTCACTCCTTCCTCATAACACAGTTCGAGGAGCGTGGTCATCAGGTGTTTTATGCTCTTCTTCATATCCTTCCATATCTCCGCCTCGAACTTCTCCACCTGGGAAAGGTTCTCGCTGTAGAGGCCGAGGTTGAAGGCCATCGCCTTTGCCTCCCTCCTGTCGAGGACGGAGAATAGTATCACCTTGCCGTGCCTCCTCTTGGCCACCGCTATTGCATGAAGCGCCGCTTTCTGACTCCATTTCGAGCCGTCTATCAACACGAGTATCCTCATAACTCACACCCCTATGTACCTTATCCAGAGCAATCCCAGGCCGACGGTGACGGTGACGAGCATTATGACCAGTCCAACCTTGAGGAAGTCCATGAAGGTTATTCTGACGCCCTCCTTGGCGGCTATACCAAGCACGACGACGTTGGCGCTCGCACCTATGGCCGTTCCGTTCCCTCCAAGACAGGCACCGAGCGAGAGCGCCCACCAGAGGGGATAAATGTCCATCGTGCTCCCCATCGCCTTTATGAGGGGAATCATCGCCGCAGTCAGGGGAATGTTGTCCACTACGGCGGACGCTATTGCAGAGAACCAGGTTATTATGACGAGCGCTTCCCCGGTATTGTTTACGTAGCTGGTTATCCAGAGGGCAATGTCCTCGATGACGCCGGTCTCGACGAGCGCTCCTACCAGTATGAAGAGCCCCATGAAGAAGAATATCGCCGTCCACTCTATCTTTTCCAGTATCGACTCCGGGTCCATTCCGCTCCAGAGGAGGAGCACCGATGCCCCCACCAGGGCCACCACTGCCGGAGGAATATCAAGCCTGTCGTGGACAAAGAAGAGCAGAATAACCCCGACTATGACGATGACCGACTTCCGGAACAGGGAGTAGTCCCTTATCGCATCTTCCTCGCTCAGCCCCTCGAGGGTAGAGAGGATTCTTTTCCTCTTGGAATCGCTTATCCTCATTGCCCCCCGGTAGAACAGGTATATCAGCCCCAGGGATACGAAGAGGTCCACCAGCGCTATCGGTCCCATGTTGAGGAGAAACTCGTTGAAGCTTAACCCAGCGGCCGAGCCTATCATTATGTTGGGGGGATCACCTATCAGCGTTGCCATTCCGCCGATGTTGGAGGAAAAGACCTCGGCCAGGAGGAACGGGACGGGATTGACGTCCATGAGGCGGGTTATGTAGAGCAGCATAGGCGTGAGGAGCAGAACCGTCGTGACGTTGTCGAGAACAGAACTCACGAGGGCGGTAACGATCGAGAACAACAGGAGAACGTTCATTGGACTTCCACGGGCGAACTTGGCGGTTTTTATCGCTATGAACTCGAACAGCCCGCTCTCCTTGGCGGTGTTCACGATTATCATCATTCCGATAAGAAGCAGGAGCGTTCCAAGGTCCAGGTGCTCTGGGACAGCCTCCCAGGGAACTATTCCGAGCAAAAGAACCAGCGCCGCACCGAACAGGGCCGCCACCGTTCTGTGAACCCTCTCACTGATTATCATGGCGTAAGTTACAAGGAACACGACCACTGCGATTCCGGTCATCAC
This sequence comes from Thermococcus sp. MV11, assembly GCF_012027285.1. Lineage (NCBI taxonomy): Archaea > Methanobacteriati > Methanobacteriota > Thermococci > Thermococcales > Thermococcaceae > Thermococcus > Thermococcus sp. MV11. Next base: position 46,138 of record NZ_SNUD01000003.1, read on the forward strand.
TGCCTGCTCCATTGCCATCACCCTCAGTAAACCAGGACGGGTTTGTCAAGGTGCTGAACGATCTTAAGGACTATGGGACTTACGGGAGACGTTCTCGTGACCTCGGAGCCGTAGCTCCTTGAAACCACAAGGAGATCGAAGCCCTCCCCCATAAGCCTTATCACGTCGTCCCCCTTGCTCCCTATGAAGTACCTCCTCTCAACACGGAGGCCCAGCTCCTCGAGCCTCGGGGCTATCTTGGCCAGCATTCCCTCGGCGAACTCTATCTTTGCCCTCTTGAGCTTCTCCGCCTCCTCTTTACCCAGGGTCTGCTCGATGAGGGAGAGAGTCCGCTTCTCGGAGATGTAAACCAGAGTCACCGAGGCCCCGAGGTACGCGCTCAGCGTCTCGTAGAGCTCCTCCGGAATCTCGCCGGAGAACCTGTCGATGGGCATCAGTATGGAGTGCACCTCCGGGAGAACGAACTCCTCAGGCAGGAGGAGAAACTCGCGGTAGCGCCTTGAAATCTCCTCGTACCTGTCTCCCGCGATGTTCTTGAACTTGCGGTTTATCAGCGAGCTGAACAGGCCCATTAGACCCACCACTCACCCAGTAAGAAATACGGTTTAAAAATTTGTCCTCGAACCACGGCACCACTCTATAAGAGAATTGAACCAAAAGAGCTTTATTAAGTCAAAACGACCTAAAGAAAGGGTGAAAAAGATGAAAAAAATCATAGCAATGCTTATCACGGCTCTGCTGATTCTGCCTTTCGTGGGCTTCACAGCAGCCCAGTGCCCGAGCGAGGGGCACACCGTCGTCCTGAAGGCCCCCGCAGTATCGAAGACCTCGGACGGCCAGCTCGTTGGAGTGGCCACTGACTTCGTCATAACCGTCGCCCCAGGAACTGGCCACGTTTACGTGGAGACCTGGCCGCTGGCTGAGGTAGACATGCAGGCCAGCGCGAGGTTGGCCTCGCAAATAGCGGGCAAGGTTCTCGGGGTCGATATGAGCAAGTACGACGTCTTCATTCAGATAAAGGCCGATTCTCCGATAATCGGCGGGCCCTCCGCGGGAGGAACCATGACGGTTGGGATAATAGCGGCCCTCGAGGGCTGGCAGGTCAATCCAAAGGTGATGATGACGGGCATGATAAACCCGGACGGAACGATAGGGCCCGTCGGCGGAATCCTCGAGAAGGCCTCCGCCGCCCACGACGTCGGGGCCGAGGTGTTCCTGATTCCGGAGGGCCAGAGGATACAGTACGTCCAGGAGACCCAGAAGAAGGAGATAGGCGGCATAGTGGAGATAAACACCCAAACCAAGAAGGTGGACGTGGTCGAGTACGCCAAGGAGCGCTGGGGACTGACGGTCATAGAGATAAAGGACATCTACGACGCCGTCTACTACTTCACCGGCCACAGGATACCCAGGCCGAAGGCGCCCTCCTACGTCACCATCGACACCTCCTTCCTCAAGGACGATGCGCTCAAAGACTACGAAAACACCACCTCATATTACCAGGCAACGCTGGACAAGCTCAAGGACAGCGACGTGAGCTACGCCACCTACACCACCCTGATGGAGGCCCTGAACCAGGCGAACGTTATCCTCAATCAGTCAAGGGAAGCAATAGACGACGGAATGTACTACACCGCCCTCAGCAAGGACTTCCAGGCTAGGATCATCATAAGGCACGTGGACTGGTACCTGGACTCCAACGGCCCCGACGACGTGCAGAGGCTCCTAAAGACCGTGGAGAGTCAGATAAACGCCTCTGAGGTCTCGGTTTCCAACGTGACGATAAAAGGAATAACGATGCTCCAGGCGGTCGCGGCGGCCGAAGAGAGGGTGGAGCAGGCGAAGAGCCTCCTTGACGAGGCCTGGAAGTACTACTACAACGGGGACTACTGGGACGCCGTTGGTGATGCAGCCTATGCCTACGAGAGGGCCAAAACTGCCGAGTTCTGGGCCAAACTGGGAGAGAGGTTCGCGGGCGACGAGGTCATAAGCAGGGACGTTGTGAAGGCAACGGCCAGGGACTACATAGACGAGTCCAGCCTCATAGTGACCTACATAGAGTCCATGTACGGGGACGTGGGGGGCGACCTCAGCCAGAGCATAGTCCAGGCGGAGCAGTACTACGAGGACGGCAAGTACTCGGCGGCGCTCTTCACGGCGATGGAGGCGCGCGTGAGGGCGCAGGTCTTCCTCGACACCCTCGGCATAGACAACCAGAGCGTGCTGATGGACAAGGCGAGGGCGATGAAGGAGGAGGCCAAGGTGGCCATAGGCATAGCGCAGAGCCAGGGCATAACCCCCGTTCTGGCCATGGCCTACTACGAGTTCGCCGAGAGCTACGAGAAGAGCGCGGAGGAGAACAACAGCCTCGAGGACCTCCAGACAGCCATGATATTCTACCAGTACGCCAGAGAAACCGCCGGCCTGTTCCTCAGCAGTCCGGGCGGAAGCGTTCAGGTACCACAGGACAACACGACCGGCGTGCCACAGATCGTCATACCCACGGGCACTCCAGACGCTGGAGGGCCTGATGAACAGACTGAGAGCCAAGGCGGCGTTCCGGAGACAGCGCTTGCCCTGGCGGCGATTGGGGCGTTCCTCGTCGGTGCCCTCGTGGGCAGAAAGCTGTGATCACCTTTCCTTTTTTCTCAGCTACACCAGCGACTTCAGGAACTCCACGTAGACTCTCTTCACCCGCTTCATGGACTCGACGCTCACCCACTCGTCGCTACCGTGCCAGTTGCCACCTACCGGCCCGTAGACGAGGGTAGGCTTCCCAAGGTATGTGCCGAAGTAGTTGAAGTCCCCCACGCTCCTCCCGTAGATAATCTCCGGTTCTCCTCCGAGAACGGCCCTGTGGGCGGACTTGAAGACGTTCACGAAGCGGTCGTTCTCCCTGACGACGTAGGGGAGCATGTCCGGCGTTGGCCTCTCGAACTTCGAGACCCTGAGCTTTCCGTTGAGCTTTATCCTCTCCGCCAGCTTCATCAGCTCCCTCTCAACCCTTTCCCAGTCCTCGCCGATGACTATGTGCCTGTCGATTATCGCCCTGGCGTAGTCCGGGACGCTCAAACCGTCGGCCGAGCCCTCTATGTGGAGGGTGCAGTATGAGCCGGCACCGAGCTTCCGGTGGTTCCTGAAGCGTATCTTCCAAAGGCTTCCCACGAAGCGGCCCAGCTCCTCTATGGCGTTCAGCCCCTCGTGGGGCCTGGCGGCGTGAGCCTTCCTGCCGAAGACCTCGACCTGAACAACGAACCTTCCCCTGGCACCGAGCATCAGCCGCTCGTTGGTGGGTTCGCCCACGAGGACCACGTCAGCCTTGTCCAACTTGCCGCTCCTTATGAGCTCCCAGGCCCCGCGGGAGTAGCCCTCTTCATCGACCACCGCGGTGAAGATGACGTTGGGCCTCTCCTTCTTTGGGAGTTCAGCGACTTCCACGAAAGCCGCCATAAGTGCCGCGAGACCGGCCTTCATGTCGGCGCTGCCAAGGCCGTAGAAGCGGTCGCCGTCCAGCTCGCCGTGAGGATCCCGAGTCCAGCCGGAGGAGAGATTCACCGTGTCCATGTGACCGTTGAGAACGACGGTGTGTCCCCTGCCCGGAAGCCGGGCGATGACGTTGTCCCCGAGGCCATCAACTGGAAGGAGCTCGACCTCAAAGCCGTGCTCCTCCAGAAACGATGCTATGAAGCGGGAGATTTCCTCCTCACTTCCGAAAGGGGAACTGATGGAAACCAGCCCCTTAAGGAGGTCGAATTCCATATAATCACCACCAGGTAACAAAAACGACAAACTGCTTAAGTAATTTTCCCTAATGACACGGAACAAAACTTGATTAAATCCAAGTTTTCCAGGATAAATAACAACCGAATGCGTGAATTCCAAAAGAGGGTACTATACATCTATCAAGTGGAGTACTAAAACAGCGGAACCGAGAACTAAGATCCGCGAAAAACCCCAGAAGAGAGTCGTGTGGTGGACCGGGCGGGATTTGAACCCGCGGCCTCCGCCTTGCGAGGGCGGCGCTCGTACCAGGCTGAGCTACCGGCCCACTCCCGGTTATATTGGGCACAACTTGGCTTTAAAAAGTTTCCGTCCAACCGCGGAATCCAGTGGACATTTTTGAGTTTAATTTCCACTGGAAAAGAAGGACTTTTAACTTCAAGATGCTAACCAACTTCGGTGGTTCGATGGACGCGAGGGGCTTTCACAGGAGCAACTTCATTGGTAACGGGAAAATCGAGGTCATTCCGAAGGTTCCCCTCACGAGGGAAACCCTTCCTTTAGCGTACACGCCTGGAGTCGCCGAGGTATCGCGCGAGATAGCCAGAGAGCCGGACAAAGCCTTCGAATACACCAACAGGGGCAACACCGTGGCCGTGATAAGTGACGGCACGAGGGTACTTGGACTCGGAGATATTGGCCCCCTCGGAGCTCTCCCCGTCATGGAGGGTAAGGCACTCCTCTTCAAGGTCTTCGGCGGTGTCGATGCGTCCCCTCTTGTTCTAGCTGAGAAAGACCCCGAAAAGTTCATTGAAGTTGTTAAGGCAGTTTCTCCCTCCTTCGGCGGGGTAAACCTCGAGGACATAGCCTCGCCCAAGTGCTTCTACATACTGGACAGGCTGAGGAATGAGCTGGAAATCCCAGTCTTCCACGACGACCAGCAGGGGACTGCGAGCGTTGTCTTGGCCGGATTGCTCAACGCGCTTAAAGTTGTGGGAAAAAAGCTCAGCGAGGTAAGCGTGGCCCTTTTTGGAGCGGGCGCGGCGGGCTTCGCGACTCTCAGGCTTCTGGTGAAGGCGGGGGCTAAGCCGGAAAAGGTTCGCGTCGTCGAGCTCGTGGAGGGGAGGCCGAGGGTTCTAACGCCCGATTTACCCCTTGAGAACCTCTTCCCGTACCGCGGGGAACTGCTGGGGAAAACGAACGGCGAGGGAGTCGAAGGTGGTCCTGAGGAGGCAGTAGAGGGTGCGGACGTTCTAATATCCTTCACGAAGCCCGGACCGGGCGTGATAAAGCCCGAGTGGATAGGGAAGATGGCCGACGACGCGATAGTGTTCCCGCTGGCCAATCCCACCCCCGAGATACTCCCTGAGGAGGCTAAAAAGGCCGGTGCTCGGATAGTTGCCACTGGAAGGAGCGACTACCCCAACCAGATCAACAACCTCCTCGGCTTCCCCGCGATATTCAGGGGAGCACTTGACGTGAGGGCCAGGACCATAACAGACGGCATGATAATAGAGGCTTCAAAGGCAATCGCTTCCGTAATAGAGCCGAGCGAGGGGGAGATAATCCCGTCGCCCTTCCACCCTGACGTCCACCCCAGGGTGGCAAGGGCCGTCGCCGAGGAAGCGATGAGGGAGGGAATCGCGGGGGTCCGCGTCAATCCTGAGGAGGAGGTTGAGGAGAGGCTTAGAACTTGGAGGCGGTTCTACGAGGGGAACATAGTCCCGCTGAACGAGAAGAGGAGGAACTACCGGTAGAGGCTTCCACCGTGCGCGTCTATGGCCACAATCAGCGGGAAGTCCTCAACCTCAAGAACCCACAGGGCCTCTGGAATTCCGAGGTCGAGCCAGTGGACGGCTTTAACCCTCTTTATGCTCCTTGCCGCGAGCGAACCCGCACCGCCAGTGAAGGCGAAGTAAACTGCGCGGCCTTTGAAAGGCCCGACCTCCATTCCGCCCTTCCCTATTATCCCCCGAACCCCAAGGCCCAAAATACCCTCTAGGTAGAGGTTCATTCTGGCACTCGTCGTCGGCCCCGCCGAAACGACCTTGTAGCTTTCTCCCCTTTTCCTGACCACGGGGCCGCAGTGGTATATCACCGCCCCCTCCGGCTCGAAGGGCAGTTCCTCCCTCGGTAAACTCAGAATCCTCCTGTGGGCCGAGTCGCGGGCGGTGTAGATCGTTCCGGAGAGGAGGACTATATCACCGGCTCTCAGTTTCAGGACGTCTTCCTCGCCCAGGGGCGTTTCTAGCTTCACTGCCAAACCTCAACCCTCCCCTCAGGCTTTATTCTCAGGAAGGCCCTCCTGTTGGCCCAGCACTGGACAACGAGACCGACCGGAAAGCTTGCCGGGTGCCTGTGGGCCACCTCAATTTTGACGTCGAGGGCGGTCGTTCTGCCACCCATTCCCATCGGGCCAATCCCGAGGGCGTTTATTTCTTTCAAAAGCTCTTCCTCTAGCTCCGCTATCCTCCCGTCCGGGTTCCTCTCCCCGACCCTCCTGAGAAGGGCCTTTTTGGCGAGCTTCAGTGAGAGGTCAGCGCTTCCACCAGCGCCTATACCCAGAATAACCGGTGGGCAGGGCTTTCCGCCGCAGGCCTTAACGTGCCCGACGACGAAGCGCTTGACCCCTTCCCAGCCCTCGGAGGGGGTAAGCATAGCCAGGGCAGAGCAGTTCTCGCTCCCACCACCCTTTGGAAGGACCGCCACCTCGATTTCGTCGCCCTCAGTTATCTCCCAGTGGATCACCGGAACGCCCCTCCCAGTGTTGTCGCCCGAGTTCCTCCCGGTTAAGACATCGACGGCGTTTGGCCTGAGGGGCACCTCTTCCGTCGCCCTCCGCGTTGCCTCGATTATCGCTCCCTTGAGCTCCCCGAGGAAGGGACTGTTAACCCCGGCTTTAACGAAGAAGATTAGCGTTCCGGTGTCCTGGCAGACGGGAATGGACTCGGTTTTTCCGATCTCTATGGCCTTGAGAATGTTCTCAAGGTTGAAGCGCGCTATTTCGCTCTCCTCTCGCTCGTAAGCCTCTCTGAGGGTCAAAACGACATCATCGGGAATCCTCGTGACGGCCAACCTTATCGCCTCAACGATGGCATCGGCGAGCAATAGGCATTCACCTGTTAAAAGTTGGAGATGGAGTTAAAAAGTTTGACGCTTTCCTTTAAAAGCCACCTCCACAGGGGCACAGCCCTGACCGTAAGCCCCTTCCTCTCGGCCTTTCCAGAGCAGTTCCCCGTTACTGGCGTCCCACTTTTCGCGCTGATGCGAGTTGAAGAAAGGTTCGCAAGAAGGAATGGAAAGGAACTCAGCCCCTCAGAATCTCGACTATCTGCTCGGCAACCTGAACCCCGGCGCGCATCTGGGCCTCTTCCGTTGAGGCACCGATGTGGGGTGTGAGGACGACGTTGTCGAGCTTTGTGAGCGGGTGGTCCTTCGGCAGGGGCTCCTCCTCGAAAACATCTAAGCCCGCTCCGGCAATCCAGCCCTCCTGAAGGGCCTTGACGAGCGCACTGGTATCGACAACTGCACCGCGGGCGGCGTTGATGAGTATTGCCGTTGGCTTCATCAGCTTGAGCCGCTCCTCGTTGATGAGGTGATAGGTCTGCTCCACCAGCGGAACGTGAAGGGTAACTACGTCGCTCTCCCTCAGAAGCTCCTCAAGCTGGGCGAACTTCCCGCCGACCTCTTTGGCCCTCTCCTCGTTCGGGTAGGGGTCGTAGAGGAGAACCTTCATACCAAGGGCATGGGCAATCTTGGCCACCTCGTAGCCTATCCTTCCGAAGCCGATTACCCCTATGGTCTTGCCCTCAAGTTCGATTCCCATGCACTGCTTCTTGGCCCAGACGCCCTCGCGCATCTTCCTGTCGGCGAAGGCTACCTTCCTGGCCACGCTGAACATCAAAGCTATCGCCAGCTCGGCGACGCTCCTTGAGCTCGCCCCGGGGCTGTTCACAACCTTAATGCCCCTCTCCTTAGCGGCTTCGAGGTCTATGTTGTCCAGTCCAACGCCGGCCCTCCCGATGACCTTGAGCTTGGGTGCACTCTCGATGACCTTTCTCGTCACCTTCGGCTTGCTCCTTACGATAATAGCATCAACGTCTTTCACGAGCTCAACGAGCCTCTCCTCGTCGGGGTACTCCTCATAGATGACATCAAAACCCGCTTTCCTTAGAACCTCCATAGCCTTCTCGTGGAGCGGAGCTGCAACGAGTACCTTCGCCATTTCCATCACCTCAACCCCTTCTCTTTATGGCCATCAGCATGACCTGGTCGGAAGTATCTTCCGCCCTGTCAGCTATGTCGCCCATCTTGGTGAGTATCTGGTTCCAGATGAGCTTGGCGTAGGTGGTGATGGTCTCGCTCTCAAAAACCTTACCCTTGACATCGTACTCCACTTCATCGGCCTTTTCTTCGGCGTCCTCGACGGCCTTAGCAAGCTCTATAGCCTTATCAACATCAGTATTGAGAGCATTGACCGCCTGAACGAGGACTGAATAGGTGTCTCTAGCCGAATCCACGAGGCGAAGGATCTCATCTTTCAGCTCGGCCGGCACCTTTGGTTTTGCCAGAATAAGAGTGTGGGCCGCGCTCTCGGCGGCATCGGCCACCTGGTCTATGAGCTCGCTCAAGCGGACGTAGTCGCCCCTGTTGGCAGGTAGGAAGGCCCCCTCGTAGAGCATGGTCTCTATGCCCCTCCTAAGGGAGTCCGCCTTACTCTCGAGCTGGTCCACTTCCCTCTCGAAGGCCTTTGCCCTCTCGAAGTCGCCCTCGAGGTAAGCCTCGACCAGAGCCCTGAACGCAACCAGTGCTTCGTCCACGACCTTGAGATGATTCTCTATGGCCTCAAAAACGCTGCTCTCCTTACCCCCAAATATGGGCATCTTCAATCCCCCAAGTTAAGTTCAACCGCCCGGTTTATTTAGATTTTCCTTCGCCTTGACCAGGGCCCAGATGAGTTCGTTCCTCGGCGCTTCCAGACCGACGGAGCCCGCGTACTCAACTATCTTGCCGTTGATGTAGTCTATCTCCGTCCTCTTGCCCCTCCTTATGTCCTGAAGGGTGGAGTTGTAGTTCTCCCTCGTGCGTTCAATCGTGTCCCAGAGGAGCTCCAGGGGGTGCATCTCGAACTCCACGCCGAGCTGCTGGGCCACCATGCAGCCCTCCCTTGCCACGTCCACCGAGACCGCCTCGAGGTACGGGTCGTCCTTCAAAGCCCCGTTCTTGACTTCAAGAACTGTTCCAAGGCCGTTTATCACGGAATTGACTATCGCCTTGGCCCATTTCCAGCCCAGGACGTTCTCAGTGGTGGAAACCTCGAGTCCGGCCTCCCTGAGAACTCCGGCGACCTCCCCAACAAAGGGGTCTCCACCCGTGGGGTACTTCCCGATGACCGTTATACCCTTGCCTGTCCACTTTACGACGCCCCACTCCATTAGCATTGCGCCGTTGGTAGTTATGCCTCCCATCACATTAGGCGTCACCCGCATAGCCAGTTCCTCGTTTCCAAGGCCGTTCTGGACGCTCAGAATCCACGTTTCCGGACCGATGCATTTTCTGGCGCACTCCAAGGCGGCTTTGGTGGAGTAGGACTTGGTCGCCAGGAGGAGAAGCTCTGGTGGTTCTTCGGGGGCGTGAACGGTCGCCCTTGGCCTGACCACGAACTCCTCCACCCCGGTTATCCTGAGCCCCCTCTCCAGTATCGCCCTCACCTGCTCCTCCCTTCCGATGAGCGTCACGTCGTTGCCCGCCCTCGTTAAGAGAGCTCCGAAGAGGGAACCTATGCTCCCGGCTCCGAGGACGTAAATCTTCATCTCACCACCGCAACCGTTTAAAGACAACACCTTAAATGCCTACCGATGATAAGCGTGGTTCTGGTGGAGCCGGAGGGGCCGGCGAACATAGGAATGATAGCGAGGACCATGAAGAACTTTGGATTTTCCAGCCTAGTGCTCGTGAACCCTAACCTAACGGAGGAAAGCTACAGCTATGCAGTCCACGCAAGGGACGTATTAGACAGGGCACTCCTGGTTGAGAACTTTGAGGAGGCGCTTGAGCTCTTCGATTTGGCCGTTGGAACAACGGGGAAGCCCGGAGGGAGGTTCATACCACACCGTGTTCCCCTCTATCCCTGGGAGCTGAGGGAGACGCTCGAAGGTTATCCCGGGAGGGTCGGCCTTTTCTTCGGCAGGGAGAGCATCGGGCTGAGAAACGATGAGCTGGAAAGGCTCGACTTCACCGTGACGGTTCCGACCAGCGAGGCCTACCCCGTGATGAACCTCGCACAGGCCGTCGCGGTTATCCTCTACGAGCTCTCAAAGGAAAGGCCGGAGGCGAAAGTTCGCTCCCTTGAACCTGCAACGAGGAGGGAGAAGGAGGAGTTAGCAAGGTCGTGGGAGAGACTCTTGGAAGCTCTCAACTACCCCAAGGATCCGGAGAGACGGGAGGTCTTCGCAAAGGTGTTTCAGCGCTTCGTGGGGAGGGCCGTTCTGTACGGGAGGGAGGTTCACACGCTTATAGGGCCGCTGAGAAAGGCCGCTATAAAGCTGGAGGAGTGCGGAGATGCTGAGCGTTGATGTCTTTGAGATGGCAGGCAGAAAAGTGTGGATAGGCGTGATCCACGAGAAAAAAATCCAGGGGATAACCTTCGCCCTCGACGGGGCGCAGTTCCGGGCGAACATCGAGCGCCTCTCGGACTTCCTGGAGAGAAGGGGCGTCGATGTCGATGCCAGTGATGGGGAGAGCGATTACCCCTCCCTCGTCCGGGACGTCATCGTCGGGAGGCTGGAAAACGAGGATCTTCTTCTGGAGCTTTCGTTCGAGGGCGTTACACCCTTTGAGAGGCGGGTTTACGAATGGCTCACGAAAAACGTTAAAAGAGGTAGCGTTATAACCTACGGTGGCCTTGCAGGGGCATTAAACACATCACCGCGGGCCATCGGCGGGGCGATGAGGCGGAACCCCTACCCGATAGTCGTTCCCTGCCACAGGGTCGTTGCCAGCGACGGCATCGGTCACTACACTCCGAGGCTGGAGGAGAAGGTTTTCCTGCTGGAAATCGAGGGGGTGAAAGAATGGACAAGCTCAAGGCGTACCTGATTGGATTCCTCATCGCTGTTATAGCCATAGCGGCCGGCATAGTCTGGTACGGCGGCTTCAAGCTGCTGCTCCAGGTGATACTCACCCTGGGTTTCCTGGGAGTTACGCTGATGCTGCTCTTCTTCACGGGACTTACCTTCTACGCCGAGAGCTGGAAGTATGGGACAATACTGGCAGTCTTCACGGCGATAAGCGGCTACGGCTTATACCTCAGCGCCACCTGGCAGAACCTCCAGGTGGTTGGTGGGATAATAGTCTTCTTCATCGCCATACTCGCCTTCGGCATCTGGTACATAAGCGAGCCCGATCTGAGCCTGACGGACCGCTTCCGCTCGGCTGAAAAGCTTGAAAAGATGGGTAAGTACAAAGCCGCGGCCAGAAAGTACGAGAAGGCCGGAAACTACCTGAAGGCGGCGGAGATGTACGAGAAGCTTGGCTGGATGGAGAGCGCCGCCTGGGCCTACGAGAAGGCCGGGAAGTACGAGAGGGCCGCGGAGATATACGAGGAGCTGTACGAGAAGGAGAGGGACACATACTACCTCAAGGAGGCCCACGAGTACTGGAAGAAGGCTGGAAACATGGAGAGGGCAGCTAAGGCCCTCGAGCGCTACGCCGAGGAGGAGCCCTGGTTCTGGGAGGACGTGGCAAAGCTCTACGAGGAGCTGGGCAACGAGGAGAAGGCCAGGGAGGCCTGGGAGAGGGCCTTGGAGTACTACCAGAAGGAAGCTCAGGAAGAGGGCGTCTTTTACGAGGACGTTGGCAACATAGCAAGGAAGCTCGGCAAGGAGGAGCTGGCGAGGGAAGCGTACCAGAAGTTCCTTGAATACTGCCTGAAGGAGGCCGAAAAAGACCCGATGTGGTGGAAGCACGTGGCGGAGGCCTACGAGTACCTCGGCGAGAGGGAGAAGGCGGAGGAAGCCAGAAAGAAGTACGAGGAGTACAGGGCAAAGATAATGAAGACCAACGAGGAGACCTCAAAGTTCCCGGAGGAGAAGAGAGAGACCTGAAGCTAAAATACTCTCTCTATGTCATCAATTTTGTCAAAGTCCCCGTCGTTTGAGAGTATCTTCTTCACCCCGTGCTTCCTCATCGTTGCGTAGTGAATCGCATCGTCGAAGTCAAGCTTCTCAATCCTTTCCGCTTCCATGAGAACTTCAGGTGTCAGTGGGACGACTCGAATCCCCAGTTCCGGAAGTATTTCCATGAGGTTAAATGTCCCCTTCCTGTTCAGCCTTCTGAGAAGTATGTAAAGCTGCCAGACGGTTAGTGATGAGGTTATCATTGAGCCATAATGTTCTTCCAGCAAATCGGTGGCCCTATCAGAGAACTCAGGGTTGTCAGTGAGGTGATAGTAAATCACGTTGACGTCAACGTAAACCCTCACAGCTCTCCCCTCAGGAGCTTTTCAGTTTCTTCCTTCACGATTTCGTCAATTTCCTCACCGGTGAGGTTTTCTCCCCGGAAAATTCCCCGGTATTTCATCAGCTTCTCCCTGACGGGGATCAGGATTATCCTGCCGTCCTTCTCCTCGACGTAGAACTCCCTGGAGCGGAGGTTTTTCCTGATGCTGGCAGGGAGGTAAACCCTCCCGTTGTCATCGAGTCTCACAACTTCCACTGTCATGGTAAAGATTGGGTTTTTGGAAAATAAATACTTTTTGGCAAACGCAATTCCCTAATACATCTCGCCCGCTTTCTCCAGTTCCTCCAGCTCTTTCGCTATTTCTCTCTCCTTTCTCTCCGCGTACCTCTCCAGCCACTCAAAGAAGAACTTTCCGGCGAGCAGGAGCAGGGCTACACTCAGAAACCCCACCATAATTTGAAAGTCCGTGGGAACGGCGCGGGGAAATTGCACTCTCCCACCCCCTCACCGGGTACGTCAAGGAGCCTAAAAACCTTGCCAACCTTTTTAAGACCCCCGGGCTACCTTCCAACAGGTGATAGCGATGATGGGAATGAACCCCCGGCAGATGAAGAAGCTCATGCGCCAGATGGGCATAAAAATGGAGGAGCTCGAGGGCGTTGAGGAGGTCATAATAAGGCTCGAGAACAAGGAGATAATCCTCAAGGACCCGGTGATAACGATAATAACCGCCCAGGGAGAGAAGAGCTACCAGATAGTGCCAGGAAAGGAAGAAGTAAGGGCGGTGGTCAGGGTCTCGGAAGAGGACATCAAGCTCGTCATGGAGCAGGCTGGCGTCGACTACGATACCGCAAAGAAGGCCCTCGAAGAGGCCGAAGGGGACCTGGCGGAGGCAATAATAAAGCTAACGGGGGGCTGAGCCTCAGCCCTCCCCGTGCTCCTTCTGGAAGGTTTCGATGGCCTTCATGAGTGGAATCAGGTGCATCAGGGCCGGACCACCGGCCATCAGAACCGCAACGAGGCCCGCCTCGAAGAGTTCCTCCGGCTTGGCGCCCGCTTCCAGAGCTTTCTGGGTGTGGAGGTAGATGCACCACTCACAGCCCTGGGCTATGCCGAGGGCGAGTGCGATAAGCTCCTTCTCACGCGTCGTCAGGGCCTTGTTATCTAGGGTCTCGCGCAGGAACCTTGAGAAGGCGGAAATCTCCTTGGGGTGCTGCTTGCCCAGCCTGTCAAGGAGTTCCTCAATCTCCTTAAGCTTGACATCAACGTCGTCGTAATCCATAGGGACCACCGCATATAGCTCGCTTTTGGAGTTTAAAGGCGTATCCCAAACTTCAGGTTGAAAACCGGCCGTTCCAAAAGACTATAAACCACCCCAGGAAGAAAATATGGCCGATGAAAGCAATAGGAGTAATAAGAAGATCCAGGCGCGACGGGGTGAGCAGGGAGGAGTTCGAGGAGCTTTTGAGGAGCGCGGGCTATGAAGTCCTCGCGATCCTCGAGCAGAACAGGGAGGAGCACCCGCGCTACAACATAGGAAAAGGAAAGCTCGAGGAGCTGAAGGAGCTCGTAAAGGAGCTCAAGCCAGATAAGGTTATCTTTGCCAACAGGCTGACGCCGAGCCAGGCCTACAACCTCTGGAAGGAGCTCCGCGTCGAGGTAATTGACCGGTGGCAGCTCGTCCTCGAGATTTTCGAAAAGCGGGCCCACTCAAAGGAGGCAAAGCTTCAAGTTGAGTTAGCCTCGCTCCAGTACGAGGTCCCCCTCGTGAAGGAAGCGATAAGGCGAATCAAGCTCGGCGACAGGGCAGGTTTTAAGGGAATGGGTGAGTATCAGACGCAGCAGTACCTCAAGCACATTCGCTATCGTATGGGGAAGATACGGAAGGAGCTTGAGAGGGTCAAGGCCGACAGGGAAGTTAAGCGGAAGCGCAGGGAAGAGGTGGGGTTCATTCTCATAGCCCTGGCCGGCTACACCAACGCGGGGAAATCGACCCTTCTCAACGCCCTCGCCGGGGAGGAGATAGAGGCCAGAAACCAGATGTTCACGACGCTTGACACGACAACGAGGCGCTTCAAGCTGGGGGGCAAGAGGGTTCTCGTCACTGACACGGTCGGCTTCATAGATGGCCTTCCACCGTTTATAGTCGAGGCATTTCACTCGACGCTGGAGGAGATAGTTAAGGCGGACATAATTCTGCTCGTCCTCGATGCCAGCGAGCCCTGGACCGAGATGAGGAGGAAGTTCCTGGCATCGCTCGGCGTTCTCAGGGAGCTGAAGGCCCTTGACAAGCCGATAATAGTGGTCCTCAACAAGAGGGATTTAACGAGCGAGGAGGACATAAGGGACAAAGCGGAGATTATGAAGGCCCTTGCCGAGGAGAGGGGGATAGGTTCGAATGTCGTCTCAATCTCGGCAAAGCTGGGCCAGCTTGAAGAGCTTTACGGCACCCTCGAGGAGGTTATCCTCACCCTGCCGAAGTACAAGGCCTTCGAGATAACCGTGGACGAGCCGGATAAGGTTCCCAGGGTGATGGCGCTCATAAACTCCATCGGCGAGATTCTGTCGGTCGAGTACGGCGAGAAAACTAGGATAAGGGCCTACGTGCAGACGGGAATGATAAAGGAGCTCACACGGCTCGGGGTTAGGATAGAGAGGCTAAACCAGCCCCACGAGGGAGAAGGCCTTGAAGATAGCGAGTGATATCACTATGGCCGTGAGCGGCGTCGCGACCCAGCCAAAGACTATGTCCCTTATGACGCCCCTCTCGACGCCCTCTCCTGCGAGCAGGCCCACGCCGATGACGCCCCCAACTATTGACTGGCTCGAGCTGACGGGAAGGCCGAAGAAGTTCGCCAGGCTGACAGCTATTGCCGAACCGAACTGGGCGGCGAATGCCGAAACGGGTCCGAGGGAAGTTATCTTCTTCCCGACGGTGTGCATCACCGCATAGCTGAACGTGAGAGCGCCGATGGAAAGCGCTATCGCCCCGAAGATTCCAGCAACCTTCGGCTCCATGAAGCCGGCACCGACCAGAGGGCCGGAGGCGTTGGCAACTTCGTTCGTCCCGAAGTTGAAGGCCATGTAGGAGCCGCCGAGTATGGCCAGGGCCTTGTAGAGGGCCTCAATCGTCGAGACGCTTTTTATCTTGGAAACCACCCAGCCGTAGAATCTGAAGAGGAATATGGCAAGAATCCCCGACAGCACCGGTGAGACGACCCAGGCGGCGGCTATTTTACCGAGAGTGTACCAGTTCACTGGGGCGTGGGTGGCGAGGCCCACTCCTATAACCCCTCCAACTATCGCCTGGGTTGTGGAGACAGGAAGGCCCTTCACGGTGGCTATCGTCACCCAAACGCCCGCGGCGAGGAGCGCTATGACCGCCATCTCCATTGTTAGGTACCCCTCCGGGACTATGCCTTTCCCAACGGTCTTCATGACCTTGTAACCCCGGAGGTATGCCCCCATCAGGACAAATATCGCTATCGTAAGCGTGGCCTGGCGGAAGCTCAGTATTCCAGCCCCGACAGCAGTCCCCATAGCGTTGGCAGAGTCGTTTGAGCCTATGTTCCAGGCAATGTAAAACGCCACTGCTATCGCCGCTACCGCCAGGCCCTCCATTTTAACCACCACTATATAGTCTATATACCAGCCTGTAGTTTATGGATTTAAAAATTTAGCGGGCGAACTTTTTTCGGGAAACAATGCGCTCTTTTTACCATTGGCGACTGACAACGTTCACGCCTACCCAAAGACACCTGCCGAAGGGAGATTAAGCCAATACCGAAACTTAAATAAATGCGTTGAATGAATAAAGTTTGACAAACTTAAGGAGGCAGAGAAGATGATCGAGATTCGTTTTCACGGTAGGGGTGGACAGGGTGCCGTTACCGCCGCCAACATACTAGCCTCAGCCGCTTTCCTTGAGGGCAAGTACGTCCAGGCGTTCCCGTTCTTCGGTGTCGAGAGGCGTGGAGCGCCGGTTACAGCGTTCACCAGGATCGACGAGAGGCCGATAAGGATAAAGACCCAGATATACGAGCCCGACATAGTGGTCGTCCTCGACCCGAGCCTTCTCGACACCGTTGACGTCACCGCAGGTCTCAAGGACGACGGAATCGTCATCGTCAACACAGAGAAGAGCAAGGAAGAGGTTCTCGAGAAGCTCAAGAAGAAGCCGGCCAAGCTGGCCCTCGTCGATGCCACCACCATAGCCCTCGACGTCCTTGGCCTTCCAATTACCAACACCGCAATCCTCGGTGCGGTCGCAAAGGCCACCGGCGTCGTCACCCTCGAGCACGTCCAGAAGGCCATTCAGGACGTCTTCTCCGGATCCCTCGGCGAGAAGAACGCCAAGGCCGCAGAGGAAGCATTCAACAAGACTACCGTTTACGAGCTCTAATCTTCTTTCCTATCCTTTAACCCCGAACAAGGTGGTGATAAGGTTGAACACGCTGTTTGGTGAAAAGAAGGAAGGGGCCACCAAAATCGTCCTCACCCGGGTGGACGAGTACCCGGAGGCCCCGATTAGCCTGGGCACCACGCTCAGCAACTTCACCGGCGACTGGAGGACGTTCATACCCGTCGTCGATGATGACAAGTGCGTTAAGTGCTACATCTGCTGGAAATTCTGCCCCGAGCCGGCTATATACATACGCGAGGACGGCTACGTCGGGATAGACTACGACTACTGTAAGGGCTGCGGTATCTGTGCGAACGAGTGCCCGACCAAGGCCATAACGATGGAAAAAGAGGAGAAGTGAGGTGTTGGTTATGGAGTACAAGCCCATTAGAAAGGTCGTGAGCGGCAACTACGCGGCCGCTTACGCCGTTAAACACGCCCGCGTTGAGGTCGTCGCGGCTTACCCCATCACCCCCCAGACCAGCATCATCGAGAAGATAGCCGAGTTCCTCGCCAACGGAGAGATAGAGGGGCTTGAGTACGTACCGGTCGAGAGCGAGCACTCAGCCATGGCCGCCTGTATAGGAGCGAGCGCGACCGGCGCCAGGGCTTTCACCGCCACCTCCGCCCAGGGTCTCGCTCTCATGCACGAGATGCTACACTGGGCGGCTGGAGCGAGGCTGCCGATAGTCATGGTCGATGTGAACCGTGCCATGGCTCCCCCCTGGAGCGTCTGGGACGACCAGACCGACAGTTTGGCGCAGAGGGACACCGGCTGGATGCAGTTCTACGCGGAGAACAACCAAGAGGTCTACGACGGTGTGCTGATGGCATTCAAGATAGCCGAGACCGTGAACCTCCCCGCGATGGTTGTCGAGAGTGCCTTCATACTGAGCCACACCTACGACGTTGTCGAGATGATCCCACAGGAGCTGGTCGATGAGTTCCTTCCGCCAAGGAAGCCGCTCTACACGCTCACCGACTTCGACAACCCCGTTGCTGTAGGTGCCCTTGGTGGCCCCAACGACTACTACGAGTTCCGCTACAAGATAGCCAAGGCTATGGAAGATGCCAAGAAGGTCATTCACGAGGTTGGAAAAGAGTTCGGCGAGCGCTTTGGAAGGGACTACAGCCAGATGATAGAGCTATACAGGACTGACGACGCAGACTTCGTCTTCATGGGTATGGGTTCACTCATGGGAACCGTCAAGCAGGCGGTCGATGTTCTCCGCGATGAGGGCTACAAGGTCGGCGCCGCGAAGGTCCGCTGGTTCAGGCCCTTCCCGAAGGAGGAGCTTTACGAGCTCGCCAAGAATGTTGAAGGCATAGCCGTCCTCGACAGGAACTTCTCCTTCGGCCAGGAGGGCATACTCTTCAACGAGGCCAAGGGAGCGCTCTACAACACCAATGCAAAGCCGCTCATGAAGAACTACATAGTCGGCCTCGGAGGAAGGGACTTCACCGTCAGCGACGTCAGGAAGATAGCCGAGAACATGAAGGCCATCATCGAGAAGGGAGAGCTAGATGTAGAGGTGGACTGGTACCACCTTAAGAGGTGAGAACGATGGAGATTCCCGAGAACGTTAAGAAGAGGTTGAGCATACCGGCGGAAGAGCACTTCTACGCCGGCCACACGGCCTGCCAGGGCTGTGGCGCTTCCCTCGGACTCCGCTATGTCCTCAAAGCTTACGGGAAGAAGACGATATTCGCCATTCCTGCGTGCTGTTCAACCATCATCGCTGGCCCCTGGCCGTACAGCGCGCTCAACGCCAATCTGTTCCACACGGCCTTTGAAACCACCGGTGCCGTTATAGGTGGTATTGAGGCGGCCCTCAAGGCCAAGGGATACAAGGTCAAGGGCGAGGACGGAATAATGGTCGTCGGCTGGGCCGGCGACGGAGGAACCGCCGACATAGGACTCCAAGCCCTGAGCGGCTTCCTCGAGAGGGGTCACGATGCGGTTTACATAATGTACGACAACGAGGCCTACATGAACACCGGAATCCAGAGGTCAGGTTCGACCCCATACGGTGCCTGGACCACCAACACCCCTGGCGGAAAGAAGCACTTCCTCGAGAAGAGGCACAAGAAGAAGGTCATCGACATAGTCATAGCCCACGAGATACCCTACGCCGCCACCGCAAGCGTCGCCTATCCGGAGGACTTCATAAGGAAGCTCAAGAAGGCCCAGAAGATCCCTGGACCGAGCTTCATCCAGCTCTTCGCGCCGTGCCCGACCGGCTGGCGCTCACCGACCGACAAGAGCATCGAGCTCGCGAGGCTCGCGGTTCAGACGGCCTACTTCCCGCTCTTCGAGTACGAGAACGGAAAGTACAAGATCAACATGCCGAGCACCAAGAAGGAGCCGAAACCGATAGAGGAGTTCCTCAAGTACCAGGGCAGGTTTAAGTACATGACCAAGGAGGACATTGAGATCCTCCAGCAGTGGGTCCTCCACGAGTGGGAGAAGCTCAAGAAGCTCGCCGAGGTCTTCGGCTGAGCTTTCCATCTTTACCCCAAGGTTTAAGTTTCCATCTGATAATTCACCCGAGGTGATAAGCATGGCCGAGAGTCCGTTTAAGGCCGACATCGAGAGGGTTCAGAAGGAG
Source organism: Thermococcus sp. MV11 (assembly GCF_012027285.1). NCBI lineage: Archaea > Methanobacteriati > Methanobacteriota > Thermococci > Thermococcales > Thermococcaceae > Thermococcus > Thermococcus sp. MV11. The sequence goes on from NZ_SNUD01000003.1 coordinate 65,329, forward strand.
TATAGCGAAAAGATGACCCCGGGAGCGATAGCCACCATTCCGGGGAGCAGCGTGATAAACAAGACCGGTTCCTGGAGAGTTTTTATGCCCGAGTTCAACAGGGACAAGTGCGTCCGCTGCTACCTCTGCTACATCTACTGCCCGGAGCCGGCCATCTACCTCGACGAGGAGAACTATCCGGTCTTTGACTTCGACTACTGCAAGGGCTGTGGGATATGTGCCAACGAGTGCCCGACCGATGCCATAATAATGGTTAGGGAGACCAAGTGAGGTGGTGAAAGATGCCGATGAGAAAGGTTATGAAGGCCAACGAAGCCGCCGCCTGGGCGGCCAAGCTCGCCAAGCCGAAGGTCATAGCGGCCTTCCCGATTACCCCATCGACCCTCGTCCCCGAGAAGATAAGCGAGTTCGTCGCAGATGGAGAGCTCGATGCCGAGTTCATCAAGGTCGAGAGCGAGCACTCAGCGATTTCAGCCTGTGTCGGTGCCTCGGCGGCTGGAGTCAGAACCTTCACCGCCACAGCTTCACAGGGTCTGGCTCTGATGCACGAGATACTCTTCATTGCCGCAGGAATGCGCCTTCCGATAGTCATCGCCGTTGGAAACAGGGCCTTGAGCGCCCCGATCAACATCTGGAACGACTGGCAGGACACCATCAGCGAGCGCGACACCGGCTGGCTCCAGTTCTACGCGGAGAACAACCAGGAGGCCCTTGACCTGATCCTCATAGCCTTCAAGGTTGCCGAGGACGAGCGCGTCCTCCTCCCTGCCATGGTCGGCTTCGACGCGTTCATACTCACCCACACCGTCGAGCCGGTCGAGATTCCCGACCAGGAGCTCGTTGACGAGTTCCTCGGCGAGTACGAGCCCAAGCACGCCTACCTCGACCCGACCAGGCCTATAACCCAGGGCACCCTCGCCTTCCCGGCCCACTACATGGAGGCCCGCTACACAGTCTGGCAGGCCAACGAGAACGCCAGGAAGGTCATCGATGAGGTCTTTGAGGAGTTCGAGAAGCGCTTTGGTAGAAAGTACCAGAAGATAGAGGAGTACCGCACCGACGACGCGGAAATAATCTTCGTCACGATGGGATCCTTGGCTGGAACCCTCAAGGAGTACATCGACCACCTCCGCGAGAAGGGCATCAAGGCCGGTGCTGCCAAGCTCACAGTTTACAGGCCGTTCCCGATCGAGGAGGTAAGGGAGCTCGCAAAGAAGGCGAAGGTTCTCGCGCTCCTCGAGAAGAACGTCACCTTCAGCGTCGGCGGAGCCCTCTTCCAGGACTTCAGCAGGGCGCTCATCAACGAGAGCGAGAAGCCGAAGATCGTTGACTTCATCCTCGGACTCGGTGGCAGAGATGTCACCTTCAAGGACCTCGACGAGGCACTCGCGATTGCCCAGAAGGCCCTCAACGGAGAAGAGTTTAACGAGGTCAATTGGATCGGCCTGAGAAAGGAACTGCTGTGAGGTGAGGAAAATGGCCGTTAGGAAGCCCCCCGTTACCACTCGCGAGTACTGGGCACCCGGGCATGCAGCCTGTGCAGGCTGTGGGTGTGCCACCGCTCTGAGGCTCGCCACCAAGGCCTTCAGCGAGGCCATGGAGGAGAAGTATGGTGACCCGAACGCCTTCGCCATAGCCCAGGCCACGGGCTGTATGGAGGTCGTTTCAGCAGTCTTCCCCTACACCGCCTGGAAGGCCCCGTGGGTTCACGTGGCCTTTGAGAACGCTGCAGCGGTTGCGAGCGGTGTCGAAGCAGCGTGGAAGAAGCTCGGAAGGAAGGGCAAGATACTGGCTATAGGCGGTGACGGTGGTACCGCCGACATCGGTATGCAGGCCCTCAGCGGTATGCTTGAGCGCTGGCACAACGTGGTTTACCTCATGTACGACAACGAGGCCTACATGAACACTGGAATCCAGCGCTCTAGCTCAACCCCCTACGGTGCCTGGACCACCACCAGCCCGCCGGGCAAGCTCTCCATCGGTGAGGACAAGCCCAAGAAGTGGGTCGCGCTTATAGCTGCCGCCCACCAGATCCCGTACGTTGCAACGGCTAGCATAGGCAACCCCTTTGACTTCGTCAAGAAGATGAAGAAGGCCGCCAAGGTCGATGGCCCGGCATTCGTCCAGGTTCAGTGTACTTGCCCAACCGGCTGGAAGAGCCCGCTCGAGAAGGGCGTCGAGATCGCCCGCCTAGCTATAGAGACCGGTGTCTGGCCGCTCTTCGAGATCGAGAACGGCGACTTCCACAACATCAAGATACAGAGCCCAGGAGGAGGAGCGAAGGTCAAGCGCGAGGGCGGTCGCGTAGTCGCCATAGAGTTCAAGAAGCCCATCGAGGAGTACCTTAAACTGCAGGGCAGGTTCAAGCACCTCTTCAAGCAGCCGGAAGCCATCGATGTTATGCGCGAGCAGATCAAGGCCATGTGGAAGGTTCTCGGCGTCGACGTCACCCTCCCGAAGCCGGAGGAGTGAACCTCCTTCCGTTTCGATTCTTTTCTTAGAAAGACCTCCCAGACTACCATTAGGAGTCCGGTTCTCACGGTGCAGGTTATCAACCTTTCGTTGATAACACCAAGATTAAAAAATTGTTAAAAATCGTGCTACTCAACCCCAAATTGGTGATACAATGCTCACGCTCAACAGGCTGGTGGCGGAGGGAAACGCGGAGGGGATACTCGAATACGCCAGGGAGTTCCACGGTCACGTCTGCCCGTACCTCGCCCTCGGGATAAGGGCGTCATTGATAGCCATGGAGGAGCTGGGGGTGGGCAGGCTGGATCATTCCTCAAGTGTCGATGAGTCCCTACTCGCGATAGTCGAAATCAACAGCTGCTTCACCGACGGCGTTCAGGTGGCGACAGGCTGTACGCTGGGCAACAACTCGCTCATCTACCTCGACCTCGGAAAAACCGCCCTCACCCTCGTCAAGCGCTCCACCTGGGAGGGGGTCAGGGTTTACGCAGACGCGGAGAGGCTGAGGAAGTACTATCCCCCCGGAACAACCGAGCTCTTCAATAGGGTTGTCCGGGAGCGCAAGGGGAGTGCGGAGGAGCGAAAGCGCCTCTGGGAGCTCTGGGAAGAGGTTGCAAAAGCCATGCTTCACCTCCCGAGGGACGAATTCAAGATCAAGCGCGTAAGGGTTCCCCCGATTGAGCAGGCGCCGATAGTGGAGAGCGTCCGCTGCGCGAAGTGCGGGGAGCTGGTCATGGAAACGAGAGCGGTTCACGTGAACGGCGAACCGCTGTGCCTCCGCTGTGCCGGAGAGGCCTATCTGGCCGTGGTCGGGCGGGGAATAGTGGAGATCGAGCGGAGGGGGTGCTGAGATGAGGAAGTTCATCGCGCTGATCCTCATTTTTGTGGTGGTTCTCGCCAGCGGCTGCACCGGAAGCGGTGCCAATTCCGAAAACGGAAACGCCACCCTAACGGTCACCGATGCCCTCGGAAGGAGCGTGGAGGTGCCGAAGAACGTTGAGAGAGTTATAGCAGTTGGTCCCGGTGCGCTCAGGTTAATAGTCTATCTCAACGCGAGCGACATGGTGGTTGGCGTCGAGGACTTCGAGAAGCGCTACTCCTTCGGGAGGCCGTACATAATGGCCCACCCGGAGCTCAAAGACCTCCCGAGCGTCGGACCCGGCGGGCCGGGGAAACTGCCCGACTTCGAGGCCATCGTGAAGCTCAGGCCGGACGTGATTTTCATCACCTACGTGGACGGAAAAACGGCCGACGAGATAGAGGAGAAGACGGGAATTCCAGTCGTGGTGCTCAGCTACGGAAGCCTGGGAACCTTTGATGACGAGGAGCTGTTCGCTTCCATAGAGCTCGCCGGCAGGATACTCGGAAGGGAGGAGAGGGCCAGGGATATCACGGAGTTCATAAAGTCGATCCAGGAGGACCTGATGAACCGGACGAAAGGCGTCGAGCCGAAGAGGGTCTACGTCGGAGGTATAGGCTACAAGGGTGCCCACGGGATAGAGAGCACTGAGGCAGGCTATCCGCCGTTCAGAGCGGTTAACGCCGAAAACGTAGCCGACGAGCTCGGAGAAGGTCACAAGTCCATAGACAAGGAGATGCTCCTCGAGTGGCAGCCGGACTACATATTCATCGACGAGGGCGGCCTCAAGCTGGTTCTCTATGACTACTCCAGGAACCCGGACTTCTACGGCTCGCTGAGGGCCGTGAAGGAAGGCAACCTCTACGGCCTGCTCCCCTACAACTTCTACACCACGAACATAGGAACCGCCCTGGCCGACGCGTACTTCATAGGCAAGGTGCTCTACCCCGAGCGCTTCCGCGACGTTGATCCCGAGGAGAAGGCCGACGAGATATACACGTTCCTCGTCGGAAAGCCCGTCTACGAAGCCATGAAGGAACAGTTCGGGGGCTTCGGAAGGATAGACCTCTCCAACGGGACCGTCAAGTACTCACTACCGACCTCACCGTGATGGACATGGATTACAGGGACTACGTGGCCAGAAGGGTCTTCATGGGCTTCCTCCTCCTTCTTTCCATCGTTCTGGTCAGCCTACACTCCCTCTCTCACGGGGCCTACCACCTGACGGTTGGGGAAGTCGTTGATGCCCTCCTCGGCGGCGGAACGGATAGTACTAGGCTCATCGTTTGGAACATAAGGCTACCGAGAATAGTCGCGGGTCTTTTGGTCGGTGCCTCCCTGGCCATAGCCGGCGCTGTCATGCAGGGCTTCCTCAGAAACCCCCTGGCGACTCCCTTCACGATGGGCGTCTCCCACGGTGCCATGTTCGGGGCATCGCTGGCCATACTCCTCGGCGCAGGCTACGCCGAAAGTTCCGGAAGGATTTCACTCGACAACCCTTACGCCGTCGTCCTCTTCGCTTTCATCGGAGCCATAAGCGCCACCGCGGTGATCCTGACACTTGCAAGGCTCAGGGGGCTTAGCCCGGAGGCAATAATCCTGGCCGGTGTGGCTATGAGCTCGCTCTTCGTCGCCATGACGACCCTCGTACAGTACTTCGCCGACGAGCTCCAGCTCGCCGCGATGGTATACTGGAGCTTCGGAGACCTCGGACGGGCCACCTGGAGGGAGGACGCGATAATGTTCCTGACATTCGCACCTGTTTTCACGTACTTCCTTCTGAGACGCTGGGACCTGAACGCCTCCGCGGTGGGGGACGAGGTGGCGAAGAGCGTCGGGGTGGAGGTGGAAAGGATCCGCCTCGTCTCGACGTTCCTGGCGGCGCTGATAACGGCAGTGAGCGTTGCCTTCGTCGGAGTAATAGGCTTTGTAGGCCTCATAGCACCCCATGCAGTTAGGCTGATCGCCGGAGGCGACTACCGCTTCCTGATTCCACTCTCGGCCCTCACGGGCGCGCTCTTGCTCGTGACCGCTGACACTCTCGCGAGGCTCATCATCTCCCCCGCGGTGCTCCCTGTGGGCATAGTGACCTCATTCCTCGGCGCCCCGGCGTTCATCTACCTCCTGGTGAGAATGGAGGGCCGGAGATGAAGGCGGTGGAGGCTGAGAACCTGAGGTTCTCCTACGACGAGCGGGAAGTTCTCAGGGGGGTGAGCCTGAGGATTGAGACGGGTGAATTTGTTGCCGTCCTTGGACCGAACGGGGCAGGCAAGAGCACCCTAGTGAAGTGCATCGCAGGAATCCTGGAATGCGGTGGGGTCGAGGTCTTTGGAAAGCCGATCGGCGAGTACTCGAGGAACGAGCTGGCCAGGATACTCGCTTACGTTCCCCAGAGGACAGAGCCAGGCTTTATGACGGTCTTTGACACGGTTCTCCTCGGCAGAAGGCCGTACATGGGGCTCAGGCCGTCCAGGAGGGACATCGAGGCTGTCGAAAGGGCCCTCAAAAGACTGGGGATATGGGACCTGACCCCCAGGAGAACGAGGGGCCTCAGCGGAGGAGAGCTCCAGAAGGTGAACATAGCGAGGGCCCTCGCGCAGGAGCCGCGAGTACTAATAATGGACGAGCCTACCAACAACCTGGACGTTAAAAGTCAGCTCGAGGTTATGCAGCTCGCGAAGGAGCTCTCGAGGGAGGGAAAAACCGTTATCACCGTGATGCACGACGTGAACCTAGCCCTCCGCTTTGCCAGGAGGTTCATCTTCATGAAGGACGGAAAAATAATCGCTGACGGAGGTTTTAATGTTCTCAGCGAAGAGCTCTTCCGCGAGGTCTACGGTGTGAACGTAGCGATGGGGGAGGTCAGGGGCGTTCCAACGGTGGTCCCACTCTTGGATACCCAAATCTGAGTAACATTGTCAAGTTTTGGGACAAAGCTTTTAAGCCCCTTAGGCCAACCTAAGCCGGAGGTGGAGGAAATGACGATAAAGGCTCCCACGCTCAACATAGGCGGCCTCGGTGCCGACCCGCTCACCCAGAGGATAAAGGAGAAGCAGGAGAAGTGGACCTACAAGGTGGCCGTCCTCAGCGGTAAGGGCGGCGTTGGAAAGAGCACCGTCGCGGTCAATCTCGCCGCAGCCCTTGCCAAGAAGGGCTACTTCGTTGGAATACTCGACGCGGACATACACGGACCGAACGTCGCCAAGATGCTCGGCGTGGACAAGGCGGAGGTTCTGGCCGAGAAGCTCGAGGACGGCAGGTTCGAAATGATACCTCCGATGAACGACTTCCTTGGCCAGACGACCCCGATAAAGGTCATGAGCATGGGCTTCCTCGTCCCGGAGGATCAGCCGATAATCTGGCGCGGTTCTCTTGTAACAAAGGCCATCAAGCAGCTCCTCGGCGACGTCAAGTGGGGTTCCCTAGACTTCATGATAATCGACTTCCCCCCGGGAACTGGCGACGAGATACTCACCGTGACCCAGAGTCTACAGCTCGATGCGGCGGTTATAGTCACCACTCCCCAGGAGGTTGCCTTGCTCGACACCGGAAAGGCTGTAAACATGATGAAGAAGATGGAGGTTCCCTACATAGCGGTCGTCGAGAACATGAGCTACCTCATATGCCCGCACTGCGGCAACGAGATCGACCTCTTCGGAAAGGGTGGGGGCAAAAAGCTCGCCGAGAAGGAGGGTGTGGATTTCCTTGGAGAAGTGCCGATAGACCTCAAGGCCAGGGAAGCCAGCGACGCGGGAATACCGATAGTCCTCTACGAGGACACGCCCGCGGCCAAGGCATTCATGGAAATAGCGGAAAAGCTCGCGAAGAAGCTCGAAGAGATGAAAGGAGAGAAAACGGAGGAGTAAACCATTTAAGTATTTCCCCTCAACTTTTTACGGCGCGGCTCAGGCCGGCGGAAGCCGATGCGATGGGGCCGCGCTGGGCCGGGCTACATTAAATTTTTAACCACTTCTGGGTATCCACTCGGGAGGGAGAGCATGAGAAAGGCCCCAGTTCTGATGGCGCTCGTTTTCCTGCTGATGGTTCCCCTCGCCTCCGCCGCCGGGGTAACGTACTATCCCGACCGGGAGGCGTTCCAGGCCTTTCTCTCCTCGGACTCAACCTACACCGTCGTTCCGGGCAACGACACCTGGGCCAGGGCCTGGGCCTACTACGTCGATGAAAAGCTCTACACCATCAAGGCCCACGGAAATGATACCCTCGTTCTCGTCGGAAACGTCTACAACAACCGCCTCATCGCCTCCCTCTGGAATCAAACCGGCCTTCCCGCCAACGCTTCCCTTCTGCCGTCCATCGTCGTGCTCAACAACACCGTCCTCATAACGGGCTCCGAGGACAACATATACCTAACCGAGAGGGCCTTCGAGGGGCTGTGGAACCCGCCCAGGAGCTCGGCCATAGCCTTCCTCTCCCTGACCTTCGGAATGATGCTGGCTTTCCTCGCCCTTCTCAGCAGGGACGACAGCCACGCGGGGAGGTTCTACGCCCTTGCCGCTTCCCTGTTCCTGCTGTGGTACCTGACTGCAGAACGGCCGAAGTTCACCCATGGATTCCTGGCGCAACTTCTCTCGGCCCTCGAGTTCACGGCAGGCTCCCCTCCTGACTCCCCCATCAGCGCCATAATGGGGGCCGTCTTCACCGTGGTTCCACCCATAGAGGAGAACGTGGTCTTTATCCACTGGCTCCTGATACTCGTTATCATGTCCTTCTCCTTCTACCTGGCCCCGAAGAGATCCCGCGAGCTGGGCTTCCTCGTCTTCGGCCTTACCTTCGTGGCCCCAATGTTCAGGAACGGGTTCAGCGAGATAAACGGAGCAACGCTCGGGCTGGCGGGGTTCATAATAGCCCTGGCCATAGTCAGCAACGTGACCTTTTCGCCGGAGAAGTGGAAGGCCCTCCTCCAGACGGGGGTGCTGTCAATCTTCACGCTCCTGGCGATAGCAATAAACCCCTACCTCGTTCTCATGCCGGTAGCCTTCGTCCTGACGTTCCCCAAGAGGTACCTGCGGAACTACGCCTACCTGCTGATGACGGGTGCGGGGGTTTTCCTCCTCTACACGGCCTTCGGGCTGTCCCTCAACATTCCCTCAAGCCTGCCCCCCAGCGCGGTTTCATACGCGAAGAACTTCCTGATGAACAGCTCCCTGGCCCTCACCACGGGCGTGTATGCCCTCTGGAATAGAAAAAAGGGAATCACGATGAGGGGAACGACGGCGTTCCTCCTGCTGATGACGGTGATCTACACCCCCATGGCACTCTTCGCGCCCTCGCTGTTCCCCTACTGCTTCGTCCTGCTGTCTGCCCTCGCTGTGAGGCTTCTCCACGGGCTCACTCCTCGAGCTTGATGGCACCTATCACGGTACCCTTCAGGTGTGGACCTATCTCCTTGATTATGCCAGGCGCCTGGGTGCCCTTCTTGAGTATCAGAAGCGTCTCCATCAGGCCCAGCTCTTCTATGCGCTTCACGTCCCTTCCGTGGCCCGTCCTGATGAGGGCCTTTTCCACGTTCTCGCTCACGGTTCCGGCTATGAAGAGCTTGTCGTGGCCGTCGTTGAGCCAGGAGTTTATCCTCTTCAGCTGGGCATCGCTGAAGGCCAACTCGACCTCCCTCGCGCCGAACTCAACGTCCGTCACCACGACCTCAACGGGCAGGTTGTCCACCCACCCCATCTTCGCTATCAGCTCCCTGACTGGAATCTCGCCGAAGGCCCTCTTGAGGTAGTAGAGGGGCAGGAGGGCGTCCTTGGGGCGAGGACGGAATATTCCGATGTCCACGTAGGCGCCGTAACCAACTTTGCCGAGGTCTATGAAGCGGCCCCGGTAGGTTTTCCCCTCTTCGACGTTCTTCAGGCTGTATGGAACCTCGCCGAACTCCTCCCTTACGAGGTTCGCACTTATCTCCTCGTCCTCGCCGCTCAGAGACACCTTAACCCAGTTCTTCTTAACAGTGGAGAGCTTCCACTCGACCTCGAGGTCGCCAAGAAGGGCCCTCAGCTTCCTGTCGAGCTTTAAAAAGCCGCTCCTGTCGCCGTAAACTTTCTCCAGAATAACCACTTCTTCCATCTTCACCATCCCCGAAGTTCATTAAAGGAGAAGGCCATTCAGTTGGACTTCCTCTTCCTGGGCTTCTTCCTGAGGCCCAGCTCAATCTCAAGCTCCTCGATGCGCTTCTTTAGCTCCTCGACGACCGCCGTGTTGTCGTACTGCATGAGCATGGCCCCGCAGATGGGGCACTGGAACTCGTACTCCATAGCCTCGTCGAAGGTGAGCTTGGGGTGTCCGGGGGTGCCGCAGTGGTAGTAAATCTCGCTCGTTTCCTCCTCAAGCATCTCCTTGAGCTTCTTGAGTTCGGCCATCTTTCTGGAACGAATTATCTCCGGAAGGCGCTTGGTCTCAAGGCGCCAGTAGTAGTAATACCAGCCGGTTTCCTTGTCCCTTATCCTCTTGAACTCAGCCAGTCCCTGGTCGTAGAGCATGTAGAGAACCTTCCTCACCGTATTAACGCGTATCTCCGTCATCTCGGCCAGTTCCTCGTCGGTGGCTTCCTTCTTCTTCTCGAGGGCTTTGATTACCTCAACGGCCTCCTCACCGCCCATGTCCATTGCAAGCTCGAGTAGCTCCTTGTTCTTCCTCCTTGCCACAGTAACGACCTCCAGAGAATATTCGACCCCCTGACTTCACGCCCACAGAGCTGTCCAATACCAAACTATGTGGCCTGGACTATATATAGGTTTTTGTCATATTTCCAACCACAATGAACAGAAAAGAGCATCGAATGGAAGTTTACTCGGTGAAGTACTCGTCGAGAAGTTCCTTCGCGGAGGGCTTGTAAAGTTCCAGGACCTCGATGTGCTCTATAACGTTCCCCTCACGGAGCTGGAGCTTCACCTTCCCACCGTAAACCTGAAGGTCATCGAGCATGCCGTAGATAGCGTCTTCCGCCTCCAGGGGCGTCTTGAACTTCATTATGTACTCCTCACCCTCCGATAGAATGAGCTTGACCCAGTACTCGTTCTTCCTCTTGAAGGGGCGGGTGATTTTGGGCTTGAAATTGTCGATTATGATTTCCAAGAGCGTCACCTCCGGCCTAAGGACTTTTGGTACCTCTAAAGCTTTTAGGGCACGACCTTTTAAGGGTTTCTTAAAGGGAGGCTTAAAGGGGGTACATCGGGCGGTATTTAAAAGTTATGAAGGACGGGAAAACCTCACCGCCCGTTGAACGGAAGTTCAAGACCAACCTCCCCGGCCCTTCTGATGACCTCTTCAAGGGGCACTATCGCGCTCCTTGCCCCAACCTTCTGAACGGTGAGGTAAGCCAGGAGCATTCCCAGCCGGGCCGCGTCCTCGAGGCTCCACCCACTGAGGACGCCGTAGATAACGCCCGCGTCGAAGGAATCCCCCGCACCGGTTGAATCCACGACCTCGGCGCTTAGACCCCTGACCTCGCTGATCCTCCCGCTTTCGTCCCTCACCAGGGCACCGCCCCCGTTGAGGGTCACCACGAGGTTTCTGGCCGAGGAGAGCGAGAGGTCGAGGGAGCCAAACTTCCTCCGGTACTCGTCCTCGTTCATCATCAGGTAATCAACTTTCTCCTCGATCTCCTTTGGCAGGGCCGCTTCACCTATGTCGAGCGAAACGGTTATCCCATTCTCGCTCGCGAATGCCACGACCTCCTCTATCGTCTCCGGCGGGTTGGAGGAGAGGTGAACGTGCCTCGTCCTGGCCAGGTAATCGAAGTCCACACCCTTCATCAGGTTGGCGCCGGGGTACTTCACTATCCTCTTGTCCTCCCCACGTATCATCGCTATTGCAACGCCAGAGGGAGCATCGACGACCCTGATTCCGCCGGTGTCCACTCCAATGCTCCTGAAGTACTCCAGGTGGGCGTTTCCTATCTCGTCCCTTCCAACCGCACCGATGTAGCCGGTTTTAAGGCCGAAGTGAGCGAGCCAGCTTATAGTGTTCGCCGCCGCCCCGCCTAGACCGAAGAAAGCCTCCCTCGCGTTCACCTTCTCGTGGAACTCCGGAAATCTGTCGAGGAGCATTATTATGTCGTAGTTCAGGTTCCCTATTCCCACCACATCAAACCTGGCCATCTTCCTCACCTCCAGTCCCTAAACAGAAAGCTGGGACCGAATCGTTAATAACCTTGCGCACGAGGGAAAGATTTAAATATCCATTCCTACTCATATATGGGTAAGAGGTGGACAAAAATGATGCTCATACTCGAGGCCTACTTCAAGAACTATCCCGCCAGGAGGAAGGTCGCGGAGTTCCTGTTCGAGAACGGCCTAAGCGTGAAGAACGGCAAGATCTACCTCAGGGACGTCGAAGTTCCAATAAGCGAGCTGGCGCGGATAATCGGCGTGAACAGAAAGATAGTCTATCACACCATAGAGTACATCGAGAAGACCTACCCGCTCAAGCTGATCTTCGAGAAGCTCAATCCCCTCCCCAGCCTCATCGACGTCGCCCCACTGATGGGGTGGGAGGTCCTCGAGATAGAGCTGGAGAAGGACAAGTACCTTCGGGGCTTTTCAGAAGTCCTGGGTCTGCTCCACGAGAACGGGGTTCCTGTTATGGAGGTGTTCAGCAGGAACCTCCGCGAGGAGCCAAGCAAGCTCTACATAGTCATCGACGGCACCCTACCAGTCGAGGTCTTCGTGAAGGTAAAAGAAATGGACGGGTTCAGGAAGCTAATACTCCACACGCCCGAGAAGGATAAGGAGAAGTACGTCTGCAACTACTGCGAGGTCAAGTACTGTCCCAAGAGAGTTCTAATGGAGCGCTTCGCCGCTACCCAGTGACCCTGAACCCCTCAAGTCCCTCCGGCTCCTCCCATTTTACCTCGACCCTCGTCACCCTGGCGAGTGCCGGTCCCTGGTGCGCCCAGCCTATCAGTGCTTCAACCCTTTCCTCGTCGCCCTCGATGACGGCCTCAACAGTCCCGTCGGGCAGGTTTCTAACCCACCCTGCCAGACCGAGCTTCCTCGCCTCCCGCTGCAGGCTCCACCGAAAACCAACTCCCTGGACGCGCCCGTGAATTCTGAGGTGAGCCCTCACCCTTCCCATACCACACCCCGTGCATAGTACTCCCACAACCGATTTAAGCTTATCCGTCGAGTTTGAACGGGGGTGAGGGCATGGAGATGATAATGGTGTACACTACCTTCCCGAACTGGGAGAGCGCCGAGAAAACCGTTAAGGAGCTCCTCGAGAGAAAACTCATCGCCTGCGCCAACCTGAGGGAGCACAGGGCGTTCTACTGGTGGGACGGAAAGATAGAGGAGGACACGGAGGTGGGAGCACTTCTCAAGACGACCGTGGAGAAGTGGAAAGAGCTAAAGGAGGCGATAAAGGAGTTGCACCCCTACACCGTCCCGGTCATCGCGCGCATAGATGTGGACAGGGTCAATGAAGAGTACGCCGAGTGGCTTGAGAAGGTGCTCCCATGATACGGAAGGTGAAGCCCCAGATCAGGACAGCCGGTTTCGACGACGGAACCTTCTCCTTTTCCTCAAAGCTCGAACGGGACAAAACGATCCTGATAGGGGTGGTGATGAAGGGCTCCCAGGAGGTCGTGGGCGTTCTTTCCCGATGGATAACGGTGGACGGCACCGACGTGACGGAAGAGATGATAGACGCCATCAGCTCCTCACGCTTCAAGGATCTCAGGGTGATCCTCCTGAAGGGCATAACCTACGCGGGCTTCAACGTGGTGAACCTGGAGAAGCTCCACCGGGAAACCGGTCTGCCGGTGGTGGTCGTCGTCCGGAAGAGGCCGGACCTCGGGGCGATGGAGGCCGCTCTCAGGAAACACTTCCCCGACGCGGAGGAGAGGCTCAGGCTTCTTAAAAAGGCCCCCCCGCTGGTTGAGGTGATACCCGAAAAGCTCTACTTCCAGGCCGTCGGAGTGGACGAGAAGACCGCGGCTGAGATAATCCGGGCTACCACCAGGACCGGCCTGAATCCCGAACCGCTCCGCCTCGCCCACATGATAGCCAGCGCCGTCATGACCGGCGAGAGCAGGAGGGAGTAGATTTATAAGCCAAAAATCGGAGAAAAGAACGACCGATGATGGCAACAGGGTAGCTACCGAGTGATGAGGAAGCCGTTCCAGACTGAGGTCATTCGCATGGAACCAGTAGCACAGGAACTTTTGAGTCCCTTACGACTCTCTCTGCAGTGCTGCCGAGGAGCAGGTCCTTGATGAAGCTCCGTCCCTTCTTGCCGATGACTATGAGGGTCGAGTTCTTGGCGAGGGACGTCCCTATTATCGCCTGGCTCGCCGAGCCCACCATCACCTCGGTCTCAAACTTTGCTCTCAGACCCCTGGCGGACTTCTCCAGATTCTTCTTCGCCAGCTCTATGTTATGCTCCAGCTCCTCCATTCCCCCGTAGTCCACCGAATGGAGGAGCAAACCACTCTCAACGAGCTCCTCGAACTTCCTGACGGTCTTGAGAACCTTTATCGAACACTTGGAGAAGTCAATGGCAACGAGGGGACGCTTTAAGAGCTCTGAGCAGTCCACAGCCAGCTCAAAGGCATCGTTCTTCTTGACGTACTTGAGGAGCAGGACGGGCCTTCTGGTAGCCCTGGCCAGGTTGGAGGCCGTGCTTCCGACGAACATCGCCCGCCAGACGTTCTCACCCATGCTGGGTATGACGACCAGATCCACGCCCTTCTCATCAGCCGTCTCTGCTATCTCCACCGACGGAATCCCTATCCTCACGACGGGCTCAACGTTAAAGCCGTCCTTTCCTAGCTCCTCAGCGAGCTCCCCAAGTCTCTCACGGTACACTTCCTCGAGCTCAAAGGCTTCAAACTCGGCTATGGTTATGTCGATGACGTGAATCAGCACCAGCTCCCGGACGCCCAGGGAGAGGAGCTTTGGAAGGCAGTGCCTCAGCGCGTGGAGGGAAACGTCGGAAAAATCCGTGGGATACAAAACCCTCTCAAACATTTCCGAACACCCCAGCATTAATTTGAACGTTGATGCTTATTATAGTTGCCCATGAATTGGAAAGGATTATAACGCTCAGGCCCAAGTTTTAACGGTGATGGCTATGGTAAAGAGGGTTCACCTATTCGACTGGCATATGGAGAACGCCAAGAAGGTTGAGGAGTTCGCGGGCTGGGAGATGCCTATCTGGTATTCGAGCATAAAGGAGGAGCACCTCGCCGTTAGGAACGGCGTTGGCATATTCGACGTCTCGCACATGGGGGAGTTCATCTTCCGCGGTAAGGACGCCCTCGAGTTCCTCCAGTACGTCACGACCAACGACATAAGCAAGCCCCCCGCGATAAGCGGAACCTACACCCTCGTCCTCAACGAACGTGGAGCCGTGAAGGACGAGACCCTTGTCTTCAACATGGGAAACGACACATACATGATGGTCTGCGACAGCGACGCCTTCGAGAAGCTCGATGCCTGGTTCAACGCGATAAAGCGCGGAATCGAGAAGTTCGGTGAGCTGGACCTCGAGATCGAAAACAAAACCTACGACATAGTCATGTTCTCGATACAGGGGCCGAAGGCTAGGGATCTAGCGAAAGACCTCTTCGGCATCGACATCAACGAGCTCTGGTGGTTCCAGGCGAAGGAGGTCGAGCTCGACGGAATTAAGATGCTCCTCTCGAGGAGCGGCTACACCGGCGAGAACGGCTTTGAGATCTACTTCGAGGACGCCAACCCATACCACCCCAATCCAGAGAAGAGGGGCGAGCCCGAGAAGGCCTTCCACGTCTGGAAGACCATCCTTGAGGCGGGAGAGAAGTACGGGATAAAGCCCGCCGGACTTGGAGCAAGGGATACGCTCAGGCTTGAGGCCGGCTACACCCTCTACGGCAACGAGACCAAGGAGCTCCAGCTCCTCAGCACGGACATAGACGAAGTAACTCCCCTCCAAGCCAACCTCGACTTCGCCATCTTCTGGGACAAGGAGTTCATAGGGAAGGAGGCACTCCTCAAGCAGAGGGAGAGGGGCCTCGGCAGGAAGATGGTGCACTTCAAGATGGTCGAGAAGGGAATCCCGAGGGAGGGCTACAAAGTTCTCGCGAACGGCGAACTCATCGGCGAGGTCACCAGCGGAACCAGTTCCCCGCTCCTCGGCATCGGCATAGGAATAGCCTTCGTGAAGGAGGAGTACGCGAAGCCGGGCGTTGAGCTGGAGATAGAGATAAGGGGCAAGCCGAGGAAGGCGATAACGGTAGCTCCGCCCTTCTACGACCCCAAGAAGTACGGGGCCTTCAGGGAGGAGTGATTCCTCCCATTCTTTTCTCCAAAAACCTTTTAGGTAACGGTACCGTTACCTGGTAACGGGGGCATTACCTATGCTGTTTGACCCGAGACCAAAGAAAAGACGGGAGGAGCTGTTTGACAGGGAAGAGGAAATAAATGAGCTCGTGACGACCTTGGAACCCTTAACGCTCCTCCTGGGAATACGGCGCGTTGGGAAGAGCTCCCTTCTAAGGGTTGCACTCAACGAGCTCGAAAACGGGGTCTACATCGATGCCAGGAAGATGTACTTTGACTCCGGCGGCTGGATAACCTCGGAATCGCTCATCAGGGAGTTCGAGAGGGCCTTAAACTCCCTTAGAGGTGCCATCAAGGGCAGGGTCTTCGAGGTTCTCGGCCGCGTCAGGGGCGTCTCAATCTCTGGATTAAGGCTTGAGCTCGGCAGGGACGTTCGTCTTTCGGAGGTTCTCGAGGCACTTAACGAGGTCGGCGCGGTTGTAGGCATCGACGAGGCCCAGTACCTCAGGTTTTACGGTTCGAGGGGAGGCAGGGAGTTCCTGGCCCTTTTAGCCTACTCCTACGACAACCTCGATAACCTGAGGTTTATACTCACCGGCTCCGAGGTGGGCCTGCTCCACGATTTCCTGGGCACGGACGACTACGAGAGCCCCCTCTACGGGAGGGCCCACAGGGAGGTCGTTCTCAAACCGTTCCCGCGGGAGCTTTCCATCGGGTTCCTCCGCAGGGGTTTCTCGGAGATGAACGTTGATGTTTCGAGCGAGGTCATCGAGGAAGCCGTTGATGTGCTCGATGGCGTGCCCGGGTGGCTGGTCGAGTTCGGAAGGAGGTATGCAGAAACTCGGGACCTTAAGGGCTCGCTTGATTACGTGTTCAACCGTGCCAGGGGCTTCCTCAGGGGCGAGCTGGAGGAACTCAGGAGGAGAAGCCCCCGCTACGTCCTGATCCTCGAGGCCATAGCCAGGGGACACAACAGGTGGGAGCTGATAAGGGACTACCTCTCCTCCCGGGGACAGAGGGTTCCGAATTCGCGTTTAGCCGGCCTCCTCAGGAACCTGGAGAAGATGAGCTGGATCGAAGAGGACTTCAGCTCAGGGGTGAAGCGGTACAGGATAACGGATCCGGTAATCGAGCGCGTTCTGGTGGAGCGATAGCCTTTTATCCCCCTCCGCCCCTCCCAACACCATGTCAAGGAAACACGCCGTCGGTGCGGTGCTGTTGTGGTCAACGGTCGCTTCCGCCTTCAAGCTCTCCCTCCACTACATGAGTCCCCTTCATCTTCTCCTCTACGCCTCGCTGACCTCTCTCCTTATTTTCGGGCTTCTCTATGCGAGGGACTTCAGCCCAAGGAGGGATAACCTCCGCTCGGCCTACCTGGGCCTCGTAAACCCTCTCCTCTACTACACCGTGCTCTTCTCTGCCTACGACAGGCTTCCAGCTCAGGAGGCACAGGCTTTAAACTACACCTGGCCCCTGATGCTCGTGCTCCTCTCAATCCCGCTCCTCGGAAAGAAACCGGGTGCCAGAACCATGGCCGGTCTCTTCCTCGGATTCCTCGGTGCCCTCGTCGTGGCAACGAAAGGTGACCTGGGGGGACTAAACTTCACCGACCCGGCAGGCGTTGCCCTCGGCATTGGAAGTGCCGTTATCTGGGCGAGCTACTGGCTCCTCAACCTTCGCGACGAAAGGCCGCCCGTGGAGAAGATGTTCTGGAACTTCCTCTTCGGCTTCGCATACGTTTCAATCGTTGCGGTCGCGACCGGCAACCTCACGGTACCACCCGTGGAAGGCCTCGCGGGGGCGGTTTACGTCGGCCTGTTCGAGATGGGAGTTACGTTCCTCCTCTGGTACCGGGCGGTGGAGGGGGACATGGCCTTTGCCTCCAACCTGGCCTACCTCGTGCCCTTCCTGAGCCTGTTCCTCATTTCCATCGTCGTGGGGGAGAGCATAGCGCCGGCAACCGTGGCGGGACTGGCGATGATAGTTGGGGGCATAGTCCTCGGGCGGGAACGATAAAGCTTTTAAATGGAGAACGGCTTAATTATAGCGGGCCAGGGCGGTGGTAGTCTAGCCTGGTCCAGGACACCGGCCTCCCAAGCCGGTAACCCGGGTTCAAATCCCGGCCACCGCACCACATTTTTCTCGCGCTCATTCCCTCACCCCTTCCTGCCCACAATGAGCCGGACTATTCCCCGGTAGTGGCTCTCCTCGTGCTCGATTTCGAAGTAGTTTCTGGCCAGAAGGTGCGTTTCCCTCAGCGTGTTGTCCTCCAGCAAGAGACCAAGGAGAACGTCGAGGGGTTTGAGAAACAGCCAGTTCAGAAGCCTGCAGTCGCTCCTCGTGTGCTCAAGCAGGATTACCCTCCCGCCGGGTTTAAGGACGCGGTGTATTTCTGCCATGACCCTCTCCGGGTCCGGGACGGTGCAGAAGACGAAGGCGGAAACGACGGTGTCGAAGCTCTCGCTGGGAAACTCCAGCTTCTCGGCGTCCATCACGTAGAATCTGGCGTTCAAACCAATTTCCTCGGCCCTCTCCTTCGCCACCTCCACCATCTCGGGGACGGCATCTATCGCGTGCAGCTCGATGTCCCGTGGGTAATGGGGGAGCATGAAGCCGGTGCCGACGCCGACCTCGAGCACCCTGCCGGCGACGTAGCCGGCCGCCTTCCTCCTCAGCGGGTCAAAGAACCTCTCCAGCGGGCCGTCTATCCTCTCGTACCTCTCGCCGAGCTTCGCGTACTTCTCCCGAAAGCCCATGGTTGCAACTCGTCCTTCCCCGTTAAAACCCTTGCTGGGCAGGATTGGGGAGTCGGCAGGCTTTTAAGACCAAAGGGCAAAGCGGGCGTGGTGATGCTCATGCCGTACCTGCTCATAGAACACCTGGAGGAACTGCGCGACTGGGTCCTGCTCGAGTACAGGCACACGAGCGAGTGGTGGGGGGAGAGGCTGATATTCACCAACGTAGAACCTCATGAAAGGGAAGAACTCGCGAAGCTGGGAAGCGTTTTGAGCCAGAGCGTCACAGAGTTCCCCTTCGACCGCTCGAAGCTGATAATCCTCGACCCCTTCGCGGAGGAGGAGCTGAAGCCAGAGGACATCGAGGAGGACACGATAATAGTCGTCGGCGGAATCCTTGGCGACTTCGAGTTCACGGGAAAAACCAAGAAGTTCATAACCGAGAAGATTGAAGGAGCAAAGGCCAGGCACATCGGGAGCGTGCAGTTCTCCATAGACGGCTCGGCGATAGTGGCGAAGCTCATCGCGGAAGGGAAGAGGCTGGGGGAGATTGAGTACGAGCTTAACCCCACGATAAAGCTGGACGAGTTCAGCGAGATAACGCTCCACTACGCGGTGCCGAAGCTGAACGGAAAACTCCTTCTCACCCCCGGACTCATAGAACTCCAGAAGAGGGAGCTGGGCTACACGGAAACGGACGACGGGATAAGCGACGAGGAGCTTGAGGCGTTCTTCGAGGGGAAGGGAGAGATTTAGAACCGCATCCCACTTTTAACCTTTTTGGGTTCGTTGAGGGTTCGCCCCAAGTCCTTCTCGGGAATCAGGCACGTTGATTACTTGGCCCCAGATTCGCCACCATACAACAGATGATGGCTGTTTTTGGATTCACTGAATCGGGTGCGTTAAACACAACCTTAAAACGTAAGACTTATAAGGGACGTCCCAGTACTACAATCGCATCGCACGCATGGAGGGTGCACGCGCGTGGGGATTCCAAGGTCGATCGTTTTTTCGCTGGTAGTCCTATCGGTGACCCTACCCCCAGTTCACGCCCTCCCCAACTGGTTCCAAGAGGGGACTTACGTTAAATACGCCCTACTATCACCCGGAGACGGAGACGAAAGGAAGGTCAACATCTTTGAGGTTTACCTATCCCAAATACCAAATCAATCCCGGGATTTAATTTTAAAACGTCTAAATGGTACAGGTGCAGATGAGCTTGTATCCTTGGTGGTTCGGGGGAACGTGTTTTTGACGTTCAGGATATTGAATGTACAAAATGAGACTGCGCTGGTAAACACCACCCTCGAACTTAACTTACAACAGATATTATTTAGATAAAATTGTTATGTCCACAATCCTCACTCTGGATCTTAGACGCATGGAATACATAGATGACAACGGCTCAGTACTCGGGAGACCAACTTTTCTTGTCTTCCCAGAGAATCTGCCCCCCAAAGGAAGTCTACTGGTAAATATGAGTCGTGTCGGGAAATTAGGTGCTGCAACCCAGGACATTCTTGTGGACAATGTATCCTATTCTTTGTGGGAGCATACAAAGTTAAACACATATTATCGCACTTTCGAACCCCCATATATCCACATATCCAGCTCACAGGTTCCTTTCTACTGGAAACTCAGTGATGGTTATTACTCGGCCACAATTTGGAACAACTACATCTATGACTTTGATACAGGAGTTTTGATAACAGGATTTTTTGATGTGACTCCAGAGTTGCTGGCCCTCGGAGTAATAAACGGCGACAGTTATGATTATTCAGCCGCCGAAAGGAATGAGAGGCTTAAGGACAGGGGCGAAACCCCCCATGAGCTCTGGAATCCCGGCTTTAACCTCTACGACACCAACGTCAGGTTTCCAAAAACGTCATCAAGTGAGGTTCCTGACACAAAGATGAAATACCTCTTCTCGGTTTCTCTGTTACTTCTACTTCTCAGCGCCCTCCTGAACTGGAGGTGGAGGGGAGAATGAGGAAAACCATCGCCGCTGTCCTGGCACTTCTGACACTTTCAGCGGCCGCAGCGCCAGTTTACTCACTTCCATACTGGTTCCAGAAGGGGGTGTATATCAAATACGCCCTTATGGTGCCCGAAAATCCTAACGGACAGGAATGGAACGCGTTCCAGGTGTGGCCGGAACTTCTACCGGAGGATGCCTACGAGAACATATCCGCCGTGGAGGAAGTCGATAACAACTCCTTCATGACCCTGGTGGCGGAAGGAAACGTCTTCTTAACCTTTGAGATCGTTGACGTTTCCAATGACAGCGCCTCAATCAGGGTTACTTTGGAGCTTAACAACGCGCTGGCCAATTTTCAGAAACCCCTCGGTAAACTGGTTCTCTCAAGAACGATCCTCCTTAACCTGACCGACATGATGTACCACCACAACGGCAGAGTTCTTGGAAGGCCCACGTTTTTCGTGGACCCCTCCAGATTACCAAAGAAGGGGGACCTGCTCGTCCGTTCGAGCATCCTAAGGGAGTTCAACTTCACCACCTCCGATCTGGTGGTGAACAACGTCTCGTTCACCTGGATGGACAAAAAATCCTCCACACGTACTACGGGGACTTTAACCCGCCCTACGTCCTTATCGAGAGCAACGCGGTGCCGCTGGTCTGGTCAAGGGGTGGCGGCATCATAAAGGCCTCACTAATCTCGGGAGGGGTATACGACTTTGACACTGGCATAATGCTGACCACCAGGCTCATGAAAACCTCGCCCGAACTCCTGTCCCTTGGGGTGATACTGGGAAACAGCTACGATTACCTGGCCGGTGAAAAAATGTCAAAACTCTTCAACGAGGGCAGGGCGAATAAAGAATGGTGGCAACCCGGCTTTAACCTTTACGATACTAACATCAAATTCCCTGAAACATCGTCGTCGAAAGCTCCCAACACGGGAATGAAGTACTTCTTCGCGGCTTCACTTGCACTCCTAGTCCTCACAGCCTTCCTTAACCGGAGGTGGAGAAGGGAATGAGGAAAACTTCCATTATTGTCCTGGCACTCCTGACACTCTCAGCAACCACACACCCCATTTACTCACTCCCATACTGGTTCCAGGAAGGAACCTACGTCAAATACGCTGTAAAAATGCCGGAAAACCCGGATAAGCGCGAAGTGAACGTGTTCCCCGTATGGCCGTTGCTCCTCTCCAAGAATGCGTACGTCAAAATAAAAGAGGCATACGAGGGGGCTTCAGGCCAGGTTAAAATGGATAACAACTCCATAGTGCCCCTGCTGGTGCGGGGCGACTCGTACCTGACTTTTGAATTTTTCAACGTTACCAACGAAACTGCTTCCGTCAGAGTTACCCTGGAAATGAACGACGTGAGCGTGGGACCGGAAGAGAGCTTACCGCGCCTGGTTCTTTCGAAAGTTCTCCTTCTTAACCTGAGTGACATGACCTACTACGAGGAAGATGGTACCCCCATCGGGCCACCCACCTTCTTCATAGACCCCGCCCACCCGCCGGGGAAAGGAAAACACGTTCTTTCACCGGAATTCATGAGGAAATACCGCCTGCTGGGGGACGAGGTTGTCGTGACGAACGTTTCATTCACCTGGATGGACGACAAAGTCCTCCACACGCATTACAGGGATTTCCTGCCCCCCTATCTCTACGTTGAGGCGAGAAGCCGCTACCTGGTTTACGACCTGAGCACAGGGGAAGAGGTGGGAACTATAACCCAGCTGGTATACGACATCGATACGGGAATTTTGATAACGACGCTGTTCTGCGACGCCACCCCTGAACTCGTCAGCCTTGGCGTCATCGATTCATCACCCCTGGATCGGGTGAACTCGCGGAAGCTGGAGAGGCTCATCGATGAGGGCGGGGACGATAAGGAGTGGTATGCTCAAGGGTTCAACCTCTACGACACCAACGTCAAGCTCCCGGACTACGGGAGCGGGCGCTCGCCTTCGACCCCAGTCAGGTACTTCTTCGTCATCTCGCTCGTCGTTCTCGCCATGACAGCTCTGTGGACGGAAAGGAGGTGGAAGCGGTGAGGTGGAAGCTCATTTTTCTGGCGTTTTTGATGGCCGGTCTGCTCGTTCCTCCGGCATATTCGGCCGGAGAAAGCACGATGGAGAGGCCCGGCTACCTGTTCGTCGAGGCACCTGGAAACGTGGCCGAGATAGAGGGGGTGGGCTCTTACACCACTCCCGTGGGCCTGGTGCTCAAGCCGGGGAACTACACAGTCAGGATAACCGGAAACGTAACCGTAACCGCCAGGGTTTCGGTGAATGCTGGGGAAGCCACAATCCTCCGCGTGAATCCCGACGAGATTGCGGAGGCGGTTTCAGGGGAGGGGATCGTGTCGATATGGGCAATCTTCAACGAGAGCGCCAACTACAGCCGGGAGAAGCTCAACCCTCCCTTCAATCCGTTTGCGTTCCCCGGTGGGTGTGGAAGCAACTCCGGGTATCTCAACGTATCGAATCCCTACCCAATGGGCCTCGCAGTGCGGGGAAGGGACGAGGTGTACATAACCCTCAATGGAACCTTCATGCACATTGGAGACGATGACGGGAAACCCTGCATTTTCTACGTCGAAGTGTATCCAGGGGCCACTCACTCGGAAAGCGTCAGAAACGCCACCTACCTCGTCCCCTGGGCGCGGCTGGAGATAGACTCCGTGCCCCAGGGTTTGACGTTCTACATCAACGGCGGCTACAACCGCTACATCTTCTACACCCCCATGGGCCTCTACGTTCCGGCCATTCCCCGCGACGTTTACAACGCCACCGCCGTCAGCTACTACGGGACGGTACGGATACCGGTGATCCATAAGCTCGACACCCACACGGTGGGAATAGCGGAGAACCACTACTTGGTCCAGTGCCTCGTCAGGGTGGCCCCCAACGGGACGTACCACATCAGCGTGGACATGGAAAAGGTGAAGTCCTCGCTGACGGTGGAGAGGAGGGCTGTGAGAGCGGTTCCCCTTAAGGTCGATTCCGAGCCGGGCAACGCTTCCCTCGTGGTCACCGACGGGGTACTGAGGGCCTTCGCCACAACGCCCGCGACGCTCTTTCTTCCTCCCGGGAACTACACCGTCGTAGCCTCTAAGGGCAACCTCTCGGCTAAAGAATCCGTGTTTCTGGCAGAGAGTGCGAGTGTTTTCCTGAGGCTCTCCCCGGCCAGCGCGGCCCTAACTGTGGTAACCTATCCGGAAAACGCGACGGTGCTCCTTAACGGCGAGGAGGTCAAATCCAAAAACCTAACGCTCAGCCCCGGGCGCTACAACATCACAGTGAAGGCTCCCGGCTATCTCACGAAGAGCATAGAGGTAATCCTGGCCCCGAACGAGTCGAAGAGGATCGAGGTGAGCCTGGAAAAGAAGCCCGCGGTGGAGGATAGGGAAATCGTCACCTCGCCGCCCTCTGGCGGAGCAGACGACACCAGGGCCGGGGAAAAGTCGCAGACCCGCGAAAACAGTGTTCCTGAGAACACTCCTGTCCCCTCAGCGCCGCCCACCGATGACGTCCCTGGCCCGCCGGGAAGGGACAACGGCTCCCTGTGGGTCAAGGCGGGTATCCTTGCCGGGGTCGTGGGTGCGGTCTACCTGGCCCTGAGGCTGAGGAGGTGAGGCAATGAGGGCCCAGATAAGGTGGGAGCTTGAGGATCCCTACAACCTGCTCGTCTTCATCTTCGGCTTCGTCATGCTCGGCATCACCTTCTTTTCCGGCCTGACGAGCAACGATACCGTGTTTATGATAGCCGGGCCGGATAGCGTAATAGTTTCCGAGTCCGCCAAGACCCTGGGACTGATACTCCCAAGGCTGGGAACCGAGGAGTACACGATATTCGCGCTCACCGGGGCCCTGCTGGTCTCCCTGATGCTCAGGTACGACAGGGACACTAGGGTTGCCAAGAGCATCTACAGCCTGCCCGTCAGAAACCATTCGGTGGTCCTTTCAAAGGCGCTCTCCGCGATGGTGCTGCTCTTCCTTGCCTCAATCCTGCCGGCATTTTTGGCCTTCATCTACATTCACGGGGACGTCCCTGAGCTGATGAGAAGGGCGCTCTTCGGGGAGGGCTTCTTAGCGGGCTACCTCCTCTACTGGGCCATGATGGTGCTCTACGTGGTGTCCCTCTCGGCCCTGGTGGCGATGCTCTCTCCCAACACCTTCGCCGCCCTCCTCGGAAGCATAACGCTCCTCTACGCCCCCCTCGTGCTCAAGCTGAGGAGCCTTCCCCCGAGGGTCATCGACGATGCGTTCTTCAAAGCCTACACGACCCAGTTCTACCCCTCCGACAGGGTGGCGGCGTTCCTCGACGGTTCCTTCTACGTGGGGCTTCTTCTACCGGCGGTGATGCTCGGCGTGGCCCTCATACTCAGCGAGTGGAGGGACGTCTCATGAGGCTCCTGAAGGCGGTACTGCTGTCGATAGTCATAATGACAATCCTCGTGTTCCCGATAGAAAAGAACGCCCTGACCCAGCCGATTTCCGAGGTCGTCCTCGTGGGGCAGGGAATGGTTGTGCCGTCAGCGGGAATGGCAGTGCTCAGTGCCAGCGCCGACGAGGGAACCGGCTATACCGTCAGGGTCTTCGACCCCGAAAGCGGAAGGGCGATCCTCGAAAGGAACGTGACGGGCAGTTTCCGCGGCAGGGCGATGCTGGAGCACTCGGGGCCCTACTATTTCGCGGTGGGGTCGATGACGCCGGTTACCCTGGCGGTCAGGGTGATCAACAGGCACCCCTCGGTAACCGTTCTCAACATCAGGTACGGCCTGGGAGGTGTGAGCGCCCTCCTTCTCGCGGCCGTCCTGCTCGTGGAGGGGAGGAGAAGATGATAACCGCGAAGAACCTCACCAAGCGGTTCGGCAGGCTGGTGGCCCTGGATTCGATAAACCTCGAAATCGACGGGGGACTGACGCTGATACTCGGCCCCAACGGTGGCGGAAAGAGCACCTTCCTGAACCTCTGCGCCGGCCTGTACAGGCCGAGCAAAGGGGAAATCAGGGTCCTGGGCGAGAAGCCCTGGAGCAACGACGGGCTGAGGAAAAGGATAGGCGTCTCCTTCGACCCGCCGGCCCTTCCAAAGCACAGGACGGCCAGGGAATGGCTCACCTACATCGCCGAGGTCAAGGGGCTGGACGGAGAAGAAGTAATCAAAGCCGCGGAGCTATTCTCGGCCGAGAAGTACCTGAACAGAAAGATGGGGGAGTACTCGGCGGGCATGCTCAAGAGGATCAGCCTGGCCCAGGCGTTCCTCGGAAAGCCGGAGCTGGTGCTCCTTGATGAGCCCCTGGCGAACCTGGATCTGGAGGGGATAAAGGAAGTCGCAGGGGTTATAGGAGAGCTGGCCCAAAAGGGGACCAACATGGTCGTGGTTTCCCACATCTGGCGCCCCCTCGTTGAGTTCGCGGACAGAATCGTTGTGATAGCCGCGGGGAGGGTGGTGCTGACGGGAACCCCTGAGGAGGTGGTGCCCGAGATCGAGGAGATATGACATTTGCTTTTTCCAGGCCCCCTATTTTAGGACCCTGTGGGCACCAGCCCAAAAACCGAGACGTTCAACCCCTCCCTGACGTACAGCATCACGCCGTCCCGGGAGTAGACGGGACGGTACTTCCCCCCCACCATCTTTTGAAGCCTCTCAAGGTAGAGCCTGCCGCGGTAGGTTTTCACGTTCACGAGAACCGCGTCCGGCTCCACCCCGGCGGGGTAAACGTAAACGTCGGGCTTAACGGCCAGGGCGGGGTAAAAGGCCGGCTGGGTGTAGACGGAAAGGTTGCTCCCCAGGAGGAACTCGATGACCGGTTCCACCGCCTTTCGGCCGGGTATGGGTTCGAGAACCGAGGGGTAGACGAGGGGGAGCGGTTTCTCCGGCTGATTCAGCTCGACCGGCATCGTCGCCAGGGAAACCAGAAGGCCAACACTCAGGAGAACGGGAAGGATCCTCCTGAGGTCGAGCTCCCTGAGCGCGAAGACCGCACCGATGAAGGAAAGGGGGAGAACCATGTAGGGGTAGTGGAAGCCGAAAGTCGTTTGGCTGGGCCTCGATGCCAGGAGGTTTTCAAGCCAGGGGAGGGTAAGAAGAAGGGCGTTCCTGGGTCTGAAGAGCGGCAGGAGGCCCAGGCTCAGGTTGAAAAAGAGGAAGTAGAGGAGCTTCTGCCTATCCAGCCGGGGTTCGGTGTAGAGGCTCCCGTACAGGTAGCCGCCCCCAAGGGCCGGGATCACCAGCTTTATGACCACCGCACCGTACAGCAGGGGGAGGGCCGCCAGAAGAAGCAGAGGACGGTTTTTCCTTGCGCTTTTGAGGGAGATTTCATCTCCGAAGGCCCACCATAGGGAGAGGGAGAGAACACCGAGAAAGGCGTCCTCCTTGATGGTCAGTATGAGCCCGGAAACGAGGAAGAATGCCCGTTCCCTGCGATCGACCAGAAAAATCGCCGAGAGGATAAAGAGGGGGACGGCGAAGGAGACGGGGTGGAACTCGAAGAGGTTTATGCCAACGAGGGAGGAGTTGAAGGCGTAGAGAACCGTCGCCGCCAGCGCTTCCAGAGGGGACAGGAGCTTCCTAGCGAGGACGTATGCCAGAAACACGGAGAAACCCAGGGCAGCAGTCTGGAGGACGAGCAGTGTTTTTGGGGACGGAAATACCGCGAATATCGGGACCAGGAGATAGAGAAACGGTTGGAAGTGAACGGCGAGATGATTTGGCGTACCGTAGAGCTGCCATTCAACGGTGTTGAACAGGGGCCTGCCGTGGAGGAAGCCGGCCAGTGACTGGGTGAAGATCCCAAGGTCAAGGCTGGTGTAGCGAAAGCACTCGAACTTAACGAGGCTGAAATGCATCAAAAGGGCCGAATAGGCAAGTGCAATGAAGACCGCAGTAACATCGTAATGACATAACCTAGTTTTAGTTCTCCCCATAACTATCAACGATAGTTACAGGCCGAGGTTTAAAACTATTTCGTCCACTCGTCGGAGAGGCGCTCTATCTCACTCCTGACTCTATCCCTCTCCGCCCTGTCCACGACAAGAAAAACCTCCTGAACGCTTCCATTGCTCTTGGCGACGAGCTTCAGCCCGGTCTGCGTTTTCCGCGTCACCTTAATCTCGAAGCCCCTGGAGTCGCTCGCGTAAATCCTCCCGGGGATAACCTTTTTGACCCCGGGTATCGCGGCTATCCTCTCAAGGGGTTTCTCAAGTCCCTTGAGAAAGTGGTGCTCCCTCTTGACACCCCGCTTGAAGTGCCTCGGCATGGTCAAAGAAGGGAAGCGCGGCTTTTTAGCGTTTTCTCACCGCCGGACCATGAAGAACCAGGTGAAGCCTATCAGAGCAAGCAGAACGACCGCCGCCCAGAACTCGAGGGCGTAGGTCCTCGGCACCTCGCACCGGCTGAACGTCACGTTATCGGCCCCCACAGCAAACCTGCTCCCCCACGCCTCCCCGAGTGGGAATACCTTTAGGCTTCCATCGTAGTATAGGAGAGAAACTTCCGAAATCCCCCGAACAGGGACGCTCTCGTTTCCAAAGACCAGCAGTTCACCCGTGGAGTTGGTATCCGGCGCGAAGTAGTGCGTAACGTCCGGTGGAACAAGGAGGAGCGCGTTCTCAAGTTCGTACGCCCTGAGATGACCCGCTTCCCTGTCGTCCCACAGATGCTCGGCAACAGCCTGGAGGGATAGCTCCACACCCTTCTCCGGGATTTTAAGCCTTCCGTTGTCCACCTTAACATTCAACGGTTTCGGCGGCTTCTCGGGTTCGTCCCCCTCCAGTTCAACACCCCATGGCCCTTTGACTACCGTTACCCCCTTGAAGTAGGTACCGCTCTCGGTTTCCCTCAGATCGAGGATTCCGGCGGTGGCGTTTCTGGCGACGTTGATGGCAAGGAGCTCGTTCTCCGAGACCTGGACCACCAGGTATGGCACGGCCACGGCGAAGTTGGGCGAACCTTCCAGGCCCGTCTTCACCGATGTGACCCTCTCGAAGCAGTCCTCACCCATTCTATAGACATCTACCCTCCCTTCGTCCGGGACAAACACATAGTATAATCCCCGGTACCAGTAAACGACCGGCGTGTCCCAGGATCCACCGATGAAATACGCCCCTGTCGAGTTCACGTAGAAGTTGTAGTAAAAGTAGCCCGTGGGCACAAGCATGTCACTCATTGAGGTTGAGTAGGGGACGTAGACGAGCGAGAGGACGGCGGAGTCACCGTACACAGCCAAGACGTGAAAGTCAAAGCTCTCAGCCCCAAGGTAGTCGGCACATGCACCGGGAAGAAGGGAAAGGAGAACCACGAGAAGGAGAGAAAGGTACAGAGTTCTCCTCATGGTCAGGCCCTCTTCCTGACCTTTACAGCCACGCCCTTCTTCGCCCTAACCATCTCCTCTCCGCTCAGGACAGCCTTTCCGACGCCGACAACTTTTCCGTCCCTGACGACGCCGACGATGTCGTCCGGTCTTATTGCCGGGTCCGCCTCATCAACTCCCACCGCGAAGACGTCGCCGCGGAGCTCGAAGTCCACATTCACCCAGTATGCCTTGAGCGAATCGTAGATCCTCTGCATTCCGAAGGGGGTGACGCTTATCACGCCGTCCCTGAAAGTGCCGGTCTGCTGGCCGTCAACGAAGAGACGGAGCATCTTGGAGCCCTTCACCTGCCCGTTCTCCGGGAGAACGGCTTCCCCGGCTCCAGCACCGAAGTAGAAGTCGAAGACCTTCCTTATGTTTTCAAAGTAGCGGTAGGTCCTGTCCTCCTTGGTTCCCTCAAGCTCGAACTCCCTCAGCGTCTCGGTGAGGGCTTTAAGGCTCTCCCTGCTCGTCGTGCCGTTCTCAACGCGGGTGAAGGTTATCTCCCTCCCGCTCAGCTCACCGGCGAGCTTGGCTATCTCGACGTAGGCTTCGTCGAGGTGAGCTATTATCGGAACGTCCCTCGGGTACTTCTCCAGTGTCTTCGCGAGGAGCTCGGCCGCTGGCTTAATCTCCTCCTCGTTCCAGTGGCCGGTGACGACTATGTCGTACTTAGCTAACCACTCCCACTCCCTCGGGACAACGCCAAAGGGCGAGGTGAGGATAAGCTCGTGAATCCTGCTTATTCCAGAGCCGAGGGCCTCCTTCACAGCTTTGTGGTAGAGGGTGTGTGAGCGCGAGAATGAATAGGGCTTTTTGGCCGAGCAGGGAAAGAGGAGCACAAGCTCGGTGTTCTTCGGTGGGACGAAGCGCTCGACAACGCGCTCGTGCCAGCGCTTTACCTCGGGCCTCCTTATCGAGGCGTCGCTCATGAAGTAGACCGTCTCCCTCTGGATTGGGGTGTACTTCTCAAGGTAATCCCCGTGCTCCAGGTCGGCTATCCTCAGAATCCCCGCGTGGTACTGGGTGTTGAAGAAGTTCTCGACGAGGTAGCGGAGCTTGCCCTCTTCAATGGCCCTCCTGACGAGCAATATGGTTTCCCTAGCGAAGTCGAGGGAGTTTGGTTCCCTGTCCCAGAGGAACGGGCTAAACTGGGTGAAGCCCTTACCCTCGAAGTCGTAGAGCTTGAGCGAGCGCGTCTCGAAGGCATCGACGCCGAGGTAAACTGCCAAGGGGTAGAAAAATGGCTCTAAATCGGCGATTATCATAACGTTGGGGAACCTCTCGCGGAGTTCCCTAAGGATTCTCACGAAGTAACGATACTCCTTGACGAGTATCTTGGTGTTGCCAAGATAGACGGCCTCAAAGCCATAGCGTTCGATTATCTTGAAGAACTCGGGAAGGTACTCCGTCCTCCTGAGTGCTGGCAGGTAGAAGGCGTTGAAGCCCTCGTAGTTTACGCTCCAGAGCCTTCCAATGGCTTTTTCAATGACCTCTGCGGGGGTGTAGAAGCCGAGCGGAATGGCCGGGGCTAAGTTGAAGTCGTAGTCGCCCGGTTCCTTGGGGTGGAAGAAGGAGTTGAAGGGGGAGAGGGTGAAGTCTACCCCAGCCAAGGCTGGGGTTCTGAAGGAGTGCTCTCCCAGCCTAACCAGACCCAGCCTTCCGGGCCCCTCGTGCCTGATTACCTCCATAGCCAGGCCTCAGACGAGGTTGTACCTCTGGAGGAGCAGCAGCTCGTCGAGGGTGAGCTTCTCACCGCGCTTGAACTTCTCCAGGGCCTCGACTGCCTTCTCAAAGCTGGCGTCCTTCTTGGCGCGCATCCTCGCGACAAGCCTGTAGGCTATGAGCTCCTTGTGCTTCTCGTCGTATTCCCTTATCTTCCTTTCGATAGCGCGGAGCTCCCTCCTGACCTCCCTTATCTTGTCGCGTAGCTCGACGACCTTGGCGTGGTACTCGTCGGCCTCCTTTTTGACCTCGTCAGCCTTGTTGAAGGCCTCTATCATCTGCTCGTGGAACTGCTGGCTCTGGTTGGCAAGCTTCTGTATCTCGAGGCTGATGTTCCGCCTGGCCTTCTTGAGCTGGTCAACCTTCTTCCTCGCCTCGACGAGCTTTCTGTGGAAGCGCTCGGCCTGCTGGATTATCTCGAGCTCCGTCGCGAGAACCTGGATCTGGTCAACTATCTGCTTCTCCCGGTCGGGCGTTATGTTCGGATTGGTCTGGAGTTCCCACTCGAGTTTCTCTATCCTCTCCTGTATCTTCTCCGGCGGCATCTTAAGTCTGCGGAGCTGGTTGTACTCGTCCCTCTTGGTTCTGTACTCGAGTATCTCCTGGTAGAGGAGGTCGAGCTTCGCGTTTATCTCCTCGCGGTTTTTCTTTAGCTCCTGTATCTGCTGGTTGATCTCGTCGCGCTTGGCCTTGTACTCCCTTCCCCTCTGGCGGAGCCCCTTAACCTCGTTGTTCTTCTCGTCCCTTCTCTGAATCCAGATTTGAAGCTCCTTTTCAAGTTCATCAAGTTTGGCCCTTATCTCGTTTCTCTCTTTCTCAAGGGCCTCTATCTCCCTCTTGATCCTCTTAATCTCCTCTGGATCCACTTTCGTCTGCATTGCTCTTACCCCTCTCCCTTTTTAGAACAGCTTGACCTGCTCAAACATTTCTGGACTCAAAAAGGAATGAGCAAATAAAAACTTTTTGGCCCGGGAAGCCTCAACCTAGCAAAAAAGTTGAGAAAGCTGAGGGAAGCTTCATTTGGAACTCTCGCCGCGCTGGGTGTAGGGCATGAACTCGACCGTGCCCCTCTGCTTCATGGGCTGCTTGTACAGCTCCATGAGGGCATAGACCTCCTCGGGAACGTCCGTGCTGACGTGAAGGCCGAGCTCCCTGGCCTGCTCGTAGGTTATCGGGTAGTCGTGCGTCCACCTGCCCTCAGTGAGTATCTGTGCCAGCTCTTTGGCCTTCTCCTCTCCATACCTGTCCTTGAGAATGCTGTAGACGAAGTCACGAACCTGCTTTATGGCCTTCTCCGCAACGTCGGCCAGGATAAGGGTCTGGTCGTCAACCTTGTCGGCGCCTTTCTTCTCGACGGCCCTGACGATGCTCGGCCCGGGGTACTGGCCGAGCTGGGGGTCAACGGGGCCGAGAACCGCATGAGGATCCATTATTATCTTGTCCGCGGCGAGCGCTATCAAAGTCCCGCCACTCATGGCGTAGTGAGGAACTATCACACGAGTCTCCGCCGGGTGGTCGTGGAGGGCCTTGGCTATCTGCGTTGCTGCTAGAACCAAACCCCCGGGAGTGTGTATTATGAGGTCTATCGGCTTGTCCTTGGGGGCCGAGCGAATAGCTCTCAGCACCTCCTCGCTGTCCTCGACGCTTATGAACTTGTAGAAGGGGATTCCAAAGAGGCCGATGCTTTCCTGCCTGTGGATCATCGTTATGACGGTTGAGCCCCTCTTTTCCGAGAGCCTCTTGAGCAGCTTGGCCCTCGCTATCTGCAGGCTCCTGTACTGCATCTGGGGCCAAAGCAAGATGTACATGAAGAACAGCCACCACAGAAGAGAGCCGAAGAATCCGCTGGTTGCCTCACTCATGGTATCACCTGATAAAGAAGGGAGGGGTGGTATTTATAGCCTTTGGTTCAGGCCTTCACGACCTGGGTACCTGTCTTGCCCTTGAGGGCATCGACGGCCTTCTCGAGGTGGGCTATAACCGCCCTTTCCCCACCCCCCTCGACGAACCTTATGGCGGCCAAAACCTTCGGCCCCATGCTACCCTTCTTGAAGTGGCCCTCCTCGTAATAGCGCTTCAGCTCCTCGACGGTGACCTTTCCGAGCCAGCGCTCGTCGGGCTTGCCGAAGTTTACCGCCGCGCCATTCACATCGGTGAGAATCATGAAGATGTCGGCGTTGACCTCCTCCGCCAGCTTCTCGCCAGCCAGGTCCTTGTCTATAACCGCTTCCACACCCCGGAGCCGACCGTTCTCCTCCACGACGGGAACGCCACCGCCGCCGCTCGCTATGACTATGAAGCCCTTCTCAACGAGATCGACTATCACTGGTGCCTCGACGTGGCCCTTCGGATCGGGGCTCGGCACTACCCTCCTCCAGCCCCTCCCGGAGTCCTCCACAACAACCCAGCCCTTCTCCTCCGCGAGCTTTTTGGCTGTCTCCTCATCGTAGAAGGGCCCAACCGGCTTGCTCGGATTCTGGAAGGCGGGATCGTCCTTGTCAACGAGGGTCTGCGTCACTATCGTAGCGACTGGCTTTTCAATACCCCTCGCGCGGAGCTCGTTGACGAGCGCCTGCTGGATCATGTAGCCTATCTGGCCCTGCGTCATCGCTCCGGCCACGTCCATAGGCTGGGCAGGAATGCCGTGGACGGCCTGGCCGGCGTCCATGTGGAGGAGCAAAGCACCGACCTGCGGGCCGTTCCCGTGGGTTATGACCACCTCGTAGTCCCCGTCCAGGATTATGTCCACTATCTGCCTGGCAGTCTTCATGACGTTGGCCATCTGTTCCTCGTAGGTTCCCTTCTGGCCTCGCTGGAGAATAGCGTTGCCGCCCAAAGCTATTACAACCCTCTTCATGAGCATCACCTCCTGGAGGTATAGCTACGCGCAAGGGGATAAAAACGTTCGTTAGAAGCCAAGGCTGTTCACTGGAAAAAGGTTCGAAAGGCCGGAAAATAAGTTGGCAAAGGTAAAGAATAGCAAGGCTCCAAAAGGGCGGATTCCCTCAGAGGTACCAGTCCGAGAAGTTCCCCAATCCAAGCCTCTCGAGCGTTCTCATGACGCCGAGGGCTATGCCCTCCACCTCTATCCCTCCGGGGAGCTTGTAAGCGTCGCCGACGATGTAAACATCACTCATCGGGAAGTCCTCGACGGTCTGCCCGCTCGCCACCCTGTTCACTGGATTCCCGTCAAGGTAGGTCTGAACGAGCAGAATCTCGCCCTCGTTATCCAGGTTCGGGAATATGCGGTAGATGTCCTCTATCCCCTTCTTCCTCTCGGCCTTAACGTTTCTGCTCTGCAAAGCGTGATGGAGCATTATCAGGGTGTAGCCTTCCCTTGCCAGCTCCGGGGAAAGGCTGGAGGGCTCGTTGTAGCCGTTTATCCTCTCGGTGTCGAGGGTGAAGACGACGGTGTTGCCGACCCTTGGCTCCCCTTTAAGGGCCACGTTGTACTTTATACCCTCGCTCGGCCTCAGCGAATCAACGCGCTTGAGGTACTCACGCTCGAAGTTGTCCCTTCCGATGAGCTCGACGGTCTCCTTTATTCCCACGTTGGAGATTAGGACATCGTAGGGGAGCTCGTCGTTGTCAGCGGTGATGACCCTCTTTTTCTCGACATCGATTTCAACGGCCTTTTTACCGGTTATTATCCTTCCCCTGTTCATGCGGATTATCATAGAGAGTGCCTCTGGAATGGACTTACAGCCGCCCTTGATCAGCCCAGGTCCGCCCCATCTCAAAGCGGCCTTTATCTCCCTCGCCAGCTCTCCGGCTGGAACGTCCAGCACGCTGTCGGCCCAGCCGAGGAAGCTCTGGAAGAAGAGGTCCACGAACTCGTTGTCGCCAACCCTCTCGCGTATCCACTCGCGGCCGCTCATCTCGGCCTCCTCCCCCACGGGGAGCTTGCCCCTCCTCACGTCCGCCATGAGCTTCATCGCCCTCGCCTTCTCCCTGAAGCCGAGGTACTTCCAGCCCTCGCGGTAGGAGAAGGTTCTTCCTTCGTAGAAGATCATGCCTTTGGGGTCTGAGTTAACTATCTTGACCTCAGCCCCAAGGAGCTTCAGAAGGTGAGCCAAAGGCCCGTCCTCCCCGTGGGGCAGCATATGGAAAGCGCCGGTGGAGAGGCCGAAGCCCTTGTATTCCAGATTCGTGAAGCGGCCGCCTATGTACGGTGCCTTCTCGATGACGGTGACATCGTAACCGTTCTTGGCCAGGAACGAGGCCGTCAGAAGGCCGCCGATTCCGGAGCCTATGACAACTGCCCTCATTTTTCTCACCTGAGATTCATGAAGAGGGGGAGAATATAAGGGTTGTTCTCAAAAAGAGGAAAATAACTCAGAGCCTCCACTCAACGCCAAGCGCTTCGCTGTAGGCATCAAGAACCCTTTCGAGATACTCCTTTGCCGTGCCGACCTTGTCGAGCCTGAACCTCTCGGCCCATCTTTCATTTCCGAACTCCTCGCTTCCGGCAGCGACGAGGTCTATAACGCGCATCGAGTCCCAGAAGACAGGCCTGTAGCCCGCTTTCCTCGCGTATTCAATGAGCCTCTTGAGCTGCTTCCTCGCGTGCTCCTCCATGTCCACGTTCTCACCGTAGGCCTCCATGAAGAGTGCTTTAAGGACGGGCTTCATCCACCCCCTGTGGAAGCGGCACCAGCCGACGTTGTCGTACCAGAACTCCCAGAGGGCGCTCGCTATTATCTTGCTCGCCAGCTCCTCCGGCTCAAGGAAGACGCCGAACTGGTAGAAGGTCCAGTATCTCCCTTGAATCGGCAAGGGGATGTAGTTGCCTATCGCCCAGTACATCGTCGGGGTCATCTCACCGTCCTCGCCGAGCGGGGTGAAGACCGCGTAGTCCTTGAAGCTCTCGCCGTACTTGAGCCTGTCCTTGAAGCGCTCGTCGAAGATTACGCTCGCCTTCCTCTTCCCGAGGCCGATTACTCTGGCAATCTCGTTCTCGGCGAAGGCGACGCGATGGGCTAATTCAGCCACGAGCTTTGCGTTGACCTCGCTCGCCTCGACCGGGCGCTCGATTAAAGCCTCCTTAGTGAACTCCGGCTTTCCGCTTATGCCCACTTCCTCCGGCTTGAGCAGACCACGGTGGACGAGTTCAAGAACCCACGCCGCTGTTCCACCGAACTCAATCGCGTCGAAGCCCATCGCATCAGCAGCGTGGACGCTTATGTCGCTTGCCCTCAAGGAGATGCTCCCGCTGAGGGGCCCGTTGGCCTCGTAAGGCTCGTACTCGACGTGGTGTCCGCGCCTGTACTTCTTACAGACGACGGGACACGGCTCGCCGCAGGTCGTCCAGTTCTTGGGCTTTATCGCCTCTTCGTTGAAGGGCTCCCAGTAGTGCTTCATTATGTTCTCGTGTATCCTAATGCGCTCCTCCTTCGGTATGTACGGCATCTGCCAGTTGAGTATGGGTACGAAGTCGCCCTCGGCAGGGTAGTTGCCGCCGAAGGTTCCACCGGTATTGAGCTTGGGGTTAAAGCGGTACTTGGTGGTCTTTTCAGCTATAATCTCGTTGTAAGGCTTCTTGTGGACGCCTTCCACTATGCCCTTGGCCGTTCTGAAGTTGCCGATGTCTTCACCCGGGAAGGGCCTCTTCCTCGGCTTCCCGCCGAAGATTATTCCAACGACGTTGTGAGCGCGGAGGAGAACGCTTCCAGAGCCTCCTCTCGCGGCCCAGTCTTCACTGCCGACCAGACGTTCTCCCTTCCTGAGGGCCTGGGAGAATATAGCACCGTAGTTGGTGTTCAGCGAGGCCGGTCCAACGACAGCTATCCTGTACTCGAAGTCGAACTTATCGCCAAAGCTGTCGATGAGGTACTGAGTGAGGGCATAAACCCCCTCTTCGCCCCTGTAGCCCCTCCATATCTCTATGACCTTTTCGAGTTCAATCTCGTGGAGTTCAACGTGAACGTTCTCACCGTCGTTGTAGAGGAGCACCACAACGGGCTTCTCGGCCTTGCCCTCGAAAGTCACGAAATCAACGCCGACGTTCTTGAAGGCGTAAGCGGCACCTCCCATTGCAGAGGGGAAGAGCGTGCCGTAGAGCGGCGAGCGGAAGAAGAACATTAGCCTGTGCGCTCCGGGCAGGGTTGAGCCCGAGAACGGCCCCATTCCCATTACCGTGACGTTTCTGGGATCATAAGGATCAAGGGAGTGCGTTTCAAGGCTCTCGTGGAGCTCTATGCCGTAGTCTATGACGCCGTAGATCCCGTCTCTATCCACTTCCTCACTCTCAACTTTCCTCTCGTCCAGCTTGAGCCTGAGAACTGTGAACTTCATGCTCTCACCCCTTTGTATCACTCCGAGTGTTAGTTTTTGGGAGGAGAATATTTAAGGCTTCCGATGGATCTATCAAAAAAGTTGGACGCGAGGTTTTAAAAATCTTAGCAATCGGGACGGCCAAGGAACGTTGAGGGAACCAAAGGAGAAAAAGGAGGACTCACTCTATGTCCTCAAAGCGCTCTTCGAGTCTCTCCAGGACGCCCGGAAGGGTGGTGTACTCCATGTCCTCCATCGGGAGCCTGTGGGGCTCGAAGGGCCCGTGTCTGCGTATGTATTCAGCAATCTCAAGGGCCTTCTGCCTTGCGTAGTCAAAGGCCGGGTCGTCGAACAGATCAACCGGACCGACGAGCTTTCCTTCTGGGCTTATCTGCCAACCGAGGGCAACGACGCGCGGCGGGCCGTCGAACCTCGTCGGGTTGGCCTGGTGCATCGGGACGGGCATTATCGGTCCGTTGTGGGAACCCCTCATCCACCCGCTGACGAGGTGCGGGAAGGCGAATGGCTCGAGAACCTCGCCGAGAGCTGGAAGTCCACTCTGGGCGCGGACGATGGCGACCGGATCGTCCTTCCCTATGTACTCACCGGCTATTTCAAAGAGCTTCTCGGTGCTCACAACAGCGACCGGCTCGTCCTTGGCTATCTTGTGGCCCTCCTTCGGGAAGACGCGCTTGATGACGTACCTGCTCTTGGCGCCGATGAGGGCGAGGAGGTCGTAGAGCTCCTCCGGAGTGCTGAGGATAACGCGCTTGTGCTCCTTTATGTCCCAGACCTCGAAGCGGAAGCCCATGTGCATGTTCGGGTCGATGACTAGGCCGGCGGTGTTGAAAGGATCCGCGAACATTCTGAATATCGGGAGGTTGAAGGCACCGGGTTCGGTCTTGTCCATGTGGAATGTAACCACCGGCTCGCTCTTTCTCAGCGTTATCTCCATCTCAGCAACTCCTGGCCCCATTCCGCGGACGTTACCACTGAAGGCGTCCTTGAGAAGATCCTGGCCGGCACCGTAGAGGCCGAGCTCCTTGGCAACCTTTGTGGCCTCCTCGAAGGCCTTCCAGGCAAGACCGTGGACATCAGGGCTGTCTACACCCTTCCTGTGGGTCATTATTAGCTGGAGGTCATCGCCGCAGGTGGCGACGTAGAAGTCGATTATCGTTCCCTCCTCGACAGCCTTTGAGAGGACTTCCTCGGCCGTCTCGACGAGCTGAGGGTGCACCCTGGAGTGTCCGGGCCAGCCGCCGATGTCGGCCTTGATGACGCTTAGGGTTATCTTCTCTCCAACGGCCATGGCAACCACCGGTAGCTTTAACCACTTTTATGCTTATAAAACGTTAATATCACCGTCGATGATACACAAGAAGAAGTCAAAATTCAGCAGCCCTAGGGCATGGAAAGAACGAAAGGATATCACTCGCAGATGTCTGTCCAGCCGAACTGCTCCTTAACGACCTTGATGAGGTTCCTGAGCTCATCCTTCTTGATGTTCACGCTCGAACTTGCTCCGACGAGAGCTATTATACCGTGGACCTCCTCCTGAATCTGTATGACGTCGTCGTGAACCTTCATGACCCGGAGTTCCCTCCTGGCGGTCTCGTCCTCGCTTATCCTGAACTTGTCCTTTCCTATGACTATGGGCTCCTCCATCTTTACCACCTCGAAATATTTTTGTAAGCCAAAGTTAATAAAACTTCCGGGAGCAAAGTTTATAAACCTCCTCCCGCTAAGCTTAAGCCGGACGGGGGCGTGGTGTAGCCTGGTCCATCATCGCGGGCTCCAGAGGTATGAGGACTTGCGGGTTTGCTGATTGGGGATGAGCCTTTGGAGCTCTGACCCGGAGAAACCCGCGGACCGGGGTTCAAATCCCCGCGCCCCCACCATTCAAACTTCGCCTTCGCGAAGTTTGACCAAGGCTCGTAGCTCCTTTTGAAAACCTAAATTTTGGTGTGATTTTTTTAATAATTGGCTATTTGCTTGTGAGAACTTTCCAAATTGCTCCTTGAGTGCGGGTTTAACTTTTAAATCGACGCCCGAAGGGCGTCAAGAGGAGAATAACCCCTTGTTGGGAGTTGTTTGAGTGTGTTCTCCTTTGAGAAAGTGAGCCTAATGAGTAAAGAAATCCTTGTACTTGACCTGTCAGAGAGGAGCTACAAACTTTTGGTGAAGCTTTCTTAAAGCTTCAATCACAAACTTTGATGAAACTTTGCACAGGCAAAGTTTCCTTGGTGAAGCTTTTGGAAAAAGCTTCAGCGCTGGCGGAGAGTGGGTTATTTTCCGAGGGGGCATCTAAAGTCCCAATCTCTCAGCCTAAAATGCGAGAACTGGCCAAATAACGCCATCGCCCCTTACCGTCAGTCGGCTAAA
This sequence comes from Thermococcus sp. MV11, assembly GCF_012027285.1. NCBI lineage: Archaea > Methanobacteriati > Methanobacteriota > Thermococci > Thermococcales > Thermococcaceae > Thermococcus > Thermococcus sp. MV11. The sequence goes on from NZ_SNUD01000003.1 coordinate 104,385, forward strand.
AATCAGAAAAGTGCACGCCGGTTGGCGTGTCTCACTTGAGCTTCTCGAGTATTATCGCGGGGCAGACCTTGGTGACGCCATCGAGGCGGCCTATCTTGTTGGAGATTATGTCCGAGAGGTCCTCCCCGTCCTTGGCCCAGACCTCGGCCATTATCATGTGGTCGCCGCTGGTGAGGTAAACATCCCTCACGAAGTCGAACTCCTTGAGCTTCTCGGCCACATCGAAGATCTTCTCGGGGAGGGTATCAACACCGGTCAGGCTGACGAGGTTGTAGCCGAGCTTTGAGGGGTCCACCACGACGGTGTACTGCTTTATAACGCCAGCCTCTTCGAGTGCCTTCACGCGCTTCCTAACGGCCGTCTCGCTTATGCCAAGGACCTTCGCTATCTCCGTGAACGGGGTGCGTGCGTCCTTGGTGAGCATCTCGATTATGATCCTGTCCCTTTCGTCAAGCATCTTTCATCACCTCTAACTAACATTATGCAGACCAAGTATATTAAGCTTTTGAACTTATCGGTTCTAAAGTTAAACCTTGAGTTTAAGTTTGACAACCGTCTCCACGTGGGGCGTGTGGGGGAACATGTCAATGCCAATGGCGCTCTCGACCGCGTACTTCTCCCCCAGCACCTCAAGGTTCTGGGCGAGGGTTCTGGGGTTGCAGGAGACGTAAACGATGCTTGGAGGTTTGTCTTTTAAGATTTTCCGAATCAGCTTGGGGTGAAGGCCCGCCCGCGGCGGATCGACTATTACGGTGTCGTATCTGGCCAGGCTTTCCACGTCCCTGTCCTCCCCGACCATAAAGCTAGCCTCAACGCCGTTCAGCTCCGCGTTTTTGTTGGCCATCTCCACCGCGAAGGGGTTCACCTCAATCCCCTCAACCTTAAAGCCCCTCTTCGCAAGGTAAACGCCGAACGTCCCAACGCCCGAGTAGAGGTCGAGAACGCTATCCCCGTCCACCAGCTCCGCCACCTTTCTAACCAATGTCACGGCCTGATAGCTGTTGGTCTGGAAGAAGCTGTTCGGGTGAATCAGGTAGGTGACGTCGTCCAGTCTCTCCCTTATAAACTCGGCCTTCCAAAAGCGCTCTATCTCGCCGTAAGAGACGTCGCTCTGGGTTCTGTTCACGCTCCAGTATATCGAGTCCGCGTAGTCAAAGTACTCTGGAAAGCGCTCCGGCAGGGAACCCTCCGACGTCACCAGGTTCACCATCAGCTCGCCCGTGAACTTGCCCTCCCTTATGACGATGTAGCGCAGGAAGCCCTCGTTCCGCCGTATCTCGTAGAGGCTCGGCTTGGAGTCTTCTATGAACTCCCTCAGGGAGCGGAGAATCCTCCCGCTCACCTCGCCGAAAACGGGGCAGTGCTCGATATCGACCGCGTCCCACCAGGTTCCGCGGCGCCTGAAGCCTATGCCCCTTGTCGAAATGACAACATCAATCCTGTTTCTATGACCGTAAATCACCGGGGAGGGTATGACCTTGATGTCCATGCCAAGGAGTGTCGAGAGTTTCTCCTCCTTGAACTCCACCTGCCTTTCGTAGGGAATGTGCTGAAGGAGACAGCCGCCGCAGACGCCGAAATAGGGACAGACGGGCTCCGTCCGCTCTGGGGAGGGTTCAACCACCTCAAAATCTGTGGCAATCAAGGTGCGCTTCTTCCTCCGCCATTTTTTGACCTCAACGACGTCCCCGGGTGCGGTGAATGGAACGTGCACCTCCCTCCTCCCGTCCCTCACTACCCCAAGGCCCTCCAAGTCCAGTCTCTCCACAACCCCGCGCATGCTCCACCATAACCTGCACGCCTTATAAACCTGCCCTTGAAAGATGGCCAATTCTGGCCGCGGAAGGTTTATTTAGTTCGGGGACGTAATTACTAACGGTGCCGTCTGATGTTCGGCCGACGCAAAGATGTGGTGTATAAAATCCTCGCCACCAAGAAGAGGGCTGTTGCCCTCCAGACCCTGAGCGCCGAACTGGAGACACCTGCGCCCGCAGTTTTTCGGGCGGTTAAAGAGCTCGAATCCGACGGTCTCGTTGAGGTCTTCTACGGCCAGGACAAGGCCGCAATAATGGTCAGGGCAAAGACCATCGAGGATTACCTCTGACCTGTTCTTCAATCATTTTCTTGAAACCGAACAATTCAAAGGGGGCCTAGTTTATGGTATCAGTGGTCATTACCGGCAGGGGAGGGGCGGGAAAGACGACGATGACCTCCAACCTTGGAGCATACTTCTCGAAGAAGGGCTACCGCTCGCTTGTCGTCGATGGCGACCTGTACCTTCCAAAGCTCGCCTTTCACTTCGGAATATATGCCCCCCAGTACAACATTCACACCCTCTTGAAGAATCCTGAGATGAGGGTTATCGACGCCGTGTATCACGATCCGAGGACGGGAACGGACATACTGCCGGGAAGTTCAAAGCTCTATGACGTCATAGACCTCGACCAGAAAAGGCTGAGGGATATAGTGAGGGAGATACAGTCCAGGTACAACATCACGATAATAGACTCCCCGGTTGGAATTCCCTTCGACACGATATCCACCTTTCGGCTTGCCCAGTATCAGTTAATCATAGTGGAGATAGAGCGCTGTCCCATCTACTCAGTCCACAGAATGATAGAGAACGAGGTCATAAAGCTCAAGTCCCTCGGCGACGCCTACGGCCTCAAGGTCGGCGTCATACTCAACAAGGTCAGGGAATCCTCGAGCAACGTCGATGACATAATCGATTTCCTGGAGTACAGCGTTGATGTCCCGGTGGTCGGGGTGATACCCTTCGATCACAGAGTTCCGGAGGCGACCAACTACGGCAGGCCTGTCATCGACCACGCCCCCCACGCCAAGGCCTCGAAGGCTATAGGTGAGAGCGGGGAGATACTCGACGAATGGGTGTTCGGGGAGAAAAGGAAGAAGGGACTTTTCTCGAGGCTCTACGATGCCCTGGCATCACTGCTCCGTGGAACGAACGTCTCTTCTCTCAAAAAGCTCTGAGACCCTGACGAGCGGGAGGAAAGTGTACTCCTCACCTATCCTCTCCTCCGCGCCCTCCTCCCGATCCACGACCACGCTTATGGCTGCTATTTTGGCTCCTGCTTTCTCCAGAACCTCGGCCGCGCGGAGGACGCTTCCGCCCGTCGTCGTCACGTCCTCGATGAGGAGGATTCTCTCCCCCGGCTTAACCTCTCCCTCAATCTGGCTCCCAGTGCCGTGACCCTTGGGCTTCTTCCTGACTATGACCAGGGGCTTTCCAGTCTCCAAGGCCAGCGCGGTCGCTATGGGGACGGCCCCAAGCTCCGGACCGGCAACGCGGTCGAAGTCTATGCCCCGCCCCTCAGCCGTTTCCCTCATCAGCCGTGCTATGAGCTTGAGCGCCTCCGGATTGGTGGAGAGCTTCTTGACGTTGATGTAGTAGTCGCTCTCCTTCCCGGACGTTAGTACGAAGTGCCCGAAGAGTACAGCCTCCTCGGAGAAGAACATCTCGATGAGCCTCTCCTTGAGCTCCCCCATCTTGAACACCCTCGTGTAAATTTCTCCGCCTATTGACTGAAAAATGAACAGGAAGCTTAAAAAAGTTGAGGCCAAGGTTAATAAGACCTGATGGTGAATGAACTACCATGACGCCTGAGAAGGTCATCGAGTACTACTTCGGGATCATAACGGTCGTCGGGGGCATCTCAGTTCTTCTCGCCGTCAGGTACACCCTCCAGAGGTGGCGCTCCTTTCCCAAGAGCGGCTGGAAGGCCCAGGCCTTCGCGATGAGCATTTTGGGACTGGTCATAGCCTCGTTCCTCGAGTTTCCCTTCCTGGCGCTCCAAGCCTGGCTGGTTCTGGCTTTCGTCGCCGGTGTTGTGGAGGAGTCAGTAAAGCTGCTCCCCCTCAAGTTCTTCGAGCGCTTCCCAGACTGGCAGCGGTGGAAGCTCGTGATAGGGACTGGCCTGTTCCTCGGAATTACAGAGGGGATAATGTACACGGCCGGAATCTTCGCCCTGAACCAGGAACCCTACCTCGTGGCCGTGAGGATAGTGCTGATGGGACTCCACACGGTCTGGGCGGCCATTTCCGTTGGCTTCCTGCTGGGAGGGAGTGGAAGGGAGCGCTTCTCAGGACTGGCCTTCTCGATTACGGCCCATGCCCTCTACGACCTCCCCTCCCTGGCGGTGGTCGGGGGTTATTCAGGAAACGTGGCCGCTTTTCTCGCCGGAATATCAACACTCTTCATCTTGGCAACTCCAGTGATGGCCAAAAAAGCCGCTGAACTGGCCGGAAGGCTGATTCCCGAAGAGGAAGAAGGAACAAAGGAGGAAGGAACGGCCGAGGTCACCTCTTCGCCTTGAACCTCTCCTGGAACTCGTAGAGCTGGGCGATCCTCTCAATGGTGTCCGCTTCCTCCGGACTCTTGTCTTCTCTTAAGGCCACGTAGCGCGGGAAGCGAAGGGCAAAGCCGCTCTCGTACTTCGGGCTCCTTTGTATCTCCTGGTAGGTAACCTGGATAACGACCTTCGGCTCTATCTCAACGTACTTGCCCTCCTCGCGAACTATGAGCGGTTTGAGCATCTTCGTGAACTCCGCCAGATCCTCGTCCGTGAATCCGCTTCCTACCTTTCCAACAGGGACGAACTCACCACTGTGCGGGTCAAAAGCAGCCACGAGGAAGGAGCCGAGCAGGTGGGCACGCCTCCCCTCACCCCACTCGGCGCCGATGATGACCAGATCGAGATCCTCCATCGTGGGCTTTATTTTGAGCCACTTCTTGCCCCTGTTTCCGGGCTCGTAAACCGAATCCAGCCTTTTGGCCATCAGCCCCTCGTGGCCGAGTTCCAGGGCTTTCTTGTAGAACGCCTCTGCCTCTTCGGCGCTCTTAGTGACCAGCTGCTCCGCCAGCCTTATCCGCTCCCCCGGAGAAATTATCTCCTCCAGCTTTTCCCTGCGCTCCGAGAAGGGGGTGTCTATCAGCCCCTCACCATCGACGTAGAGGACGTCGAAGAGGTTCAGCTCAAGGGGGATTTTCTCTATCATCTCCTCGATGTTGTACTTCCGCCTGAACCTCCTAAGCACGTACTGGAAGGGCCTCGGCTTCCCACCCTCTCCGACGGCAACGAGCTCGCCCTCCACTATCGCCTTTTCGGCCTTTAAGCTCTCCCTCACCGCCCGGACTATCTCTGGAATCGAGCGGGTGACGTTCTCCAGCCGACGGGAGTATATCACGACCCTATCGCCATCCTTGTGAACCTGAACGCGAGCGCCATCGTACTTAATCTCGAACGCCGCCTTCCCACCCATTTCCGCCAGGGCTTCCTTCACGCTCGCCGCGTTCTGAGCCAGCATCGGCCTTATGGGCTTGCCCACCTGGATTCTGACCCTGGATAGGCCCTCGTTGCCCTCGAGCTTCGCTATCTTGGCCACGTGGCCAAAATCGCTCGTCAGCATATAGGCCCGCTCAACAAGCTCGGGCTTCACCTTGAAGGCCTCGGCTATTGCATCGCGCAGTATGCCCTCCGCGACGCCTGTTCTCATTGTTCCCAGGACGGTTCTGGCCAGATACTTACCTTCCTCGGGCTTGGCGTCCATAAAGAGGTTGGCCAGATACTTCATCTTCCTGTCCTGGCTCCCCTCCCCCTGGGCCTCGGCTATTTTGACGAAGGTGTCGTAAACGCGCTTTATCGTCAGCGGCTGGGAGAAGAAGCTCCTCTGCTTTTTCTTTTTCAGGGCCAGGGCAACGCTCTCGCCGAGATCACCGGTGTCCTTAACTGAATTTTCGATTTCCCTCTCGGAAACGCCGGTGGCCATGGAGACGGCCTTTATGAGGAGCTTCTCGCCCACACCAAGCTCCCTCTCGTCCCAGTCTGGAAAGACCTTGCCAAGGATGAGGTAAGGCACTATCTCGAGCAGGTCATCGGGGGTCTTCTTGAGGAAGTCTGCGACAAATTTTGTCTTTAGCGTCTTGAGGGTAGTTTTTTCCAGGCGTTTGTAAAGGTCGGCCAGTTCGGAATACCTCATGTCGTTCACTCTCACCACCGAAGTAAATACGGTGGGAGAGATAAAAGGTTAGCCCACCCACCTGCCCACCCTCGGCTTTCCCTCGTGTATTCCGGCCACGTCATAGGGCAGGCCGAGATCAGAGAGGAGGACTTTAGCGTTCTCAAGCTCCTTCTCCCGGACGAGTGCAAAGAGACCCCTGCCGAGCATTATCATCGAGCTGGGGTTCGAAAGATGCCTGTCAAGCTCCCTCGCGACCTCTAAGAGCTCTCCTTCCAGGAGGCCCGTTCTCTCGGCAAAACCCCTCGCGAGAACCATCATTCTCTCCGGCCTTGGGTCTCTGAGGAGGGAATCCAGCGCTTTCCTTCCTTCAACCTCTATCTCCTTAACGACGTCCCCATCGAGGATTTCCTTCGTTGAGAGCCTGCCCAAGGGAACCACGAGAACCCTGTAGTCCTCAAAGAACAGGTTGTCCACCACGCCGATTCCGGGGCCACCGGCCTTGACGCGAACCTCAATTCCGCCGGCAAGCTGGGCTATCACGTCGCCTAGACCGCCCCTGTGCTTCACCTCGACCTCGTGGGCAAGTTGAGAGGCCTTAAGCCACGTCCCGCCGAAGACGTAGCTCAAAGCTAAGGCCGTTCCCAGGGCCCCGCCGGCGCTGTTTCCGAAGCCGTAGCCGTTCGGGAAGTCGAAGTACTGCCAGATTTCGACCTCGCCGAGGAAGTCGTTGGGAACGAGCCTTTCGGCGACGGAGTAGCTGATAATCGCCTCCTCCCCCTTCACGGGTTCGCCGTTGAAGGCGATGTGTATGTGCTTCTCGAGCGTTCCGGTTTCCACGCTAACGAAGACGTTGGTTCCCTTGTCGAGGTTTATTCCAGCGCCGAGCGAGCCGGCCTTAAGCGGGTCATCGTGAAAGAGGGGAACGAAGAATGCCGTTATGTGAGCCGGAACGAAGGCCCTGATGAGCATGACACCACCTCCCGCTGGAGTTCAACGGAGGGCTTTTAAACCTTCAGAAGAGCGGAAAAAATGGGAGAACGAAAGGGTTCACTCCTCAACCACGTAGACCGGCACCTTTCCGTGCGGTATGCCGTACTTCTTCCCGTACCACTCGCTGAGGACGTACCAAGCCGCCACGAGGAGGACGAAGCCAAGGGGCAGGAGGATTATCCAGCTCCTAACGCCGAGGCCGAAGAGCACGTAGAGGACAGCGCCTATCGATGCGACGGTGAGGGCATAGGGTATCTGCGTGGTTACGTGGTCTATGTGGTCCGAGCCGGAGAACATCGAACTCATGATGGTTGTGTCGCTTATCGGGGAGCAGTGGTCGCCGAAGATCGAGCCGGTGAAGGTCGCTCCGATGGTTGCGAAGACTATCTCGTTGACCTGACCGTTGGTGAAGGCGAGGCTGAGCTGGACACCGAGCGGGACCATTATGGCGAAGGTTCCCCAGCTGGTTCCTGTGGTGAAGGCAACGAACATAGCCGCGAGGAACATTATGAGGGGCATCCATGGGCCGAGGTCGGCGCCAGAACCTGTGGCAAGGTCTATTATGTACGTGCCCGTCCCAACGGCCTCAGCCGCCGTGCCAAGGCTCCAGGCGAGGACAAGAATTGTGTTGGCGAAGAGCATCTGCTTCATTCCCCTGATTACCGTGTCCTCCCATTCTTCGATGGTCATCTTCTTCCTGCCGAGGAGCATTATGCTGGCGACGAGGACCATCGTGAAGCTTCCCCAGAGGAGTGCCGTTGCAGCGTCGGCCTCACGGAACGACTCCACAAAGCCGTAGTTGAGGAAATTCACGCCGAATGGGTTCTCAAGCTCCGTCCACCAGCCAAGATCCTGACTGTAGGCTTCGAGGTTCGCGGCACCGGTGTACCAGAGGCCGAGCATCGATACCGCAACGAGGACAAGGATCGGTATGACGAAGTCCCAGAGGCTACCGGTTTCCTTCGGCATTCCAAGGTCCACCTCGGTGGTCATGAGCGGCTTTGCCCCGTCGCGGAGAACCTTGCCTTCCTTCCTGGCGCGCATCTCGGCCTTGAGCATCGGACCGTAGTGCCTGTGGGTGTAGGCCACGATGAAAACGAGTATTATCGCGAGTATCGAGTAGAACCTGAAGGGAACGCTGGAAAGCCATGCATCGTAGGAATTGTACGACACTCCAAACCCATCGAAGCCCTTTCCGATCATAGCCAGCTCATAACCGATCCAGGTCGAGATAAGCGCCAGGCCAGCGACCGGCGCGGCGGTTGAGTCGTCTATGTAGGCCAGCATCTCCCTCGAAACGCGCGTCCTGTCGGTGATGGGCCTCATGGTGTTTCCGACGATGATGGTGTTGGTGTAGTCGTCGAAGAAGACGAGAACGCCCATCAGCCAGCCGAGGACAGAGGCGCCCCTGCTCGTTTTAACCCTCTTTGCGAGGGCTTTGGCAAGGGCATGCACCCCACCTGACTTGTAAATCAACCCAACGCCCGCGCCTATGAGGAAGTCGAAGATGAGTATCCTGGCGTTCCAGTCGCTGGTTACGCTACCCACGACCCATTCCAAGCTTTGGGTGGTTCCCGTTACCGGGTTCCAGCCCGAGACCATCAGGCCCCCAATCCAGACGCCTGCGAAGAGAGCCAGAACGACCCTCTTCGTCCATATCGCCAGTATAATAGCCACCAGGGGCGGTAGCAGAGACAGTATTCCAAAGTCCGACACGGTTTCACCTCCACGGGTTTTGAACCAATGAATATCCGTCAAATATAAGCTTTTCCAAAAATACTTACTGCCATTCTGGTGATTCATCGAAAATGCTGCTACGCTTCCACGAGCCTACATGGTCCCTAAAGTGCTGTATAGTGAACATTAGTGTACCCCTGCATTATAGGATACCTTCAGGTACATTAATGCGCACTCAAGACATAAAAACCTTTCCCAGAAAAAGATTCAGCCAACCCCAAGATACCATTAAAAAACACAAGACGAAACAGGTTCACATAGAAAAGTAATTGAAACGTGAAAAAATGTTCAGAAAGAAGACTCGAGAAGGGCCCTGAGCCTGGCGAAGTCCTTCCTCAGCTCCTCCCTTATGGGCGGCCGGTAGAGGGCAGCTGCCGGGTGGTACATCGGCATTATGACGATTTTCCCGAAGAGCGTTCTTGCCTCGAAGGTCTTTCCGTGTATCCTACTTATCGGCTCGGGCTCAAAGCCGAACTTCTCGAGTATGTAGCGCATCGAGTGCCTGCCCAGCGGAACTATCACCTTTGGCCGGATAATGTCTATCTGCCTGTCGAGGTAGGGGGAGCAGGCCTTGATTTCCTCCTCGGTCGGGTCGCGGTTTTCAGGAGGGCGGCACTTTACGATGTTTGTTATGTAAACCTCCTCCCTGCTCAGGCCTATCTCGGCCAAAAGCTCGTCGAGAACCCTTCCAGCTCGCCCGACGAAGGGGAGGCCTTTCTGATCCTCCCAGTAGCCCGGTGCTTCACCAACGAACATGACCTTAGCGTCGTAGCTTCCAGCGCCGGGAACGGCGTTCGTCCTGAGCTCCCCGAGTGGACACTTCCGGCAGGCCCTTATCCTCTCCTCGAGCTTCTTCATGAGTTCTTCCTTTCCCATGGCCATCACGCGAGGGTCTTCTGGCTCAGGTAAGCCTTCAGAAACTCAACCCAGGCGGTGTAGTAGCCCTTCTCGTAGTCGTCCCTGAAATCGTGCTCAAGGATACCCTCGAAGTGCTCAAGGAGCTTTTCGGCCTTCTTCCGGTCGTGCTCCCTGATGAGCTGGACTATCAGCGAGTCCGGGTCGTTGTCTTTTATTGCGCTGAGGAAGCCGTTTATGGCCTTCCCATAGCCCCTTCCCCACTCATCGGAGCCGGCCATTTTCTGGAGCTTCTCCAGGTGTCCCTTAGCACGGGAAAAGTCCCTCTTGAGGAGCGCCCTGAGGAACATCTCCATTCTCATTTCTCTCGCGGGCATTCCACCACCTCCCCCCTGTAGTCGGGCGGGCTTTTAACGGTTTCCACCCATTGCCCAGATATGCCCCATACCTATGCAGGAAAACTTTCATATTTACGCAAAAGCTTTTATACTCCGAAATTGGAGGGATAAGCAGACAGGTGGAAGTCATAACGTTGAGGTGGAGAGCATGGCGGAAAGTATTGGTGAAGTTCCCAGCGGCGAGAAAGAATTCGCCGAATCAACCCGAAGGATTAGAGACATCATTGAGTTCCCTGAAATAACAGAGGAAGAGTTCGAGACCATGCTCAAGAGTGCGAGCAGGGCCTACGGAGGCCCCCTGCCGCACAGAACGTACTCACTCTGTCCCGAGACGAGGAGGGTCGTTCCGGCCCTCGTGTGGGAGAAGGGCGGCAAGGTCTGGATAACCAAGCGCTGTCCTGAGGGCATGATAACCGATGTCTACTACGAGAGCGTCGAGCAGTACTACCGCTTCCAGCGCTGGAGGTTCGACTTCAAGCTGATGAGCTTCAACGTCGAGAACACCGGCGCCAACTGCCCCTTGGACTGCGGTCTCTGCGCGAGACACCGCTCTCACACGAACCTGCTCAACATCGTGCTCACAAACCGCTGTAATTTGAGCTGCTGGTACTGCTTCTTCTACGCCAAGGAGGGCCAGCCGATTTACGAGCCGACCCTCGAGCAGATACGCATGATGCTCAGGAACGCAAAGAAGCAGCACCCGGTCGGAGCCAACGCCGTCCAGCTCACCGGCGGCGAGCCGACCCTCAGGGATGACCTCATCGAGATAATCAAAATCGCCAAGGAGGAGGGCTACGACCACGTCCAGCTCAACACCGATGGAATAAAGCTCGCCTTCGAGCCGGAGCTGGTAAAGAAGATTCGCGAGGCGGGCGTTAATACCCTCTACATGAGCTACGACGGAATGACGCCCCAGACCAACTGGAAGAACCACTGGGAGGTTCCCCTCATCTTCGAGAACGTCAGGAAGGCCGGAGGGCCGGGGATAGTCCTCGTGCCCACCACCATAAGGAACGTGAACGACCACGAACTCGGGGCCATGATAAACTTCGCCCTCAACCACCTCGACATCGTCAGGGGTGTGAACTTCCAGCCCATTTCCCTCGTCGGAAGGGTCCCAAGGAAGGAGCGCCAGCGCTTTAGGATAACAATTCCTGGAGCGATAGCAAGGATAGAGGAACAGACCAACGGTGCAATAGCGATGGACGACTGGTACCCGATTCCGATAGCCGGACACATAGCCCGCTTTTTTGAGGCCTTCACAGGCTCGCGCTACTACATGACGAGCCACTACTGCTGTGGAGCCGCAACCTACGTCTTCCTCGACCGCGAGAACAAGAGGGTGGTGCCAATAAGCAGGTTCCTGGACGTTGAAGGCTTCGTCGAGTACCTGGAGAGCAGGGCCGAGGAGATAGAGAAGTGGAAGAGCCTCGGGAGGCTCCAGAAGCTCAAGCTCGGGGCGGAGATATTCATGAAGTTCAAGAGCTTCTACGACGACAGGTACGCTCCCAAGGGCGTGAAGGTGCTCGACCTCATAAAGAACGCCTTCATGTACGGCAACTACGATGCCCTCGGCAAGTTCCACAAGAACGCCCTCTTCCTCGGGATGATGCACTTCATGGACGAGTACAACTACGACGTGGAAAGGGTCGAGCGCTGCGTCATACACTACGCGATGCCCGACGGCAGGGTGGTGCCCTTCTGTACGTTCAACGTGATCCCGGAGCTCTACCGCGACAAGGTCCAGTCCCAGTTCAGCTACACCTGGGAGGAGTGGAAGACGATGCACCCCGACTGGGAGTACCACCGGGACAAGTACGTCAGAACCAAGGAGTTCGTGGAGAAGATGAGGAACAGCGAGCTCTACAGGAAGACCTACATCGACATAGAGGACTACTTCGGGGTGAAGGGGTGATGGCGATGGACAGGGTGAGCGGAAAGCGCCTCCTGAGGCTGGAGTTCAGGTTCGCCAGGGCCACGCCCGACGATGCCAGGGTCGTACAGTACGAACTCCTCAAGGACGAGAGGGTCTGGAGGGCCTTCATCAACGGCTACGCCAAGAACGGGTTCGTGGTATTCGACGAGGAAGCCCTGCCGAGGGAGGAGCTGCTCGAGAAGCTCAAGAGCCTGGAGCCGGAGGTTGTCGGTGAGGTCTACCTCACCGTCGAGGAGCTTATCGAATCGAGCTACTCCTGGAACAACGTCATGGGGCAGGTCTGAGGCCCGCCCTCTTTTTCTTCCCCCAAGAACAGAAAGGGATCAGCGCAGCTCTATTCTCGCCCTGCCCTTGAAGTCTGGCTTCTTCAGCTCGAAGCTAACGATTCCGCTGAACGCGCTCAGGTCAATGACGTTTCTTCCCGCCCTCACCTCAAAGGTCTCGGCAACGGCCTCCCCAGGCGGCAGGGACAGGTCGTACTCGTAGACCGTCAGCAGGTTGTCCCGGTGGAGGTGAAGAACCATTCTCGGCTCGCGGTGGCCGTCGAGGGGGATTCCTCCGAAGGTTCCGGCCCCGAGGCTTTTCGCGGCACTCGGAAGGGACAGGGGCAGGGAGAAGCTGACCGATGGCGGCCGTTCCTGGAGTATTTTTTCGTCAAGAACCACTATATCCCTGTTCCCAGTGTCGAAGGGCGTCGCCTCAGTTGCCCCGGTGTTCGGGGCGCTGTTCGTCGCGACGAGGAGCTTCCCGTCCATCTTCTCGATGCTCGTCACCCTCGCCCCGAGTGCACCGACTATCTTCACCATCGGGGGAGCGACGTAGAGCAGAACGCTCGGCCCAACCACCGTGTTGGTGGTCCACCAGTCCATTCCGTCGGAGCCAGGCCTGTAAACCGCGTCGTGGTGGGCGTTGAAGGCCGTTAGTATTCCTCCACCCACGTTAATCGCGTTCACCCTGAAGGGGGCATAGAAGGTGTAGAAGTCGAGGAGGCGGAAGAAGGTGAACTCCTCACCCATCAACGGATTACCCGCTATTATCCCCCCGCGGACGAACGCAAAGGCGCGGTTGTAGGCGGAGGCCATCGCCCCCAGCTCGGGCCTTATGTAGGGCCTTCCATCGGCACTTTCGGCCACTCTGAAGGACTCCCAGCGGCCGCTTATCAGGTCGAGGGCCTTAATCCCCCTCAGCCCGCCCGTGAAGTTGTTGCCAACCCCGAAGAAGACCGAATCGTGGACCCTAGTTCCCTTGGGGGAAGGCTCATGAAGGAGCGCCTCGGCCCGTCCGGTCCTCCTGTCCAGGGCGTAGACGCCGAGGTTAGCGTGGCCGTCCTCCCTCACGAGCAGTAGCCTGTCGTTGTAGGGGTCGTAGATTAAATCGCTCACCTCGCCCGCCCAGTCGGTCTCGTGGTGTATGGAGTCCTTCCAGAGGAGCTTCACCGTCCCCTCGGAGGTGTCGTAGGCGTGGACGTGGGAGTACTTGTTGTTGAAGAGTATCCTCCTCCCCTCCTGGTAAACGGCCGGAGCGTGGACCCAGCCGCCGAAGTATATGAACTCATCGACCGTCTCGACGGCGTTGTAGGTGTCCCCGCCGCTCGTCGGTGCCGGGCCAACGAGGGTGAAGTCATAAACCTTCCCCTCGCCAGTTTTCACGTCGATGAAGTGCGCCTCCGCCTCGAAGGCGAGCGTGTAGTAAAGCACACCGTCGTGGTACCTCAGGCCGAAGATCCCGCCGCTGCCCCACTCGGGGCCGTACCTGCCGGGAAAACGATAGTTCCCCAGGAGCATAACACCACCGGTGATAATGGGGGCCGAGGTTTTATCCCGCTTTCGGTTCGAGGGGCTTTTAAGGAGAATGGCACTAAGCTAAACCATGAACCCATATCGAGGACTTGCCATAATCTTCGGCTTCTACGCCCTGGGCGAGTTCACGAGCTTCGCGCTCAACCTCACGATACCCGGGAGCGTCCTCGGCATGCTCTTCCTTCTCTCCGCGCTCCTGGGCGGTGCCGTGAAGCTCGAGTGGGTCGAGGACGAGGCGGAGCTGTTCATAAGGAATATGAGCGTCATGTTCGTGCCTCCGGGGGTGGGAATAGTCACCTACATCGGGCTGATAAAGAGCCAGCTGCTTCCAATCTCCGTCTCCCTCCTCCTGAGCTTCCTGATAACGCTCCTCGTCACGGCGAAGACCGTTGAACTCCTCAGGAGGAATGAACCATGAACCCGCTGGGGATAACCCTCACCCTTGTGGTCTTCTACCTGTTCTCGGAGCTCCACTCCAGGAGAAGGGCGTTCTACACGAACCCTGTTCTCCTCTCCATAATCACGATAGCGGTTATCCTGAAATGGTTCGGAATCCCCTACGGGAGCTACATGGAGAGCGCGGCTATACTTAAGTTCCTCCTCGGGCCGGCCGTTGTTAGCCTTGCGGTTCCGGTCTACAAGGGCAGGGAGACGATAAGGGCATACTCAAAGGAGATAGCTCTGGGGATAGCCGTCGGTGGCACTGTTGCAATCCTCAGCGCCTTTTACATCGCCGAGCTCCTCGGCGGAAGTGAAGAAGTTCTCCTCAGCATAGCACCGAAGAGCGTGACGACGGCGATAGCGATAGGGATAAGCGACAAAATCGGCGGGATACCCTCCTTAACGGCCGTTCTCGTCATAACAACCGGCCTTCTCGGCAACGCCTTTGCCCCGGAGCTCCTCAACCTTTTCAGGGTGAGGGACAGAATAGCTAGGGGTCTCGCGACGGGAGTGAGTTCGCACGGCCTCGGGACGGCGAGGATAATACTGGAGGACGAGCTGGCGGGGGCTGTGAGCGGACTGGCGATGGCACTAAACGGAGTCTTTACCGCCCTCCTTCTTCCCCATCTCATCGAAATCCTCAAGTAGGCACTCGCTTATCCTGAGCCTGTCCTTGGCGTCGAGGAAGAGGGTGAAGTCTCTCTTGGCTATCCTGTCGGAGATGGGGGCGTGCTCAACGAGGAAGGCTATTATCTCGGCCGTACTGTAGGGAACCTTTATCCCGAGCTCATCGGCCTTCTCAAAGAGCCTGTCCGGGACGGAGAATATGTCCTCTCCCTTCTTCACCTCGACGCTGACCTTGGCGTTTATCTGCTCCCATATGAGGATAGTGTTCCTGGCCTTCTCGATCTTGTCCAGGGCGCGCCTC
Source organism: Thermococcus sp. MV11 (assembly GCF_012027285.1). Taxonomy (NCBI): domain Archaea; kingdom Methanobacteriati; phylum Methanobacteriota; class Thermococci; order Thermococcales; family Thermococcaceae; genus Thermococcus; species Thermococcus sp. MV11. The sequence goes on from NZ_SNUD01000003.1 coordinate 119,448, forward strand.
TCGAGAATGCTAACGTTGGCCCTGCTCGTGCCGAGAAGCTCGGCAATCTCGCTCTGCTTGAGCCCCCTGGCGCGGAGGCGGAGAATCTTAATCTGCTGCTCGGTGAGAAAGCTCCTCGCCGACATTTTAAACACCACAGTTTAACAAGGCGCCGATGGTTAAAAGTTTTTCCGCGGAAAGGATAGGGCTGACTGCCGGGAAAGCGACTCAAAAAAGCGATTTCTGGTGGTCCCGCGGCCCGGATTTGAACCGGGGACCTGCGGATCTACAGTCCGCCGCCGCTCCCAGGCTAGGCTACCGCGGGACCCGTGCCCGTTCCATAGTGTCCCGGGTAGGTTTATAAATTTTTCTCCCGAGTTAGGTGGGGTGAGGACATGAAGCTCTACGAACCCGTTACCCTCGCGATGCCCCTGGCAAGAAAGCTCGGCGAGTTCATCGTGGAGAAGGGCCGACTGCCGAACGGAGAGGAGCTTAGGGCAGTTCTTCGCGAGATGGGCCTGGAGGAGAGCTGCCTTGACAGGAGCATGGAGGTGTTCCGGAGCAGATTCCTGGTGGCCATAGCGTTCCCCAGGGAAACGGTGGTCATCGACGTCATACCCTCGAGCGGAGAGCTGAGCGACGCGCTGGAGGTCATAGCGTACCGGGACAGAAAGCTGGAATCGTTCATCGTCGAGATAGTTCCTGCCAACGACCTCGAGTACGAGGGAAACATAGGGATCGAGCCCGTGATAATAAACGAGAAAAACCTCACGCTTGAGAGCAACCCTGTTCTGGGCCACTTCGAGGAGGACGGTGAGGGCCTCTTCCTTGTCATAGACCCAAAGACCCACGAGCGCTGGAAGAGCGAGGGAGACGTCCACGTCTGTCCCATCTGCGGTGGAGAGCTCGCCTGGAAGGGGAAGAAAGCCTACTGCAGGGACTGCGGCTATGGGGTGAAGGTGGTGGGAGAATGAGCAGGGCAATCAAAACCCAGCTCGTTAGGTACTCCAGAAAGGCCCACGAGCGCGGTTTGACGGCCGCCTTTGGCGGAAACCTGAGCGTCAGGAGCGGGGGTCTCGTTTTTATCAAGGCCACAGGGGCAGTGATGGACGAGATGACTGGAGAACAGGTGGCGGTGGTGAGCATAGATGGAAACCAGATTTCGGGAGTTAGGCCTTCCTCCGAGTACAGGCTCCACCTGGAGGTCTACAGGAGGAGGCCCGACGTCAGGGCGATTGTTCACCTGCACCCGCCGTACGCCATAGCGGCCTCCACCACGGTGGACGTGGAGCTACCGGTAATAACGCCGGAGGCAGAGATATACCTAAAAAGGATCCCAATAGTCCAGTTCAGACCCGCGGGAACCCAGGAGCTGGCGGAGGTCGTTGCAGACGCCATCTGCCGCGCCGATGCGGTGATAATGGAGAGGCACGGCACGGTTACGGTCGGGAGAAGTCTCAGGGAGGCGTTCTACAAGGCGGAGCTCGTTGAGGAGAGCGCGAAGCTCTGGTACCTGAGCAAAAGGGACAAGTGAAGGAGCAGAAACACATAAATGAGCGTAAAAAGGAAACGCTCACTTCACCTGCTCGAGGGCGCCGAGAACCTCCCAGATGATGGTCCTCGTGTGCATCGGCATGTTCGGGTCCTCGCTGATCTCCTCGAGGATTGCTATGGCATCGGCCGCTCTAACGGCCGGCTCCTTGCTCTCGTCGAGGAGGACCTCGATGGCCTGCTCGGCGGCGCGCCTGATGTTCCTCGGGACGACCGTGTCCTGGACGACCTGCTCCTTGAGAACCTGCACAATCTGCTGAATCAGCTCGCTCATTCTATCACCCCCTTTTCTAAAGAATTGTTACTAAAATCCTCCCGGATTATCTTAAGCTTTCCTAACTAAAAAGCTTTTCGGTCAATGTCGAAACCGGAGGAAGGAAAGGGTTAGAACTCAACACCTTTCCTAGCCAGGATCCCCCTCTGGTAGGGGTGCTTCACCTCTCTCATCTCCGTCACGTAATCGGCAAGCTCGAACAGCTCCTCAGGACAGTAGCGGCCGGTCAGAACCAGCTCAGTGTTGGGGGCCTTGTTTTTGATCATCTCCCTAACCTCCCCCACATCGAGCATGCCGAAGCCCATGGCGACGCAGATCTCGTCGAGAACCACCAGGTCCCATTCCCCGCTCGAGACAACTTCCTTCGCGCGCTGGAGAGCCTTCTTGGCGGCCTCTATGTCGTCGGGCTCGGGCTTGCCGTGGACGAACTTCGGAAGGCCAAAGGATTCTATGACCGCGCCGCACTCGGCTATCTTCTTCTGCTCGCCGTACACATCGGGAGCCTTCATGAACTGGAGGATTATCACCTTCCCGCCAGAGCCAAGCATTCTCACGGCGAGGCCGAAGGCCGCGGTGGTCTTCCCCTTCCCGTTTCCAGTGTAAATGTGAACCAGGCCGAGTTTGTCTTTCCAGGACATTGACCTTCACCGGGTGGATATAATTGCCAGGGATTTTAAGAGTGTTGGGTATGCTCAGGGAATTGCCCAAGCTAGTGAACATCCCATCATTAGTGACGGGCCGTCACTTCCACAGTATGTAGGACGGCCGGGTACTAGACACATTAAAGGATTCACCATTTCTCCCACTTTTTTCAGTATCCGCAAGTTTAGAAAGGTACACCCACAAAAGGGTCCCTGTGCTGGAAACCTTCAGACAGTAACGCCCGTGAAGTTGGCTTTGGAAGCTTTTTATTCGGGGAGAACAGTAATTCTGGGGCCGGGGCCGGGATTTGAACCCGGGCTAGGGGATCCACAGCCTGAAAGGGCTTTATTCGCCAAAAGAAGGACGGAGACAGCAGAAAATTTTGAAGGGCAAAACGTCGCCATGCCAGCATTTGTACATGAACGAGCGGACGACAACCAGTACATAATAACAAAAAGACACCTCGACATTCTTTTACTCGAACTAAAGGCCAACAACGTTGCTGAACACCATCTAAAGTTCGTGAACCGTGTGATTCATAAATTCCTGGACAAAACAGCCCAACATGGCGATTACTGGTCGTTCACGGTCGAAGACTTGATTTCACACCTCCAGAACCTTCAGAAACAGTATTCCCCCTCCATGTATCGCAAGCACATCACATATCTCAAAAAGCTCTTCAGAATCGCCGGCATTCCGCTTGAACACAACCTCAAAAGCCCGAGATATGTTGGAGTGGACATGACAGTCATCACCGTTCAGGACGTCCAAACCCTCCTAAAGGTAATACACAGGGTTCAGTTTGCGAAAAGGGAAGAAGTCTCCGGAAGAATTGCCAACAAAATCATGCTGGGCCTCTTAATAATGGCGACGAGCGGTCTTAGAGTGTATGAGCTCACAAAATTACCCCTTTTGTATATTGACATTGACCGAGGACTCATCAAAGTGCCACCAAACGTCGCCAAAACGGGCCAGGCGCGGGTAACGTTCATAACAAAGGAAGTTCAGAGCCTGCTGAAGCAGTATGTCGAGAGATACAGCCCAAACCCCGATAAGCCAGTCATCTCTTACTTCAGCCTCGAAAAACCATTCATTCGAAAGGAAGAGCTGGCTAACCAGCCAATCCGACCCAAGCACATGAGGAAATTCTTCTCGCAGGAATGGGACAGGCGGAACGGCAATGCAACGGTTAAGAAGCTTCTCATGGGGCACTCAATCAGGGGCGATATAAACGCGCTCCATTACTCCCACCACACAACGGAGAGCCTTCAGAGCGTTTACGATAAAGTCTTCAAAAAATTGAAATTCGGGGCAAAGCTCGTATGAGTGCCTTAGATGGATTTCTCAATTTCTTCCAATCTCGTTTCGAGAATCGCCTGCCGTAAGGGACGCTCTGGAATCTGGTAAACGCCCCGCTTGGGTTTTACTAAGAAACCCCCATCAACGAGGTTCTTGAGGACCTCCTTTGCCCGTCTTTCGGAGATTCCCACAACGGACGTTATTTCAGTAAGGACTTCCTCGGTCGTCACGCCATACGAGGGCCCCTTGGCGATCCTTTTCAGGGCGATTATATACGCGGGAGACCTGTATATCCTGATGAAGTCTCTCAAATCCTTCTTCCAAAGCCTGACAGCGTGATGAATCGTCCTCGCCAACGCTTCCCTGTGGGAATCCCCCTTAACCCTCAGCTTACCGTAATACGCCAGAAAACCTGGAACGTTTGAAAGCTCCCGGGCGGCCTCATAAAGCTCCTCCTCTGGGGCATCTGGAAGACCCTTCCTCAAGTACTCAACGCTTTCCTCAACCGTCCACCTGGAGATGTGAATTTTCTCAACGTATCTCGCGAAGAATGGCTTATCTCCTGAGGGGTTTATTATCCTCTCCAGAAGGCCAGGCATCGAGCCAGAGAGGACAACCGTTACATTCTCAAAGTCGTCTGAAATCGTCTGAAGCATGCCGAGCATGTTCAGTGGAGCGAACCTCGGAAGGACCTGGGCTTCATCAAATACCAACACCGTCTTTTTTCCCGACCTGTTCAGGTGCCTGAGGAGGTTCAGAAACGCATTCTGGAACTCGGCGATTCCCTTTGGCTTAACATCCATCTTCACGACTCCGAGGCTCAGTGTGGCGGAGTATTCGAGCTCTTCTGGTATGTTCGTCGAAACGGGGACGAGTTCGGTGTAACTTATTGCCTCACGCCCCATTCCAAAGGCCAGGTCATAATAAAGGTAATTGTATTTCGAGCGGTGCTTGTTGAGAAAGACGTTGATGACGCTGGTTTTGCCGACCCTCCTCGAACCTAAAATCGCCACAAAGTCGCCTTCATCAACGGCATTTTTGAGTTCCCTAACCGCCCTCCTGTGTGCTTCTCCATGGAGGTTTTTCTCATCCCTTATCGGGCGCGTGCTGAACAAAGTGAACACCCCATCACTAGTGACGGGCCGTCACTTTTAAAGGTTTCCATGCAGAAGTCTTTGGCACCTTGAGACATGAAAGCGAACTAAGCCCAACTTTGGAACCAAGAAAAAAGAAAGACACAGGAAATCTCACCTTCTTCTCCTGCGCTTTCTTTTGCCCTTTTTGGGGAGATACCGTGAAACCATCGCCCGCTGTTTCTTCGTCAGGAATTGGACGTTGCCGAAGACCCTGTTGTATTCCTCAAAGAGCTTCTTGTGGTGCAATCCCCTTGCATAATGGAGCTCGTGAACCGTGCTCGGCGAGTGCCCGACGAGTTTTTTGAGTATGAGCTCGTTTCCGCCCTTTTCATACCAATATTGGATGAAGAACTTCCTGAACATGCCCGCCGTGAGCGTCCCCGGGCTGTAAATGAGCTTCACCCTCAGGCTCTTGTGCTTTTTGATGAGTGCATCGAAGAACGTCGGGTTCTCGGATTTTCCTGTCGGCACGGCGAAGAGGTATCCATCGTTCGCTTCGACAGCGTATTTGAATTTGGTTGTGTACATTTTGAGGCAGGCCCTTGCCTCTGGATGCAACGGGAGAATCTCGAAGCCTTCCACTTCCTTCAACTGTCTGCCGACTTTCGTCGCTGAGTGGGGAAGTCTGATTAGACTATGGTATAATAAGCTAAATAATTTTAACTTATCAATTAAGCTAAACTAAAACCAAAAACCTTTTAAGCGATAATGGCATTAATTACTTTGGTGACACCCATGCCGAGGTCAAAGGCAAAGACCAAAAATGGTGTTAAAAACGGCGCCGACGAGTGGACGATTCTCGAAGAACTCCAGCCCTGGGTTCGCGAAAGATACCTTCTGATAAAAGACGCATTCAGGGACAAAGAATTCACCCAGGAAGACGTAGAAAAGCTCTTTGAGGAAAAGAGAAAGGAACTCATGGAGAAGGGCATCAAAGAACCAAAATTCACGACTAAAAACGTGGGTGAAGTTCTCTCAATCCTACGAAAAGCCGGCCTGATAACGGCCAGGAAAGACGTGTACGACTTCAGAAGGACATATTACCGCCTGAAGTTCCCGGCTGAGAGCAAAATCACCCGCGACAGGCTCATCTCACTCCTCAAGGCCGCGGCCGACCAGATAAGGGGCGGCCTCGATTACAAAGCTTTGCTCGTGTTCCTGTTTTACAAGGCTATAAGCGACCGCTGGATGAAGACGGCCCAGGACCTCATGAAAGAAGGCAAACCCAAGGTTCAGGCTTACATCATCACAAACAAGAGGTATTACAGGCTCTTCGACGAGGAGACTGGAAAACTCTACACCTGGCACGAGGTCGTGAAGAGCAGGGAGAGCATAAAGGAGATGGCAAATGCACTCATAAAGATCTCCGAGATGAACGAAGAGCTAAGCGACCTCAAGAAGCTCGTCGAGGTTCTTGGCCTTATTGGCTTCATCAAGGAGGACAACCTCCACAAGCTTGAGGAGATCGTCAAGATATTCAACCGCGTTGATTTTGCGGAGTTCGACAGCGACATACTGGGCGATGCATACGAGTGGATCCTCTCGTACTTCGCACCCCAGAAGGCCAAGGAGGGAGAGGTTTACACGCCGAGGGAGGTTATCAGGCTCCTCGTTGAGCTCCTCGACATTGAAGACGGGAGCGACGTCCTCGACCCGGCCAGCGGTTCCGGCGGAATGCTCATCGAGGCGTACAGATACGTCAAAGAGAAACTCGAAAGGGAAGGCCTTGACGGCGAGCCCGCGATAATGCTCTACGGCCAGGAGCTCAACGAGACCACCGCGGCGCTGTCAAAGCTCAACCTCATCCTGCACGGCATTCAGGAGTTCAGGATATTCGAAGGCGCCGACAGCCTCGTAAACCCCCGGTGGGAGGAAGAGCTCAGGGAGAACGGGGTCGAGGACGGAAAGGTTGATTACGTCATCGCCAACCCGCCCTGGAACCAGGACGGCTACGACGAGACTCGCCTAAGCGACAGGAGGATAAAGCACATTTACAGGTACGGGTACACGACCAAGCAGTCCGCGGACTGGGCGTGGGTCCAGCTGATGCTTTACTACGCCCGGAGAAAGGTCGGCATCGTCCTCGACAGCGGGGCACTCTTCAGGGGCGGGGCCGAGAAGGCCATAAGGCAGGGAATCGTCGAGGACGACCTCATCGAGGCCGTTGTTCTCCTTCCCGAGAAGCTCTTCTACAACACCGGCGCGCCCGGGATTATAATGGTGCTCAACCCGAACAAGCCCGAGGAGCGGAAGGGGAAGATACTCTTCATCAACGCCTCGAAGGAGTTCAGGAAGCACCCCGAGGTCAGGAAGCTCAACCAGCTCGCTCCGGAGCATATCGAGAAAATCGTGAAGGCTTACAGGGAGTTCAAGGAGGTGGAAGGCTTTTCGAGGGTTGTGGCCCTTGATGAGATAAGAAAGAACGACTACAACCTGAACGTCAGCCTCTACGTCTTCCCAGAGGACGAGAGGGAGCACATCGACTTAGCTAAGGAGTTCGAGGAGTTCAGGGAAATCGAGAAGAGGGAGAGGGAGCTCGTCGAGAAGGCGAAGGCTTACATTGAGGGCATAATCAGGGTGATGGGCGATGAGTGAGGCCCTCCCAGCTTTCCAGTTTTACAGGGAGACGAGATTCAAGGAGGTCGAGCTGAACGGCAGGAAGGTGAGGATTCCCGAGGAGTGGGAGGTTGTTGAGCTTGGAGAGGTCGTCACAATCAGAAGAAAAAAAAGTATCCGTAATGTCTCTGAGGTTGCAGTAATCCCGATGGAAAAAGTTCCCCAAGACAATAATCTCTTTGCAGAATTCGAAATAATGCCCATTGAGGAAGTCAAGAGTTCAACTTACTGTGCGGCGGGAGACTTATTACTGGCTAAGATCACTCCCTCTTTCGAGAATGGGAAACAGGGAATCGTCCCATTCAACATCCCCAATGGTTTCGCATTAGCAACAACAGAAGTTTACCCCCTTGTCCCAAGTGAAGATCTTGATGTGTTCTTTCTGTTTTACCTGCTGAAAGATAAACGCTTCCGGAGAGTTCTTGAAGTTCGTATGATTGGAACAACTGGAAGGCAAAGAGTCCAGAAAACTGACCTAATTAAACTCCAAATCCCCCTCCCACCCCTCGAAGAGCAGAAGAAGATCGCCGAAGTGCTCCGCTCGATTGACGAGGCGATTCAGGCAGTTGAGGAGAGCATCGCCAAGCTGGAGAGGCTCAAGAAGGGGACGATGGAGACGCTTTTAACGAGGGGCATAAACCACACCCGCTTCAAGACCGTCGAGCTGAACGGGCGGAAGGTCGAGATCCCGGAGGAGTGGGAGGTTGTTGAACTTGGAGAAGTCGCCGAGAGAATAAAAAAGTCAATTGATCCACAGAAGCTCCCGAACGAGTTATTTGAACTTTACAGCATTCCAGCATTTCACGAAACAGGAAAACCTGAAATCGTGAAAGGAAGTTCTATAAAAAGCACAAAATTTGTTATAGATGTGGGAGTTGTTCTTTTCGGAAAGCTTAACCCAAGGATACCAAAAATATGGCTTGTTACTGGAGAGAGCGACTACAAAAAAATATCCTCAACAGAGTTTATACCTCTGAAACCAGTCAGAAATTTAAAGTCTGAATTCCTTTATTATGCACTTCAAGACAAATACTTCATCCAGATTTCCCAACAGGTTGTAACAGGGAGTACTCCCAGCAGACAAAGAATTAACCCAAATAAATTCATGAAACTCCAAATCCCCCTCCCACCCCTCTCCGAGCAGAAGAAAATCGCCGAAATCCTCAGAACCATCGACGGGGCCATCGAGGCAAAGAGGGAAAAGCGGGAGAAGCTCGAACGCATGAAGAGGGCCGTTATGGAGAAGCTCCTCACCGGCGAGGTGAGGGTGAGGTGAAGGTCGGGTGGCTAGTCCCCAGGGGGGCGACCCCCACCCTCATTCCCTTCGTACTTCGCCCTTCACTTTTATTAAATTTGTCAGCGTATCGATGTCTCAAAAACCCAAATGTTTTTATAAAATCGTTCGGAAGTTTGAGACATGACACTCACGAAGGCCGAGCTTAGGGTCCTCCTCGCAGTTGAAGAACCAATCACAATGACCGAGTTAGCCAGTAAGCTCGGCCTCTCGAAGGGCACGCTCTCCGCCCTCCTGCACTCCCTTGAGGGGAAGGGCCTCGTCGAGCTTGAGGGGAAGAAGCCGATGGTTGTTAAGCCCGCTGAGAACAGGGTGAACCACCTCCTCAGAAGCATAAAGCTGGGGTACCCCCACGTCAAAATGGAGGACATTCTAACCGGAAGCCGTCTCAAAGTCCTTTCGGCCCTCGAAGTTGAAAAACCTCAGCCCTTCTGGCTCGTTCAGCTGAAGGCCAACGTGAGCAGGGCAACGCTTCACAGGGTTCTCAACGGGCTCATGGAACCGCTGGTTGTGGGAAGGAAAAAGGAGGGTTACTTCGTAAGCGAGCGCTTTGCCCCCTTCAAGGCCTTCGCGGATGAATACTTTTACCTCCAGAACTCGATTAAGGCGAAAGAACTCGACCCAAACGCCTCCGTCGTCTGGAGTGGTGTTGAAGAGCTGATCCTTGCCACAAGCTCCTTTAAAGGAAAAAGCGTCGGCGAGTTTCAGCTCACCGGTCTGGCTCGGTTCGCGGACTTTGGGCTCCCGCTAATCTCATCGGGAGTTTATCATTATTACTGGCCCGGGCAAAAGCTCAGCCTCGAAGAGGTCATCGTTCATGCGTTGAAGCTTGGCCGGGACACGAGGGGTCTGCTTTACTCCATCGTTCTCCTCAGGGGAAAGGGCTTTGATGAGCGCAAACTCAAGAGGCTCGCGGCCAAATTCGATGTCTCCGATATCGTTGGGGAACTGCTTGAATACCTCAGCGGTGTGGATAAGCCGTATCCGTTCCCCTCTCGCGAGGAGGTCGAAGAGCTCTGCCGTCAATACTTTGGAGGTTCCCGCGATGATAACAAGGGAGAGGCTGGTTGAAGAGTTTGCCCTGCTCGATGAGAAGGCCCGGCTCATGGGCTCGGAGGTGATTCGCCTTTACCTCATCGGGGGCGGAAACCTCGCTTTGAGGGGCATTAAACCGGCAACGGCCGACGTTGACGTTGTCGTCGAGAACGCTGGGGCCTTGAACCGTCTGGAGAGGGTTCTCACGGACCCATCGCCGGAGTTGAGGACGAGCAGGGGGCTGGTTATTTACATTAAGGTCGTTGAGCACGAGTACAGGAAAAAGCTTGGGGCTTATTCGGTTTACAGGAAGCTGGACCCTGAACTGGAGGATTTCAACCTTGACGTTTTCGTGAGAAGGGTCTTGAGGGGAATAACCCTCACGGAGGGCATCATGAAGAGAGCCTTCATTCCTAACGAGTTCAAAGGGCTGGAGAAGCTTAAGGTCCACCTCGTTTCCCCCGAAGACATCTTTCTCTTCAAGGGTGTCACCTCCCTGGGCCGTTCAAAGGACATTGACGACATATTAAGGCTTCTTGAGCTTGGAATTGACTTCGGCATTGTTCTGGAGGAGGTTAATGCTCAGAAGGAAGTTATCGAGCGGGAGAGGTTTGAACACCTTGCGGACCTTCTTCTTGAGAAGATGATAAGCGTTCAAAAAATCCTTGGAGAAAGGGGCCTGAGGAGTTCGGGGCTGGATAAGTTTATTAGTTCCCTTGAGGAGTTGTCATCCGGATCAGAGGTGAAAGGGTATGGCCCTGATACCTGAGTCCGCCGTTCATCGGGAGATAAAGGAGAACCTTCTCCGAATCGGCTGGGAGGACGGCAACGAGAAGTTCGGGATTGAGGAGCACAAGATGGTTTCAAAGTACAGCGGGCTTGAAGGCTCGCTCGGAAGCTTCCTTCTCTGGAACGTCCTTGAGGAGAAGATACGCGAGCTCAACAGGGGCTTCTTTGCCAACCTGACTGAGGAGGAAGAGGAGAAGGTCTGGGAGGAGATAAGGGGCAACCTCGAAAAGGCCGACGAGGTTGAGATGCTGGAATACATCAAGTACGGTCTTCCGCTCACGTCCCTGGGCAGGCACGACAGGGTTATTCTCATTGATTACGACAATCCAGCCAACAACGTCTTTTTCTTCCTTCATGAAGCCAAGTATCCAGGCTTTCCCGAGAACATCAAGCCCGACTTTACTCTCTTCATAAACGGCATTCCAGTCGTCATCATCGAGGCGAAGGCCAAGGGCATCATCGAGCTTGAGGACATCGACTGGAGAAGGTGGTCGAAGGTTCATGGCACGGAAGAGGAGGCCTTAACCCAGATAAGGAGGTATGAGAGATATTCCAAGCCACTCTTCCGATTCGTCCAGCTTGGAGTGGCATACGGTGATAAGCAGCTTTACACCCCCACGATGCCGAGGGAATCTGGAGGCGCTCCCTCCTTCGAGTGGAGGTATCCGAACGAGGAAAGGCCCGATGTCTTCGACCTCCTCTCCCCCGAAAGGCTCCTCGACGTGTTAAGGTATTACACCTTCTTCTTCAGGAAGAACGAGAGGGGCGCGAAAAGGATTAAGGTCATCGCGAGGTGGAACCAGTACAGGGCAACGAAGAGGATTATCGAGAGAATCGAGGAATACCTCTCCCTGGAGGGCGAGAAGAGGAACGGCCTTGTCTGGCAGTGGCAGGGGAGCGGGAAGACGTTTATAATGTTCTTCGTGGCGAACTGGTTTCTCAACAGGTACAAGGGGCGGAACCCCGTTGTGTTCTTCGTCGTGGACAGGACCGACCTCAAGGAGCAACACTCCGGTGTTTTCGAGGCGGTTGAAGACAGGGAGTTCAGGGAACACTTTGATGTCATAAAGAACATCTCCGAACTGAGGAAGCGCATCGAGGAGATGATGAAGAGCGAGGAAACCGGAAGGGTTATCCCCACCGGTTTGCACATAACAACGATTCAGAAGTTCCAGTACGGCAAGTTCAAGGACCTGGTAAGGGTGAGGAAAGTCAAAGGTGAGGAGAAGTTCGAGGCCGAGAAGGCCGTTAAAAAGCCTGAGGTCCTCTTCCTCATCGACGAGGCCCACAGAACCCAGTATGGCCGGCTTGCCGCAGTTATGAGGGCTCTCTTCCCGAGGGGAATGTTCTTCGGATTCACAGGGACGCCGATATTCAAGAGGAGCAGAAACACCTTCCAGGAGTTCGCTTACCCCAAAGACGGCGAGTACTTCCTCGACGTTTACTTCATAAGCAACTCCATCAGGGACGGCTTCACCCTCGACATAACCCACGAGGTCATTGAGGAGGAAGGCGTCTCAATTGCCCTCGACGAGAACAAGCTCAAGGCGTTCATCGATGCTTACCAGCTCAACGACCCCGAGGAGGTCGAGGCCTTCCTCATGGGCCGAAAGAAGGGCCTGAAGATGAGCTCAAAGGAACTCGCCGAAGAGCTCAGAAAGTCGAGGGTCTTCCTTGAGAGCCCCAAGGAAATCGAGCGCTTTGCCGAATACATCGCCAAGAGGATTTATGACGACACTATGGGTTTCAGCTTCAAGGCGATGGTCGTCGCAGTGAACAGGGAGGCCTGCGTGCACTTCAAGAAAGCCCTCGACAGGGCGTTTAGGGATTACTTCTGCTCCAGGGTTGAGGAGCTCGAAAAGGAGGGGAAAGTTGAGGTTGCCGAGCACTTCAGAGGGCTCTGCGAGAACGCGGAAAGGCTTTCCGAGGTCGTTATGACCTACCAGCACAACGAGACGAGCGAGGTAATCGAGGAGTTCAAGAGGTGGCTCAAGACGAGAAGGGAGTTCCAGAAGAGGGACTACGACGGCATCAACAGGCTCATCGTTGAGCGGTTCCAGGAGGAGGATTATCCCAAGGTTCTCATCGTTACCGACATGCTCCTAACGGGCTTCGATGCGCCGATTTTGAGGGTCATGTACCTTTACAAGCCCATCTTCGAGCACAGGCTCCTCCAGGCGGTCACGAGGGTGAACCGGCCTTACCCAAACAAGGAGACTGGGCTGGTGGTGGATGGCGTTGGCCTCTTGCCCGCGGTAATCCGCGTGAAGAGCATTTACGAGATGCTGGCAAAGCAGGACCCGAAGGTGCTTGAGGACTTCCAGCGCAACTTTGCGAGGAGCATTGAAGAGAAGGTGAAGGAGTTCGAGGACAAACTCCAGAGCGTTAAGGAAGAGCTCTCAAGGATTGGTATCGAGGTCGATGTTCTCAAGGCTTTCCGGAAACAGGGCAGGTGGAAGGAGCTTGAGGGGGAGGTGGACAGGGTTCGTAATATACTCGCACCGATCGCACTCGACTTCAAGGGCAACGAGCCCAATGCCGTGAGGCTCTTCAACGACTTGCGTGAAGTTGTTTCAATGTACCGCTCCCTTGGGGCACACCCGGCGAGGCTCGCTTACATGGACGACATGGTGGCGGTTGGTGCGGTTTACTCTGCCTTCGTCCGCCTCGTTGGATTCACGGGTAAAAAGAGCAAGTTCTGGGACGATTTGCTCCGCTTCGTCCACGAGCATATGGAAGTCGGGCCGATGAGGGAGCTCGTCAAGGTAAGGCTCGGCGAGCTTTCTGGAAAAGAGGCGTCCTTCGAGATTGTTGCGCGCTTCTATAAGCTGTATTATCAGGCGGAAGACAACGCCCACGACCCCGTTTACAAGGCCATCCTTGAGAGGCTCAACCGTCTCCTTGAGGAGTGGCTCAACAGGAATATGGACCTTAAGGCCCTTGCAAAGCAGGTGAAGCTCCTTGAGGAGCAGGCCGAGGAGTATGAAAAGAAGAAGGCAGGAAGAACATGGCAGGAGTCCCTCGTTGAGTCGGTTAAGTTCTACGCCTCAAATTATCTGGGGCTTGAGAACGTTGAGCTTAAGAGGTTCCAGAGGGAGCTCAAGCGCATCAGAAAGCTAAATCCGAGAACGGTTAGAAGACTCTCAAGTGCACTCTTTGAGGACATCATGGAAGCCGTTACAGAGGACGACCTCGGGAAATACCTGGAACTTTCGAGGGAGATCGACAGGCTCGTGGAGGAGTCCATTGTTCCAGAGGTGCGCAGGCATGTTGGAGGAGCTGCTTGAGCAGGCCAAAAGGCTTATTGACTGCCACAGAGAGGTTAAAGTCAAGGTTAGACCATTGAAAACCTCAATCGCCAGGGTTTCATTCAGGTATGGCACAATTACCCTCGACCCTTCGGTCCTTAAGCTGGAGGAGGAAGAGATACTTTACGTGCTCGTCCATGAACTTGCACACTTGAAGGCAGAGACGACGTATCATTCCTCCGCCTTCTGGATGGAAGTTGAAAAGGCATTTCCAAGGGAGAGGGCCAAAGAATTGGAAGACAATGTAATGATGAAACTCCACAGGAAAATGGTATGAGGTGATGGGATGGAGAAAAGGATGGTATCCCTGACGTTTTTGATTTTACTCCTCTTTGTATCCTTTGTTTTGGCGGGTGACCCGCAAACTTCTCCACAACAGACCTCTCAGACATCAAACAATGAGCTTGCAGAGTGTGAAGCGAATTTATCTCTCCTTCAGCAACAATTACAGGGACTGAATCAGACTCTTGAAAACGTCACCAGAGAAAGGGATTATTACAAAACCCTCTATGAGAATGTAACTGTAAACGTCACAAACTTGGAGCTTATCCAAATAAAGCAGAATATAACGATTCTCAACCAGCAGATACAGCAACTTAACATGTCTCTTGTGAATATTGAGAGGAAGATATATGACATCAAAGTTTGGTCTGTTGAATTAGCGTTTGGATCAATTGTTGGAGTTACGCTGTTAAACAGCCTCGTGTATTACGCCTTCGAGAAACGAAGAGACAAGCCCCCACAAGAAAAGGAGGAGAAAGAAAAGGGGGAAGAGCGTAAAAATGGATTCAAAGGAGCCAGACATCCGGAAAGTCACTCTTAAATATGCTCTGAAGAAATTCACAAGAGTGATCATGAAAACCCTTATGGCATATGTGGTCATATCTTTGGTACTTATCACCATTCCACAAGCTTACAAATTTATCAGAGGAGACAAAATAATGAGTGAAGTCCTCGATCAAATTGGTCTAAACACAACGAACCCAAACGAACTTGCTTTAAGAATATACTCGTGGGAACAGCAAAACTTTGCGAATCCTTACTTTGTACAACCTGAGAATATGTCGCTCATTGAGAAGTTATTGGCTGGATACGGTTTTTATCATAATAATCAGGGTGAACTTCACCTGTTCAGACCCTTTAACTCTTTTCCCGTTCCCCCTCAGTGGGTTCTCCATTCAAAACTCGCAAACTGTGAAGAGTACGCCAAGGTCTTTGTGTACCTAATGAACCAAGAGGGAGTTAAGGCGAGAATCGTAAGAGCCCCTGGAGAAGATCACACTTGGGCTGAGTATTATGTGGGAAATTATAAAATAATATTCGACCCAAGCAATCCCGAGAATCCTGTCATCGTGAATCCCAAGCAGTTTGGCCAGCTTAAGAATTTCTCATATGTCGAGGCTTATGATCTCGCAAATCCCGATCACAAGGAAGATGTCTCAGACGAGTACATCGAAAGGGGAACGCTTGTTGTTAAAGTCGTTAAAGGCAACGAGCCTGTTTCAGGTGCAACCGTGGAGGTGCTGAGCACGTATCTCATGGAAAGGTTCCCTGAAAGGTATGATTCACCCCGGCGTGTTGTGGTTAATGAGACTGGAAAAGAGGGGACAACTCAGTTTAAACTTGGCCCGAAGGAATACAAGATTGTGGGCAAAAAGTGTTCTTTTCCCGTATGTTGGAGAGGAGAAAGCACCGGAAAAGTCATTGCTGGCTCCATAACTTATGCGAAGCTTGAACTGGGAGTTGATTACGTAACAACTGTGATATTGTGGGCTCTGATAATTATTCCCACTGGAGTCCTTGTGGTGGTAATCCACAAAAGATATGTGTATCAAAGACAACAGTAAAAGCGGTGGTTTGAAATGAAGTACTGGCTCTGCATCACCAATCGCGACAACTGGGAGGTTGTCAAAAAGAAGAACGTCTGGGGCGTGGCTAAGAGACACAAGAACACCATCGCCAAGGTTAAACCTGGCGACAGGCTCGTCTTTTACGTCAAGCAGGAGAGAAAGAACAAAGAAGTTCTCGAACCCAAAATCGTCGGCATCTTTGAGGTCGTGAGTGAGCCTTACACAGACTCAACAAAAATTTTCAAGTCTCCACCACATCTAAACGAAACTTACCCCCTTAGGGTCAAGATCAAGCCCCTAAAGCTCGGCGAACTTGACTTCAAGCCGCTCATCCCAAAGCTGAAGTTCATCACCAACAAGAAGCGCTGGAGCGGGCATTTAATGGGCAAGGCAATGAGAGAAATCCCGGAGGAGGATTACAAGCTGATTGAAGGCCTTCTTTGAACCCCCTCGATTTCTTCACCAACTTTTTGCGAACGGTTTGGTGTAAGGCAAACGCCTTACACCTGCATCTCTAAGAGCACATTTCTGTACACCCAGTTTAAAAAGAGGCTTCCTGGAGGCTCTTTCACTCCAACGTCGCGCCACAAACCGCCCAAGGGGGTTGCCCGGAAATTATGGGAAAGCGCTGTATCGCACCTTTCGTGAGACTTTTTGTTTTAGCATCGTTTTTCAGCCAATTCAAGCCTTCTCGTGCCTTCTTTTTTGGGTGTGATTTAGTGAATGTACAAGTTTATGCGTTGCATTTTTTGCAACTCGCATTCAAATGCAAAAATTAATGAAAACAGCCCAATGAAAAGAGGCCCTCTCCGCCCTTCTTTTACACTTCACGAGTTGCAAAAAATGAAACTCGGGGGCTTCCGAGTTATCAAATTTGATAACTCGAGCCAAAGGGGGATTTCTTAATGACTTCACTCAGTGGTCAAGAGTTATGTTTAATTGCTCGTCCTGCAGGGCGGGTGTTGGTGGTTGGCGATGGAAGCGGTCGGAGTGGTTGTATCCAAACTCTTCCAGGAAATTGGAAGCCTAAACCTTGAGGAGGTCCATGAGAAGGTGGCTGGGGCACTGGTTGAGCGTTTGAGCGAACTTGACGTGCCAAAAGAGTTCTGGCGGGAGGTTTACTCCCTGCTGATTGGGACTTATGCAGACCGCGAGGCTCTCCTTGATGCCAGGAACCTCTTCAATCACGTCCTCGACGACTTTGTTGAGCGGGGGTTGATTGATTTAGAGAGTGCTCTTAAGCTTCGGATATTCGTTGAGTACTTCGAGCACGTGCTGTTCCCAAGGAGGCAGGACTGTGTGAGGGTTCCTTCCGTCACCGCCCTTGAGGCGTTCTTCATTCTCGCTTACGGCGAGGTGGATTAATGCCCTTTATTATTTTTTGGCTTTCAGTGTAAGGCATTTGCCTTACACCGGTTTCTGCGTGCGAAAGTTGTTTAAATCGGGGTTCTTCACTCTTTTTGGTGTCAGGCTATGAGACTTAACACGGGCAACTGCACGTGCATTTACACGGGCAATGTACGGAAGCGTTCAGAGACGCGTAATGTAACGCTGAGAATCCGGGCTGATTTGGTTGAGTTTGCAAGGAAAGAGGGCATTAACATGTCGCGTTTGCTGGAGTTGGCTTTGGAAGCGTTTTATTCCGGGAGAAATGTTGTTATGGGGCCGGGGCCGGGATTTGAACCCGGGCTAGGGGATCCACAGTCCCCTGTGCTGACCAGGCTACACCACCCCGGCCACGTCCAGCTTAAGCTTTTGGGTTAGCTTTATAAAGTTTTCGACGGAACGGGCTGAAAGAGGGAGCAGAGACCTTTTACTTACCCCAATCCCAGGCTTAATGTCCCTTTCACCAAAACGAAAACGGTACGGAGGTTTAGAGATGAAAGCCAAGCGCGAGGCGCTCACGAGTCTCTTCACGGCGATGAGAGATGGAAAAGTAGACGAGGACATTATAGACCTTCTCCTGCTCATCAACTCCATCAAGGGAATCTACACCACCTCCTCCTGCTCGGGGAGGATTGGAATCCTCGAAGAACCGGCCCTTGGCGCGAAACCCCTCTCAAGGTGGCTGATAAAGGTTCACCGCGAGATGACGTTTGAAGAGGCAGATGAAGCGCTCAAAAAGGCAGAAAAAGGACTCATCTTCCTCAAGAGCCAGCCCCCGATTTTCCACGTCGTCGCCGAGGACCTGGAGAAGGCAAAGAGACTGCACGAGCTCGGCCTGGCGAGCGGCTTCAAGTACACGACCTTCAAGGTAATTTCAAACCGCTACCTCGTCGAGATAAACGCCACCGAGTATTTGACGGCCCCGCTCGGCAGGGACGGGAGAATACTGGTAGGCGAAGAATACCTACGCTTCGCGGTTGAGGTAGGCAACTCGATGCTGAAACGCTCAAAGGGCAGGCTTCCGAGGCTTGGGGAAAACTTCAGAAAACTGAGGAAAGAGCTTGGCAAAGACGAGCTGTTCTACGAGCTGGCCGGGAAGTTCGAGATAGAAAAGGAACGGAAACTGCCTTGAGCTAACGCATCTCGTTCCACTTGGGGTTTCCGTAGCGCTCCTCTATCAGCTTTTCCGCCAGCTCAAGCTCGTAATTCGTTAGCTCCCCCTCTTCCAGCTCGAACGCGGTAAAGAACTTGTCCTTCAACAGCTCGTAGGCCTCCCAGCGGTTCAGCCGTACTCCCTCGCGCTCAAGGGTTGTGACGCGCTCCCAGATGCTTGAAACGCCCTTGTCGGCGAGCTTTGCTTTGGAAACCCTCAGAACCTTCGCGAGGACTTCAACGCGCGTCGCGTACATGAATGTGCCGTGCTGAAGGATTATCCCTTTTCTCCGCGTCTGGGCCGAGCCGCTTATCTTCTTGCCGTTGGCGACGATATCGTTCAGTCCAGAGAAGCCGGCGTTCAGGCCGAGCTCCCTGAGGGCATCTACCAGCGGGCCCGCTAAATAGCGATAGCTATCCTCGACGTTCCTGAGCATTGGGTGGTGGTCCTCGCGGACGACCACCGAGTAGGTTATCTCCCCGAACTCGTCGTGGAAGACGCTTCCTCCACCAGTTATGCGCCTAACGACTGGAATCCCAAGCGCTCTGGCCTCCTCGAGGTTCACGTCGTGTATTACACTCTGGAATCGGCCGATAGTTACCGAACTCGGCGAGAAGGCGTAGAGTCTAACGGTGTCAGGAACCTTCCCCTCTATTCTGGCACGCATTATCGCCTCGTCTATCGCCATCTGAACCTCGGGTCGGGCAACTATGAGTGGAATGAACCTCATCACGACCACCAAGGTTAAAAGGTTGAGCAAGTTTTTAAGCCCAGCGATGATGAGGCCCAAGCCCTTCCGAGGTGACGATGAGGAGAGCGGTCACCACTGAGCGGATAGAAACTTTGCGGAGGCAAAGTTTCATCAAAGTTCGTGATTTCTTCGTGGAGATCTCTTGAGTGGGGTTTTCTTTATTTTCTGAACCTCTACCAACGCTCGTTTTTGATAGGGGTTTGCTTTTTGGATAAGCGCCCTTCGGGCGCTGGGAATAGAAACCCCCCCACGAACCAATTATGGAGTAGTTCCCAAAAAAGCTCCAAGTCAAGTAAACCCAAAATTAACCAGACAAACTCAATAAGAATCACGACTCCCACAAAAGAAGCAGAGAAATTTCAAAGGTTTGAGGGTACGAAGCAAGCTTTGACAAAGCTCCACCAAAGAGTTCGTAGCTCTTTGCAGCAGATTTTCATCAAGAATTTGTTAGGCAGGGTTCGTGGGGGTGTGGGGGCGAAGCCCCCCGGAGTTTTAAGAAAAAGCGGGGTCGTGGGGCGAAGCCCCACTCCGGGGGTTTAAGAGTACAGAGAGATAAGGGGGCGGAGCCCCCTTGTCTTTCGTAAGGTCAGGGGCCGATTAGCTCATCACGGATCAGATACCTACCCTCACATCATCCCAGGCCCAGGCTTTCCCGGATTTCCAGCGGTATGAGTCCTATCTTCGGAAGCACCAGCAAAGCTTTGTCCTCGACGGCGTAGGCCGGGACGCACGGCACCATACCGTAGGGGGTCGGGTATTCTGGGTCGGGCGCCCAGTTGTTGTCGCCCCATGTGAGGAAGCACTTCTCGGTCTTACCTCCGAGATTCACCTCACTTATCGCCCTCACCCGGTGGATTATCGGGTACTCATAGCCCGGGCGCTTGTAGACTATGACATCGCCCACGTGAACGTCGTCTATGTTTTCCTCACTTATGCCCTTCAGCAACACGACGTCGCCGCGGTAGAAAACCGGCTCCATCGAGCCACTAACCACTATGACCAGGGGCGAATCCGTGTGAAGGGCAACCTTAAGGCCGAACTGAAAGATGAAGACCACTATGATAGCTATCAGTACCCACGCCGCGTCCCTTTTCCAGTCCTCCATTTCAGCGCCTCCATCAGCGTGCTTATTCTCACGGGTATGGCACCTATCGCGGTGCAGGTTTCAAGGCTCACCCTTCTCCCCGTTACGTCCATGTGGTAGCGGGCCAACTTAAAGATTTCCTTCGGAAGGCCATGCCTGCCGAGACCTATCAGGAGCAGAAAGCTCTCCCCACGAACCGCCCTCTCGGCAAGCTCAAGGGGCGTTATCTCCTTCTCATCACTGGGTTTTCTAGTGGTGGCAACTGGCGTTCCGAACTGCGGCGGGAAGCCCCTCCTAGGAAAGTCGAGGAGGTGAAACCTGTTCCCCTCGGCCAGCTCGAGGAGGTACCTCCCACCCTCGCCTATCGTGGTGTGGCCGCTTATCTCCTCCGCGACATCTATGGGCCTGCCCTCGAACGGAAAGCCAACGAGGGCCAGATGAAAGCCGTAAGCGTAAGCTATCGGGCCAGCGCGGGCTATGGCGCGGAGATGGGCCTCGTGGAGCCTCTTCGGGTCGTAGGTGTTGTACAGAGCCATCGTCAGCATTGCCATGGTTGGGGATAACCAACAAACCTTTATAAGGATTTAGAACGAATCAAAAAGTTAGTATGACGACGCGAGAAGAGATAGAGATGCTCATTCGCAGGGGCTATTATGATGAAGCTCTCTCCGAGGTTGAAGAACTGGAGGACCCAATGGACAGGGTAGAGGTTTTGACGGACATCGCTGTTGTCATTCATCAGAGGGGCGGACCGGAGGACTGGATACCCAGCCTTATAGAGGACGCAATGTACATAGCTAAGAAGCTCAAGGATCCGGCCCAGAAGGCCGTGGCGTATTCTGTCATAGCATCAGCCCTGGGGATAATAGGATACGAAGACGACGCCATGGACTTCTTCGGCAGGGCCCTCGACATAACCGACGACATAAAGAACCCGATAGAAAAAGGAATCGTTCTCTCGACCCTGGCCTACCATCTGGCCGTTGGGGGCTACCCTGAGAGCGCCCTGGAGGTTTTCAACGTCGCATTTGACACGATAATAGGGGCCGAGATACCCTACACCCACAAGGTGGACGGGATAATAAGAATAGCCGAGTTGATGGAGAAGGCCGGAGACGCGCTTCCCTCGAGCAAAGCCCTGGAGTTCTACAAGATGGCCTTTGATATATTTGACAAACTCCACGTGAACCAGCGCGCGGCGGTTGTTGAGAAGAAAATCGATCTGGCCAAGACCGTCTACGAAGTTGGATTGCCCGAAGTGAGGGAGTCCCTGCTGAAGGGACGCTACCACTACGCCCTGGCGATAGTAGAGAAGAAGTACCATGGAGTCACAAGGTTAATCGGGGAACTTGAGATCTCCTTCTGGATGAAGAGGGTGAACAACTCCGAGTACTTAGATGTAGTGGACCGTGCCTTTGCAAAATGCGAGAACCCCGTCTTCACCGAGGCAAACGTTCAAAAGATAGCCAGCCTGCTGACTGAGATAGGCAGCCTCTCCCGGGCCCTTGAGTTCGCCATGGAAATACGGGACAACCGCAAGAGGAGCGAGGCACTCAAGGCCATAGCGGTTGAGCTGGCCAAGAGGCACGAGTTTGAAGATGCCAGAAAGGTAGTTGAGGGGATTCCAGATCCGGAAATCAAGGCGGAAGCCCTGACCGAGGTCGCGGCCATAGAGGAGAGCGTCTGAGGTGATCCGATGATTTTTGATGCACACTCCGATTTGCCCACACTTATTTACGATGAGCGGAAGGCAGAAAAAACTCGCGTCCTGGAGGAGAACTTCGGGCGCTTCTTCGCCCCGGGAATAGGCGCGAGGGTCATGGCCATATGGACGAGGCCAGAGAGGCGGGGCGATGCTACTGTTTACGGCCTCGAGGTCCTCAACGCTTTTCTGAAGGACGTAGAGGAGAGCGAGCGCTTCGAGCTCGTGAAAAACGTTGGAGAGATGGGGAAGGCCATCAGAGAGGGAAGGGTCGCCCTATGGCTCGGCCTGGAGGGAGGGGAATCCATCGGAGAGAGCCTCGACCTTCTCGAGGTCTTCCATCGCCTCGGCCTCAGGGTTCTGACGCTCACCTGGAGCCTGAGGAACGCGATAGGCGATGGGGTCTTCGAGAGAACCAACGGCGGGCTCACCAACTTCGGCGTCGAGGTCGTTGGCAAGGCCGAGGAGCTTGGAATAGTGCTCGACCTCAGCCACATAAACGAGGCCGGCTTCTGGGACGCGCTGGAGGTGACCTCCTTCCCCGTCATAGCGTCGCACTCCAACGCGAGGAAGCTCTGCGACCACCCAAGGAACCTGACGGACGAGCAGCTGAAGGCGATAGCGGAGAGGGACGGCGTCGTTGGAGCGGTCGCGATACCGGGCTTCGTGGACAGGGAGAACCCGACGCTGGAGAAATATGTTGAACACATAATTTACATGGCAGATCTCATCGGCTACCGCCACGTTGGCCTGGGCTTCGACTTCGTCTACTACCTTCCAGGCTGGAGCGGGAGGAGCGTTGAAGGTTTTGAGGACGAGTCAAGGATTCCCGCACTCCTCGCGAGGCTGAGGGAGAACTTCAGCGAGAAAGAGGTCGAGGCCATAGCCTTCAAGAACCTCGAGCGCGTCTTTGAGAGGGTCGTGGGTTAGGTTTTTATCCCCCCGTCCCCAGCACTGCAAGGTGGGAGTTATGGATGAGCTCTACTTCCTGACAGCGAGGGAAGCCAGGAGACTGCTCTTTTCAGGGGGAACCGTTAAGCTCAACCTTGACCTTAGAAAAACCAGCAGGGCGTGGGAGATAAAACGGGAGGGGGAGGAGTTCATCTTCCCCGACGGAACGAGGGTTTCGCGGGACGTCCTGGAGAGGATCGCGAGGGACGAGGGGAGCGTTTACTTCGTGAGAGGTGGTGGGGTTTACAAAGCCGCCATCGCAGGAGAGCACTTCTACAAGCTCGTCCCGACGATTCCGCCGACGATTGAGATAAACGGCATCAGAATGCACAGGACAAAGGAAGTGAACCCCCTCCAGGACACGAGGAACAAGGTGAACGCGGTGAAGCCGAAAGAGGGCGAAACGGTTCTCGACACCTGCATGGGGCTGGGCTACACGGCCATAGAGGCCTCGAAGAGGGGAGCGTACGTCATAACCATCGAGAAGGACCCGAACGTGATTGAGCTTGCCAGAATAAACCCCTGGAGCAGGGAACTCTTCACGGGGGGAAAGGTTCAGGTTATTCAGGGCGACGCCTTCGAGGTCGTGAAACGCTTTAGAGATGAGAGCTTTGACGCGATAATCCATGACCCGCCGCGCTTTTCTCTGGCCGGCCAGCTCTACTCGGAGGAGTTCTACGGCGAGCTCTTCAGGGTTCTCAAACCCGGCGGAAGGCTGTTCCACTACGTCGGAAACCCCGGGAAGAAGTACAGGAGGAAGGACCTGCAGAGGGGCGTCATGGAAAGGTTAAGAAAAGTGGGCTTCGTTGGCGTTAAGCGCGTCGAGGAAGCGCTCGGCGTCGTGGCGAGAAAACCGGAAAACAAAGGAGGGAAGAATTAAATCCCTCCGACCTCCTCCATCTCCTCAAAGGCTTCGAGGTTCGTGTAGTAGTCCATGAGCTCGGAGATTTCCCTTCTAAGCCTGAAGCTCCTGACTATCGCTATGGCAAAGCCTACTATCGACGGCCAGGCCAGGAGGAGCAGCAGCTTGGCGTCGCTCATCGGTATCGGCCTCGGGTCGGTGAAGCGGTTGAAGTTCCATATCATGAAGGCTATCATCAGCCAGGCCGTCGAGAAGTTGGTAAGCCCACTGCCGCTCTCGCCGAGCTTGAAGCCCGGAACGACGTCCTTCGTGATGGGAGGAAGCAGGTTGCTCCCCATGAAGCCGAGCTGGTCCTCGAAGACGTGGAGCCACTGGCCGATCATCGAAGCGAGTGCCAGCTCCGTCGCGTGCTCGTAGCCAATCAGCTTGAATAAGGCGAAGACGACGAGGCCTATTATCATGCCCATCGTGAGGGAGTGGCTGAAGCCGTGGTGCCAGGGCAGGAAGCGGTCCTTGACGACCGTCTTGCCCCTGAACTGGGCCCTCCTGAAGGCTATCTCCGGGCCCGAAAAGGAGTCTATCCTCGTGGGCTTGGGGTAGGTCTTGATGAAGGGCACGCCCACCTTGGCCACGCCGTACTTCCTGTACTCGGGCACTTCGCCACCTATCGCGACACCTCCAGGCGTTACTATCGGCCCCATCTCGACGCGGACTTCCCTCTTGGGCGGGTCGAGGTGAACCAGGAAGCGCCTGTAAACGTCGCCAGGAAGGCGAATGTTGTGTATCTTGACTATCCTCTCGCCCTCGCGGTAGGCCTCCTCGATGGCCCTCGCTATGGTGTCCGCTATGCCCTGCGGGTGGGGGGCGTCGCTGACGACGAGCTTGAGGCCCTCCTCTCCGACATCGACGTAGCCGAAGACAAGCAGCTTCTTGCCCTCCTCGATCTTTCCGAACTCCTCCTCGAAGAACTCGTAGTCGTCGCCGAAGGCCTCGACGGTTATCTTCCCGGTTCCGTCGTTGAGGGTGAAGACTATGCTGTTGTACTCCTCCGTGACTGTCTCCTCGCTTCCGTCCTCGCGGAGGACCTTGTAGGAGACCTTCCCGGAGCCCCTGACGAGTATATCCTCCACCGTTCCCTCGATGGCAAAGAACTGGTAGCGGTTTTCCTCGCTCAGCTCGCTTACCTTGACGAGCTTCGGCGCGTAGTGCTTCTTCTCGTCCCAGGGGGCGGGGTCTATCTCGTAGTCCCTCCTCGCCAGGAACTTTCCGAACTTGAAGTCCACGAAGTCGGGGAAGTAGGCGGAGGCGGCCGCGATGACCGGAATGAGTATGCCCAGCCTTAGATCACCGACGAGGGCGGCGAAGAAGGTCGCCGCCGCGAGGCCCGAGATGTAGTGGGTGAATCCCCTCATCTCACATCACCCCAGTCCGAGCAGGTGCATGAAGTAGCCGGTGTGGCCCGTCATGCTGATGAGCACGGGCAGGATGAGTCCGCCGAGGCAGTAGCTCCTCCTGGTGTTGAAGGCAGCCGCCATCAGGCCTATCGCCGTCGATACGAAGAGCACCGCCAGCCCCATCGGGCCGGTGAGGAGGTAGCTTATCACGACGAGCGTCACCGCAACCACGTAGGAGAGCTTCTTGATGTGGACGACGTTGAAGCTCCTCGCCATGAACCTGGAGAGGTAGTAGGTGAAGAGGAAGCTTATGCCCGCGCTGAGCAGTATGGCACCTATCGCGGCCAGGTACTCCGCGTAGCTCTTGGGGGTGTAGATGGAGCTGACGAGCCACGCAGCGGCTCCCCTCGTGAGCCTCAGCTGGGGCAGGAAGAGGAGCGTGAAGGCTCCGACGTAGTAGATGACCCTGTTCACCCCCTGGCTTATGATGAAGGCGTCGTCTCCGCGCTGGCTCGTCATGTGGCCCGCTATCAAAGCTCCCATTCCTCCGGTGATTATCGGGTAGACGGCCGCTATTGTTCCTCCGAGGGCACCGCCGAAGCTGGCCTTGAGGGTGTTGTAGAGGCTGCTCTCGACCCTGTCGTCGGGAACCTGCTCGAGCATCGGCGGGTTGGAGAGTATGTTGAGTATCACCCAGGACATTCCGAAGAAGCCTATGAACATCGGGGTAAGGCGGGTGTAGGCGCTCGTCGTCGGCAGGAGGTTGGTGTTCATCACTATGAAGCCCAGCAGGCCCGAGAGGAAGAACACGAGGATTCCACCGAATATCTGCCTCCAGGCCAGCCAGAGCCTCTCAGCCGGCGTTTTTCCGCGGTCTCCCTCCTTGGGCCACTCGCTCATGAACATGAAGACCACTATCGCAACGAGGAAGTAGGTGATGTACGGACTGGTCGCCTGGTAGATGGGCGGGAGGATCCTCGGGAAGAGGAAAAGCGCGCCGATCACGAGGAACAGGGTCCCCGCTACCGCTCCGATGAGGTAGAGCAGGACCGCCTCGTGGCCCCTGCCGAGGAGGAGGTAGCGCTGTGTGGGGAAGAGGAGGAAGACGGCGCTCTCGTCGGCGACGCTGAAGTAGACGCTCGATATCGCGCTCACGTAGGCGTAGGCGACTATGGCGCCGATGGCAAAGAAGGGGAAGGCCTGGACCGGCATCAGCTCGCCGACGCCGAAGACTGCCACCAGTAGGGCCATTATGTTGAATATGTGGAATCCCGGGATCCAGGATATGAGGGCGCCGAAGAGCACACCGGCGAGGGACCAGATTAAAAGGTCAGAGAGGGGGAGCATGGCCATCACCTCACCTCGATGCAGTCGGCCCTGTAGGGGATCACCTCGACGACCCCCTTGTACTCGGCGACGTAACCAGCGACCCTAACCGTCTGGCCCTTGCTGAAGGTTAAGTCCCCTGCCACGCTCTTCGGTATGAAGACCACCAGCTCCCCGCTTCCGTCGTCGATGGTCAGCTTGACGAAGGTGCTGCCGGTGTAGACATCCGTGATGGTCCCCTCAACGACCACGGTCTTCCCGAGGAGGTCGAGGGTGACGTCGCCCGTCCTTAATTCCTCCGCCGGAACCGCTTCAACGACGGTTATGGAAACCACCTCGCCGGCGTCGGCATCGTAGGTTATCCTCAGCCTGCTTCCCGTTCCCGCTTCCCTCGGATCCGGGAGGACATCGCGCGAGACTGACAGCTCAGCGCTTCCAGTGTCGTCGTGGACCTTCATGACGTAGCCATTGTCGTAGCTCAGCCCGTCCCAGGTGACGGTGAGGTTCACCCTACCGGTCGCGTCCGGAAGCTCCGAGACGGTTATCTCCTCTATTCCCTCCACGGGTTCCTCCCCGATAACCACGGCATCGAGGTCGTAGACGATGATCTCGGCCTCGCCGTTGTACTCGTCCACGTAGCCGGCTACGGTGACGCTCTGGCCCTTCTCGACGCTCAGGTTGGCGCCGCCGGGTATGAAGACCGCTATCCCACCGCTCCCGTCATCTACCGTCAGCTTGAGGTTGCTTCCGAGGGTGAAGACGCTCGAAACCGTCCCGTTCACGGCCACGGTCTTGCCCTTCATCGAGAGGTCTATTGAGCCCGTCCTGACCAGCGGCGATGGCTTGGCCCTGGTGACGTTGAGGGAAGTTATCCTGCCGGAGAGCGGGTCGGCTACGATTCTCAGCTCGCTCCCGGTTCCGGCCTCGAGCGGGTTGGGCAGGAGGGAGCGCTCGACGAGCAGGGTTGCGCTTCCGGTGGAGTCGTGGAAGGTCAGGGCGTAGTCTGGCTTCTGGTAGGCAATTGAGTCCCACGTGACCGTCAGGAGGAGCGGCTCCGTGGCGTCCGCGAGTTCGGAGACCGTGCCCTCCCTCGGGCCGGTTTCCTCGACCCTCTCGATCGAGGCCGGGTTGAAGAGCACCACCTCGGGCTCGTCGCGGTATATCTCAACGTATCCGCCGATCCGCACCAGGTCGCCCTTGGCCGGGACGTAGGTCAGCCCGTTGGCGGTTGAGCGTGGCACGAAGACAGGCAGCTCGCCGATGGTTATCTTGAGGTTGCCGCTGAGGTTGGCCACCTCCGTGACCCTGCCCACCACCTCAACCAGCTCTCCCCTCATCTCAACCGTGACCTCCTCCGGCCTGAGCGGAATCGGGGCTATCGGCACCTCTATGGTGAGGTTCTCGCCCTTCACCAGGCCCTCCCCGATGACGAGGCCCCTGATGGTGACCTGGCTTCCGGTCCCGGCCTCGAGCGGGTTGAGGTTCAGCAGGGCCTCCCTCGGGAGAGAAGCCTTGATGCCGTCCACTGTGAGGTAGTAGGTGCCGTTGACGTATGTCACCCCATCGATGGAGCCGACGAAGTCCACGAGCTGGTTAACGTAGTCCCCGAGCTCACCCGCGGTCACCCTCGGGAGCTCTATCTCCTCCGGCGGGAGCGGCTCTCCGAGGGCCCTGATCCCTTCTCCGGTGTAAACGACAACCTCGAGCCTTCCACGGTACTCCTCCAGGTAGCCCCCGACCTCCACGCCGAGGCCGACTTTGAGCTGGGCCAGGGTCTCGTTCGACAGCTCGGCGAGGGTGGCCGAGGGTATGAAGACGTCCATCCTTCCGGTGCCGTCGTCGATGACCAGCTTGAGGTTCGAGCCTATCCTGTCAACCTCCTCGATGTTACCCTTCACCGCCACCAACGAGCCGCGCATGTCGATGGTCAGCGTCCCTATCGGCCTGAACTCGGGCTTCACGGGGCTGACGACTTCGAGGTAAGCCGCGACGAGCCTGCCGTCGTCCCCCATTCTTCCCGCAACCTTGACCGTGCTCTCGCTCGAGGCGTTGAAGGGGTTGAGGCTCGCGAGAACCTCGCGCGGCACGAGGGCGTCGAGGTAGCTGCTTCCATCGGTGAGGGTGAGGGCGTAGCGGCCGTTCTCGTAGGTTATTCCGGCGAGCGTCCCCTCAACGGCCATGACCATCCCCGGGTAGTTGGGTGCCTCGCCTATGGGCACCAGCGGCGCCTCCTCGATGGGAGTAATCGACAGCTGGGTGAGGTCCCTGACGACTATCTCCGGCGAGGTGCCCTTGTAGAGGT
This sequence comes from Thermococcus sp. MV11, assembly GCF_012027285.1. Lineage (NCBI taxonomy): Archaea > Methanobacteriati > Methanobacteriota > Thermococci > Thermococcales > Thermococcaceae > Thermococcus > Thermococcus sp. MV11. The sequence continues at coordinate 148,132 of NZ_SNUD01000003.1, forward strand.
AGACTATCCCCGGGGCGTAGAGGGTGTCACCGACCTTGACGGAGAGGTTGTTGAAGACGAGGAGGACCCTCGGAATGAGGACGGAGACGGAGGAATCGCCGGTATCGACGGTCAGCAGGTACCCGGAACTGACGTTGGAGAACTCGGTGACGATGCCCTCAACGGCCACGTAGGAGCCGCTCATGTTGGCGTTGAGGGACTTGACGATGGGCGGATTATCGGAGTAGAGTTTCGAGCGGAAATTCAGGCCGTCGAGGTACTGAAGCATCGAGTAGGTGTAGGTCTCCCTCACGCGGAGCTGAACCTCCGCCGTTATCTCGTCGCCGGGGAAGGGAACCAGGCCTTTCCGTATCATCTCGTCCGCCAGCGGGGAGTAAACGCGGACGTCGATCTGCCCGGTTCCATCGTCGACCGTGAAGGTGAGGCCGAGCTTTCCGCCGGTCTGGGAGACGTAGGGAACCGTAACGACCGTTCCGTTTATCCTGACGACGGCGTAGTTCATCAGGTAGTTGCCGTAGACGTCGCTCACCCTGACGAGCGGTGCCTGGGCGCTCTGGGCGGCAACGAGCAGAACGGCAACGCCGATGACTGAGATCAGAATCGACAGGTACTTGAGCCTGGAAACGTCCAGCTTCTTCTGCTCCTTCAGGCCGTGATAGTAGAGTTTTTTCTCACCCTTCTTTCCCGACATGAGCAGACCTCCGGATTATTTGACGTAGCAATCCAGTTGATGGGTGCTCTTTTTAACGCTTTCGTGTCAAAATGGGACAGGAGTAACCAGGTTTGAGTAGGGGCGAGCTTTACGCCGGGAGAAAATAATTTAAATCGTGAGGACACAATCACGTCATGCGCGTTATCATGGTCACAGACCGAAAAAGGCATCTTTTCCATCGGCTCCTCATCGTCAGGGCAAGCAAGGCTCTCGTTGAGGGAAACAGGGCAGAATTCGAGAAGGTTCTCGGGGACTTCGAGAGGAACTACCTCATGGAGGGGCTGGTGAGATACAGGGGAGAGTCTTTCCTTGAGCTCCTCGGGAAGTACGTTCTTCTGGGAGTTACTGCGGGGTTCAATAGAGCGGAGGAGCTGATAGCGGAGGCGGAAAAAGGTGGGGTCCGCATCATTGAAGTCGGCGATCCCTACGTTCCCTTCTACCTGGCAGGAACGCTGTTCCTGGAGGGAAAGCCCGTCCCAAAGGAAATCGTGAAAAGATTGCCCGATCCCATCTACGACCTGAACGATGAGGATTACATCGCCTTTCTCCTCAGGCTCTTCGAGCACAACCACCGCTTTGGGATAGTCAGCTGCGCCTTCGAGTTCTTCGCCCTGAGAGAGGCCCTTTATATGGGGCTTCTAAAGCCGGAGAAACCCGAAATCTGCAGGGATAAGGGGTGCTTCGTCGGGGTAGTCCCGCTAGAAGGGGACATCGACGACGTTGATGGAGAGTTCAAAATCGCCTGCAGGGACGGGTGGTGCGTTTTTTACTTCAGGGGGAGCAGGAAAAGGTTGAAGGAAAAGCTGAAAGAGATGGGCCTCAGCTTTCCTTGAGTATCTTCTCAACCTCAAAGCCTTCCTCGTACCTCCTCAGCTTCCTCTCGAAGAACTCGATGAAGAGCTTGTACCTCTTCGCCCTGTGTTTCGGGCTTCCCCGGACGCTGTGGCCGTGCGGCCCACGCCTGAACACCGCTATGTAGGCCTCCTTGCCCATGTCCTTCAGCACGTTGTAGAACATGAGGCTCTGGTCGAGGGGACAGCGGTAGTCCTCAAGACTGTGTATCAGCAGTATCGGGGCCTTGACGTTCTCCGCATAGAAGAGGGGGCTTAACCTGCGGTAGTTCTCGTTTTCGAGCGGGTTCGGGCCGATGACCTCGACGTCGTACCAGAGGCCGATGTCCGAGAAGGCGTAGCTGGTAAGCCAGTAGCTTATGCCATTCTCGCTGATGCCAGCCTTGAAGAGGTCGGACTGGGTTAAGGCCCAGTTGGTCATGTAGCCGCCGTAGCTTATGCCCGTTATGCCAACCCTCTCGCGATCGGCCTGGGGTTCGAGCTTGAAGAACTCATCTATGCCGTTCATTATGTCCTCGAAGTCTTCTAAACCAGTCCTCTCCAGAACCCGGAGCGCGAAGTCCTCAGTATAGCCGTCGCTGCCGCGCGGATTGACGAAGACGACGTAATAACCTTTGCTCGCCATCAGCTGCATCTCGTAGACGAAGCGGTGGCCGTACATCCCCTTCGGTCCGCCGTGGACAAAGACTATAACCGGGGCCTTCTCGTTCTCCTTCAGCTCGGGCTTCAGGTACCAGCCGTCTATTTCCAAGTCCTTGCTCCTAAAGCGGAAATGCCTCGGCTCGAAGGTCTTCAGCCTGGCGAATATCGGCCCGTTGTAGTCGGTTATCTGTTTCAGCTCACCGTCGTAGAGGTAGAGCTCGCCTATGCGCGTTGCCGTCATTATCAGGAGCAGGGCTTTGCCCCCGCTCGCGTCCAGCCCGTAAATCCAGTGGTTACCTACAACGACCCTCTCGGCCTTCCCGTCCCAGAGCCAGAGGTTCACTCTCCCAGCGTCCGGAGTTAGGAAGTAGACCTTCCCGTCGGTCAGCTTCGCCCCCCAGACGTCGAGCGGGCCCTCGTAGACGGCCCTAAGCTCCCCGTCCCAGAGGTAGAGCCAGTCGTGCTCGCTCATGAACCTCTTCTCCCTCTTGCCCCTCAGGAGTATCCTTTCCCCGTCGGAGTCGATGGCCTCAAACGAAACGCGCTCGAAGAGCCTCTCCTCGCTTCCGTCCCTCCAGAGGTAGATGTCGTGGAACTTGAAGAGGGTCGGCTTACCGTTCTCGCTGTGCGGGACGTTCATGAGTATGGCATCGCCGTGCCAGATTCCGCTCGAAAACCTCGGCTTCTCGATCTCCTCAAGGACTTCCTCGCTCTCCGTGTCGAGGACCCAGAAGGTCGTCTTCTCCCCGTCGAGGAAGCCCATGCCATCGAACCAGAAGGGTACTTCGCTGTCGAAGACTAAATCCTCATCGTCCCTCCTCTTGAAACCGACAACGAGGAGGCGCCTTGAATCGGCGTTCCACTGGAGCGAGCGGACGTTTTTGGTTGAGAGAACCTTTTTGGCGCTGAGGGTTTGAACATCGGCAACCCACACCTCGGTTTCCTTCTTCTCCTCGTTGAAGCGGGTGAAGGCGAGCTTTCTCCCGTCCGGCGAGAGCCTTGGCATTGAGGCGTTCTCGATGAAGCGCCTCGAGCCGGTCTCGAGGTCTTCAACGACGATTGTGCTCTCGTACTTGTTGTCCTTCATGTTCACCTTCGTCAGGGTGTAAGCTACCTTGCTGCCTTCAATCCGCGGGTCGTTCAGGTAGGCGAAGCGAGAAAAGGTCTTTTCGTTCCATTCGATACCGCTCATAACGCTATCACCGATTTATACTAAGTCGGAGGGGTATATAAGCTTAACTCCTGTCTGAGGTAACAACCGCGAGAACCTTTAAAAGGCCCTCACCGATAGCGAGGGGACAGGTGGGAGTATGAGGGAGGAGCACGCCGTTGGAATCATACTGGCCGTTGGCATATTCATATCGGTCGCCTTCAGAACCTACGTGGGAATAGCGATAGCGGCCGTTGGGATACCCCTTTACCTAGCCTACACCGCGAGGGAGCAGAACATACTCGCGAAGTCAAGGCTCTACGACAGGGACCTGTTCCTGATGATAGCGATAGCCGTGGTGGTCATACTAGTCTTCAACTACCTCTGGGACCCGAGAATGGGCCTCATAGCGATGGCCGTTGCGATACCGCTCCTGGCCCTCTACGCCGACAGGCTAAAGGCGAGAAAGAAGGCGCAGAAGGCCTGAGAGCTTTCCTGTTCTCTTGTACTCCCTGACGGCCTCCCGCATCTCGCCCAAGAAATCCTCCCCTATTCCAAACCTCTTCCTAACGCGGCGGGAGATGTAGTTGTCACTGAGGAAAAGCATCGCCATCGCCGAGGTGAGGTTCTTCGGCTTCCGCCAGCCGGCCTTCTCGAAGTCGATTAGGTAAACCCGCTCACCGATGATTATGTGCTTGCCCCCCTGAATCTGACCGTGGTCGATGCCGAGACGGTCGAGCAAAGCGGCTTTCTCGGCTATCTCGAACAGATGGCGCTTTTCAAGGTCGGCGTGGAAGATTATCTCCCCATCAGCGAATTCCCGGATTAAATACTCCAGTCCCTCGAAGAGGCCATAGGCTACGAGGGGCGGCGTTACACCAAAGGGCTCGATGGTCTTTATTATCCTCGCCTCCCTCTCAAAGTTCTGCCTCGGCGAGTCGGGTCTTTGGAGCTTTATAATGACGTTTTTTTCATCTAATCTGGCCCGGAAGATTAAGCTGGTCGTGCCCTTTGCGTAGGGCTGGGTTTCCTCAAATCCGAGCGATTTCAGGCGGGAGTAAAACCGCTCCAATTGAGCTTTGCTTATCAGGTGGTCGAACATATGCCTCGATAAGCTTAAATACTCCGCCGATAAAATACTTTTGGTGATAGCCATGGTGACGGCTTTTATTTTGATGGTTACGGCCGCTGGAAAGGAAAGGGAAGTTATGGAGAAGCTTCTCGCCATGCCGGAGGTTAAGGAGGCCTACGTTGTCTACGGCGAGTACGACCTTGTTGTCAAGGTCGAGACCGACACGCTGAAGGACCTTGACCAGTTCATCACCGAGAAGATAAGGAAGATGACCGAGATCCAGATGACCTCGACGATGATAGCCATCTGAACCTCTTCTCCGTTCTTCCGTTCTCCCTTATGCCAGAACGCCTTCTGGGCCATCATCGTCCCAGAGCAGGGCGAAGCCCACGCTCAAAAGCACCATCGTGACGACAGGGGCCAAAAATACCACCGTTTATCCCAGTGCGAATAATTGGACTTAATCGTGGGTTTTACTTTTATTTTTAACTTAAAGTTTGCGAAACTTTTTTAAATTCAATATTGGTGGTCTAAAGCTGAAAACCCTTAGAGGTGGTAACATTGAACCGCCAGGAAATTGTTGGAGTGGTATTTCTCCTCCTCGTTCTAACTCTGCCGGGAGCTTCTGCCCTTTCCCTGCCGTGGTCTGGGCTTCCGATTTTTGGAACGGAGAGTGGCGCCTATCCAATCCGCCTTGATGGGGTTGAGCAGAGCGGCAACATAGCCGTCGTCACCTGGGACGTCCCACCGAACTGTTTGACTGGCTACGGAACGGTCCTCATCAGCAAGGATGGGAGGACTGTAAAAGAGAGGGTCTATCTTGGCCGCCTCAAGCCGTGGGGCAAAAAGGTGGCCGTTTTCCTGAACGTCAAAGAGCCAGTTTACGTCAAGCTACGCATCACCGCTGGAAACGGCGTCTTCATAAGCTCGTGGGTGAGACTGACTCCCAAATCCGTGCCAAGATTTCTTCCCACTGGTTATACAACAACCCCCACTGCCGATAATGGAGAGATACAACCACAGTTTTTCCAGTTCGTGGCAGTATTGGTCATTGTTGGATTGACTGCGTGGGATGCTTATGACACTTACAAAACATGCAAGGCCTATGGAACGGATTCAATGGAATGTCAGATCCAGGGCGCGTTCTTTATCGTCGGTCTCGCCGTTCCGGGCGATGAGGAAATAAAGTTCGTCACAAAGCTTGGCAAGAAATTCGGAGTAACCGATGACATCTACAGAATCCTCAAGAGGACCGGAATCATAAATCATGCCGACGAGGTGCTTGAGAAGTTCTCCCACATCTTCGACGATATCGTCAAGCACGGTGATGATGCGGCAAAAGCCCTCGACGACCTCGTCAGGGAGGGGGTCTCAAAGGAAGCGATTGAAGACGTTGTCAAGCACGGGGCGACGATAAAGGGAGTGAAGGAAGGAATCGAGAGGTTTGCAGAGAAGTCCTCTTTCACTGTCCTGAACAACGGCGAAGAATATGAGGTCGTCCTCGAAAGGGAAGGGCTTATCCACGCCTACCTCAGGCACGTCTGGGGGTACGAGATGACGAGTCCAAGAAAGTCTGTTACTACTTTCTGGCCTTTGGGTCAGAGGATCGTTGATCCCAAAACTGGAAGGGTTGTCCAGCTTCCAAAAGTCTTCAGAAACGAGAAAGAGCTCAGAGAGTTCCTTGATGAAGTGGTGAAGAGGGCGCTCAAGGATCCAGATTACCAAGAAAAATTCTTTAAGAATGGGGCACCAAACAGGAAATTTGGAATTCCAGTGAACCTTAAGAAGCTTGGAATGCACGTTGATGGGATCGATGTTGTTCAGCTGGAGTTCAAGTTCGAGGGCGGCAGGTTTGTGCTTAAGACTGCTTATCCAACGAAGGGCAGTGCGGTGTGGGAGTATAACAAATATCTTGGATGGAGGGTTAAGAGATGATTGAGTATTTTGATTTGAAGGGGAGGCACGTGTTTGTAAGAGTCTGGACGGAGTACGTGCCCTCCCCAGACCCCTTCTCTTTAGTTTTTATCATCGACAGCACAATACTCCTTGGAACCTGCTGGAACGGAGAACTCGAAGGAGCCGAGGCAGACGTTTACAGATTTTTTGAGAGTTTGTTAACTGCTTGTTATTACTTTTTACAGCCAGAGCATCCGCACGTTCGAAAAATCACCAAGTACGACAGGGAGAATGCGGAGAGGCATGGATTCCAATTAAAGGATGAGGTTGTAGTGTATCAAGTGCCCGAAAGATCAAGCCTTTACTACATTTGCTCCAATGGGAAAACTGCAAGAATTTACTACCACAATGAACTCCTTGAATTCACGGATTGTCCTGAATACAAGGGTAAGCATAAGGGTGTTGTTGAGCTTCCCCTCAAAGAGTTCATTGAGGATGTTTTGAAAATTAGCAAAGAGTACCTGGAAAAGTATGCTCCCGTTGTTGAGGAAATCAGGCTTGAGCACGGGGAAGAGTCTGATGACTACGACTTCCTCCAAAAGTTCTATCGCGAAGTGGAGGAGTTGTATAAGAAGAGGTTTGGCTCAGAAACTCATAGGGAACAGTCGGGCGAAGCATCTGCCGAGAGTATTCAGGGACGAGAAAGAGCTGAGGAACTTTCTGGATGAGGTGGCGGAGAGGGCACTTCAGAAGGAAGAGTACTACACAGAATTTAGGGGACAGAGCTTTGTGAAGCTAAGGGTTAACCTGAATGAACTCGGCATGCACATAGACGGAATAGATGTGGTAGAGTTCCAGTTCTCATACAACCAAGCTAAGGGTGCCTATCAACTTATTACAGCATATCCCTCAAAAGGCAAGAAGGTTTTAGGGTACGTGTGGGACAGAGAAAAACAATCTGGTAGATGGATACGCATGGGGTGACTTCAATGAGGTGTGGACTTCATGGAAGATTCATTGAGATTGAAATAGATATGGAATCCTTTGAGCCAGACCCATTTCCCGGCCGTTTTCCCATTCTTTTTTTGGTGGCTAGGCATGAAGTAGGGGGATACCACGGTGAGGGATGGCTTGGCGACTTATATGCTCTCTTTCAGGATCTACTTCTATGTACAAGAGATCTCCTAAAGTGCCCTAAAAGCTGTTTTAACAAAAGGAAAAACGCCGAGAATGACGGTTTTGATTTATTGCCTGGTAGTTATGTCTGCGGGCCAATACTTGACCTTGATTTTAACACGTATTATCTCGAAAGAAAAGGGGAATTGTTGCGTTTTCATTTCATAAATGAAGCTCCCAAGTATATTTCTTCGAAGAACTCCCTTCATGGCACCATTGAACTACCGTTTGAGACCTTTGTCGTCGATATTCTCAAAATAAGCGAGGAGTACCTTGAAAAATGCTTCCCAATAGAAATGGAGATTAAAGCCATGCAATATAACGGATTTACAGAGGAAATTTCTCGGCTTAGGCAATACTTAGAAAACCTCATACAGGAAATTAAAACAGAACTGGATTTTGAGCATTAATTGAAAAATTGAAAAACAACCATCTGGCCGATGGGGCAGAAGATCGTCGTGAACGGAGAGGTCAAGCAGCTGCCCAAGGTCTTCAGGGACGAGCGCGAGCTGAGAGACTTTCTGGATGAGGTGCTGAAAAGGGCACTGGAGAAGGAGAAGTACGCCAGTAAGTTCAAGGAGGGCAGTGTCACCTTGACTGTTGAGCTGTCCGATATTGGCATTTACAGAGAGGGCATAACTTCGGTTGAGTTTGCATTTGAATACAAAAAGGGTTTCTACTACCTAAAAACAGCCTATCCAAAATCAGGATACAACGTTTGGGCATACAAACCATGGAAAAAGACCATAGAGCCTGTGGGGTGAGAGATATGAAGAAAATAACACATCGGGGAAGGCACATCTCACTAAAAATACACTTCGAAAAAGCTTTAGACTCCGTTTTTCCATTCCCAATTCTCCTTTTTATTGATGGCAATTTAATTGCCGGAACATGCTGGATTGAGGAGGATGGACGCAAAGAGCTGTATCCAATTCAGGGGAGCCCTTCGGGCGTTATCCAGGAGTTGCTATACTGCTGTGATTTCCTGATAAACGGTGAAGAGCTTGAAGGGGGCGGATTTATCGGTAATCTCAGGAAATACGCACAGAACTCGGCTTCCCGGTTAAAGAAAACACGCGCCTGTACTTCACGAGTCTGGTGATATATATGGGGGAGTACATCTTTGAGCTCGAGGAGGATGTCCTAAATGTTCATTACCACAACATTCCCCTAAAAGGTACAAACTGTCCGGAATTCCGGGAAAAATGGAAGGGAACACTATCATTGCCCCTCTCAGAGTTCGTTGAGGACGTTCTTACCCTCTCTCAGAAGTACATCGACGAAATTGCGCCCATAGAGGCTGAAGTGTTAAGCGAAAGTTTCGAAGGAGAGGTGGATATGGACGATAAATTGACCCTTTTGAAAAGGTTAATGAACAAAGTTGAAAGTGGCTGGCGCAGATCTTAGAGAAACACCGCGGGGTGTGAAATGTGGGCACAGTTACCTTGGCTGGCAGGCACTTTTACGTAGAAGTTGATTTACGGAGGTTTTATAGTGGGGCATATCCTTTTCCTGTCATCATGCTCCTTGATGGGAATGTTTTGGTTGGAATGTGCGGAAAAGAATGGAGTTTCGGAAGATTGGTCGGAGCGCCTGGGGATCCCTATGGGATAACTCAGGACTTACTTGACAGTGCCAGATTCCTCATGATGGCAAGACCCGGGGAGATTGTAGGTGTGAAGAGAGATATAGTTAGGGAGTACGGCTTCCATGTAGAAGAAGACTCGCCAATTTATTCTGCAGCATCCGTTGCTTGTTCTTCCTATATCTTCCTCGAAAGGATAAAAAACGGGATTATAAGGGTGCACTACTATAACAAACTGCTGAAGGAAACGGACTGTCCGAAATTCGGGGGCAAACATAAGGGCACTGTTGAACTGCCCCTTGTGGAGTTCGTCGAGGATGTGCTCAGGATTTCAGGAGAGTACCTCAGAGAATATTCGAGTCTCGTTGAAGAAATCATGGTGAACCATGGGAAAGAGCCCTATGACCACGATGTCCTTTGGGACTGGTATCGTGAAGTGAAGAAACTGTACGAAAAAAGGTTCGTGAAAAAGAAGGCCGAGGATTAACGTTGATGGGATCGATGTTGTTCAGCTGGAGTTCAAGTTCGAGAAGGGGAAGTTCGTGCTTAAGACGGCGTATCCAGAGAAGGGCAGTGCGGTGTGGGAGTATAACAAATATCTTGGGTGGAGGGTTGAGGGATGAGGGCGGAGTTAAGGAGTGGTCATTTGGCTGTTAGAATAGACCTCGAGTACATTCTGAGCCCATTCCCCTTCCCTTTAATCTTCTTTGTGGATAAAAACTTACTCTTAGGAACCTGCTGGGACGGAAAACTTGAGGGGATTGGTACAAATATTTCCGGGTTTTTTGAAGAGCTTCTTATAGCCTGTAGCCAGATTCTCAACCCGGAGGAAAGCACTTCCAATTTTGCAAGAAAAGAAGCCACGTGGTGGGGGTTTCCACTTAAAGAAGGCAACCCTGCCTATGGAATTATCACCCCATCAGAACCATCCAGCATTTATTACCTCGAAGCAGAAGGGAACATCTTGAAAATTCATTATTACAACGAACTCCTCTCCTACACTGACTGTCCGGAATTCAGGGGCAGGCACAGGGGTGTTGTTGAAGTCCCCCTGAGAGAGTTTGTGGAGGACGTTTTGAAGATCAGCAGGGAGTTTTTGACCAAATACGCTCCCATCGTCGAGAAGGTAAGGCTTGAGCACAGGGAGAAGCCCGAGGATTACGACTACCTCTGGAGGCTTTACCACGAGGTGAAGGAACTTTACGAGAAGAAGTTCAATGGGCAGGAGGGTTGAAGCATGTGGGTTGCCTTAAAGGGGAAGCATTTGGAATTTCAAATCGCATTTTTCTCACCGCAAATCCTTCTTGCCGAACACTGCAACCGAGATGGCCACGTAAATCCCAACCGAAGCAATTGCCGTCAGTGCATCGCTGTAGGACAGCGTTCCGTTCAGGAAGGCATCGCTGAGGGAAAGCACAGGCAGAAGGAGCTTCTCGGCGAGGTTTGGCGAGGATATCCCAGCCATCGCACCCAAGAAAAGGAACACCACTCCGACCGACCAGAGAATCCTAAGCTCCCTGCCGAGGAAAATAGCGGGCAGAAGGGAGAATGCAGAAACGCCGAGAAGGAAGAGAATTAGAACTATGGCGGAGAGCTCAACGGCGTGAGCGTTTGGGTAGTAGTGCCACTCGATGGGCATGGCGATTACTGAAAAGAGCACCGAGAGCAGCCCAACCGCCCCGAAGTGCTGGAGAAGTGCCGAGAACCTTCTAACGGGCTTTGACAGGACGAGGGGCTCTCTCGGAATCTCAGTCGCATGGAACGCTATCAGAATTCCCCCGAAAAGGGCCATGAAGAAGGTGTAGTTACCCACCACCATCTCGGGTGTCAGGACTTTATCCGGGTCGCTGAAGAAGCTCACGGTGTAGAGAACCGCTATGAGAAGGAGGCCGTAGAGGGTCTTCGAGTGCAGGTACTTCCTGAATTCCAAGCCAATCAGCCACATTTCAAGCCCTCCATTCACGTTTTTTCATCACGACAAAGTAGAGCGAGGAGTAAATGCCGGTTGAAATTAGCTGATAGAAAACACCGCGGTAGGAGGAAAGGAGTGGATTCCAGGTCGAGAGGAGTGGCGGGAGTCTCAGGAGCGAGACAAAAGTGAGAATGAACAGAATCGGCGGCGCCAGGGAGAGTTTTGGGCCGAGACCCATGCTCCCGAAGAAAAGACCTGCGGAAACTCCAGAAACCACTACGAGAACGGCGCTCAAAAAGTGTTTGGAGAGGACAAGGGGAACAAGAGGGATCAGAAGGGCAATAAGGTACGAAATCATCATGGCGAGGGAATATTCAATCCTCGATACGGGGTTCTTAAGTTCAAAAACGGTGTTTTTGAAGGCCATCGAAGAGAGCGGGAAAGCGAGAATGAAGATGAACAGCGAGTACGTCATGGCGGGTGTTGTGGAGGGGGAGAGTGAATAGTAAACAATCCCAAGTACAAGGAGGATAGATGTGATGTTTGCCAGTCTTTTAAGGTACAGACGAACAATCCAGTACATGCTCAATCCCTTCCCCACAGTAGTGGTTAAAAATGAACTATAAAAAGTTTATGAAATTCCAAGGACGAACCGTGCCGGCCAGAGAACTGGTATCGCCACGAGCGCGACCACCCTGGGAACAGGAGGCTGAAGTGGCTCAGGGCGTAGGGAATTACAGGCTTCAGGATATGCCTCCTGAGAATATGGAGGTCGCCGGCCCCAAGGGCCCTGGTGGCGGCAACGTGCTCCCTGACCTTCTCCTGAACTACGAAGCCCCTCCAGCTGGAAAGGCCATGTAGGCGAGATTCCTAGTGAGGGAGGTCGATGCGCCGAGGCCGTTTATCAGGTAGTTGAGGAGCGCGCGGGAGATAGCCCGGCCCATGGGATCACCTCGAGAAAAATTGGAACAAAGGCTACCCGACGAGTTTGAGGAATATCTCCTCGAGGCTTGGCTCCTTGACCTGCATTGTTAGAATCTTCGCGCCCTGGTTCGCCACAAAGTCATGAAGCTCCTCCCTAACGTCCCTCGAAGCAACAACGCGGTACTTATTCTCACCGAGCGGACTCACGCTCAATTCCGCTGAACTCCAGTCCACAGGCCTGTTCGTTTCAATAACTATCGTGTAGCCAGCCTTCCTGAGGAACTCCCGCTTGATGCTGTCGAGGTTGTCCTCGACGCGGAGCTTGCCCTTCACTATTACCCCAACCGTGTCGCAAACCTCTTCCACGTGCGCGAGAATGTGGCTTGAGAAGAACACCGTCCTCCCGGCCTTTTTCTGCTCTCTAATAATCTCCTTGAACTCCGCTATCCCCGTCGGGTCGAGGCCGGTCATGGGTTCGTCGAGGATAAGAAGCTCAGGGTCGTTGATGAGCGCCTGGGCGAGGAGCAGGCGCTGACGCATGCCCTTCGAGAACTTGCCGATCTTCCGGTTCCTTGCTTCCTTTAAACCAACAAGCTCAAGGAGTTCATTGATGCGCTTCCCCTTCTCGGTTTTTGGTATTTTGAAAGCGTCGGCGATGACGTCCAGCGTCTGCTCGGGAGTCAGAAAATCCCAGAGCGTGGCGTGCTCCGGCATGTAGCCTATTCTCTTCTTTGCCTCAACGAGCTGGTTCTCGTCGAATCTTCCGTCGGCGAAAACCTCATGGTCGAAGAGCTGAATCCTCCCCTCCTGAGGAAAGATTAGACCGAGGGTGCTGAGGATTGTCGTGCTCTTCCCGGCACCGTTTGGGCCGAGGAAGCCGTACACCTGACCCGGCTTCACCTCAAGGTTAAGGCCGTCCAAAGCCCTAACGTCCTTGTAAACCTTGACGAGATTCTCAATCCTGAGCATTGACATCACCTCAGATCCATCTTTCTGAACCTGAAGATGGCCAGCCCGAGGTAAACAGGAATAAGCCCGGCTATGAGGCCCGTCTGGGCGGGGTTGTCGGCTATGGCCCGCTTAACCCCGAGATATTCAACGGTATAGGTGCCGTCGTCGTTGAAGGTGGTTCTCTCAATTCCTTTGAGAATGTCGAGCATGAGCACCTGGGGGACGTAAAAGAGGTATCTGAGGTGGTACTCCCTGTAAAGCTCGTCCAGGCGCTCGCGATAGGCCTTTTTCTCCTCCGGCGAAAGCTTGCTGAAGTCCCCCCATTTCTGAATTCCGAACTCCTCCTGGGCCTTGTCCTCGGCGAAGCCGTCCACGATCTGGGGCATGACGAGGCCGGTAACGAAGAATAAAACCAGAGCCAGCCCCAGGGCGGTGTTGGTGGAGCGCACGAACGTGGAAATCAGGAGACCAAGGGCCAGGAGCTGAAGCATCGCGAGGAGAACAAGACCGTTCGATAGGGTTATGTCCGCCAGCAGGGAAGAGCTCAGTGCGAGCCCGTAGTACTTCGTTATCGCGAAGGACAGGAGGGTGGCGAAGATTATTGCCACGACTATGCTGAGCGCCTGGCCGAGGAACTTGCCGAGCAGGTATGAGATCCTGCCAATGGGCTTGCTGAGGGCAACCCTGACCGTTCCGTTCTCAAGATCCGAGTTCAAAGCGGTGGCGCCGGCCATGAGGGCATAGACACCGATGAAAAGGAACGCACTGACGACGACGTAGCCTATAACGCTCGTGACGAGCACCTCTTCCGGATTTGTGGCCCCTTCGAGGTTGTCCTTGACCTCTTTAAAGGCCATGGCGTAGATCAGCAAAATCAAAACCAGTATCAGCCAGAACTTCTTCGTCCGCAGGCTCTTCTTCAGCTCCAGCTCAAATCCCCACATGCTATCACCTCAGGTCGGCTTTTCTGAACTTCACCCAGGAGACGGGGAGGTAGGCGAGAGTTGGAAGGATCAGCATGGCCATATTGGCCTTATAATCCAGAACCTCACTGACCGGCGCCGGCGGAAGGCTACGCTTTGGGGAGACGGCCATATTAAGGACCGTGTACTGCGCGGAAGGGCTTGGAACAAGCAGGGCGTTCCTTGAGAGCACTTCGATAAGGCTGCCGTTCCCGGCCCCCGCAAGAGAGGCCGTGATGACAAGGAGGGGAGCAACAAAGCCCACGAGGAACGCCAGGAGAACGGAAAAAATGAGAGCTTTTCTGCCCCTCATGAAAGCTGACAGCAGGTAGCCGAGCGCCAAATACTGGAGGAGCGAGAGGAAAAGCAGAGAACCAAAGACCAGGCCGAGTTCGAGGGTTTTACTTGACGGGGCGCCAAGATGCAGGGCGTAGGCTATAACCAAGGCAACGTAAAGAACCACACCAAGGGAGACCGCGAGGGCATCGCTCAGGAGCGTTCCAAGGAAGAAGTCATTTCTCCTCAGGGGCTTGCTAAGGAGAACCCTTACGGTGCCGTTGTCAATGGCCGAGCTTATCGAAAGCGCCCCCAGCGGGAGAACCACAAGGGGTAGGAGGGAGCCGTTCAGAGTTGAAATTAGGGCGTTGAGAAGGCCCGGACTACCGTAGTTCAGGTAGTACTTATCGAGAGTCCCTTTGCTCAGGAGTGCAATCAAAGCCGTGAAGGCAACGAAGGCCATTAAGCGCCTGCTCTGAAGGCTTAACCCGAGGAAAACGCCGTAAAGCCCGCTGGGAGAGAAGGAAACTCCCGGAACCGGCAATGGTCCAGGGCTTCTAAGCTCCCTCCTCCGGAACAGCTCCATTCCGGCGAGCGATAGAGCAATGGAGAGGGCGAAAAGCTCGGCAATCACTCTGTAGGATACGGAAACGCCATCTCCAATGGAAACGGCCCTCTCAAGGTAGACTGTTGGAACGAAAGAGTAGTCAGATTTTCCGAGGAGTAGGAACATGACAAAGGCCCCCAGCCCGAGGAAGACCCCCGAGTCGCGGGAGGTGGCGAAGGGAAGGAGGAAAAGGACGATTCCAACAACGCCGACCAGCGAGAGCGAAAGGGTGAGCGAGCCGATGAGGTAATTCCTAACCGCGAAGCCGTGAGCCAGCATTGCGAGCGCTCCGGAGAGTGCAATTCCAAGGGCGAAGATTAGAACGAGCTTCAACCCCTCTGAGGTCCAGCCGAGGAAGTAGCGCCTCCTCGTGAGGGGTTTCGATAACATTAGCACAACGTTTCCCCGCTCGAAGTCCGAACCGAAGCGCGAGAGGAGAAAGACTAGCAGGAGCGGAACCAGGAGGAACTTGAGAAAGTTGGGGAGCCACTTGGTGAGCAGATCGGCGGTGACAAGGCGGGCAAGCTCCTCTGCCGGAATATTCGGGTAGTGGGCGGAAAACCTGGAGACGTCTATCTCGACAGCTATGATGGACACGATGGCAACTAAGGTAGCGAAAAGGTGCTGGAGCCTGAGCACGGGGTTTCCTTTGAGCCGGTTTAGTTCCAGTTCAAAAAAAGTTAGAAATATGTTTGGGGGCTTCACTGGTTTCCCGCCTCCAGTCTCCGGGATGGGCCGGGGGGCTTCTAGACACTTCCATTGACTGTCTCATAACCACCCGCTACTCCCCTCTGAGGCTTATGTCGAGAACTAATGAGCTCTCTCCCTCGTTCCTTATGATGACCTTCCATGAGCCTTCTGGAAGCTCCACCTTCTCCTTCACTCTGGTCACGTTTGTCCGTTTAAAGATCTCCTTTGAGCCGTCCGAGGAGACCACGAGTAAGGTGAACGGCCCGTTCCCAGAGACGTCCATGTTCAGGGTCACGGGGCCCTTGAAGGGGTATACCACCTCAGAGCCCGGTTTAACGACCTTGCCCTTCGAGTACACGAAATTCCCACCGCCAAGGCACCCTCCCAGTATGGCGCTGACCAGGAGTATCGCCAGGAGTGTTGTTGATGAAGCTCTCACGGTTATCCCCCCAATGCACAAAGTAAAAAAATAAATCAAAGATCAACTAGGCACGTGTTGTCTAGCCCGCAGGCATCAATTCCACACAGGTCTAAGGCGCATTGATCTATGCCACAGAGATCCAGCCCGCCGCATGGAATATCAAACACTATACAAAATGCAGGTTCGTGCTCATGGTTTTCCTGGTGAGTTAGTCTCCTAAACATTGTCTTCACCCATCACAAATCAATGCCGCAGGAATTGTCTACTCCACAGATATCCAACCCGCAGATGTTCCAGTCCCAGCAGATGTCGAGACAGAACTCCGGCTCCACAGGGTTGCCGCCGGCGTTCAGCTTCTTAAACACTCTCTATCACCTCCGTTGGTTTTTGGGTTTTGGCCTCATCGGACTCCTCGGCCCTCACCCCTCTCTGGGGTGAGCGTGAGAAGACCTTATTCAACCAATCCTCGTCAAGATTCGAGTAGAGCCAAGAACCCCATTTCACGAGAGCAAACATATAGGCGCAGTGGAACTCGTCGGGAGCAAATATATCACCGTTATAGTAGTGGTTGTTGTATATACAACCACCGCCACAGTAGGCCCTTATCGGACAGTTCGAACAGTTCGGCCTCCTATCCACGGTATGATGAAGGATCTTCTGAATGAACTCGTTCTCCCACTTGAAATCATCAACGTGTCCAACAACAAACTCCTCCATGCCCACGAACCTGTGGCAGGGATACATCGTCCCATCTGCTGAAACCCCAAAGTAGCTCCTGGCAACGCCGCATGGATAATGGCGGTAGGTGTTGGAGTAGATCATGTGGACAATCTCACGGAGCTTCGTGTAAACGATTCCCTTCTCTTTGTAGTGTTCAAGCTCGTCCATCACTATCTTTTTCAGGGCAGACTCAACGAGTTTAGCATGCTCCTTGGTTAGCGGCGTGCTAGTGGTTGCAGGCTCAAGATGAACGCTCCTAAAACCAAAATCAACGAAGAACCGATAGATCTCATAGTACCTGTCGAGCTGTTCGGGCAGAATCGTCGCGCGGACGCTAACCTTAACGCCGCGCTCAAGCATCTTCTTTGCATTCTTCGCAACAACATCAAAGGTTGGATACCCGCCGCGCAGGGGTCTATTGTGGTTCTGAACGTCTTCAGGACCATCAAAGCTCAGGGTTACCGTGAAGTTGTTCTCGAGGAAAAAGTCAATGACCTTGTCAGTCACGAGGTAGCCGTTGGTGGTGATGCTGAACGTGACGACTTTATCATACTCTTCAGCCTTCTGCTTGGCGTATTGAACAAGCTCCCGAATCAGCGGAAAGTTCAACAAAGGTTCGCCACCGAAGAACTGTAGGTTAACAACTTTCTTTCCTTCCCCCATCAGCAAATCAATAGCCCTTTTACCAACTTCCGGGCTCATTCTGGTGTTGGGAGTGTGATAAGTTCCACTATCTCCATAGCAGTAAACGCAGGCAAAGTTGCAGTCCTCCATAACATTAAGGGAGAGGGAAGAAATTTTGGACTTCATAATTCCAAGATATGGTTTTACCGGGGGCTTGGGCTCAAAAAACACACGGCGAAGACTTTCATCAGATTTAATCTCATTTATCAAAGAATCCCAGTCAGATTCGGAGTACTCCATTACAAAACGCTCTCTGGCATCACTCCAGCCCAGTTCTGCCACAAACCTGCAGAAGTCGTAGGTTTTCTTATCGACCTCAAAGAGGGTTCCCGTGGACGAATGTAGAACAAAGTACTTGCCACCCACTTCGAAATTATATAACTCAGGCTTGGGTGTAGTGTTATTAGCTTTCATTACATCACCGAATAATAAGCATCACTGAAATTTATAAAATTTTCGAAAAGGTTGAATAAAACTCAGTTATAAACTGGACTGACAATAGAATTCAACTGCCAAACAGAATCATGAACACGTCCTCCAGTGACAGGTTCTCAACCCTCGCGCTCAACACTTTGCCGGAGGGGAACCTGGAGAGGAACTCATTGACCTCGCCGGACTTGAGGTAGGCAGTGACGTGGGTGAAATTACCCTTCCTGATGCACCTGACGAGGTAGCCTCCAGGGCACGGAGCGGAGCCCTCAACCACGAGGAGAACCTTCCTGTCAAAGTCCACCTCGAGCTTCCTGCTTATCTCCTCGGGCTTTCCTTCCAGGATAGGCCTCTTGTTGAAGAGCAGAACCCTGTCGCTGAGCTTCTCGGCCTCCTGGAGATCGTGGGTGGTGAGGATAACCGTTGTCCCAAAGTCACGGACGAGGGCCATTATTGCGTCATGTATCTCGCTCTTGGTTATCACGTCGAGAAAAACCGTCGGCTCGTCGAGTATGAGGTACTTCGGCCTCACCACCAGGGCGGAGGCGATGTAAACCTTCTGCTTCATTCCGGCCGAGAGCTTCTGGTACCACTCGTCCCTCTTCTCCCACAGGTTCAGTAGCTTGAGCGCGTACTCTATGCGCTCCCCTATCTCACCCTCGGGGACCTTCCACAGCCTCGCGATGAACTGGAGGTTTCGTTGAACGCTCAGACGCCACTGGAATATGCCCCACATGTCCCTCTCGCCGGTGAAAACCGTGAACATCTCCCCAGCAACTTTGCCGTGCTCCCTAAAGCTGTCGTGGCCGTCGATGAGCAGTTTTCCGGAACTCGGCTCGAGGAGGCCGTTGGCGATTTTGCAGAGGGTTGTCTTTCCCGCGCCGTTGGGGCCGAGGAGGCCGAATATCTCCCCCTCCCTCACCCGGAAGCTCAGGTCTATGAGGGCTGGAATCTCTTCCCTGGGCTTTCCGAGAAAATCGCGGAGGCTACCCAGATCGAAGAAGCCCCTGAAAGGGGGAGGATAGTACTTGGTGAGATGCTCGGCTTCTATCATCTGACCACCTCACACGTGCCCGAGGGTGCCCAGCTGCATCGCCTTCCCAACGCCCCACCGGAAGGTCGCGATTCCGATGAGGAGCATGATAGTAGTGGTCAGAGCAAGGTTCACGAAGCTGGGCCAGATCTGGGACACTGAATAGCCCCCGCCCATCGTCAGCCTAGCCATCTCAAGAATGTACCTCTCTGGGTGTATCTTGGAAATGGGCTGGAGCCACCAGGGGAGCGCGTCGGGCGGGAAGTAGAGACCGCTCACGAGCTGGGAGGTGAGGTTGAGGAACCAGTTTATCGGGTCCTGCCTGGCTTTGGTCGCCGCCCGAAAGCCTGCTGAAAAGAGTTCAAGGGCGAAGGTGAGGGTGAAGCCCGCGAGGATAACGAGCAGGGCACCGAGGTTGATGTGTATGACCAGGCCGTAGAAGAGAACAAAGATTGTAGTTATAAGGCCCATTATCATGAGGCTCCAGACGACGTTCCAGGCGTTTATTCCCACGAAGATCGCCACCATTCCGGCGGGGGAGGCGTAGAGCATCGGGAAGCTCCGTCCAATCAGGAGCTTGGAAAGGCTGCCCCGCGGAAGGAATATTATGTTGTGCACGATGAAGCCTATCAGAAAGAACTGGAGGAAGGAGTCAGTTCCGTACTGCTCGATGTTGGCGTCTATGGTCACCAGGCTCGCAAAGATTCCCATCACCGCAACCTGGATTAGAAGGCCTATCAGGTAGCTGACCACGTCCCAGCGGTAGCTGAAAAAGACCTCCCTCTGAATGTTGAAGAACTCGCGGACTATTCTAACACCGTCCTTCATTCCCACCGAAAAAAGTTAGAAGGGAGGTTTAAAAGAATATCGGCTCACTTGTTCATCATGAGCCTTATTCGTTCCGCCGCATCTTTCGCCTTGTCAGAGATGTTGCTGAGAGTTCTGGCGATGTTGAGAACGTAGAACCCGTCGCCCCAGCTCAGATTTTCCGCGTTCTCGAGGACGAGCTGCATAAGCCTCGTGTCGAGGCCGTCTATCTCCTTCTCGACGCTCTCTATCTTCCGTATAAGCCCGTACTCCTTCTCTATCTCCCCGTCGGCGAAGCCGCTCTCTATAACCCTATCCATCTGTACTATCGCCTCGTGGACGAGCTTTGCCGCCTTAATGCTCTCCGTGCCCATCTGGAGTATGAGATCCTTTATCTCCGCCGGAAGCTCGCCGGGCCTCTTGACTAGGAGCCACTTGGCGGTGTCTTCGGCGGCATCTGCCACCTTGTCCTGCATGTGGAGGTAGATGAGAACGTCCTCCCTCGCCACGGCCATCATCAGCTTCGAGCTGAGGGAATCCCTTATCTCCTCCTTTATCCTGTCGGCAACGTCCTCAAGGCGGTCCACTTCAATGGCAAGCCTCTCCATCTCCCCGTAATTCCCGGAGTGCCAGGCCTGAAGGGCCCTCTCGAGGGTCTCAACGGTGTTGAGAACCACTTCCGAGTGCTTTATCAGGGGCTTGAAGGGGCTTTTGGCGAAGAGCTTAGTCCAAACCTGCATGCTATCACCCCACCACCATCAAAACCTTGAATATGGCCGCGCTGATTAGACCGGCCACCGGAACGGTGACGAACCAGGAGATTATTATATCCCTCACTATGTCCTTGTTTATTGCCTTTACCCCCCTCGCGAGGCCTATTCCTATGACCGCGCCGACGACGGTGTGAGTGGTCGAGATTGGAAGTCCAAGCCAGCTGGCGGCGAGGACAACGGTTGCCGCTGAAAAGTCGATGGTGAAGCCGCGCGTGTTGGTGAGCTCGGTTATCTTCTTGCCCACCGTCTCCATCACCCTGTAGCCGTAGGTCGCAACGCCAACCGCTATCCCGAGACCGCCGAGGGCCAGAATCCACCTAGGGACCGGCACTTCCATTCCGCCGAGACCCATCGTGGCTACCGCGTAAACGGCCGCGACAGGTCCTATCGCGTTGGCAACGTCGTTGGCACCGTGGGCCAATGCAACGTAGCCGGAAGTCACCACCTGCGCCTTCCGGAATATCGCTTCAACCCCGACGAACGGGTCGCTGCTCGGGAAGCGGAGCTTTATGAGGAAGTAAGTCACCACGAACACGATAATACCCAGCGGAATACCGTACATGAGAACTCCCATCTTGAGGTCCTTTCCATGGAGAACCTTGATGTAGAACATGGTTCCGATGACCACGAAAGCCAAGCCGATCCAGAACGGGGACCATATCCTGGCGCTCCTGACGGGGTCCTTTCTCTCGAAGATGCTCTTGGTGAAGGCCTTGAAGATGAAGTAGGCCATTATGGCGCCGATTATCGGTGAGAGAATCCAGCTGAGAACCACCTGGCCCATCTTGCCCCAGTTCACTATCGCCGTGCCAGCGTAGACTATTCCGTAGCCCGCTATGCCGCCGATGATGGAATGGGTAGTCGAGACCGGTAGGCCGAACTTGGTGGCCACTATTAGCCATATCGTGGCCGCGAGAAGGGCCGCAACGGAGCCATACACGAGGACCATCGGGTCGGTTATCATCGTAGGGTCGAGGATTCCCTTCCTTATAGTTTCAGTGACGCTCTTCCCAAAGAAGTACGCGCCCGTGAACTCAAGGAGGCCAGCTATTATAACCGCCTGCTTCGGGGTTATCGCCTTCGCACCGACGGCGGTGCTCATCGAGTTGGCGGCGTCGTTGGCACCTATCGCCCAAGCCATCGCGAAACCCAGGAGAACCGTTATCAATAGCCACACGTCCACGCTCACCACCGGAACCCGCTAAGGTGCGCTCTATAAATATCTTGTCGCAGTAGAATATATCGCGGTGGCCACATCTATATAGGCCAAAATAGAATAAATAGACAGAAGGTCAGGGCTCGACCTTGACCGGTTCGACCTGTATCGTGCCGTTGGAGAGCATGTTGAGCCTGACGTAGTGGTAGAAACCCCCCTCGTCCTCTGGGGCGTAGAGGGGAGCGCCACCACCGCCAGTGATGACCATCTGAACCCCGTCCTCTTCACCGTACCAGTAGATGTGAATGTGGCTGAAGACCCCGAAGGCGTTGTATTTCTTCATGAGGGTCAAAAGCTTTCTGGCGTCCTCTGGGTTCATCGCGTGATCACCGTCCGGTCTCGGGTCTATCGGGGGCGCGTGGAGAACCAGGACAGGCCTCTTTCCGGCATTCTTCGCCTTTTCCAGCTCCTTCTCGAGCCAATAGAAGGTCTCATCGCTCAGTCCGTAGTCGTGCTCGATGTTGTTGATGATAACGTAGTAATAATCGCCCAGGGCAAAGGAGTAGTCGTCCGGACCGAACACCTGGTGATAGACGTTTATTCCCTCACCCCTGTACTCGTGGTTGCCTGGAGCGACGAATATCGGCTTGTTCCACTTCCACTCCTTGAGAAGCTCGCCCCACTCGTCCACCCTGCCGGAGTAAACGAGGTCACCGCCATCTATAATGAACAGCCCGTCGTCCTCGTTGATCTCGTCCCGTATCTTGAGGAACACCGGTGGAATCTCTTTCCCTCCGTCCGGCCTGTGGTCACCGAGGGCTAAAACGGTGTAGTTGCCGACGTCCTCGGCAGCCAGCCGGAATGAGGAAGCCCTAAACCTGACCCAGGTGTCGCCGGTTTCTGCACCCTCAGGAAGGTCGAGTATCGAGGGATTGGTGTTCTCGATGACGTAGGTGAGTTCGACGTCCCCGTCCACGGTTGCGCTCACGTTGAAGCCGAGGGCGTGAATGTAAACGGTGGAGCCGTTCACGAGCCTTATGAAGCCGCCCTCCACGGTAACGTTCGCACCATCGACGACGCGCCAGTCGTAGATGAAGGGCTCCTCAGTCCTGAAGGAGTCAAGGTACCAGTGCTCGCCGTCATCAGGAAACCCGTCCCAGTCGTTGTCGCCTATGACCTTGACCACTATTCCCTCGAACTCCCCGCTCCTCACGACGTCATCGGCCCTGATTTTCCTCCCGTCCTTCAGCTCCATCGCGTACTCAATGGCCGCCCCTGTTCCGGCCTTGCTCGTACCGGTAAAGACGAAGTACGCTTTTCCATCATTGTTGAAAGCCGCGAATATTCCCTTGTCCTTCCCCACGAACTTGACGCCGAGCTTGTAAACAATGTAGCCAAAGTAATCGTTGACCGTTATAAGGATCGGCTTACCCCTGAGTATCTCCCTCGCGTCCGCCGGCGAGAGCACCGCGACGCCCCCACCGTACTGGCTAGCCGGGAGAATCTGAGCGTCCGGGAAGTAGTGTTTTGCAAGATCCTCGTAGCCCTCACTCACGTAGACCTTCGAAACGTCCGCAAGGCCCTCCCACTGGGCCAGGACCTGACCTTTCTCGTAGCTCCCGAAGTCTATTCCACCCGATGCGGTGGTAGTAGTGCTCGATGTCTGGCCCGGTCCGCTGGAGCTGATGCATCCCGCGGCCAGCACCATAAAAACCAGCAGGATTCCAAAAGCAACTTTCCTCATAAGCTCCACCTTCAAGGAGGTTGAACGGGAAGCTTAAAGCCCTTTTGATTGCGGTTCAGACTCGGCAGATTTAAATATTCCAGGATCGAGAGTCCCTCGGTGATACCATGTTCGTCGGACACTACACGGAGGTCCTCGAGAAGGACACCGGTTTTGAAGGAGTAACCATTAGATGGCTCGTCTCCCCGAAGCTCGGGGCCAAGAACTTCGCCATGCGATACTTCGTCCTCAGGAAGAACTCGGAGATCCCGATCCACCAGCACGACTGGGAGCATGAAATCTTCATCATGAGGGGCGAGGGGGTAATAACCAACGGAAAGGAGGAGTACCACGTCAAAGCAGGGGACTTCCTCTACGTCCCACCCAACGAGCCCCACGGCTACAAGGCCTTAACCGACACCTTCGAGTTCCTCTGCATAATCCCCGCCAAGAAGGAGGCCATACCGGAGGACGAGTGGGCTTAGCGCCGGTGATGGTAAACCTTTATCTTCTTCCTCCTCAAGACAAGGAGATCGGCCTTTCGTGACTTGGGACGTATCGGTTCTTCCTCGAGGAGAAGCCACGCCAAGTCGTAGGCAATGGAGGCTATTATGAAAAGGAAAATGCCGAGGACTATGATTGGGGTATAATACCAGATGATCCCTATTTTTGGAATTACCAGAACAACCTTTCCAATAACCTGGTCGGGGTAGACCTGCCAGGGGTCGGGGTAGTTCCTGTTGTCACCCTTGGTTCTGAAATAATAGCCGTTCGATGTGTTCTCGATGGCTATTATCCTGTGGGTGATCCGGTAGGTTGAGTTGCCTATCGTGACCCTGTAGAGGATAACGTCGCCGACGCGGAGCTGGTCGGGATCGACGGGCCTCGTCACCACGAGGTCGTTGGGGTTGATGTTCGGCTCCATAGAATCGGTGAGTATGACCACGTACTGGAAGCCGAAGACGAAGTGGAGAAGCACGATTAGGACAGTGAAGAACAGGAGGGAGTAAGTTAAAATGGAAAGGACGTCAAGGCGCTTGGCATTCATTCAGGGCCTCCTGGGGTCACGGTGAAACCGCCTGTCCCTGCAGTATCACGACGACCTTGTCAAAGCTGGTTATAGGGTCTGATGCAGAGATGGTTATTGGAGTCCCCGCGGAGAGCACTCCGTCGGCAGTTCCGTCCTCATCTCCAGTAATAGTGTAGGTGTAGTACTTAACAAAGGAGCCTCCATTGTAAAGCTTTACATAGACAGTAGTACCCGCGGGGAGATCCTGATCGAATGACACGGCAATACCCGAAAGATAGTCCGGGTTGTTGCCGGTATCAAGTACCCAGTTCACTGCGGCGCTGGTAACACCACCTGGAACGATAACATCACCCTGAGTGCCGTCGGAAACTCCAAGCTGCTGAACGCTAATGTTAAACGTAGGAACAGCCAGCGCGGCTCCAACCATCGCCAGCGCGAGTGCGAGCGCCAGCGGGATTAACCTCTTCTTATTGGCCCTCCTCATGGGGTTTCACCTCCACGATACTGCTTGTAAAATAAGTCGCCCTCGGGTATTTAAGGTTTGTTACCCAAATTTAAGCAGATGCTTACCCAAACCTCCGAGGCGAAAAGCAGGCACAACGTCGATAAGGACTACGAATCTTAACATATTGAAAAGTCAATGAACATAGCTGGGATTCCTTGAGTGAACCACAAAGGGGGTTGGACAAAGTTCAGGTTCACGCCACCGTTCCCCTCAGGTAGGTCGAGCCGGCCCAATCCACCTTAACCTCCAGGAATTCCCCCGGCCTACCGGAGTCAAGGATTATATCCTTGTAGTTGGAAGTCCTGCCCTCGATCCCACCTTTCTTGCCCTCGCCGTGGACGAGGACCTCGACGGTCTTCCCAACGTAGGTCCTGTTTATCTCGTACGCTATCTGCAGCCTCAGCCTGTGCAAAAGCCTCGAGCGCTCCTTGACCTTCCAGCCGGGAAGCTGCTTCCACCTCGCCGCTATCGTTCCCGGTCTGGGAGAATAGCGCGAAACGTTTATCTTGTCGGGTCGGACGCGCTTTACCAGCTCAACGGTGTTCTGGAAGGCATCATCACTCTCGCCGGGAAATCCGACGATGATGTCCGTGTTGAGGTTCAAGTGGGGAATCCTCCTCCTGAAGGTCCGCACTATCTCTTCAAACTCCTCCGCGGTGTACGTTCTCCCCATTCTCCTCAGGACCTCATCGTCCCCACTCTGGACCGGAAGGTGGAGGAACTTGTAGACTTTCTCGTCCCGATAAGCCTCCACCAGCTCGTCGAGGAACTTGAGGACGTGGTTGGGGTTCATCATGCCGACCCTGACCCTGAAATCGCCCTCGATGGCCGTTATCTCGTCGAGTAGCTCGGCCAGGTTAGTCCCGATGTCGAAGCCGTAGCAACCGGTGTCCTCGCTCGACAGCTGTATCTCCTTGTATCCCCTGGCGAGGGCCTCCTTGACCCACCTGACGACGAGCTCCGGCTTGTAGCTCTTCAGAACACCCCTGGCGAAGCGCGTGGCACAGTAGGTGCAGGCGTTGAGGCAGCCCTCGCTTATCGGGACGACGAAGGCGACGCCACTCTTCCAGAGCCTCGGAAGTTCGAGCTTGTCTATGCTCCTCTCGCGCCAGCCCTCGACGCTGATCAGCTTTCCGCCGCGCTCCGCTACGCTTATCGCCTCCGCTATCCTGTCTATGCTCTTGACGCCGAGAATTCCCGAGACGCGTGGATCTATGGCCCCAGGGTTCACGTGGACGAGACAGCCGGTGACGATGACTTTTTTCCCGGAATCGAGGAGCTCCTTTATCCTCTCGCGCATGTGCTTCTCGGTTGGGTCTTTAACCGCGCAGGTGTTTACAACAACATAGTCGGCACTTTCTGGACTCTCAGCTAACTCATAGCCCGCTCTAAGGAGGATTGCCTCCATTATCTCCGCATCGGCCCTGTTCCTCGTGCAACCGTAGGTCTCAACGTGAACCCTTACCATCGGTGCCGGCTGGGCCAAGGGGTTTAAAAAGGGTGCGGTTCAAGTCCGGGAACTCACACAAAACATATAATGCTCAGGAGCACGTAGGGCATCACGAAAAGAAAAACGGCCACAAACGTTAGTTCCTTTTATCCACTCCCAAGGCCGTTGCTGCGCCTCATAATGAGAAACGAGAGAAGGCAGACGATCAGGACCGGAACCAACGACGATACCGCCGTGAAAAGCGCGCCGGGAAGCAGGTATAGATACCCGATGTATCGAGAAGCGCCACCGTCCGGTAGAGCAGGATTGGGTGAGGCAGACAGAACTCCAACTATAACCCCGATCATCACGGACTTCTCGTCCATGAGACCACTGCAGGAATTGGCTCAAAGCCTTAAAAACGTTCCTCAAAAGCCTCGGAAGGTAAGAATAGGAAGGAAAGGGAAATCAGATGACTTCCGCGAAAGCGAACTTCCTCTTGACCGAGTTAATGACGATCTCAACCTCGTCGCCGACCTGGGTGTTCGGGACGAAGATAACGAAGCCCTTTATCTTGGCGATGCCGTCACCGCCCTTACCGAGGCTCTCAATCCTAACTCTATACCTTTCTCCAACCTTAACGGGGGCTTCGTAGCCGCCAAATCCATCTCCATACATATCTAACACCAACTCTTTCAACTTTCAGGGCTCTTCCGAAAGACTCCGAGAAGAGTCCCAATGGTGGGTCAGTTCGAGGGTATATAAAGGTTTGGGTGAGGCCGTTTGCCTTCGTAAAAAAGGCAAACAAAACTGTTTCTCAAAAAGCAGGCAATTGACGGCCCTTCACGAGAAATTGACGGTTCCAAACCTTCGGTTCAGGAAACCCTTTTATCAAAAGCCGACGATTACCTAATGGGGGAGATAAAATTCAAATTTGGGGGTGGTACCTTGGGCGAGATAGCCATTAACAAGGTGTGTCGCGTCGCTGGAGAGGCAAAGCTCGTCCTCTATGAGGAGAACGGAACGGTGACGGACGTGCTCTTCATGGCAACCGCCCCGGTCAGGGGTTTCGAGAAGATGGTCATCGGAAAGAACCCGCTCTTCGCCGTCGAGGCGGTGATGAGAATCTGCGGACTCTGCCACGCTTCCCACGGCATAGCGGCGGTCGAGGCGGTTGAGCACGCGATAGGCATAGCCCCGCCGAGGAACGGGCTCCTCATGAGGGAGGCATTGGGGCTGATAAACAGGGCCCAGAGTCACGCCCTCCAGTTCCTCATGATAGCGGGCGACCTGATAAAGGAGGAGAAGCGGAACGAGGTTCTCTTCAAGCTGATGGACTTCCACGCCAGGGTCAGCGACTACCTGCTGAAGCTCGGTGGTGCTGCGACTCACCCGCCGAACCTCACGATAGGGGGAATGCTCCGCATTCCCAAGTGGAGCGTCTTCAACAACCTCAAGGCGAGGTTTCCGGACCTCATAAAGAGCTGGGAGGAGCTGAGAGAAATTCTCCTCGACGAGGACGTTCAGACCGAAGTCGCCGAGGAGCTCAGAGGGGCGAGGAGGGAGATGCCCTATTTAACGAGCAGTTTCTTCTACGGCGACCGCTACAACATAAGGACCGACAGGGTTGAGACGATGCCGTACTACGAGTTCAGGAAGGAAGAGCCCGCAATGGAATCAACGACGCTGGTGGCTTTCTACGGCGGGAAGAAGGTCGAGACCGGTCCGAGGGCCAGAATGAAGACCTACCGCGAGTTCAAAGACGATTCCCTCTACGGCCTGCACCTCGCGAGGGTCGAAGATACGGAGCTTGCCCTCCTCAGGCTCGCGGAGATTCTCGACGAGATTAACATGGAGGAAGCCTTCAGGGTCAAGAACATAACCTTCGGCCCGGGCAGGGGCGTCGGCGTTTACGAGGCTCCGAGGGGAACGCTGATACACTACATCGAGCTCGGCGAGGAGGGGCGCGTTGTGAGCTCGAAGATTGTGGTTCCGACGATGTTCAACATTCCGGTCATGGAGGAGATGGCGAAGGGGCTGAGCGTCAGGGCCGCTGAGACGGTTATGAGGCTCTACGACCCCTGCATCCCCTGCACGACCCACGTCGTTAGGTTGGGGTGATTGGTATGGAGAAGCTCAAGGTCCTCCACGTTGATATAGGCGGTTGCGAGGGCTGTAACGTCAGCATAATCAGGGCGTATCCGAAGCTCATGGAGAGCATAGAACTCGACATCTCATACCTCCGCAACGGGGGTTACAAGTACGACGAGTACGATGTGGCTCTCGTAACCGGCGGGGTCTGCATGAACGAGCCGAGGGTCATCGAGGAGCTGAAGGAGGTGAGGGAGAAGGCGAAGGTTGTTGTCGCCTTCGGCTCGTGCTCGGCCCTAGGCGGGATACTGCGCTTCTGCCGGGGAGGCCAAGCGCCGAGGCCGGACCACAGGAACTTCCAGCCGATAAACAGCGTAATCGAGGTTGATTACTCGATACCCGGCTGTCCACCAACGCCCCAGATGCTCCAGTCCTTCTTCAAGTACTTCACAGCCGGCAACGAGACGAGGCTCAGGCTCTTCAAGGTGACGGCCCAGGTCAAGAAGCTCAGCGGGTTCGACCTCATAGACGACATCGTCCTGACTGGCCTCTGCATAGGCTGCGGTGCCTGCGAGCTGTCCTGCCCAACTGGGGCCATCAAGCTCATAGACAAGAGGCCTACCTTGGCCCAGGAGAGGTGCATCAGGTGCGGAACCTGCTACATCCGCTGTCCGCGCGCGAGCCAGATAATCTGCCTCGGGGGTGTTAAGTCATGATGCCGTTTGGAGAAAGCCTGCTCGGCCAGATTAGGGCCGTCTACCTCGGTAGGGCAACCGACAAGGAGATACTGAGAAGGAAAGTTGCCAGCGGAGGCGCTGTTACCGCAATGCTGACCTACGCCCTGGAGAAGGGCCTGATAGACGGCATCGTCACCTCGAAGAGAACCAAGGGACTTGAGGGCGAAGCTGTGGTCGCGAGAACGAAGGAGGAGCTCCTCGAGACGGCCGGGAATCGCTGGAGCATCGTACCCTTTGCCGCGAGGATAAAGGCGAAAATAGAGGAAGAGGACTTAAAGAAGGTTGCAGTCGTCTGCCTGCCCTGCCAGGCCCAGTTCTTCGGCCAGATGAGGGACTTCCCGATACTCGAGGCAGACTTCGGGAACAGGATTCGCTACATCGTGAGTCTCTTCTGCATGGGCACCTTCGCTTTCGAGGCCTTCCTCAACTACCTGCGCGTTAAGTACGGGGTCAGGGCGGAGGAGATAGCGGACATAAAGCTCACAAGGGACTTCCTCGAAATCCACAGGGAGAGCGGGGTCCTCGCGATACCACTTAAGGAGGCCTTCTCCTACCTCCAGACGGGCTGTCTGGTCTGCTCCGATTACACCGGCGTGTGGAGCGATATCTCTGCTGGCTTCGTCGAGAGCGAACCCGGCTGGACTGTCATCATAACGAGGAACCAGCGCGGGGAGGAGCTCGTTAGAGGAGCTGAGAAGGAGGGCTACCTCGAGCTACGCGACGGCTCCCACGTCCTCGGCGAGGTTCTCAAGGGGGCGAGGGAGAAGCTCGCGAGAGCCCAGAGGAACATGGCCCAGCTCCTGTGAGCCTTTATTTTTTTGCCGTTTTGTTAAACGCTTTTGTTTTCTATCCTCAAAAGGGAATACAAAAAAGCTTTTTCAGGACTCCTTTTCCGAAAAGAAGGCCATATAAAACCTTTTGTTTGGAACTGGGCATTTAGAAAAGCGTTTTAAATCCCAGATTCAAGTTTCAATCGAGGGGACAAAAATGTGCATGTGGACATATGTGTTCATGGGGGTGGGAGCTTGAAGGTTCCCGTCGTCTGCCCCTACTGCGGGGTGGGGTGCCGGCTATACATCGAGAGAACCCCGAGCGGTTACAGGCTTGAGTACGCCGACGATATTCCAGGGATTCCCAACGAGAACGGGAGGCTCTGTCCGAAGGGAAACGCGGTCCTCGACCTGCTCTCGAAGGACAGGCTCAGGAAACCGCTGAAGGCGAAGGAGGAAGGTAAGTTCGTCGAGGTGAGCTGGGGAGAAGCGATAAAGGAAGTCGCCGAGAGGCTGAGGGAGGTAGCCAAGGACGACCCAAGGCAGCTCATGTTCTTCGGCTCGGCGAAGACCTTCAACGAGCCCAACTACCTGATTCAGAAGCTCGCCAGAATGCTGGGCACCAACAACATCGACCACTGCGCAAGGCTCTGCCACTCCTCGACAGTTGCTGGATTAAAGGCCGTCTTTGGGGCCGGAGCCATGACCAACACCTACCGGGACATCGAGATGGCGGACGTGATAATGATTTGGGGACACAACTACGCTGAAACCCACCCGGTCGGCTTCCGCTACGTCATCAAGGCAAAGGAGCGGGGCGCGAAGGTAATCGTCGTTGATCCAAGGTTCACCAGAACGGCGTGGTTCTCCGACCTGTTCCTCCAGCCCTACCCGGGAACGGACATAGCCCTCGCCAACGGAATGATGCACGTGATAATCAAGCACGGCCTCTACGACAAGGAGTTCGTCGAGAAAAGGACCCTGGGCTTCTCAGAGCTCAAGAGGACCGTTGAGAAGTACACGCCTGAGAGGGTCGAGGAGATAACTGGCGTTCCGGCTGAACTCATAGAGGAAGCCGCTGTAACGTTTGCCAGGGCCGAAAACGCCGTCATCACCTGGGCAATGGGATTAACGCAGTCGGTTCACGGCTACGACAACGTTAGAGCCGTCGCGACGCTCATAGCCATCACCGGCCACATAGGAAGGCCCGGAAACGGGGCATCTCCAATGAGGGGCCAGAACAACGTCCAGGGTGCCTGCGACCTCGGCGTTCTGCCGAACGTCTTCCCAGGTTACCAGGCGGTAACCGACCCCGAGAAGAGGAGGTTCTTCGAGGAGTTCTGGGGAGCGGAGCTGAGCGGTGAGGTCGGCCTGACGACGATCGAGGCAACCCACGAGGCCGAGAAGGGCAGGGTGAAGGCATACTACATAATGGGAGAGAACCCGGTCATAAGCGAGGCTAACTCGGAGAGGGCCATCAAAGCCCTCCGGGGGCTCGAGTTCCTCGTCGTTCAGGACATCTTCCCGACGGAAACCGCGAGATTGGCGGACATCGTTCTTCCGGCGACTTCGATGCTCGAAAACGAGGGCTCGCTCACCAACACCGAGAGGCGCGTGCAGTGGAGCTTCAAAGCGCTGAATCCGCCGGGGGAGGCCAGGCCCGACTGGTGGATAGTGAGCGAAATCGGGAAGGCCATCGGATTCACCGGAAGCGGGGCAAGGGGCTTCAACTACCGCTCGCCAGAGGAGATACTTAGGGAGATAAACGCCTGCACGCCCCAGTACAGGGGCATAACGCCGGAGAGGCTCAAGGGGAACCTTGCCGGAATCCACTGGCCGTGTCCGAGCGAAGACCACCCGGGAACACCGCTACTCTACACCGAGAGGTTCCTTACCCCAGACGGGAAGGCGCATCTGGCTTCCGTGGAACACAGAGAGCCCTCGGAAAGGCCGGACGGGGAGTACCCGCTGATTCTGACGACGATGCGCTACGTGGGACACTTCCACACGCTGACGATGACGGGGAGGAGCGAGCTTCTGAGGAAGCGCTGGAGGGAGCCGTTCCTCGAGGTTCACCCGGACGACGCGGAGCGCTTCAAGCTAAAGGACGGGGAATGGGCCGTCGTCGAGACGAGACGCGGGAGGTACCCTGCCAGGGTGAAGGTTACGAAGGCCGTCAAAAGGGGCGTCGTGGCCCTCCCCTGGCACTGGGGTGCCAACGTCCTCACAAACGACGCCATAGACCCGGTCTCGAAGATTCCGGACACGAAAGCCTGTGCCTGCCGGGTGAGACCCGTTAGCGAGGCCGAGGCGAGAAAGCTACTCAGCGAGCTAAGGGAGATGGGGGTGGTCTCATGAGCAGGATCCTCATCGACCCGGGCAAGTGCATAGCCTGCAGGGCCTGCGAGGTGGCCTGTGAGAGGGAGCACGGACGGAGCTTCATCACCGTCTTCGAGTTCGAAACTTCCGCCGTTCCCCTCAACTGCCGTCACTGCGAGAAGGCTCCCTGCATAGAGGCCTGCCCGACGGGGGCGCTCTTCAGGGACGGGGACGGGGCGGTCCTCGTTGATGTGAAGAAGTGCATAGGCTGCAACATGTGCGTCCTAGCCTGTCCCTTCGGAATCCCTGAGATAGTCGGAAAAATCATGGTCAAGTGCGACCTCTGCTCGGACAGGAGGGCTGAAGGAAAGCTCCCCCTCTGCGTCCAGACGTGCCCGACCGGCGCGCTAACCTACGAGGAGCCAAGTGAGTTCTCGGCGAAAAGGAGGAAAGCCTACGCCGAAAGGCTCGCCCTCAGGAGGGGCTAAGAATGCGCCCGGCCTTTGACTGGGAGAGGTGCATAGGCTGTGGGGCCTGCGTGAGGGTCTGCAGGGGCGGGGCTTTGAGCTACCGCGACGAAAACGGCAGGCGGACGATAACCTTCGAGCCGAGGCTCTGCGACGGCGACCTGCTCTGCGTCGAGGCCTGCCCGGTGAACGCTATCAGGGGCGTGCCCAACCACGAGAGCGGAGAAAGCTCGGCCACCTTCGAGCTCGCCCGCTGTGAGAACTGCGGAAAGCTGACGGAGTTCACCCTCAAGGAGGTCGAATGGGGCCGGAAGATGGGCCATTTCGACCTTTTCCTCTGCTCAACCTGCAGACGGCTCAAATCAGCCCAAAATATTGGGGAGGGATTGGAATGAGCGAGGTGCTCTATGGAGTTGATTCGACCTTCGAGGGGATAGCGAGGAAGGCCACCCCGAAGTTTAGGACGACGCCGGGAAGGCTGCTCTTCGCCGGTTTCATGGCCGGAGCTTACATAGCCTTCGGCTTCGTCTTAGCGGTTATCGCGGCGACGGGCTTCCACGACAACCCCTCGGCCTTCAAGCTTCTCCTCGGTGCGGTCTTCCCAGTCGGACTCATAGCGGTAATCCTAGCTGGGGCTGACCTCTGGACCGGGAACGTCCAGTTCCTGAGCTCGGCCAAGGCCAAGGGCTACGCGGACTTCAGGTGCGTCCTCTACAACTGGTTCGGGAGCTACGGCGGCAACTTCATAGGCTCGGTCTTCATAGCGCTCCTGGCAGTTCAGCTTACCGGGCTCTTCGGCCACGTCGGCGACCCGAACGCCTTCGGGAGCACGATAGTAGCGATAGCCCAAGGTAAGGTCTCGAAGGACTTCATGGCTCTGCTCTTCCTCGGAATAGGCTGTAACTGGCTCGTGAACGTTGCAATCTGGCAGTCCGCGAGGGTCCAGGACGGTGCAGGCAAGATACTGGCGATATGGTTCCCGATATTCGCCTTCGTGGCGATAGGCTTCGAGCACGCCATAGCCAACATGTGGGCGATTCCAGCTGGAATATTCCTCAGCGACGGGGCAATAAACTGGGCAAACTTCTTCCACAACCTGATTCCGGTGACGCTCGGAAACGCCATAGGCGGCTTCCTCTTCGTCAGCTTCTACTACTGGTACCTCAGCCACCCGGAGCTGACCGCGAAGAGGCTCGCAAAGGAAATAGTGGACTTCACGGCAGTCTTCATAGCGTTCTGGGTTATGGCGACCCTCATTCCGGCCGGGATAGCGACGGTCCTCAAGGGGAACCTCTACGCCTTCCCGCTCGTCCTCAGCGCCTACTACATAGCCGGAACCTTCGCCCTGGCCAAAATCGCCAAGCCGGGGGTGGAAAAATGAAGGGCATGAACTTCGCATTCCACTGCCTTGAGAGACCGGAGCCGACCGGGAAGAGGGTGGCAATCATAGGTGCTGGACCGGCGGGGTTGGCCGCGGCCGGCTATTTGGCCTGCAAGGGGCACGAGGTCCACGTCTACGACAAACTGCCGGAGCCGGGGGGCTTAATGCTCTTCGCAATTCCTGAGTTCAGGATTCCGGTCGAGAGGGTCCGCCTCGGTTACCTCGACCTCGCGAAGAGAATGGGCGTTAAGTTCCACACGGGCGTCAAGGTAATCTCGGGGGAGAGGAGTGACGAGGGCGATGAGTTCGCCGAAAAAAAGGTGGACTTCGAGGAGCTCGTAAAGGAGTTCGACGCGGTTCTGATAGCGACGGGAACCTGGCGCTCCTGGGTGGCAGATATTCCGGGAATAGAGCTCGAAGGCGTCTTCAAGGCCCTAGAGTACCTCTTCAGGATAAAGAGCGCCAAGCTCGGCCACATGGACTGGAAAGATGTTCCAGAAATAGAGGGCAAGCGGGTGATTGTCATCGGAGCCGGGCATACCGCCTGCGACGCGGCCATGGAGAGCCTCCTTATGGGAGCGGAGAAGGTCTACATGAGCTACCGCAGGACGATAAGGGAGGCTCCAGCTGGAAGCTACGAGATAAACCTGCTCCGCGAGAAGGGCGTTGAGTGGCTCGAGCTGACGGTTCCGGTGAGGATAATCGGCGAAAACGGAAAAGTGAAGGGAATAGAGCTGAAGAAGTGCAGGCTCGGCGAACCCGACGCGAGCGGAAGGAGGAAGCCGATACCGATTGAGGGAAGCGAGTTCACCGTTGAGGTGGACTACGTCGTCTTTGCGATAGGCCAGACACCGACGCCACCCTTCATCGATGGCATCGCCACCGACAGGAAGGGCAGGATTGTGGTTGATTCGAGGCACATGACGAGCAGGGAAGGTGTCTTCGCGGCAGGCGATGTAGTTCTTGGCCCGTCGCTCGTTGGGAGGGCAACAAAGGACGGCCTCTACGCCGGGCGGGACATACACCTCTGGCTGACGGAGGTGAGAGCATGAAGCTCCTCGTCGATTTCAACGCCTGCATAGGCTGCGAGACCTGCGAAGCGGTGTGCGACTTCATTCACGACGGCAGGCCCAACATAAGGGTGGTCTTCGCGAGCAACGGGGTGGGAGTTCCAATAAGCTGTCGGCACTGCGACGACGCCCCCTGCATGGCGGTCTGTCCAGTGAACGCGATAACCCGCGATAGAGACGGGGCAGTGGTGATAAACCATGAGAAATGCATAGGCTGTCTAATGTGCCTCTCGGTCTGCCCCTTCGGGGCCATAAGCTACGAACCCGTGGTTAAGGTCGTCTACAAGTGCGACATGTGCGCAGAGAGGAGGGCGGAGGGACTGAAACCTGCCTGCCACGAGATGTGCCCCGCTAACGCCATCTACTACGGCCCCGATGGAGGGGAGGAGAAGAGAAAACGCGTTGCGGAGGCCATTTCCCGGGAGCGTTAGTTTTTCTTCTTTTTGTGGCCGAAACCGTTAAAGTACATTGCAGTATAGATTAGATCATGAATGCTCCTAAACCTTTGGTTTACAACAAGGTGTTTCCTACCTTTTTTTGGCAAACTGAGCTTTGGAAAACCGTTTTAAGAGGAGAGGAGAAGTCACAAACGAGAGTAAACAAAAGCGTTAATGCGGAGGTGGTAGCTTGCCTTTCATAGTCGCGTTCGTTTTCGCGTATATCCTGTGGCTCGTCCTAACAGCTGGAACGAACGGACTGCTCTGGAGCACGGGAGAGCTGGTAGCGGGGCTGATCTTTGCAGGTCTGGTAGCCTACGCAACCAGGGATATAATCGGCGAGAAATCGACGCGCTTTCTCAACCCGATAAAGTGGCTCGAGTTCGCGGTTTACAGCGTTGGGCCGCTCTTCTGGGGCATGGTTAAGGCCAACTTCCACGTTGCCTGGCTCGTCATAACCGGGAAGATAAGGCCGGGCATCGTTAGAGTCCCCGTTGACCTCGAGAACGACGCCCAGTACACCATTCTGAGCAACTCGATAACCCTCACGCCGGGAACGCTCACGATAGACGCCTGTCCGGAGGAGAAGGCCCTCTACGTCCACTGGATTGACATTCCCGAGGGTCTCGAGAGGCCGGAGAACTCGGAGCCAGTCTCAGGTCCCTTCGAAAAGTGGGCCAGGAGGTTGGGAAGATGATTGAACCGGTGTTCTTCTACTCGGCGCTGATAATCTCAATAGGCGCGTTCTTAGCCATACTCAGGATTCTACTCGGTCCAACTGTTCCCGACAGGGTCGTCGGCGTCGATACGCTCAACACACTAGTCGTTGCCGGCATGGTTCTCCTCGGCGCGGCCTACGACAGGACGATTTACATCGACATAGCTATCGTTTACGCGCTCCTCAGCTACATAGGAACGCTGATAGTCGCGAGATACCTTCAGGGGGGATTGAAATGATTGAGTACCTGATTTACGCCTTCCTCGCGATAAACATAACCTTCAACCTCCTCGGGAGCATAGCCCTCCACCGCTTCCCCGACGTCTACACGAGGCTCCACGGGGCGACAAAGTGCACGACGTTTGGAACGATATTCGCGGTTTTAGCGGTCGTCACCCACGCCCTTTACCAGCTTCACGTCACCGGCGACCCGAAGTACCTCCAGATGGCCCTCCACAGCTTCGTGGCCCTGGTGGCTCTCCTCCTGACGAACCCGGTCGGAGCCCATGCAATAGCCAAGGCCGCCCACCTGAGCGGCTACAAGCCGGCCAGAGCGGTCATCGATGCCTACGAGGAGAAGCTCGGGGGTGAGGAGGAATGAACGCCCTAACGATTGACATGGCGATTCAGGCGATTATTCTCATCGGCGTCCTGATCACGGCCTACCTCACGATTCGCTTCAGGGACTTGCTCGCGGCTGCACTCATGTCGGCCGCGATGAGCCTGCTCCTGAGCATTGAGTTCTACATGCTCCACGCGCCTGACGTGGCGATAGCAGAGGCTGCCGTCGGGGCCGGTGTTGTCACGGCCGTCGTGGTTTACGGCATAGCGAAGACCGAGAGATGGGAGGTGGAACCGTGAAGAGAACAATAGCTTACCTCTCACTGCTGTTTATCCTCGGGGCACTCCTCTACATAGCGAACCCCGACTACGGCCTCAAGTTCGGCCCGGGCGGCAGCGAGTGGCTCTCGCTCCGCTACACGGACAACTACTACATCACCCACGGCCTCGAGGAGGTCGGCGGTACGAACATAGTCACCGACATCGTGTTCGACTACCGTGGCTACGATACCATAGGTGAGGCGACGGTTCTCTTCACGGCCATAGCCGGCGCGATAGCCCTTCTAAGGCCCTGGAGGAGGGATAGGGCATGAGAGAGGATATGGGACTCATCGTGAAGACCACTGCCAGAGCCATAATCCCGCTCATCGGAATCTTCGGTGCCTACATAGTGGTGCACGGTCACCTTACTCCAGGAGGCGGCTTCCAGGGCGGAGCGACGATAGCGGGGGCAGGGATATTATTCCTGGTTGCCTTCGGCCTCGATGAGATGAAGAAGCACTACAACAAGAGCCTCTACTCGGTCCTGGAGGGAGTGGGCGGTCTGGCCTTCCTCGGCGCGGCGATGCTCGGCATGGGCGTTGCGTTCTTCTACAACACGCTCTGGCACAACGGGCCCTTCTTCAACGGAGAACCGGGAACGCTCCTCTCGGCAGGATTCCTGCCGATAATGAACCTGGCAGTCGGTCTGAAGGTCTTCACGGGACTCGTTAGCGCCCTCACCGCAATAGCGCTCTACAGGAGGTGGAAGTCGTGATTCAGTTCCAGTTCATCACCGCGTTCCTGCTCATAGCCCTCGGAATCTACGCCTTTCTGGCAAAGAGGAACCTGATCAAGCTGATTTTGGCGCTCGACATCATAGACTCGGGGATACACCTGCTCCTCATCAGCCTCGGCTACCGCATAGAGCTGAACCAAATCCCGACCGCGCCGATTTACACCGGCTACGAGACGCTGAAGAGCCCGATGGTCGGACCGCTTCCCCAAGCTTTGGTCCTCACGAGCATAGTCATCGGCGTCTGTGTGCTCTCGCTCGCGGTTGCGCTCACGATAAACGCCTACCGCCACTACGGAACCCTTGACGTGAGAGCCCTGAGGAGGTTGAGGGGATGAACGGCGAGGCGATACTTCCATACCTCATAATCATTCCGCTCTTCGGAGCGTTCTCGATGCCGATAGTGAACCTGCTCGGAAGAAAGGCCAGGGAAGCGTGGGCTGTCTTGATTTCCGGCGCAACGCTCGCCGTCGGCTCCGCAATCTTCTACTACATCTGGGATACCAAGAAAATCCTCGTCTACACACTCGGTGCCAGAAGCCCGCTCGGCCAGGGCGTGGGCTTTCCAATAAGGATAGTCTGGGAGGTTGACCTCTTCGGCGCGATAATGGTGCTGATGGTGACTCTCGTGAGCTTCCTGGCCGTGCTTTATTCCCTCGGCTACATGAAGCACGACACCGGCCTCGACAAGTACTACACCCTCATAATAATCCTCGAGCTCGGAATGCTCGGCATAGCAATAACCGGCGACCTCTTCAACTTCTACGTCTTCCTAGAGATAATGAGCATCGCCAGCTACGCCCTCGTCGCCTTCAGGAACGACACCTGGGAGGGCATTGAAGCCGGCATCAAGTACATGTTCGTCGGCTCGATAGCGAGCGCCTTCGTGCTCCTCGGCATAGCGCTCCTCTACGGCCAGTACGGAACGCTCACTATGAGCTATCTCGCTTTAAAGCTCGCCCAAAGCCCGAGCGTTACGGCCAAGGTTGCCCTGGCGCTCTTCATAGCGGGGCTCCTCTTCAAGAGCGGTGCTTCTCCAGTCCACATGTGGCTTGCCGATGCCCACCCGGCCGCGCCGAGCTCGATAAGTGCCATGCTTTCCGGTCTCGTCATCAAGATAGGCGGAATCTACGCCCTCACGAGGATACTCTTCAGCATCTACGGCGCGAGCGTCAGCGTTAAGACCGTCGGCTGGGTGGTCATCATCTTCGCCTGCATAACCCTCATCGTCGGCAACGCGATGGCGGTAATCCAGAACGACATGAAGAGGCTCCTTGCCTACTCTTCGGTCGGGCAGATAGGCTACATTCTCCTCGGCCTCGGAATCGGTTTAGCGGCCTACGGAAGCCAGACCGGAGAGATAGCGATGGCGGGAGCGATTTACCACACCTTCAACCACGCCCTCATGAAGGCACTCCTCTTCCTGATAGCTGGAGTAGTAATTCACCAGCTCGGCACGAGGGACCTCAACGAGCTGAGCGGCTTGGCTAAGGCGATGCCGAAAACGACCTTCGCCTTCCTGATCGGAGCGGCCGCGATAATAGGAATGCCCCCGCTGAACGGCTTCGCGAGCAAATGGCTCATCTACGAGAGTTCGGCAATATTCAACCCGATCTTAGGTGCAATAGCGATAATTGGAACGGCATTCTGTACAGCGGCATACGTCAAGGTGCTCTACACCTTCTTCGGAAGGCCCAGCGAGAAGGTCATGAAGGCCAAAGACCCAGAGGGGACGATGCTCTGGCCGATAATAATCCTCGTGGTTGCCATAATCGTCATGGGGCTCTTCCCGTGGCAGATAAGCGACAGGGTCATGATTCCAGCGGTAAAGGCCCTTGAGAACCAGCTGGCCTACGTAAGCGCCGTCTTAGGGGGTGCGTGAAATGTTCGGCTACTGGGATGCGCTTTACTTCGTCTTCGTTTTCATTATCGGCCTGATCCTAGCTTACCTCCTCGACCAGTGGGCCAAGAGGAGCGGAATGGGAACGAGGGAAGTCGGCGACGGGACGAAGATATTCATAAGCGGTGAGGACCCCGACAAGGTGATTCCGGGCTTTGAGCACCTTGAAGGCCACTACACCGGAAAAAACGTCATGTGGGGGCTGACCTACGCGCTCAAGCGCTTCTTCACCGCCTTAAGAAAAGATCACACCGGACTGCTGACCGACTACGTGAGCTACCTCGTCATAGTTACCGCCTTCGTCATGGGAGTGCTGTTGATATGGGGGTGAAGGGAGGTGACGCTCATGGGCGGGTTTGAAAGAAAAACCGTGAGAAACCCAATCACGGGGCGGGCACTTGAGGGAACCCAAAAACTTCCGCGAGCGCTTGCGGAGGCAAGGGCTCATAGGGGGTGAAGTGAGATGAGCATCAAAGTTCCCGCTAACGGAGGTTCAAACTCACCGGAACGCGAGGGGCTTGAGAAGAGAATCGCCCAGCTGTGCAGGTTCATCGGGAAGTCACCCTGGGTCTTCCACGTGAACAGCGGCTCGTGCAACGGCTGCGACATCGAGATAATAGCGGCCCTGACCCCAAGATACGACGCGGAGCGCTTCGGAGTCAAGCTCGTCGGCAGTCCGAGGCACGCGGATATACTCCTCGTTACCGGGCCGGTGACCAACCAGAGCCTTGAGAGGGTCAAGCTGGTTTACGAGCAAACTCCAGACCCGAAGATAGTGATAGCGGTCGGCTCCTGCCCCACCGGCGGGAGCGTCTTCTACGAGAGCCCCTTCACGAACGCACCGCTGAGCAACGTCATTCCGGTGGATGTCTACGTCCCCGGCTGTCCGCCGAGGCCCGAAGCTATACTCCACGGCGTCGTTTTGGCGCTGGAAAAGCTGGCTAAAATCCTGAAGGGTGAGATCCCGGAGGTGAAAGAATGAGCGAGACCGAGGTTAAGGAGCCCACCAAGGCCGGGAAGGTCGCGAAGGCAATAGCGGAGCGCTTTCCAAACGCCCAAGTTGAAGTGAAGACCAACAAGTGGGGGCGCGAGAGGGTCTGGGTGAGAGTCCAAAAGGAGGACTACCGCGAGCTGATGAAGTTCATAAAGGAACTCGACGGCGAGGCCCACTACTCGATAGGCATCGAGCAGGACCTTGGAGAGGAGCTCGGCTTCTTGAGCCACCTCGTGATCTACTACGACGACGTCCCGGCCGTTTCCCTGCTCATAGACGTCCACGCGCCCAAGGACGACCCGGTGATTCCGGACATCAGTGATATCTTTCCGATAGCCCTTCAGTTCGAGAGGGAAGGCATGGAAATGGTCGGCATAGACTTCGAGGGAGCGCCGGACAAGAGGAGGCTCTTCTTACCAGAGGACTTCCCGGAGGGAATCTACCCGCTCCGCCTCGATGAGAAGGGCGTTCCCGAGGAGATGGTGCACAACGCAGGGCACCCGTACTACCTCAAAGGAGGTGCAAAGAAATGACCAAAGTCGAGTACTGGGTCAAGATACCCTTCGGACCCATTCACCCCGGCCTGGAGGAGCCGGAGAAGTTCATACTCACCCTCGACGGCGAGAGGATAGTCGATGTGGACGTCAAGCTCGGATACAACCTTCGCGGAATCCAGTGGATAGCCCTGAGGAGGAACTACGTCCAGATAATGTACCTGGCGGAGAGAATGTGCGGAATCTGCTCCTTCTCCCACAACCACACCTACACTAGGGCCGTTGAAGAAGCTGCCGGCATAGAGGTTCCCGAGAGGGCCGAGTACATCAGGATTATAATCGGCGAGCTGGAGAGAATCCACTCCCACCTGCTCAACCTCGGAGTTCTGGCCCACGACATAGGCTACGATACAGTGCTACACCTTACCTGGCTGGCCCGTGAGAAGGTCATGGACACCCTTGAGGCAGTTGCCGGAAACCGCGTAAACTACTCGATGGTGACGATAGGGGGAGTGAGGAGGGACATAGACGAGAAGAGAAGGCGGATAATCCTCGACATGATAAAGTACTACCGCGAGGTTCTCCCGCAGATTGAGGACATATTCCTCCACGACCCGACGATAGAGGCCCGTTTCAGGGACTGTGCTGTGATAAGCAAACGCGTCGCGATGGAGCAGGGCGCGGTCGGCCCGACCGGAAGGGGAAGCGGAATCAGGGACGACGCGAGGTGGAGCGAGAGGCTCGGCGTCTACCCCGACCTCGGGATAAAACCGGTGATGCCCGGGGACGTTACGGGCGAGAGGCCGAGGGGGGACGTCTTCGACAGAATGGCAGTCAGGATAGGCGAGCTGTGGCAGAGCCTTGAGCTTATAGAGCACGCCCTCGATCAGATGCCGGACGGGAAAATCAAGCTCTTCCCCAAGGACAACGTTCTGGTCGCGAAGC
The DNA here is from genome assembly GCF_012027285.1 of Thermococcus sp. MV11. Taxonomy (NCBI): domain Archaea; kingdom Methanobacteriati; phylum Methanobacteriota; class Thermococci; order Thermococcales; family Thermococcaceae; genus Thermococcus; species Thermococcus sp. MV11. The sequence continues at coordinate 190,186 of NZ_SNUD01000003.1, forward strand.
TCAGGATAATGGTGGACGGAGAGGGGGTTGGAAGGTACGAGGCCCCGAGGGGAGAGCTGATTCACTACGTCCGCGGAAAGAAGGGAAGCGACAAGCCCCTCCGCTGGAAGCCGAGGGAGCCGACCTTCCCGAACCTCTTCGCGGTTGCTGAGGGAGTTAAAGGAGACCAAGTCGCTGACTTCGTCGTTGCGGTCGCCTCGATTGACCCATGCCTGAGCTGTACTGACAGGGTTGCCGTCCTCAGCGACGGGAAGAAGAGAATCCTAACCGAGAAGGACCTCCTGAAGGCCTCGATAAAGAAGACGCGTGAGATCAACCCCGAGGTAAAGGGCGACCCGACCCCGGTCGGTCTCGGCTGTTCGAGGTGATGGGAATGGACGTTATGGGCAACATCGTTTACCCGGTCGCGGGACTGCTCGGCCTCTACGGTTTCGTCTCACTCGCCTCACTCCTCTGGGAGGGAATAGACAGGAAGCTGGTAGCGAGGATGCAGAGGCGCGTTGGACCGCCACTGATACAGCCATTCTACGACTTCCTCAAGCTGATGAGCAAGGAGACGATAGTTCCAAACACTGCCAACTACATGTTCCGGGCCGCGCCTGTTTTAGCCCTTGCGACTGCCATAGCGCTCCTGGCTTACACGCCGATGGGCTTCACGCCCATTATGGCGAGCAAGGGCGACGTCATCGTCTTCATCTACCTCCTCGCCCTGATAAGCTTCTTCAAGATAGTGGGAGCGATAAGCTCTGGCAGTCCGTACGCGAAGATAGGGGCCGCGAGGGAAGCGACGGTGATGGTTTCCAGAGAGCCCGCGATGATGCTCGCTATCTTCGCCATAATGTGGCGCCTCGGTAAGCTCGGCGTGGACAAGCCGTTCAGCATGGGCATCTTCTACCAGCACAACATCTGGGAGATAGGGACGCCCATGAGCTTCGTTGGGGCGATAATACTCCTCTACGTCTTCTGCGTCTGGCTGGCGAGCGAGATAGAGGTCGGGTTCTTCAACATACCCGATGCAGAGGAGGAAATAGCCGAGGGACTGCTCGTGGAGTACAGCGGAAGGTACCTTGCCCTGCTCAAGCTGACGAAGGCTCTCAAAGCTTATATAGCCGCTTCCCTCGTGGTCGCGATATTCTTCCCCTGGGGGATAACTGACTACTTCAACCTCACCGGCCTTTCAGCGGACGTCGTGAACCTGCTCTTCCACACGCTGAAGGTCTTCATACTGCTCTTCGTCGTCGAGAGCGTCTTCAGGGCAGTGACGGGAAGGCTGAAGATAACGCAAGCGGTGGACTTCCTCTGGAAGAACGTCTTCTTAGCGTCGCTCGTCGGCTCGCTCCTCATAGCGATGGAGGTGATAATGTGAGGGCACCTATACTCGTCCCAACGGTGCTCAGGAACCTGGCGAGGAAGCCGGCGACCAACCTCTTCCCCAAGACCGAGCCAGTGCCCGTTCCGGAGGACTTCAGGGGGCAGCTAAGGTACAACGTCGATAAGTGCGTCGGCTGTAGAATGTGCGTCACCGTCTGCCCGGCCGGTGTTTTTGTCTATCTACCCGACATCAGGAAGGTGGCCCTCTGGACTGCCCGCTGTGTCTACTGCAAGCAGTGCGTCGATGTATGCCCGACAGGGGCTTTGGAGATGAGCGACGAGTTCCTCCTGGCCAGCTACGACAACGGCGACGACAAATTTATCCCGCTCAAGGAGGAGAAAATCGAGGAGATAAGGCGGAAGCTCGAGGAGCAGAAGAAGGCCAAGGAGCAGGCGAAAGCCAAGGCTGAGAAAAAGTGAAGGAGGCAGCGTCAGCTGGCCCCAATTTCACCTTTTCTTACCCCTTCAACGTAGCCATAGTCCCTCATCAGCGACTCTATGGCTCTCTCATGAAGCTTCTCGGTGGAGCCAAGGTATGAAAAGACCGCCCTCAGGAAATCGTCGTCAGCCTTCCCGGCCAGAATTGAGTAAACCCTCTCAGCGACTTCCTCCAGCTCAAGGGCACATTTAAGAACGGCAAAAACGTCGTTTTCGCTCTCAAGCTCCCCTATATCCGAGAGTTCCTCCAGAGATGGGCCGTGGACTTCTGGAATTTCCGCCCCGAACTTCCGGGTGTACAGAGTTCTCAGCTTCCTCTCGTGCCTCTCCGCCTCACGGGAGAGGAGCTTGAACATATCATAAGCATCGTCGAGACCCAGGTTCTTCGCCTTTCTGGAAAGCCTAAGGTAAAGAAGAGCCTTGTCGCCCTCCAGGAATATCCAATGGGCGAGAAGCTCCCTCAGCGGAAGTTCCTCAAGGAAAGACAGGCCTTCAAGATCGGTCATTCCAATCACCCAATAAACTATACTCGGAAGGCTTTATACGGGCTTTGGCACAACCGTCTATGAAAGGAGTTTGGGGACAAAATACCGCCGAAAGAAGGGTATTTTAAAACTTAAGTCCTTTTTGAACCGAATTTCGGCGTTTGGTCTCAGTTTTTTCTCAGCCCCTCAATCATTTTCCTGAGTGCCTCGTAGTGGCCGCGCTCGACTTCAGCCAGCTTGAGGTAGAACTCCCGAAGTTTACCCCCATTCACCTTCTCGGCGAGCAGCTTGTACGCCTCGTGGGCTATCAGCTCGCTCTCCATGGCCGCCTTCAAGACCTCCTCCAGCTGGTCGGCCCTCTCGAACTTATCGAGAACCGGGAGCACCTCAAGGGGAGGGACGTCACTCCTTGGGTTCCTACCATAGGAGGACTTGAATTGGGACTCAAGATAGTCGCTTTTCGCCGAATGAAGGCCTCTCTGGTCAGAATGACGATAATAAAGAGCCGAGCGCCGATAACGTTTTTACAGGAAAGGCTTTGGTGGACTCAACAGCCAAAATCCATTATGGTCGTGACCGGCAAAAATACGTCGAATGGCTGAAACGGCGCACGCCTTCAATGGCGAGGAAGTACATCCCAATGCTTGATAAATTCCTCTGGGGGAAGAAGGCAAACACTCCCGAAGAGCTGAGGCGTATAGTTGAAGCGATCCCACCGACGAAGAACGGGAACCCTAACCGCCATGCTTACCTTGCAATCCGGAGTTACATTAACTTCCTGGTCGATACGGGGAAGATTAGGAAAAGCGAGGCAATCGACTTTAAGGCAGTCGTCCCGAACATTAAAACCACCTCGCGCGCTGAGTCTGCGAAAGTCATCACGGTCCAAGATATAAGGGAAATGTTCAACCAGCTCAAGGCGAAGAACGAGACAATTCTCAGAGCACGGAAGCTCTACCTCAAGCTTCTCGCCTTCACCGGCCTTCGTGGCGACGAAGTTAGAGAGCTGATGAACCAGTTCGAGCCGGGAGTTATTGACGACACCTTCAAGGCCTTCGGCCTTCCCGAGGAGTGGAGGAAGAAGATCGCAGTTTACGACATGGAGCGGGTGAAGCTCCCGACCAGGAAACACGGGACGAAAAGGGGTTACGTTGCCGTCTTCCCTGCCGAGCTGGTTCCCGAACTGGAGTGGTTTAAGAGCACAGGCTACAAGCTAACGGCGGACAATTCGAGCAAGCATAAGATGTTCAGGGACTATAAGAAAGTGAAGGACCTCGCGTTGCTGAGAAAGTTCTTCCAGAACTTCATGAACGACCACGTGATGAGCGCCGTTCCAAACCCACCGGCCGATGCGATGCACCTAATTGAGTTCCTCCAGGGGAGAGCACCGAAGAACGTCGGCGGGAGGAACTACCGCTGGAACGTGCAGAATGCTGCAAGGATCTACTATTACATGGTGGACAAATTAAAAGAAGAGCTGGGGATTCTGGAGCTTTAGCATCTCTATTTTATGGTAGTGGAAGGAAGTAAATAACGTCGTCGATGGTCAATTCTGCTGGTGTATCATACCATTTCATTCCAGCGATTGGGGATTCTCCAGTCCCCCAGTTTATTCCAACAATCTTTAGCAGGCCTCCAACTATGGCGGTTGATGCGAAAGTCTTCCAATCCCACGTTGATTTATCAAACGCGCCAGTAATGAGGTTATATCCCCCATATATCATTGCGTTTGAACCTGAGTAATACCGAAGGACTGTGGATAAGAACCCTTCCGGCGCGGGGGTTGTAGTGTCTTGGACTGCCATGAACCCAATTGCGACAGTTGTGTGATAATAGGGGTCTATATTGAATAACGCACTCTCCGATGAAACTACCCCCGCGACGGTGGTTTTTGATATAAGCGTGCTTCCGGGATTATACTGCCTCAGCATGAGAAGTTTCCCATTTACGCCGGTGACTGTCGCTTTGTCTTGATATGCGATTGTTGCAATTGTGGAAGCCGGCCATTTTTCCCAGACAAATACACTCTCGTCGGGGTATGCTGTGCTGGTCCATGTCCCGTCGGCATTCTCGATATAGTAGTTCAGCTGGACGTTGAGGACGTCCTCGCCAAATAGCTTAGTATAAGCGTTGTCTTTGTAATACTCAAGTTTGATTTGTATGCTGTCCTTCATCGTTTCGGCTGGGTTCGTTGCCGGAACAAGAAGCTCCGTTACGCTCAAAGAGCTATTTGCATTGACCGTATAAGTCTTTTCAGTCGTCCCATCGTCAAAAGTGAATCCCAGCGCTCCCTGATTTAGGATCGTTGCTTTCACGTAGGTGGGAGTATCCTTCGGGTTGTTTACTGTTACAGGGAGTTTCTGATTGTAGTCAGGCACGCTCTCAACGTAGTATTTCACGAATGCAATGTTCAGGTTATACGTCGCCATTCATCACACCCCCGGGGTGTATGAGTTTCCGACTCCGACACTCACCGAGACACCATGTACGGAGTTTCCGACTCCGACACTCAAGGAAACTGCGTTGAGGGAGTTCCCTGGACCTGAGTTGAATGACGTGCTTGACATCTCATTTCCAATCCCATACGCAACAAATTTCCCCTCGAGTAATATTCCTCCGCCGACTCCTTTGATCAACAGCACGCTCTCACCCCTGAATGTAGCTTATATTAACGAGGACGCTGTCGTTGATTGCGGTGAGGCTCCCGCCAGGCTCGACTTCAACCACGACCTTTCTCAGCGGGTTGGCGGGAATCGGCTGGATGAACACCTGGCCGTTCAGTCCCTTGTAGAACTTCGCTGACCAAAACGGCCTCGTGTCCTCGACCTTCCTCAGCCTGATTATGACGTAATCATCGTTCCCGTGACTAACGCTTATGGCAGTAATATGGCTCAGCGTTCCGAAGTCCACTTCCTGGCTCCTCTCGCTGTCGGTAAGCTCAACGACTTTATTGTCAGCAGGTTCAAAGTACGCGTTCACCCTCATCTCGCTCATTTTCCATACCTCCTCGCGTACCAGGTGGCGAGCTTAATCACGATGATGATGCCGAGGAGTGGTAGGAGTGCCTTCCACCAGTTGGCCTTCTTCTTCCCGGCTACTTCTTCCCCAGCCGGTTCGACTTTTTTGGGGAGAACGAGCTTCATCTCTCCCACGTCTCTGGCCTTCCCGCCGGCTGGAGCCGGGACCGGGGAAGGCATAGTGAAGTCGATGAGATTCACACCTGTCATTTTTTCAACCTCCTCAGCTTTTCCTCGTACTTCCTCACGATAGCGTAGGCCTTCCGCTTCTTCCCGGCCAGCTTCTCACTCCGCTTGATGACGGTCGTGCGGAGAAAAACGAGCCGTCTCATGGCCTTAGCGTAGGAGATTCTTCTTCTATGGTAATCGGCGAGTATGGCCTTGCAGAGGTCTTCAACTTCCTTGAGGTTGTCGAGACCTTTTTTTCCAGTGTCCTTAACGCGCCTGCCGAGGTAAATGTTCCTGTTCTTCCTGCTCATGCTCCCGCCTCCTTTGCCACTTTCCCCTCGAGGCGGCTGAGGCGCTGTTCGTGGTTGAAGATCCTGGCCTCAAGCTCGTCCACGCGGTCCATGATGGTCTTGAGGATCCGTTCGTTCGCCTTGGAGGTTGCGTAGGCTGTCAGGAGTGCGGTGCCAATGATCGTGATGAGTGAACTCCAGACTTCGGTTCCAGTCATTTCACCTCACCTTGTCCAGGAACTTCTTGAACTCGATCTGGAAGGCCATCCACAAAATGAAGAGGACGAGGCCGTGAAAGAGGGTCTCGCGGTCGAGCTTCATGCTCTCACCTCGCAAAGATCGGTACTCTCACAGGAAGAACGCGTTTTGGTTGATCGAGTATTGGTTTTGGTTTGGGATTTAACCCTGGGACCCGAGTGCTTCCTCCGATTATCACCCCGCCGCCGGGAGTGCGCGGGTACACCTTCTTGAGAAGCTCGTCCTGTTTTTCAAGTGGAAGCGGTTTGAGCCAGGGACGCTTTACATCTTTGCGGGGTTCCAGCCTCGGCGTCGCTTTGTGGGTTTTCTTCCACTCCTCGTTCTTCCTCTCAAGCTCCCGGCCGTACTTCACAATCTGGTCAAGGCTCATCTGGCTCGGGTCTTTCCCCGCCGCCTTGAGTGCCGCCTTGACTCCAGAAAGCCATGCGTTGAACTGCGCGTAAGTGCTGAATCCGTACTTCCTCGCGAGCGCGTCTTCCTTAGAGATGTATTCATTGCTGTCCGGGGACTTCACCAGGTTGTTTACAAAGCGGTTGGCGTACCACTCACCGTCAAAGAGGACCTCTTGTCCAGGTCTCACGGGAGTCCCATACTTTCTGATGGTTCCAGTTTTTCTGTTTATCTCGCCACTTCCGCCAGGCTTCCACTCCGGTCCCCCATAGTGAAGGCGGGTCATGGCTTCGTTGTACTCTCCAGTGTTCTGCTTGCCTGTCAGGGTCCCCTTTGCTATGGTCGAGATGTCTTTTCCGGTCTGGGTGAACTTCTCAGGCGCCTGCTCAAGGTCGTTTTTGAGGTCGTTCATGAAATTCTCGACCTTCTCCTTCGCTTCTTCCACCTTCTCCCCGACTTCCTTGAACACGCCGAAGAGTTTGTAAAGCGTGTAAAGAACTACAATTGCTAAGAAAGCGTACATCGCCAGCTGTATGATGTTGTCCTTCTCTTTGAACGCGATGACTGCTGGAACTGCCATGTTCTCACCTCAGAACCTTCTTGAGAACCAGGAAAGCCACCACTGCGCCGAGGAGGAGGCCGATGTTTCTACCTGACTCTTCCCTCTTCGCCTGTGGAACGTGCACGGTGGCCGGCTTCGGCTGTGGCCTTGGAGTTGTCGAGGTTATGCTGATCTTTTCTGGTACAGGACGTGGAGATGGCAAGGGTAACGGCTTAATTATGACATGTGGCTTCGGTTGTGGCCTTGGAACAGTCTTTACTCCAGTCTTCTTCTCGAGCTGCTTCATACCGCTGTTCTTGTAAGCGTTCTCAACGGCCTTCTTCTGAACCTCAAGTATTTTCCTGTTCCTCTCGTAGGTCCTTCTAAACGCACTCCCGTACTTCTTCAACTGCGCCTCGTTCCCCCTGATGCTCTCCTCGATTTGATACCCACGCATCTCGTTAAACAACATGCAAAGCGCCTTCTTTTCAGGGTCCCCTGGATAAGCGTCAGGGTTGCAGGCCAGCATGCTCATGTTCCAGCCTTTCCCTTTGAGATAATAGTACGCCTTCCTGCGCTCTTCGAGAGTATCTATCTTTCCTGAAATCCCCAGCTGCGCTTTTATCTGATTCAAAATCTCTACAGCTCTCACGTCCGAAGGCCTGTAGGTCCGAGTGACGACCATTTAAACCACCTCAAAAACTGATTTAAGCAGCTGATTTGACCCACTGATTCAATGAAAAGGAAAGAGGTTAGAGCCTGATTGCCTGAGGAACAACCTCGTGGCTTATGTAGCGAAGCTTGCCGCTGGCAGTGGTTTTAAGCGCAATCTTGAAGGTTCCGCTCGCTTCCTCGCGGAGGTCAAGGCCTCCAACGACAACCTCCATATCGTAGTCGAACATGGTCATGCCGGTCGGAACGCTCGGAAGCTTGTACTGGATCTTGTCCAGCTCCCTGCTCGTCTCATAGTCAATCTTGTAAAGCTGTATCCTCGCCGGTCTGGTTCTAACAAGCGCGTACTTGTCCACGATGTCGGCTCTTGCTCCCGTGTCATCATAGAACACGAGGAGTGCGCGCTTGAGGACCGAGCCGACCGGAAGCTCAAAGACCTCAGTTAGCTCTCCAAGCGCGTTAAAGGCCTTCTCGATTGCATAAACCTTCGGCTCCTCTATGAAGACTTCCCCGTACTCGCCGGCCGAATAGGCCATGACGTACTCCTCGGCGCTCTCGTAAACCTCCTTATCAAGGGTCACCTTGATTGAAGCATCGCTGACGCTGACGTCGGTGGTTATGCTGGTGTTCCAGTCCACCCTGATCTGCAGCTGGTCCTTTATGAGTGCATGGATCTGGCCAGCATCAAGCATGATGAGGAAGCTGATGTCCTTCGTCCCGCCGGCCGGGACGGTAACCGTGTCAGTGAGGCTAAGCGCCTTCCCGTGAGTGTCATAAACGTTCAGGTAAGCGATGTCGGTTCCCCTAAGCGCGTAGTGGACGACGTTACCGTTGCTGACGACGCGGATCTCATTTATCGCCTTGAGAACGTCCTCCATGCTGACGTTGGCATCGGCCGCTCCCCCGTTGGAGAGGGTGATTTTAGCGAGGAGTGCAATGCTGTCAATGACACCGTTCCTCGGCACGTCAATGCTCTTCACCTGCAGGGTCAAAACATCGTCAAGGGTCTCTTTCACCTTATACACCGGTCTCACCTCCTGATTTTACTGCCTCGCCTTCAGACCCTCTTGGCCAGGAACTTGTTCCAGATGTACAGCGCGGCCAGAACGCTCAGCATGTTCACGAGGAAGTCTCCCGTAAAGATCTCCTTCCAGTCCATCTCCCTCACCTCTCACCTTTGTCTCGCTTTTGAGGCCGTGAGGCCTCGGTAAAGAATAGAGCACCTTGAATATTTAAGCACTGAACCAGAAAAGTGGGGAAAAGGAAAGAATCAGGAAGAATTCTCCATTTTTAACCTGCTTTGGGAGTACAGGTACTTCACAACCATGCTCGCCGAAATGTGCTTCTCGCTCACTCCCAACTGTCTCGCAAGCTTCTCACGCACGGTTTGAATTATCTCCCTCGCCTCGCGGTCGAGATAAACACCCACACTCATCACCTCGTTAGAATCACATCTACCCCGAGATTTCTAAACTTTTTGAAGCCATTATCAGCCGTCAAAACAGCTAGATTCCTCTTGAGAGCCGTTGCCGCAACCAACAAATCACCGTCATCATCGTGAGGAGTCCCTCTCCTCTGAAGCTCGACGTACATCTCCGAAGCCAGGACTGCGGTTGTAGTATCCACGTGAATTACCTTGTACAACCTCTTAAAATCCCTCAGTGCTCTCTTGCGTTTTTTGTCATCGCGAATACCCCGGAGGAACTCAAAAAGCGTGATTGCCGAGATGTACGACCCCTTGTATTTTGAGAGTAAATCCTTCCTGCCTCTGTTCACCCAGTTGGCCAGCACACTCGTGTCAATAATTAATCCTGTACTTCTTGAAGCGCGTAGGCCTTTTGATTTCATCGAAATCAATCCCCCCCTCTCTCGCAAGCTCGACCAGGTCTCGCGCGGCAGGGTCAATCTCAACACGCTTCGCTCCCTTCTCAGCCTTACGCTTCGTCATAAATATCCCTCGCTTTTCGTTCTCGCCTAAGTATAAAACACTAACGCCAGCCAGACGAGCACGGCTAAACCGTAAATATAGCCAATGAGGAACTCCACAACATCACCCACCGTCGCCACAGGGTACTCCTTCTCGCGGACCTCATAGACCAGGTAGATGACCAGGACAAGAAGGCCATAAACAAGGAGGAAGGCCGAGGCAAAACCAAGGACCGTGTGAAGAATCGACCGCCTATCATCGTAGAGGTACAGCCTCGCCAAGGCCATCACCCGAAGTGCCTCGTCCTTCTCACGACAAGCTCACGCTTGATAATCCTCGTTTTTGCCGGCGGGATGAACTCAATCAGGTCATGCTCCCTCAGCTGGTCGTTCAGCTCTGAGAAGCCGGGAACCATACGGTTGAGGTAGATCACGTCGTTCGGCACGTAATGCTGAAAGATGAAGTGCCTCTGCGCCTGGCGGAAGAGAAGCTTTGGGAAGTCCGCGATGGACTGAGTTATGGCAACTGTGTAGAGCTTCCCGTCACGGCCTTCTCGGAAGAGTTGCTCCAGCTCCTTCCCCGGCCTCCTCGAGGACGGGTTGAACCTGTGCGCCTCCTCCACCACGATAATCCGGTCCCTGTCCCGCCTGAAAATCTCATCAAGGAGAGGCTTGTAATACTGCTCGACCAAGCCTTCCACTCCAATCCTGTTGATGGTCCCCCGCGTCGGGACCACCAGCACCTGGTCGAAGTCCAAAAGCTTCCTCCAGTTGTACCGCGTCCCCACCTTAATCTTGAGGAGCCTGACCCCCTTGAGCTGGACCAGGCCGAGGTGGTTCTTCACCTTGGTATCGAGAACGATGAACCGCCTCCCCCTCTCCCACGCCTGCTCAACCAACCAGCCGGCAAAGTAGCTCTTCCCCGAACCAGTGTTCCCGTAAATGAGGTCAATACTCCAGGCCGGGATGTCAATGTCCAGGATCCCCATAAGCCTCACCTCCAAAAAGAAAAGTCAAGAGCCGAGGTTCTTCGCAATCTTAGCCAGCATCTCGCTCTTCGGCGGCTCAGGCTCCTTCGGCTTCGCCTTCTCGCGAAGCTTCTCGGCCTCGGTCTTAACCGGCTTATCCCCAGCATTGGCATCGGATCCAGAGGTCCTTTCCCCGGCCTCCGGCCGGACCTTACCACTCCCAACCTTCGCCTCCTTCGCCGCCTTCCGGTACATCCACGTCAGCATCAGCAGGGACCCCGCTCCAATGAGAAGGCCGAACTTCCCGCTCACCTGCAGGCTCTGGCCTTCCACCTTCTCCATGTACCACAATCCCGCGTTGAAGCTCGGCCTCCCAACGTCCCACCAAATCGAGAAGTCAATGTCCGCACCGATTTCCCGCGCCTTCCTCTCTAGCATCTTCACGTAGTAGTTCGCGAAGATGGTCAGGCTGTGGTCCCGCTCCTGGAACTCGTCAAGCCTCGCGTTGAACTCCTCCTCGCTCATCAGGCCGCCAGGCTCGTCAACCTCCTCCAGTTCCTCCTCCTCGACCAGCTCATCAATCTCCTCAAGGTCCCTTTCCACGTCCTCGACCAGGCTCGTGATGTCCTTCTCGTCCAGCTCGTCAATGGTGCTGTCCACGACGGCCTTCGCAGCATTCTCAGCCATAAGCGGGTCCCCCATCATTCAACCTCCTTGAAGCTCAAAGTCAGCCTCAACCTCTTCTCCTTCCCCAGCTCCAGAACCAGCGCGTTCTTCTCCCTCACATGCCTGACCTTCGCCTTGCCGATGAGCTTCAGCAGGACCTCCTGGAGATCCTCCTCACCGTTCACCTCGCCGACCTCGAGACCAGTCGCCTTAATGGCCTCGACCAGGTCATCAACCCAGCCGAAAATTCTCCCCATCTTCACCTGAGTGGCCGGGTTCATCATCGCCAAAGCAGCCTTGACCTTTCCCACACTCTCACCCCCTTAGGTTGCTCTCAATCTTCCCAAGAATCGGGGAACGCCTCTCCTCGTAAGCCTTAACCGGCTCCTCGTCCTTTCCAGCCAGGCGCTTCAACTGCCTGAACATCTCATCGAACCAGCCAACCTTATAGAGGTAGTACAGGAACGCCAGCGCAAAGATAACGCTCCACGCCTTCCAGCTCAACCTCGGCCTTGGAACGCGGAACCCCCTCTTCACCCTTTCACCCTTCACCTTCTCACCCGGCTTTTCACCCTTTTTCACCCCGGTGATTTTGGGTGAACCCTCACGGTCCTCAACCTGTTTCACCCTCTCCGGCTCCTCGCTCTTCACCTCACTTCCCCGCTCCTCAACCTCCGCCGTAACCTCCTTGGCTTCCTCAGCCGGCTTTTCATCTTTCTTCTCGCTCCTCTTCCCGAGAATCCGCTCACGCTCCTCCTCCGGCAATTTCAAAAACTCCTCGTAGGGAACGACCCTCTTAGAACGGCAGACAGAACACTGAGGCTTTTTAGCACGGCTCCAGAACTTGTTCCCGCACCTCATACAGACGTACAGCTTCCTCCCGCTCGCGTCCTCCACCAGTCTCACCACCTTTCCCCTGATTTCACTGGGGGATTTTTGGTGAATCCCCCAATTTCACCCTATTTCACCAGGAGGATTTAAGCACTGAACCAGAAAAATGAAGAAAACGGAAGAATTCTCCCGATTAGAGAATCAAAGCACGAATACGGTGGCCAAGCTTCTTCCACCTCGGCTTCCTGGGATAATAGACCTCCATGCCATTCACCTGCTCGAGAACCTCCGCTTCATCCAGTTCATTTTCCAAGGCTTGGCGCACTACATCACTCACGGTTATGCCACGTCCCTCAGCCAACGCCTTAACCTTCTCGTAGAACTCCACCTCAACCCTCGCCGAAACCGTCTTCGTCCTCATCTCGCTCACCTCACGCAGTTAGTTTGTACCTACCGCCTTCCGTCTCGGTCAGCTTCCCCATCATCACCAAGTCCCTGAGGACCTCAACCACCTTCTCCCTCGGGTAACCCCTATCCGTCATAGACTTCAACACCGTATCCCAAGGGACCCCGTTCGGGAACAGCGGAGACAACTCCCTGACAAGGTTCACCACCTTCTCCCTCAAGTCCAAGACATCACTCGGCACCCCGACCTCAAGGATAGCCAGGTCGTAATCATCACGCTCAGGGTCATAGGCAATCGCCCGAATCGATGACTCGAACAGCTCAACCGCACGCTGGACATCAACCGGCTCAACCGTCTCGCTGAGCCTCAACTTCGCGAAAGCCTCCGCAATCCTCATCAAGCCGTTGAAATAACGCAGGTTCAGCGCGATTTTTCCGCTCCTATACTTCCTCCTCAGCTCCTTGAACCCGGCCTTAATCGCCTCCCTTGCTTCAGCTGAAAACCTCGGACGAAGGCTCCTCGCATACACGAAGAATTTCCTTAACAGGTCCTCCGGGATAGGTCCCGAGGCTCCCGCATCATTAACCTCCATCACATAGTCCAGGACCTCGTCGCCTTCCTGGTAATTGTCCAAGATGATGAACGCCAGGTCGAACCTGTTTAAGAGCGTCGGCGGAAAGTCAATCTGCTCGATGACCGTCTTATTCCTGTCGAACTTCCCACCCTTCGGGTTGGCAGTCGCCATAATCGTCGTGTCAATCCTCAGCACGACATTAATCCCCGCCTTGTTGATCGGTATGAGCTGCTGCTCCATCGCCGTGTGCAAGGCCTTCCGCTCCTCAGCGTTCATCTTCTCCAGCTCATCAATCAAGCACACCCCACCGCTCGCAAGGACCAGCGCGCCACCGACAATCATCCAGTCCCCCTTACTCACCTCATTCCGCCTCACCGTTGCCGTGAGACCCACACCACTCGAACCAGGTCCCGACGTAAAGATAGCCTTCGGTGCAACCCTCTCAACAGCACGCAAAAGCTCAGTCTTACCGCACCCAGGATCCCCAACGTAAAGGACATGCACGTGACCACGAGGCTTCGCCTGCGTCGGCACGCCACCCACAATCGAGACGGCAGCACCGAGCTTCTCCCTCTCAAGGCCGAACAATTGCGGAGCAATGGACGAAGCCACCACGTAGGGTAACCTATCCCCATGAACCCTCGCCAAGTTCTTAACCTGCTGCAGGTCCTCCTCGCTCAACTCCTCAACCGACATGGCCCTGTCGAGGACCTCAATGTGGTTCACCTCCAAGACCCGCTCGTAAATCGGAAGGTCATCCTTCTTGTACACCCGCTCCCTGACAACTGCAGTAAGCCTAACCCTCATACCACCCTTGAGGACACCAGCCTGCGGACCAATAACGTAAGCCAACTTCTCAGCCGGCTCACCACCACCCAGGTCCTCCGGCGAATCCTGCACCTTGAAGAACTGAAAGTCCAGCTTATCACTCGCCTCCTCAAGCAGCTCAACGTTCCTTGAGCCGCAGGCCTCACACTTCTTAGGCCTCACCAACGGCCTCAAAGGCTGCTGAACCCTAACATGCTCCTGCCCACAGTCCAGGCACACGAACACCGCCTTCCGGTAGAAGGACCTCACGTTACTGACCCCAGTCACCAGACCCTTCACCTCAACCAGCTTACCCACATGCTCAGCACGAACATCGGCCGGCCGAAGCTTATCCCTGAGGTTAGTGAAGTGAACCGACCACTCCCCCTTGACCTCGACCATCAAATCCTCCTCGATGAACAGCCTCAACGCGTCATTGAAAGCCCTCAACGCCACAACCGGCCGCTCCACCACCGCCGAAGCCAGCTCCGGAAGAACCGCATTAAGCTCCGTCCAGTCCACCACCACGAACCGATCCCTCGAAGTCGTCAAGGCCTCCACAACCCTGTCCCGATAGAACTCCCTGAAAAACTCCCGAGCCAGCTCCACCAAATCCTCATGGTCCTTAGCCTTCCGCTCCTCCAGCTCCCGAAGCCTCGCCTCCACCATCATCACATTCAAAATCTCCTCCACAGCCTCAGGCTTCAACTCATAGTACGTGATGCCAAGCTCCTTATCCCGAACCTCAAGAACATGAGACTTATCCTTCTTGAGAACCGACAAAGCCACTCTAAGAGAACTCGATGAGTAACCAAGGCTGGAATTGTACTCCTCCATCAGCTCCTTGAGCTTAGTTATTGATAACCTCCCATGCCTCCAGAGGATAAAATATGGTAAAGCATCACGAGGTCTCTCTAAATTAAACGCTTTCTGGATCATGCTAATAACTGCTCCAAACTGTTCCGGAGATGATTCCGGTGTTCCATTCTGTTCCATTTTATTTGGAACGTCTGTCTCGCCTCTGTTTTTAGAAATCTCGCTTTGGAACACCGGAACATTTTGCTCCATAACCTTATCTCTCTCACTCATTCTCGCTCACCTCTCGCGGAAAGTGTAAGATTTTTGCAAAGAAAAGAAAGGGTCATGGGGACCTCCCCCTGAGGAGGTGGGTGAGGTCTTCGACGTGGAGTTTGGTGCTCACGATGGCGTTGGCCAGTTCGGTTGTGTCTTGGGGTGCTTTGGCGTGTATGATGGCTATGGGTTTGCCTTCTTCGTTCACTATTTCGACGCCGAGGAGGTCTCCGATTTCGTAGATGGCGCTGAAGTCGTAGATTTCCACTTCCAACACCCGGGCCACCTGAAACTTCATCGCCATAGGCTTCACCTGTTGCGTGTCCCTTCGTGTTACTTTGTGGAACTTTGTGCTTAAAAGTTTTTCTTCGAGTACCAAGAAAGGCTTATATACCACAATGTGAACTTTGTAACGGTGATGAGAATGGCCGAGTTTAGGAAGCTCCCCGAAGAGGTGGAATGGATTGCTCGGATAGACGTCAAGGGTCGCATTATTATCCCAAGCGAGATTAGAGAGGTCTTTGACCTGAAGTCTGGCAAGTACGTGAAAGTCCGCTTGGTCGGTGTCCTTGAACCCGATGATGAATGATTTCATTCTCTCACCTCCCAAGCAGCTCCTTCGTGATGAACTTGTGGACCATTCCCCCGGAGTTGAAGCGCCTGGCTTTTTCCAGTGGAAGGAGGACCACCTTCCGGCCGTCGGTGAGCTCCCTCCTCACGGCCAGGCCTTTCTCGACCTTCCAGACGAGCCACTTGACCTTGGTCTTCACGATGTAGTAGGCCGGCACGCCGAGGTAGTTGCTGAGGTCCTCGAGGAATGTGTACTGAGGCTCGTCGAAGACCGCATAACCGTCGCTCTCGCTGAGCTGATAGCGGCTCTTGACTTCGAGGAGCGCGAGGGGTAGGCCGTTCTTGAAGTCCCACAAAATCAGGTCAATGTCAAAGAGGCCGATTCTCGTCACGCCGTACTTCTTCCTGACTTCTTCGAGGAGGTCTGAAAACTCCTCGTGAGCGTCGAAGCCGTGCAGCTGGTTGATGATGGCCGAGAGGGTCCTCCTGCGTATGCGCTTGACTTCCTGGTGTGTGGTGATGAGGTTCCTCCTGTCGCCTTCGGTCATGCTACCACCACCGCTTCGGGGAAGCTCTCCCTTGTAAGCCTGAGCGCGTCGGCGGGGACGTGGAGGACGAGTTTTATCTTCTCCTCCTCGAGCTCGATGTTGGCAACCTGGATTGGAACCAGGGTCCTGAGTTCATCGACTTTCTCAAGCGCCTGGCTGAACTCCTTGAGCCTCTCCAGTTCAAACCACGTGATTAGAAGCGGCATTTTCGTCACCTCACACGAGCGTCCTTTGGACGAGCTGGGGTTTCTTGGCGGGTTTCCTCTCCTCGGTTTTTCCGAGGAGCTTCCTGAGGTATTCGATCTCTTCCTTCCAGAACTCGCGTTTTTCCTTCGACTGTTCCAGGGCCTCAAGGATTTCTCTCGCGTGGAGGAGGAAGCCGTAGTTTTCTCTCGTTGGGTGCTCGCCTGTGAGGTACTGGACCACCTCCTCGAAGGTCTCAAACTTCTGGGTCTTTCCGCTGTTGGTGTAGCCTGAGAAGAGCCGTTCCACGTCCCTGACGGAGTATCCTTTCTTGCGCTTGTACTTCCTTATCACCCAGTATGCGTTTCCCTTGTGGGAGTACATTCCCAGCTCGCTCGCGAGGATCCAAACCTCGTTTATGTCGGGCATCAGAGCACCCTCCCGATTTTTTTCACGGTGTAGCTGGCAAAGGGAAAGCTCTGCTTGACCATGAAGCGCGCCATTTCCTCGGCCTTCTCCCGCGTCCTGGCGAAGATTGTGAATTCGAGAGGCTCCTCGTCTGGCTGGCTTATCCTCACGCGCCAGGCCTTCATGACCGGCGGCCTTCCGCGCTTGCTCATGCTCTCACCACCTTGTGTTTGTGCGTCAGCCTCTTATGCACTGAACCAGAATTCTCCAGAATTCTGGCGAATTCTTCCGAGGGGATGAAGGTTCCCCCCTCGTCCATCACCCACTCGGCCTCCCTGACCCGCTCCAGCGCTTCTCGAACAGGCAACCCCCGAAGCTCAAACACCGAAACAACACGCATGGCCTAACACCTCTTGGCAAATTCTGCAAAAATGATTTTATCATAAAATCATAAAAACGTTTTCATGAGTTTTTGGGATTTATGATTATGATAATATCAATTTTTTGATTTTATGATTAACAAGATTGATGGAGAATGTCAGAAATACAAAAGGCCTATAAATTCAAAATTCCAATATTATATTGGTGATTTGAAGATGGGACGCGGAAGAAAAACTGGTAAAATAACAGGGGAGAACGAGTTTGTTGTGATTGTAGGGAGAGATGGACATATAACAATTCCAAAAGAACTCCGGAATAAACTTAACATCGATCGGGGGAGTATTGTTAGGTTGAAGATTGTGAAAGTTATTGAGGAGTGATTTTTCCTTTTTCGCTTTTGGTTGGGGTTTAGTGGGGGTTGTGTTGTTCTTCTTCGAGTTGTTTTTTCTCGTATTCGTCGCCGAGGATTGCTCCGATTAAGCCGCCGAGGATTACACCGCCGGGTCCAAATAGTAGGCCGATGCTTCCTCCGATTATGAGTCCCGCGAAGGCTCCACTCCCGGTCGTTTTAACCACCCTCCTTTTAGTTTGTGTCATTCTTCATCATCTCCTTTAGATTTTCGATGTCTTTTCTTATTTGGGTTATCCCGCTTACACTTCCTCCCTGTGCCCGGTATGTGGGGAGAAGTTAAGCCCGAATGGGCACAGGGTTTTGAAGTGTTCAAACTGCGGGTTTGAGGCAGACCGTGATATGGTCGGCTCTTTTAATATTTCCGTTAGGGCCTTGAAGATGTGGGGAGTCTCCGTTCCCCCCGAAAGCCACCCGATGAAGACGGGTAGGCGGAACGGAGTACATTAACTTTGTGGTGATTTCTTCCGGTTTCTTCAGGTGTCGATGGGAAGGGTTTTTAGCCTAAAAATTTATAAACTTCGTTGGGTGTTTTCGTCATGGTAAAATCGAGTGGTGTGTCCGGACACTCCCAAGCGATGGGGGAGGAGCAGGCCGGAGCGCGGAAGCGGAGGAAGCCGAGGCGCCTTTCACCGCGTCTGCACATTACGCTACCTCCAGAGATCTACAGGAAGGCCAAGGAACGCTGGGATAACGTGAGCCAAATCGTGGCGAAGCTCCTTGAGGTGGCTTTGTCCGAGGATTTGACGGTTGAGGAGGTCGTGACGGCCGTTACGCTCATTAGGAGCGGCGCTTTGGTGGTGAATTCGCCTGTTCGCGCGGGGGTTGCCGAGCCTGGTCAAAGGCGGTGGACTCAAGATCCCTGGCGTGGGAGATAGAATCCTGGGCGAGCTTCTCGAAGGTTTTCACAAGCTCCTCACCTAGACCCAGGTTCCTCGCGCGCCTGGCCAGCTCGCGGTAAAACCTAGCCTCCTCGAGCTCGCTCGCTATCCAGTAGGCCAGAACCTCCTCGTAGCTCAGCTTTGACAGGGCCTCGACGACCCCCTCAACGTCGTACATCTTTCACCCCCATAACCCAAAGGTGCTCCCCCAAATAAACCTTTAGGGAGTGCCACGAAAGCGGGTCAGAGGGTTCGATGACACCCCTTCTCAGCTTTCAGTCGGAAACCTCGAAGCGAAGCAGTTCTCCCCTCTTCACCAGTCCGATCCCGGCTTTCTTACCTAAAACCTCGACAACCACGGTGAAGTCCGGGTCGCCCAGGTTCACTCCAAGGCCAAAGCGCTCCACGAGAAGTGAGCCAAGCTTCACCTCAAGCTCCCTCTGGGACAGTTTTCTGTTTCCCCTGACCTTGGCCCGAACCGCGAAGGTTCCGTCTATCCTCTCCCCCACTCCAAGGACGGCATTCTCTATCTCCTCCCACCTCGCGGGGACGAGCCTCTCGAGGGGAACCACCCTCTGAATGGCCTGCGTCTCAAAGTTTTTGAGCCTTTCAAGAGCTTCTTCCTTTGAGAGGGGAGTCTCTGCGAGAAGAACGCCCCTCCAGTCGGTTCCCCTAACCCGAACCTTCCCAAGGGCCCACTCGAGTTCGAGTATCGCGTCGCCCTCGCGCCCCTGCGGTGCCGTGACTAGGAGAATCATCTCTGCTCACCAATGGACAGGTTTTTATATTTCGCGTTCCTAAACTAAGCGGTGAGTTAAAATGGGAGCAAGCGGCCTTAAGCTTTATCCCTACCAGTCATACGAGGTTTACGGCCTTTCTCGCAACCCCTTCGAACAGCTCGCAAGCGAGGGAATAACCGACGTGGAGAGCATTCACGTTTACCAGGAGGTGGACATGCGCCTTCAGATGATAGTTTCGGAGGTCATAGGCAACAAGAGCTCGATAGCGCTGAGCATCGTCGGCCCGCTGGGAATGGGAAAGACCCAGAGGCTCAAGACCATAGCCAAGGCCATTGAAGAGAATAGGGGGAAGGCGATATACGTCAAGGTCGATACCAACGACATACTCAAGCTCACCCGCGACATATTCTACTCCCTCAAGCCGCCCAAGAGCAGGACCAACATATTCCTCGAGAACCTCTCAAGGAAGCTCGGCTTCATAGACAGGCTCGAAAAGATGCTCAGCAACAGGAACGAGTACAAGAGCAGGGACATAGCCGAGCTCCTGGTCGAGCAGATGAGCAGGTACCCCTACTGCGCCCTCCTACTCGACGAGCTGGAGAACATGGGGAGCGCGAGCGAGAGGGAGAAGATACAGTTCTTCGAAATGCTGAGGCACTTCATAAGCACGATGCCCAAGGGCTGCATAGTGGCCTTCGCCTCAATACCCGAGGCGTATGAGGAGTACTCCAGGATATTCCCGGCCTTCTTCATGCGCCTCCACTACGAGTTCAAGCTCAGGCCGATGAGCCTGGACGAGGCCTACGAGCTGGTGAAGAAGAGGCTCAACAGGGTGAGGGTGAGGGACACCGACGACCCGCTCTACCCCTTCACGGAGGAGGCGATAAGGCTGATCCACCAGCTCGGGAAGGGCAACCCGAGGCAGATTTTGAGGCTCCTCCACTACGTCCTGAGCGAAGCGGCAAAGCACAAGTTCGACCCGATAGACGACTACGTCGTGACGACAATACTCGAGGAACCAAAGAGCCTCGAGGAGTACCTGACGAGGATTCCGAAGGAGTACCGTGATCTCGTGGAGGCGATAGTCTTCGAGTTCAACGGAGGGCCAGTGAGCTACATTCAGGTCGCGAAGGCCGTCAAGAGACCCGGCATACAGGTCTACGACCAGCTCAACGAGCTGATAAGGCTCGGCTTCCTGGTCGGCGACCCCAAGGGCAACTACAAGGTCCCGGACTACGTCAGAAAGTTTTTAGAGGAGGGCCAAGCCGAGGAGCTGAAGGGTGAGTGAGGTGCCGAACTACGACACTCACGTGCTGAGCGGGGTACTCAGTTATCCCGTGGCCGTCGCCCTGGCCGGATTGCTGGCGGACCACGGCGCCCCCCTTGAGCTGAGCACTATGGCTCTAATCATAGGTTACGCATTCTACGTCCTGGGCAGCGATCTGCCGGACATGGACCACCCCAACGCTCTCATTCACCGCGGGACCAAGCCAATAGTCAGCGTCGCGGCCGGCGGGGCGGTGTACACCAACATAGCCGGCTCCATCGACCTCGGACAGCCCTGGCTCAACACGGCCGTGGAGTGGGTGGTGGCGGCCCTCGCCGGGGTCATGGCGTGGTTCGCCTTCACCTGGCTGATGCCGAGGCACAGGGGCATAGTGCATTCCCTCCTCTTCGCGGCAATCTACGGTGGGCTGGCGTTCCTGATGGTGGAGTACGGCCTGGGCATGAGGACTGGTGAGGGCCTGTTCGTTGGACTTAGTGCATTCCTCGGCTACACCCTTCACCTGCTCCTCGACGGCTCGGTTAAGCTGGTTTAGCTTTGCCCATTTTTGGGCAATAATCCTTTTAAATGACCCAAGTTAGGAAAGCCCGGAGGTGGGAGAGATGTTCAGCCTTGGAGGATTCTCGCGCGGGGGAGAGTACGAGAACAAGACCTGGGACGTGCTCATCATCGGCGCCGGTCCAGCGGGTTTCACCGCCGCCATATACGCGGCGCGCTTCGGCCTCGAGACGCTGATCATCAGCAAGGACCTCGGGGGCAACATGGCGCTGACTGACCTCATAGAGAACTACCCCGGTTTCCCCGAGGGGATAAGTGGCTCGGAACTGACCAGCAAGATGCACGAGCAGGTCAAGAAGCTGGGCGTTGATATCGTCTTCGACGAGGTCGAGCGCATAGACCCGACGGAGTGCGCCTACTACGAAGGCCCGTGCAAGTTCGCCGTCAGAACCAAGAACGGCAAGGAGTACAAGGGCAAAACGATAATCATAGCGGTTGGAGCCGCGCCGAGGAAGCTCCACGTTCCGGGTGAAGAGAAGTTCACGGGGAGGGGCGTTTCCTACTGCGCCACCTGCGACGGCCCGCTCTTCAAGGGCAAGAAGGTCATCGTCGTCGGTGGTGGAAACACTGCCCTCCAGGAGGCGCTCTACCTCAAGAGCATCGGCGTCGATGTAACGCTCGTTCACAGGCGCGACAAGTTCAGGGCCGACAAGATACTCCAGGACAGGTTCAAGGAGAGCGGCATTCCGGCGATACTCAACACCGTCGTGACGGAGATAATCGGAAAGGATAAGGTCGAGGCGGTCAAGCTGAAGAACCGCGTAACCGGGGAAGAGACCGAGATGAAGGTCGATGGAGTGTTCATCTTCATCGGCTACGAGCCCAAAACCGACTTCGTCAAGCACCTCGGCATAACCGACGAGTACGGCTACATTCCGGTGGACATGCAGATGCGCACCAAGGTCAAGGGCATCTTCGCGGCAGGAGATATAACCAACGTCTTCAAGCAGATAGCGGTAGCTGTAGGCCAGGGAGCCATCGCTGCGAACTCCGCCAAGGAGCTCCTCGAGGAGTGGAACTCGAAGACCGTGGAGTGAGTTCCCCACGCCCCCTCTTCTTTGTTCCCGACATTCCCAGTGCCTTACCTTTCCAAATCGACCCCTCCCCAGGATTTTCCGAAAATTTTTCGGCCAAATATGTTCATCGATGAACACAGGCTTATATAGGAGAAGCACGATCCCCCACCGGTGATGCACATGGTGGTTAGGCCGAACGTTAAGGAACTCCCCGGACCCAAGGCAAGGGAGATAATAGAGAAGAACTTCGAGGCTTTAGCCGTTACCACCCAGGATCCAGAGACCCTCCCGATAGTCATCGACCACGGCGATGGAATTCTCGTCTACGACGTCGATGGAAACACCTTCTATGACTTCGGAAGCGGCGTCGGTGTTCTTAACGTCGGCCACGCCCACCCGAGGGTCGTCGAGGCGATCAAGAGGCAGGCCGAGAAGTTCACCCACTTCGCCCTCAACGACTTCTTCTACGAGAACGCCATAGTACTCGCCAACAAGCTCGCCGAACTCGCCCCCGGAGACTTCCCGAAGAAGGTCGTCTACCAGAACAGCGGTGCGGAAGCAAACGAGGCCATGATGAAGCTCGTCAAGTACGGCACCGGCAGGAAGAGGTTCATCGCCTTCTACCACGCCTTCCACGGCAGGACCCAGGCCGTTCTCAGCCTCACCGCCAGCAAGTGGGTCCAGCAGGACAGGTTCTTCCCGACAATGCCGGGAGTTGAACACATACCCTACCCGAACCCCTACAGGAACCCCTGGCACATCGACGGCTACGCCGAGCCGGACGAGCTCGTTAACAGGGTCATAGAGTTCATCGAGGAGTACGTCTTCCGCCACGTCCCGCCCCACGAGGTTGGAGCCATAGTCTTCGAGCCGATACAGGGTGAGGGCGGCTACGTCGTCCCGCCGAAGAACTTCTTCAAGGAGCTGAAGAAGCTCGCCGACAACTACGGCATACTCCTCGCGAACGATGAGGTTCAGATGGGCGTCGGAAGGACCGGAAAGTTCTGGGCCATCGAGCACTTCGACGTTGCCCCGGACACCATACAGTTCGGTAAGGCCATAGGCGGCGGAATCCCGCTCGCCGGTGTCGTCCACAGGGCGGATATAGCGTTCGACAAGCCGGGCAGGCACGCCTCCACCTTCGGCGGCAACCCGGTGGCAATAGCGGCCGGTATAGAGGTCGTCGAGATAGTCAAGGAGCTCCTCCCGCACGTCCAGGAAGTTGGAGACTACCTCCACAGGTACCTCAAGGAGCTCGAGGAGAAGTACGAGGTCATCGGCGATGCCAGAGGTCTCGGCCTCGCCCAGGCGGTCGAGATCGTCAAGAGCAAGGACACCAAGGAGAAGAACCCCGAGCTGAGGGACAGGATAGTCAAGGAAGCCGTCAAGCGCGGGCTAATACTCCTCGGCTGCGGCGACAACAGCATACGCTTCATACCGCCGCTGACAATAACGAAGGAGGAAATCGACGTCGCCATGGAGATATTCGAGGAGAGCCTCAAGGCCGCTCTCCAGTGATTTTCTCCCTTTTCTTATCCGTTTGCTCAAGTTGTAATCCCCGAAAAGTCAAGTTTTTAAAGTTGCAGCTTGAAATTCTCCCGGTGATGGTGATGAGCGACCTGACAGAGATGCTCAAACCATACGGACCGTACGTTCTCGCGGCGGTGACTGTCATCTACATCGCCTACCTCTACATCAACAGGAAGAAGTTCAGAAGCGCCAGCGTTCTTGCCATATCAGCGGTCATGGCAGCGGTGACCGGTGTGACGACGGCCTTCATCACAATAACCACCCCCGCCACCGGCGGCTACCTCAACTTCGGCGACACCATGGTCATGTTCTCGGCAATGGTCTTCGGACCGGTCGTCGGAGTCTTCGCCGGCGGCGTCGGTTCGGCCCTTGGTGACATAATAGCCGGGTACCCCGGTTGGGCGCCGATAACGCTCGTCGTGAAGGGCTTAGAGGGCCTCGCGGTTGGATACCTCGGCAGGAGGAGCGACAACGTTTCCACCCTGGTCATAGCCGGTCTCGTCGGCGGAATAATAATGGTCTCCGGCTACTTTGCCTTCGAGGCCTACATGTTCGGCGTCCCCGCGGCGCTCACAGAGGTTCCGGTGAATATGCTCCAGGCGGTTACGGGTGTTATCGTTGGCACCGCCCTCGCGAGGGTGATAAAGAAGAGGTACCCAGAGGTCGAGGACCTCGTCTAAATCTCCAGGTTCTTTATTTCTTCCCACATCTCGTTCTCGACGAGGAGCGGTTCTATGGATATCCTCCTTGAAGCGCGCTTCATCTGGCCGAGGTACGTGGAGTCGGCTATGACGGCGTCATAACCGAGCTCCTCTATCTTGTATATCTTGAACCTGCACTCGCGGAGCAGTTCAACGGCATACTCTATGAAGCGGGGACCAACGAGAAGTATGTCCGGTTCGAGACCCTCTTCCCTGAGCTCCTCCACCGCCTTATTGAGAAGGTCCCTCAGCTCATCCATCACGGGACCCCTCCACGATCTTTACCCCGCTCGACGTGCCTATCCTCGTCGCCCCGGCCTCTATCATCGCCAGGGCCTGCTCGTACGTCCTGATTCCGCCGGCGGCCTTAACGCCCATCTCCGGGCCGACGACCTTCCTCATGAGCCTGACGTCCTCCACAGTTGCCCCACCGGTTCCGAAGCCGGTTGAAGTTTTCACGAAGTCAGCCCCGGCCTCTTTAGCCAGCTCGCAGGCCTTCACCTTCTCCTCCTCGGTGAGGTAGCAGGTCTCGATTATGACCTTGACCTTGGCGCCTTTCTCATGGGCGACCTTGACGACTTCCTCTATATCCCTCTTGACGTAGTCGTAGTCCCTATCCTTCATCGCGCCGATGTTGATGACCATGTCCAGCTCATCTGCACCGTCCTCAAGTGCCCTCTTCGCCTCGAAGACCTTCACCTCGGTCGGCGTCGCCCCGAGGGGGAAGCCTATGACGCTGGCGACCTTGACGTCGGCCTTCTTCTCCCTCAGATACTCTTTCGCGAGCCTGACGCGGTAAGGATTGACGCAGACAGCGTAGAAGTTGTACTCTATCGCCTCGTCGCAGAGCTTGATTATATCATCTTTAGTCGCGTATGGCTTGAGATTGGTGTGGTCAATGTACCTGGCAACATCGATGCGATCAACCACTTTCCATCACCCCGTGACTACTCCGCACCAATGTATTTAGAGTTTTTCTCCCCAAAAATGCGTAGGTCTTCGGAAAATATGCGGATCCCGTTTTGAAATCTAAACAATTTTTGGACACATCTCCAGCAACGAGTAGAAGTTTCGGAGTCTTGGTAAAAATTCCAAGAGGGCACCGCAAGGAAAGCCTCACTCTCCGTCTAAGGGATCAGGAATTTAAACGAAAATTATCTCTCCACCAGATCCCCCAAGGCACGGAGAAACCTCTCCCCAACACCCTCCTCCCCAAAAACGGGCTCTTCCTCCCCTCTAGCTATCCTCTCCAGTACACCAACCGCGTTGTCCCAGCTCTCCTCTAGCGTTTTTCCCTTTGGAATAGGATTCCTGAGCACGTGCCACCTCCCCGTCTCCTCGTCGTACACTATTATCCTCGGAATGTAATCCAGGTCCATGAAGGTGTTGTCAAGGGTAAGTTCTACCCTGAAACCCTCAAGCTCGATGTAGCCTTCCTCGCGGAGCTTCCTTTTCCAGTCCATGTGAGAAGGTTCGGGGGGAGGTTTAAAAGCTAAGCGCCGGCTAAAACCTTTATATGCCCTCCCGAAAAATATCACCCGAGGTGATTGAGATGGAGAACCCCTTTGAGATAACCGGAGTCGTCGCCAGGGAGATACTCGACAGCAGGGGAAACCCAACGGTCGAGGTCGAGGTTTACACGCCGGTGAGCATGGGAAGAGCGGCTGTTCCGAGCGGTGCCTCAACGGGCACCCACGAGGCCCTTGAGCTCCGCGACGGCGGGAAGCGCTACCTCGGCAAGGGCGTTAGAAGGGCCGTTGAGAACGTGAACAAGATAATCGCGCCGGAAATCATAGGAATGGACGTCACCTGGCAGAGGGACATAGACAGCCTCATGCTCGAGCTCGACGGAACCGAGAACAAGAGCAACCTCGGGGCCAACGCGATCCTCGGCGTTTCCCTCGCCGTCGCGAAGGCTGCCGCCAACGCGCTCGGCCTTCCGCTTTACCAGTACATAGGCGGGACCAACGCCTACGTCATGCCGGTCCCGATGAGCAACGTCATCAACGGTGGCGTTCACGCCGGCAACGAGCTCGACTTCCAGGAGTTCATGATAATGCCCGTAGGAGCCAGCAGCTTCCGCGAGGCGATAAGGTGGGTCAGCGAGACTTACCACGTCCTCAAGAAGGTCATAGCCGAGAAGTACGGAAAGAACGCCGTGAACGTCGGTGACGAGGGCGGCTTCGCCCCACCGATGAAGGAGGTCACCGAGCCGCTCGAGGTTCTCATAAAGGCCATCGAGGAAGCCGGTTACAAGCCAGGCGACGAGATAGCCTTCGCCCTTGACGCCGCCTCCAGCGAGTTCTTCCACCCGGACAAGGGCAAGTACGTCGTCGGCGGGAAGGAGTACGACAGGGGGGAGCTCCTCGAGCTCTACCGCCAGCTGGTCTCGAGCTACCCGATAGTCTCCATCGAGGACCCGTTCCACGAGGAAGACTGGGAGGGCTTTGCCCTGATAACCAGGGAGCTTGGAGGAAAGATACAGATAGTCGGCGACGACCTCTTCGTCACCAACCCGAAGCGCATTAGAAAGGGCATCGAGATGGGCGCGGCCAACGCTCTGCTCCTCAAGGTGAACCAGATTGGAACGCTGAGCGAGGCCATCGATGCCGCTTACACCGCTTTCAGGGCCGGCTACGGCGTCGTCGTCTCCCACCGCTCGGGTGAGACCGAGGACAGCACCATAGCGGACCTCGCGGTTGCCCTCAACGCCGGCCAGATCAAGACCGGCGCCCCGGCAAGGAGCGACAGGAACGCCAAGTACAACCAGCTTATCAGGATCGAGGAGGAGCTGGAGGGGATAGCGGTCTATCCGGGCAGGAAGTTCCGCAACCCCTTCCTCTGACCCCTTTCCCTTAATTTTGGTGGAGCAGATGGTAGAGCTGGAGAAGTTCATAAAACCCCGGCAGCTACTGATTCTGGCAGAGCTGTTTCTCCTGCCCGCTGTACTCCTGGCTTCAAAGTCCTACAACGCCTCCATAGCCTGCCTCGGGGCCTCGACTATCCTCTATTACATCGGCATGACAGAGCTTGTGAGCAGGAGGCTGGGACGGTGGGCTGTGAAGAGGTTCACCATTGCCTACCTCCTCAGGGCCCTCTCGTGGGTTCTAATGCTCGCCTCGGCCTTCTACACCTACTCCGCGGTCATAGAGAACATACTCCCCTTCGGACCGCGGGAGTTCGTGGTGACGTCGGTGGTGGCGCTCATCGGGGCCGGGGTGAACTACATCGCGGTCGGGATAAGGAACAGCGTCCTCTGGAAGATCAAGGGGCTGAAGATGAGCCTCTGGATGTCCAGGCTTAACTCAATCGTGCTGTTCCTCATGGCGGCCGTGCCGTTTCTCCCTGCCCTATCAAGCGCGGAGGAGGTTACGTGGCTCCTCGCGATTCTGGCGGCGCCCATACTTGGTTCATTCACGGTTCTCGCGGTACTCGGAAAGCTGTTCTACCTCAGGTTCCTCCTGACCTTCGATGAAACAGAAACGTCCAGTCAGGGTTTTAAGAGGGAGGGCGGACTCCCACGGCGGGAGGGAGACTGAATGGCAGAACGAAAAAAGCTCAAAATCTACATTCCGGGCATCAAATTCCCCTCGCAGGACCGGGGGGTTTCACCCCCCACGTCCTTGCCAACCCCCTCCCCCCGAACGTGGGGCTTCGCCCCACATAAACCGGGAAACTACGTTTTCCAGACCCTTCCTCCTCTTTTAAACACCGGAGGGGGCTTCGCCCCCTACAACCCCCAGGGAGGGAACTGAATGCCCAAAAAACTCAAAATCTACATTCCCGGCATCAAATTCCCTTCAATCTCGCTCACGGGCAACTACTGCGCGCTGAACTGCGCCCACTGCGGGAAGCACTACCTCGAGAGAATGAGGAAGCCGACGAGAAAAGAGCTGGTCGATTACTGCCTCGGTCTCGAGAGGGAAGGCTACACCGGCTGCCTGCTGAGCGGCGGAATGGACTCAAGGCTCAAGGTGCCTCTGGATAGGTACGCTGACGAACTGAGGGAGATAAAGAGAAGGACGAACCTAAAGCTCAACGCCCACGTCGGGTTCATAGACGAGAGCGATCTGGAGTGGGTCAGGTACGTCGATGTGGTCTCCCTCGACTTCGTGGGCGACGACGACGTGATAAGGCGAGTTTACAAGATAGACAAGACCGTCAAGGACTATCTCAAAATCCTCGACCTGCTCACGGAAGCCGGGGTGAGGGTGGCGCCTCACATAACGATAGGCCTTGACTTTGGAAGGATAAGCTGGGAGTTCAGGGCCATAGACCTGCTGGTGGAGTACCCCATAGACGTCCTCGTGCTGGACGTGCTCATTCCAACGAAGGGAACCGAGATGGAGAACGTCCCGAAGCCTTCGGTGGAGGAGAGCCTGGAGGTTGTCAGGTACGCGAGGGAGCACTTCGACGGGGAGCTGAGCATAGGCTGTATGAGGCCCATGGGGAAGTGGAGGCTGGAGTTCGACAGGGGGGCGGTTTTGGCCGGCATCGACAGGCTGACGAACCCGCCGAGGAAAGTCATCGAGTGGGCAAAAACGGTGAGGGAGGTGGAGATAATCTACGAGTGCTGTGTGATGTGAGCATCAATAACGTCTCCAACTGCGCCTCTGGCGAAGCATTCGCCCAGTGGAATAACCTTCCCCCCGTGTTTAAGGGCAATCGTCAAGTCATCAACGGAAATCTCCCCCTGAGAGCCTTCTCCCAACCAAAGAAAAAGATGGAAAAGGACACGAGCTCACCTCCCGGGCAGCTTTACCCTTTCGAGTTCCTTTTCTGCATCTTTGATGGCCTCATCAATGGCCCTTAGGAGGACGTTCTTTGGGACTTTGACTGCCATACCGGAATACAGGACGAATGCCAGCAAAAATTCGCCCTTTCCAGAGTCTGCCACGTAGAGAACTTCAAAGGGGTCGTAGGTTGAAAGGGTAAAGCGAACGAAGGGAGGAGCCGCTCCTGCTGAGAGCTT
This sequence comes from Thermococcus sp. MV11, assembly GCF_012027285.1. NCBI lineage: Archaea > Methanobacteriati > Methanobacteriota > Thermococci > Thermococcales > Thermococcaceae > Thermococcus > Thermococcus sp. MV11. Next base: position 219,247 of record NZ_SNUD01000003.1, read on the forward strand.
TTTAAGGCCCGCCAGTTCGCGGAGAAGGCCCCTATCCTCCGGCTTTTTTGCCCCCTTAGAAGACAGCCTCTTGATTTCGCCATCAACGTTCCGCTTTACCCGCCACTCCTCCGCAGGCAGTTTGCCGTCCGCCACGAAAGCCTTGAGAAGTTTAAGCTCCTTAACGTACCCCTCGAGATTAACGAACGCCTCCAGTATGTACGTGCTCCCGTAAACTTGAACTTCGTACTCGTCCATGATATCCTCAGGTTCACCGAACATCTCAAGCACTTCATGTGAAGGCGGCTTTAGCTTGAACCTGAGCCACTCCATCCGCACAGGTTTATTGTTGAGAACCGCTTTCAGGTTCTGGATGGAAGTCCGGATTGTCTCGACGAGTTTTTTACGGGTGACCTGTACTTCCCTACCACCCCGAAGGGTCAGGCAAACCCATCCACCTTCGGCCCTTATCTTCAGGTCCCAGAGCTTTTTCGGGAAAACATCCATCGATTGGAGCGCCTTTAGGGAGCTCATGAATTCATCCAGCGCCACCGGGTCTTCACTGATGAAAACCGGCCCATCTCCGAGCACCAGCACGGGGAATCCCCTGTCTCCATCCTGGGGGAAGAAGGAAAAAGCAAAGATTGAAATCACCTCCCTCTGCAGTCGCCTTCACCTTCCACCGACTTCCCCCCTATAAAGGGCGAGGCTTTCAAAAGAAAAATGTAATCCTCTGCAATCACCAACCACTGCCTCATTCTGACCTCCTCCTAAGGAGGCTCTTAAAAGAAAACGCAGGGCTCACTCAACCTCGCGTCATCATGAAATCAGAAAGGAGAACGCCGATCATCGCCCCGGCCTTCACAGCTCCTCTTTCACGGTAACGAAGGACACCATCGTGACCGTCTGTCCGACGCCCTTTATCTCCCTGAGCCTGTCCACGACTATCTTCCCAACCTCCTCCGAGCTGGGGGCGCGGACCTTTATGAGCAGGTCCCACTCACCGGCTATTATGTGGACCTCGTAGACGCCCTCGAGGGCCGCTATCCTCTCGGCCACCTCGCGCTGGCTCAGCCCGGAGTCCTGCTCGTAGCGGGCCAGGATAAAGGCCGTCGTGCCGAGGTTGAGCTTCTTGTAGTTGGGCTTGACCGTGAACTTCTCTATGACACCGTCCTCTACCAGTTTTTTAATGCGGTAGTGGACGGTGGTCCTCGGTATGCCCAGCTTCTTGCTGAGCGATGCTATGTTCTCCCTCGCGTTCTCCTTGAGCTCCTCCAGCAGCTTCAAATCGGTGGCATCGAGAGAGCTTACCATCGTGACCCCCTTCGTCACCTGTTCAATAGTTGCTGTTAAGTTTGGGATAGAAGGCTTATTTAAGGTTTTCCTTTAGCCACTCTGCAAAAGCCTTTAAAGCCCTTCCACGATGTGATATTCTGTTCTTCTCATCGGTTGTCATTTCGGCGAAAGTTTCCTCGAAACCCGTCGGCTTGAATATGGGGTCGAAGCCAAAGCCCATCGTACCGCGCTTCTCGCGGGTTATCTCTCCCTCCACGCGGCCGGTGAAGAGGTACAGCTCATTGTCCCAGTAAGCTATCACGCTCCTGAAGTGGGCCCTCCTGTCCTCCACACCCTCCATCAGCTTCAGTATCCCGTCCACGCCCAGGGTCCTGTAAACGTAGGCCGAGTAAACACCCGGAAAGCCGTTGAGGGCGTCGATGAAGAGGCCGGAGTCGTCGAGGAAGAACGGGCCGTCGAGCCTCTCCGCGAGCCACCTGGCCCCGTACTCGGCAACCTCCTCGAGCGTATCTGCCTGTATCTCGGGATAATCGACCTTAAGCTGATACACCTCAACGCCCAGCGGTTCAAAGTACTTCCTAGCCTCCTCCACCTTTCCGGGATTGGAAGTTATGAACGCCAGCCTCATAGAACCACCGGGAGAAGAGGGAAACGGGAGGTAAAAAGGTTGCCGGTTCAGTCTATCTTATACCCTATCCTCTCCACCAGCTCCCTGCGCTCCTTCTTCTGCTCCTCCGTTTCAATCTCCTTCGCGGCCTTGCCGTCCACTATGCCTATGACGCTCCTTCCGAGGTCGGTCTCGGCGACTATGACCTGGAAGGGGTTCTCGCTGGCGCCGTAGACCATGGCCACGGCGGGGTGGTTCTTGACGGCGTTGAGCACATTTATCGGGAAGGCGTTCCTCATGAGTATCACGAAGACGTGTCCCGCGCCAATCTTCACCGCGTTCCTGGCGGCCAGCTTTTCTAGCTCCTCATCGTTGCCGGTGAAGCGGGTGAGCTGGGGCTTGGCCTCGTTCATCGCTATGCCGAACTTTATGCCTGGAACGGTCGTGAGGAGGGTCTTGGCCAGATCATCGACCGTGAATATCGAGAAGTTACCCTGACCGATTATCACCTCGACGCCCTCGGGCTTTTCGATATCGACGACCTCTATCTTCACCATGGCCACCACCGGAAGGATTTAATAACCGGAACGATATAACCTTTTCCCGTCCGGCGGAGCGGTGAGGTGAAATGGTCGACCCCATGATGGAGGAGCTGGAGTTCTTGGCTGAAATCCTGAACAAATATCCCCTGGAGAGCCTCAAGAAGATAGCCAAGAGCGAGGGGATAGACTATTACAGGCTCAAGAGACTCTACGACAAGTACTACGGAAAGTATCTCACCGTGGGCTGCATAATAAACATAAAAAAGCTCGGGCTCAGGAGCTTCGTCGCGTTTCTCAGCGTTTCTCCCGACAGGCTGATGGAAACGGCCGTCCGAATGACCCAGAACCCCTTCGTAACCTACGTCAATCCAGCCTTCGGCTTCAAGAACGGCCTCTCCATCACGTTCCACGCGCCAGACGACCAGAAGGATAGGATAGATGAGATGCTCTCCAAGTACTCGGACGACTACGAGTACTACGAGGCGAGGGCTTACCCCTACAGCGGCGACGACAACTTTGGAAGGTGGTACTTGAGCTACGACTACGCCATTCTGCTCGATATCCTGAAGTGGGACGCCCGGACACCAATAACCGAGATAGCAAGGAGGCTCGGGAAGAGCCGCCCCACAGCCAGATACATGATAAACAGGCTCCTCGAGGAGGAGATAGTGCTCGGCTTCACCCCGCTCATAGACATGAACGTCCACGACAGGGGAGTCATCGGGCTCACCAGGGAGCTCAATGAAGAGGTTCTGGAGAGGTTCAGGGAGTACGAGATATCCGTCGGCGTCCTGCCAGGGTACGGGTACATCTTGGAGTGGTTCTTCTCCTCCAAGGAGGACTTAGGGAGCAAGGTTCTGGAGTTCAGTAACTACGTCGAGAAGCTCCTGATAGAGTACTTCGAGCCGGCCTTCAAGGAGATGAACGACAGGAACCTGAAGAACAGGCATCAGAGAATGGTTAAAAAGGACGGGAGCGGGTACCACTCCATACTGGACTTCTGAACTCAAAGGACGATTTGGCAGTACTCCAGGCCATCTATCTCCCCGGTTGCCTGGTACTCAAGGGCCCTGCAGTCGTGGCAGACGTACTTAAAGGGACACATACTGCAGGCCTGCACTTTATCCTTCGTCATCTTCCAGAACTCCTTGAGGCGCTTCTTCCGCAGTATGGCCTTTATTCCAACCTCCTTGGCATCGGCCACGATGTGGTTCCTGAGGAGGGGGCACGGAAGGGCGTAGCCGTCGGCCGTTATGGCAAGGGTTCCGGCAAGGCAGTCGTGGTACTTCTCGGTGGTCTGGCTCGTTATGCGCCTCATCTCGATGACGTTGAAGTCGAGCCTCCTGGCGGAGCCGGGGAAGAGGACGTCGATGTACACCTCTCCCTGAAAGGTGGTCTTGAGACCCTTGAGCTCGTCCAGGTCGGAACCCCTTACCATGATGATGGCACCGTGAAGCCAGCCCTGTGCCTCAAGCAGCTGGACGTTCTCCTCGCTGTACTCGAGCTCTGCGATGAATCGTACACCCTCCACGGGGGTTATTTCATCTAAATCCTCGAGCAGGACCACGGCGTAGACCTCGGGAACGCCGATTTCGACGGCGTACGATGCCATCGACACCAGGTACTCAACGCTGTCGTAGTTGGTGAGCCAGAGCTCCCTTCCCCCAGCCTCCTTGAACTCCCTTATCAGCTCCCTAACGCGCTCGACGCTCATCGGCTCGCGGCGGAGAATGAAGGAGTTGTTTCCAATGCAGCCTATAGAGCGGGGGATTCCGGTTACCTCGGAAAACCTGCCCTTTCCCGCACCGAGCTGAAGTATTAGCCTCTCGAGCCTGCCCCTGTGGGAGACGTTGCTCCATGGCGGCTTGCCAACAGAGGCAACCCCCGGGGAGAAATCAATGCCGAACGAATGAGCGGTATCGTAGACCACCTTCTCCATCGGGCACCACCGGAGGAGAATGGGGCAAAATCGTATATATACTTTTTCTATTCGGATTTTGCACACCACTGGGAATAGTCTGCAAAAAATGGAAAGTCAATCACCGGGAACCAGGCGATCACCCTCTATCCAGAAGGTCCCCTCGTCGGTGACTTCCCTCTTCCATACCGGAACGCGCCTCTTCACCTCATCGATGGCCCAGATGCAGGCATCGAAGGCCTCCTTCCTGTGCTTCCCACTGGCTATTATCAGTATCGTGTCCTCACCGACCTCGAGCTCCCCGTGGCGGTGCCATATCAGCATGTCGAGAATGGGGAACCTCTCGAGGGCCTCCCTCCGTATCCTCTCCATCTCGGCCTCCGCCATCTCCGGATAGGCCTCGTAGATGAGCTTCTTTACCTTCCTCCCGTGGTTCTCGTTCCTGACCTTGCCGAGGAAGAAGACGTAACCTCCTGCCTCGGGAACCAGGAGATAGCGAAGGGCCTCGTTGAGGTCGAAGGGTTCCTTCGTGAGCCTTACCTTCATCTCACCACCCCCACGAAATACGGCATGAGGGATTAAAAACGGAGCGGTGGAAAGGTTTAAGTGGTTTCAAGCCCAGCCTCTGGGGGTGAGGAAAATGAGGAGATACGCCTTCCTGCTCATCGTTCTTCTGGTCATAGCCACCGCGGGCTGTCTGGGCGGCAACGGCCAGGCCCCGACGACAACTGAGGGCCAGATTTCGACTCCAACGACGACCCCAAACCTGGAAACCACAACCTCATCGAGTCCCACCGAAACGACGACAACCACCTTCACACCCCCAGAACTCGACCTAAACGGACTCCTCGAGAACGTCCTGGGGATAAAGCAGTTCACCTACCTGAGCAACGCCACCCTGAACATGACCGTCACGATAGAGGGCAACGGCACCTCCCAGAACGACAACGTGAGTCTCAGGATAATCGAGAGGGGCTACATCGACTTTGATTCCTGGAGCGCCTGGATAAACTCCACAACCCTGAGCCTTCAGGACGGAGCCAGAACCAACGCCTCTAGAATAGTGGTGAACAACGTCACCTACATACAGACCCCCGTGGGCTGGGTGACGTCGGAGGACCCGACCGCCAGCGAGGTGCTCTGGAGGTACAGCGTGGTTGGCCTGGCCAGGGAGTACCTGGGGGAGAAGCCGGACTCCGTGGAGGGCGGGGAGGTTATCAGGCTGACCTACCTCGTTCCGGACTACAAGCTGAAACCCCTGGCCGCGCTCTACTTCGCGGTCTCAGAGAACACCGACGTGGTGGTTAGAGACGGGAAACTGGAGCTGTGGTTCAAGGACGGACGGCTGGTAGGCGGAAGGCTGAGCTTCTCGGTCAGCTCGACGGCGGAAGTGGACGACCCAGTGCTCGGAAAGATGACAATAACCCAGGCCGGAACCTGGGACGAGACCTTCAAGGTGACCTCCATAAACGAGAAGAGGAAAGTGAACCCGCCTACTTAAGCTCGACGACGTCGAAGGTGTTGTAGGCGAGGTCCACTATGAGGAGCCTGTTGAGGAGCGGCTCGCCGATTCCGGTGAGGAGCTTGATAACCTCCATGGCCTGAATCGAGCCGACTACACCAGCGGTTGCACCTATTATGGGGAACTTCCCCCTCTTTCCCCTAACTCCCGGGAAAATCTCGCGGAGGCTCTTCGTCACACCGGGGACTATCGTGGTCACCTGGCCGAAGGTGCCCTCCACGGCGCCGTGGACGAGGGGAACCCTCTTCCTACTGGAGTAGTCGTCGAGCAGGAAGCGAGTTTCAAAGTTGTCGAGGCAGTCCACGATTACATCGACGCCCTCGAGCACCTCATCGATGTTCTCCTCGGTGAGCCTGCCAACGAAGGTCTCTACCCTCACGTCCGGGTTGAAGCGCTCCAGCTTCCACTTCGCCGACAGGGGCTTCGGGTTCTTCCCCAGATCCTCCTCCCAGTGGAGTATCTGTCGGTTTAAGTTGCTCAGCTCAGGTTCCTGCTCGTCTATCAAAAGGAGCGTTCCGATTCCAGCGGCGGCGAGGTAGTAGGCAACGGGACTTCCGAGACCGCCGACTCCAACAACGGCCACCTTTGAGCTTTTAAGCTTCTCCTGGCCTTCCCTCCCGAAGATCATTATCTGCCTGTCGTAGCGCTCGATTTCCTTCTCGCTCAGCATCTCAACCACCGCTCACCGGGGGGAATATCGCCACTATGTCGCCGTCCCTCAGAACTTCATCGAAGCGGACGTAGCGGCCGTTGCGCGAGACGTTCACGTCGGCCAGGTCGTCCTCCTCCGCGAAGACCTCGTTCCTGAGAACCGGGTGCCTCTCCTTGAGCATCTCTATCAGCTCGCGAACCGTTGTCCCCTCTGGGATCTCGATCTCCTCCTCGCCCTTTCCGACCAGGGAGCGGTAGCGGGCGAAGTAGCGAACGGTAACCCTCATCTCGACCACCGAGAAAAGTTGGAGGAGAGGTTAAAAAGGCTTGCTGGATAAGTCTTCCTCTCCTGTCAAGGATACCAAGTTGTAAACCATTAATCGACAAGTGAGGGTCGCCTCATAGTTTCCCATATTATACTTGAAGTACAGTGGATCACACTCAAATGCCACTTGCTTTAATTCTCATCCTTTCATTGGCTTCACTTCCACCGTCACTTTGCTCCAGTGCTCTTCCCCCGACTCCGTTCGGCTTTTCGTCGGTGTTTTGAGGAATAGATTGTGAACATATCCTTTTATAGTCACTTTTTATTCCTCAGCTTCTGTAGGATTTTAATCTCCCTCTGCAACCACAATGTAACTACACCGTATACAACGGCAATTGGGGTTCTATAGACTACCATGAATAAGAGAGTTGGGAGATAGAGGATTAGTAGACATAATGTGCTTAAACTCTTGCATGTGGTCTTAAGGTAATACCAGAGAAGGAACCAGAGTATAACTCCAAAAGCTCCGTATCCTGGATATTTAAAGAGCAACGTTACCGAAAAGACAAGAAATGGGATGGAGGCTAAGGCCCCACTGTTTTCAATCTCTCTTCTGGTTATTCCGATTGCGTTTCTCCTAATGGTGATCAGAGCGGTTGCAAGCCATAGCATAAAGGAAGCGATAAGCGGCCAGAGTGCGCTCATTGAGTTCGAACGTAGAGCAATGTACCGGATGTTACAATAATCGCAAGACTAGCAATGGCCTGCCGTGAAGATATCATAGCAAGGGACGCTATAACGATCCACAAAAAGATAGAAACAGCAAGATAAATGTCCATTTTTCATCCCCCCACTACAGCATTATTGTCGTTTTCTTGTGGGAATCCATTCACACCCCATTTAATTATCCACTGAACCTCTGAGGCGGCTTTTCCAAGCTTTGGAAGACTTGTTAAAATGAAGACGCCCCAGCCCACAGGGTTACTGCCCTCAACAACAAGCTGTGCTGTCGATATTATTTCCCCTGCGGTTGAACCGTAATCAATAGCCTTTTCAGCTCCACTCCTTGTGTCCTTGTAACTTATTGTTATGACATCTGAAACTGGATAATTCAGGCAGCTGAACTTGCTTCAATTAAGTATGAGTGTCCCCCAAGCTCGTTAATGTATGTCTCGTAAATAGGTTTTCCGAAGTAATAATTCGCCAGCTCGTCATTTATCGCGATTGTTATCGTTAAATCCTCCTCCACGTTCGTTGGGCTTAGGGCCACAGTTTGCTTGCTAACAGTAACGCTGCTTGGCCCGTCCGGCCATACTTTCTTACCCCCAAAGTCAACCTCTTCTAGGTTCAACGTAACCGTGTCGGCGCTCTTCAGCTCAAAGTGAACAGTACAAGTGGTTGAACCGTCCCAGGGGATAACCGTAGGTTTGCATTCCATACTTGCCTTAACTGGTCCGTTCTGCTTGACGTTGATTTTTGCACTTGCCAATATCTTGCCCCCAACCTTTAAGTACAACGTAGTGGCCTGACCGATATTTCTGAAATCTGTCCATTCACTCATCGTCCTGCCAACAATTACAATTTTACTTAGCAGTGTCCATACGGATACGTAAGTCATTGCTTCGCTGAGTATGTAATAGGCTGTGATTGTCTTTGCATTCGTTCTCATCTCACTCCCGAGTGCTTTCTTCATTCTAAGTTTTAGCCTGTGATTCTTGGCATCTTTCATTTATCCCTCTGTTTGTGAGTCCCATTAAGCCTATTATAAGGGGAAATAGTGTCAGGAAGAATCCTATGGACTCCTCAACCAGCAGGAGATTTGGCAACCCGCTGAGGGCAAAATACCCTATGAAAATGGCAAAAAGCTGCCGAGATTTACCCCTAGCACCCGAGAGCTTGGTATAGCCGATTATATACTGTGCCATCCTGCTTCTGCAACTCTGAGAATTTAACTGCTTACCAGCCCAGCAGATTGATAACATGAGTATGAACGCCAATGCAGAACCCGTTATTGTCCTGATGGCGCTCCAGAGTCCAAAGTACTTAGTCTGCAAAAACAAAGATAGAAAAATCAGAGAGCCAAAGACAAACCTGGAACCAGTGTCATTCCTCATTTTCTATCCCCCTTTACGTGTATTCTAAGATAACTGGTTTGATGAACGTATTCCAGAGTATCAGCCACAGATCCGTGCTTAGTTTAATATTGACACTCCTACCGAAGACTGTCACGGTTCCAATGTTGTAGCTTATCACAGTATCTGGATCGAAAATGGCCATTCCCCCGCCGAGTATGTAGTCTGCCGCAACGGTTTTGCTGTCCATTCCTACTTTCACCTCGTATCTAATGTTGCCAGTGAAGTGGGACCATGTATCTTGAGATTCGAGTTTGTACCCTAAAGTGTATGTTATGTCCGCCGTGCTCGGATCATTGTTCTTAATCACTATCTCCGTGGCATCAGCAACACTAACTGGAACCCAACTGCTGATCTCTAGTGGGAGCTTGAATGTCACTCTTTTAACATCCTGGGGAGCCAAAGTAAACTCTAAGGGATTCACCGTCCAAGCTCCGGAAAGGGTGTCATTTAGTGCTCCAGTTATTGAGTACTCGCTCACAGCAATGTCCCTTATATCTACCGGCTCTGGGTATGGGTTTTTTAAATCTACCCAGCAGGATAGCACTGCGCGATAGGCATGATCTCTGAAATCAAATACTGGATTCTCACATCCAACTTTTGTCTGTATAAGTGAGCTATCATTTACATAAACTTTGGCAGTTGCTATTACCTTTCCACTTATTTTCAGGTATAAGACAGTATTCTGTGTGACTGGTTTTGGTTTAGACCACTCACTCAGTGTTTTACCAGCGTAGATTTTTAGTACCCCGTTTGTGATCTCATAGCCTCTCATGCTATCCCCGTACTCCGTGTCGTTCTCCGGCCACCACTTTGCTCCTGAATCATCGACCAGCTCAATGTTGAAAGGTCCATGCGCACAGTTCGGGTCCAAATTAGTGACGGTAATATGGACACTCACGCTGTCCCCCGCCTCAACCCACTTGGGATAAACCTCCAAGTGACCCTCCAGGGGGACACCGCTCAAACAAGTCGAAGTCGGAGGATCTTGTATTGTTATCTCGCCGCTCCTTGAATCCTCCAGCTTCCCGTCTTCCCAAACCTCAATCCTCCAACCCTTAATGCTTCCAGTTTTCCACCCTCAAAGGTTCTGCAGTTTTTTACAACATTAATCATAGTCTCTAGTTTTTATCGCCTGTTCTAATGATTGAACTCGCCTGTTAATGTTTGACTTCAGTTCATCAACGTCGTCGAAGAGCGCCCAGGCAAATGCCCACGGTAGCATAAAACCCAAAACTAGAGCAAAAAGTCCCCCGTAAACCCCAGTTCTCAATATCTCCAGGAGGAGTAACACTCCTAAAATAACAAGAATCACCCGGTAGGCCCTCATAACTCCCCCTCCAGCATTTTAATCCTCTCCCTGAGGAGTTCTAAGCCTGTCTCCTCTGAATAGGTCAGACCCCCGTAGGTCAAAAGTGGCACTAAGAGAAGCAGTGAGTAACCAAAGGATATCCAGGAAGTTGCAATCGCTGAAATGCTGTAGAGGGTCATGAAGACCGATTCAAAGGCACCAGGGCGCGCTTTTAAGAGTATTCCTCCCGTGACTACCGCGTACACAAGTGCAACGATTGAATTCCAGAGTGGAAGGTAATTAATCATGGGTTCCCCCTCCTAAAGCGGTCTTCGAGCTGTATTAGTCGGTGATTGATTTCCTCGAGCTCTCCAAGGAGCCTGTAGCGGAAGGAGTACATTAGGAAAAAATAGAAAACCCAAGGGAGCACCATTAGCAGATACTCTCCTGACATGTTATCAACCCCCTGGAAGGAACAGAGGCTTTAGGAAATATTCAGCCACTTTTTTGGCTTTCTCCTTCGCTGACTTATTCATTGCAACAATTTCAGCTAAATTATACATCCCGATGCTTCCTCCTACAAGCTTGCCATATATTCCAAAGGTGGCTTCAAATGCAACTTTAGCCTTTCCTGCAAGTGCAAGTTCTACTCCTGTTGACGATTCTACGGTTGCTATCTCTGAAAAAGTGGCCAATCCTGACAATAATAACGGTGAGAATGCCATTGCGGTTCCTTTCATAATGCCGGCATTTGCATCGCTGTTCCAGTATTTGCTTCCTGTGTACCTTGCCGTGATAATGCCTTCAAGGTTCATATACTCACCTGAGTCCAATCTTATTTTTAGTTTTAGGTAATGTGGAGTATCAACTCTTTTGGTTGATAGCTATCTTGTATCGATTAGGATATTTTTCTTTTAGGCAGTTTTTAACCGCATGTTGAGTGAAATAGGCAGAGATATTCCACAAAATTATGACTATCCAAAATACTGGCTGTCTGTACGCGATAAATGCTCCAAAGAATGTGTAAAATGTAGCTAGTGCAATGAACTTTCTGGGGTTAACTGCCCATTCAATAGCATTAATGACCTTTCGAATATTTTGATCCGATGGGATATATCCAAGTATGCAGTTTTTGATACATGCTTCGATAGAGTATGGATTGTATATTGCCAAAAGGAGAAAGTAAGCAAAAGAAAATTTAAGAGCACTGGAAATCGCCTCTGAATAGTCGTTAAGCACATGCAAAGAGAAAACGATATTGGAAAGTACAGTCACAGTCCATAGGATCATCAGATGTTTTAGATTCATTCGTTGAGTTATGGCATGTATCCCCTGTTTTAATGCTTTCACAATACTCACCCTTCCCATTTTGTCTATTAGGGAAACTATGTCCTTCTTAATGAGCTTAACTCAATACTTAGGAATCCAAAGCACTAGTCTGTCATGTTGTGAAATTCCTCACAGACACTAGAGTTTGGCAAAATACGCCGTAAGATATGTCGATGCTATCCACAGGATGGCACTAATGGCAAATTTTGTATCTTTGTATATCATGGGCAGGCTGAAAAATACATACAATAACGCTATGGACCAGAAGTTTCTTATATCAGTTGCCCTACTAATGGAGCCAAGTACCCGTGAGAGGCTTTTTTTATCAGGCTTTCTCCCGGTAACGCAGTATCTAATAATAAACTCCACGATAGTTATCTCATAGAATACAAAAAAGATTCCGAACACAACTGTGATGATAATAATGCCTTCAATTTTCTCCGGGTCAAGCCCCCAGTTTAAAAAACAAAAAGTGGCATGGAGCAAATAGTAACTACCCACAATACGAGAAGTGCTAGTATGCCCCGACGAGAGATGTACCGTTCACTCTTCATAGCCCTCATCCTCCGAATAAGGATTTAAGAATCTGATCCAACCATCCGTTCATCGGTTTAACACTATCGGATATTATTTTCAATTGTCATTAGACACTCCTTCGCACAGGATAATGCTGTTCTCATGGTTATGTACAGATCAACGGTCCATAGGGGTACTAGCAATATCGCTAGTGGGTTCCGGGAGAGGATATACATAACAAATGCAAGCCAGGCATAGAATAATATTGGGGCACTGAGGTACTTTAGCTCTAAGCGCTGTTGTGTTGAGATTATGATTTCTTCAAGCTCTTTTTTTGAAACTTGATACCCGAGAATGCAATTTCTAATAATGAATCTCACGGCATCGAGGCTGTATAATCCCAGGATTAACAAATATGGGGTAGTCAGCTCAATAGAAGTGATGACACTGTGAGAAAAAAAGAATAGATAACCGAGAGTTGCCGATAACGTTACTGCAAGAGCCACCCCCACTTTATAAATTTGAAATCTATCTCTGCAGGTTAGTCCCATAGGAAATCACCCCTGATGCTCTGAAATTTTTGATAAGATGAAATTTTTTATGGGCTGTCCGGCTAATGAAGCTCAATATTGCATCTCCTCCAGGTATCTTATCTATTACTGGGAACCACTTTGTGAGTTTACTAGAGACTTTGGGGCCTTCTATGAGTAATAACAAGTCTGCAGTGACGTCTGCATATACAATACCCTGATTGACGCTGAGGCGTAATGTACTCTCTGCAATTCCTTTCACTACTATTTTGCTGACTCCGTTAATCATGCCTTCCACCGTGTAGTCCAAGTACAACGTGGCGGTGGTTCCATCAACTCTGAGGAGCATTTGGCGATCTGTTGTGACGGTCCTGTCCTGTATTTGTATCGTTATGAATTCACCGGGTTTTACATCCTCGTTTACTGAGACTGTTGTATGATCTGGAACCGCCTCTTCTAAATCAGGTGGACTAACTGAAATTTCAGTGCTTAACTCTGTAATATGTACTGGCACATCGTTGACATTCCTGAATTTGAGTGTACATTCCAGTGATGAGACGTAGCTTCCCTGAGTATAAAGTCTGCTGGCTTTAAAGTTAAAGTTGAGACCACTGCAGGAGATTTCGGTCAGTTCTAAGGGATATTCCAAGGGAAGGACTCTAACGCTAACACTGTCAGTCTTAGTTTTGATGTAATCTAAGAGACCGCTGGTGTTCTTGATTTTTAATGTAATATTGTGGTTGCCCACACCTACAGGCCAATCAAACTCATCTATAACCCTCGTCCTACCAACTAACAAGTAATTTCCGTTGGCATTCGTGTCAAATGAGTGTATTTCCTTGCCGTCCAAGTACACGCTTCCCCCAAGATACAGCAAGTCTATTGTGTCCCCACCCACATCCGGAAGAGCACTGCAGTATGATGCCATTACCTTTACATGCACTTTGCCTTCTCCCACCATCTCAGTCGGACTAACCTCCAGCCATGCAGTCCAGTATTCTCCCTCAGGACATGGATCACTCTCTGAGATAACACGAATTGTCCCGCTCCTTGAATCCTCCAGCTTCCCGTCTTCCCAGGCCTCGATCCTCCAGTCGTGCTCTCCAGCCTGAGCGGTCCATGTTAATGTGACTATCATAGAATCTCCACCATGAAGAGTAACAGTCCTGCTTGATTTTTCAGCACCATCGATGAAAAGCTTTACCGTTACGGTTCTGGACGTTGAGGTGGGATTCTTGAGACTCACATCGAATTCCACACTGTCCCCCTCAGTAGGATTATTTGGTGAAAAATCAACGTTCATACTTATAGTTTCTGAATTCACCGTAACGCTCTTCTTGACACTCTTGGAGTTCCCGTCCCATTTGATTGACGCATTGGCAACGTAAGTGCCGGCTTCCTCGTAAGTTATCGTCTTCTCAACAATGGTAACCTCTTCATTTGCCGGAATGTCGATCGTTCCTGAATATTGTATTGGGTTAGAATTGGGAACTGGGAGAGATACTGAATAGTCCAGATCATTTAATGATACACCATTCCCATTTTCAACAATAACCCGATACGTCACTGAACTTCCCGCAACAATCGTGTCAGCGGAAGTTTCAATTCTAATTCCCACATGGTCCCAATCGATAGGAGAACCGAAGTTGAATGATTCCGAATATTGAACTGTAACCGTACGCTCCTGATTACACGAGAGCGTATTACTGGGAGTTGGTCCGTCACATTCTGGGGTGTATGTTATCTCAACTTCCCCAGTAGCGGTAAATTTTCCATCAAAAAGGGCGTGGCTTAGTACTTTGCTCTCCCAGGTTGCATCGTAATATGAATCCATCTTTGAAATGAAGCCTGAGTCCTCTTCCCCGGTGGAGTAGTCATGGAGCTTAATTTTGATATCCTTCACTGCATTGTTCTCCGCGTGCATGTGGACGATAACGACGTAATTAACGTAGTTTGGACCGCTTGTTAGTGGTTTTACCTCGATATCATCAACCTTCAGTATGCCCTCTAAGGAACCCCGGATCCGAGGCAATTTTCATTATCTCATCTGCCGGAATGACGGTGATCTGGTTTGAAGAGGACTCCGTAGGAGTAAGCGTTCCACCATTGGCGCCCATGATGGAGTTTTTGAGAGGTTCCGGATTTATCGGGTCGATCGGGGTTATAGGGTCACTTGGGGGCAATTTCTTGTAGTCTGGGTTGGTTATGACCTCGCGGGATACAACGGTGACCTTAAGGGCCTCCTTAAGCTCCGCCACCTTCTGATTGAGCATCTTCGGGAGTTTAGGGTTATTGTTGCCCTGCTTCATCGCATTCACAAGCACCAGTACGTCGGAAGTTAGTTTGTACGCCTCCAGAGCGCCCGGCCAATAATACGTCGTAAGGTTTATTTCAAATCCATCTCGGTCAAAATGTTCCTGCTCAATTCTGAATGCCATCGATCCATCATGGCCCCAAAGGACTCCCCTCAGGTTTCAGGTCGTGATTGTTATGCTCTCACCGTTGAAGAACGCCAGCTCCACCTGCTTTGGACTGTTCGAGGAGTAAGTTATGAGTTCGTACATCGACTCTCTCAGCGGAATGATGGAGTCCCTCATTCTCTTGTAGTCACCTTCAACGTATGAGCGGTAGAACTCAACCCACCCCCTCAGTAACAGTGGGTGTATTAAAGTTCTGTTGTCCCCTCCAGTGATTCCGGTGGGCTGGGTCCATTTCCATTTTTCTAGTGTCCAGGTTTCGTACTCGTTGTACTTGAAGGCAACATCAATGAAGGCCATGGAAAACTCCTCGAGGAAGGCCGTCATGTTGAAGTCCTCGTTAATCTCGTCCGCATTTCGAACAATGTACTCTTCCAAAGCTTGAATCTGCTCGTCACTCCAGCCTTGAGCCTTCAAAGCTTCTACCGTCTCCTGGGGGAGGCCATTCCGGCTGATGTTCCGAGCCATTTCCCTTAACTCTTCGGCAGTGTAGTACGTCTTTACACCAGAAGCCTTCAGCTCCTCCAAAGCCTGCCAGATTAAGGCCGAAATGTTCGCAGCATTCTCCGCACCAAGGCGAGAGTTTTGAATCAACTCTCTGGCGAGGGTGGTGTTCCCGGTAGCGTTGAACTGAACCACGAGTTCGGCTTCCCTGTTGAGGATTTCCCAGAATTTCTCGTACGGGTCGTTCCGAGTTTCGAGGCTGGTGGCTTGGGCTGTACTTCCCGCCGCCGTCACCATTGACCCCAGCAGGAGGATTATCAACAGTACTCCTACCGCCCTCCTCATCGAGATTTCACCGTAGTACTAACCAAAGTTAGAACTTAAAAGACTTTCCTATACACATTTTGCACACCACTAAAAATAGTATGCAAAAAACGGAAAATCCAAAAGAGCACTCATCACCACGGCACGCTCTTCCAGCCCATCTTGTAGGCGAAGTAGTTGGCACCCCAGTGGACGAAGGGCGAGACGACCAGGAGGAAGATTATCTGGCCCGAGTCGAGCGTTTTGACTGGATAGGCCAGGGCGAGGGCCGCTATGAGAAACCCCAGCTGGTCGAGGCCTATGGCCGGAGCGCCGCGCGGAAGGTTTGCCCTTCTCTTGAAGAAACTCCCGATGAGGTCGCCAAGGAGGGCACCGAGGGAGAGCAGAAATGCGAGGAGAACCGCCGTCCCAAGGTCGCCGTAGAAGTCTGGGGTGATGAAGTACTGAACCAGTCCCGTGATTGTTCCAATGGCAACGCCGCCGATGAAGCCGCGCCAGGTCTTTCCGTCGCCCAGGATCCTGCGTCCGTCCTTCCAGGTTCTTCCGCCGTCTATGGGCCTGCCTCCCCCCACGAGAACCGGGGAGGCGTTGGCGACGTAGGCGGGCAGTATGTACCAGAAGGCCCAGAGGAGAGATGAGAGCGAACCCATTATTCCACCCGTCTGGAGTACAAACCGGCGGTTTTAAAGCTACCGCTTTTCGGACTCGAGGCACTCCACCAGTCTCTCCAGAACCTCCTCGTCGTCGTGGCTCAGGAGGTATCGGATTATCCTCTCGGCCAGCTCGTTCCTCCGCAGGGCGAACTCTATGCTCTCCCGTATGAACTCAACTTCCTCCCCCTCCTCGCCCTCCAGCTCGGCCAGGGCCTTCATGAGGTTGGTCTTCATCTGCTCCACGTCCTCGAGAACACGGTTGTAGTAGGCGGCCTGACGCCAGTCCTTGAGGAGCCTTGTGGCCCTGTAGTAGGCCCTCTTGTCGCCGGGCTTCTTCACCCTCACGACGAAGCCGAGGCTCTCCATGGCCTTAAGGGCACTGCTGACGTGGGAGAGTGAGTAGCCGGTTCTCTCGGCTATCTCAGCCAGGCTCATCGGCTCCCTGGCAAGGAAAAGGGCACCGTAGATGTAGCCGTACAGCTCGCTGAAGCCGAACCTCCTCGCGGCCCCTGCGAAGTGGTTCATCACTATCCTCTTCGCCTCCTCAACACCCATCGCGAACACCCCAATTTCAGCCATCGACGAAGGAGGGTTAGTCCATCACCGTGCACAAGGTTTTTAAAGTTTCGGATATTTAAAACTTTCGGAAATTTCCGAAAGTTGGGTGAGATCATGGACCTCCTGAGGAAAGCGGCGAGGATCATAGTGAGGTACCGCGTGGCCTTCGCGCTGGTAGCCCTGTTTCTGCTCATCGTTTCAGCCTACGGAATCCAGAGCCTCAGGTTCGAGAGTGATCTCAGCTCGATGCTCCCAGAGGGCGATCCAGCCATAAAGGACTACAACGCCCTTCAGAACGAGTTCCAGAGCGGCGACAGCACGCTGATAGTGGTTAAGATAGACTCCATCGAGCCGGGCGGCGTTTACGACGTCAGGGACCCCCAGGTGATAGAGGCCATATACGAACTCGAACAGAGGCTCAGGCGGAGGGAGTACGTGACGGACACGATGAGCATAGCGGACATCTACATGAAGGTTCTCGGAAGGCTTCCGCGGAGCGAGGAGGAGGCGAAGTTCGTCCTCGACATGCTCCCCGAGGAACAGAGGTACTCCCTCGTCAGCAGGGACTACACGATGACAATGATAGTGGTGACGATAAACAGGGAGAAGAAGACCGAGACCCTCGTGAGGGTCTACCAGGGGGTGCAAGAGGACATAGAGAGCGTCAAGTTTCCGCAGAACGTCGAGGTAATTCAGACCGGTAACATAGGCATAACCTACCGCATTCTCCAGCTCCTCCAGCGCGACCTCAACAAGACGATGGCGATATCGTTCCTCCTCGTCATAGCGCTCCTTCTCTACTTCTACCGCTCCCCGGTCAAGGCCCTGATTCCCCTTATCCCCCTCGTCTTCGGGGTCGTTATGACGCTGGGCTTCATGGGGCTGGCCGGCATTCCCCTCGACCTGGCAACCACCACGATAGGGGCCATGCTCGTTGGAATGGGCATCGACTACGGCATACACGTGACCAACAGGTACTACGAGGAGAGGCGCAATGGCAAGGACGTTGAGGAGGCCGCGGCCGAGGCTGTGGCGGAGACCGGAAAGGCCCTCCTGGGCGCGGCGCTGACGACGATAGCGGGCTTTGCGGCGATGTACCTCTCGAGCCTCCCAATGCTCCACAACCTCGCGACCACTCTAATACTCGGTCTAAGCTTGGCCGCCCTGAACGCGGTGGTAATCACGCCGGCCGTGATAATCCTGGAAGAGGACGTTATGATGAGGCTCAAGGGACACCACGTCCGCCCGGAGGTACGCTCCGGAACGGGAGCAATTGGAAGGTTCTTCACCTCCCTTGGGGAAGCCATAAAGGCCAGGCCCGGGGCGTTTCTCGGCGCGGTTTTCCTGATTACACTGCTCTTCGCCTACGGGGTCACCCAGGTCACGACGGAGGTGAGGCTGGAGAAGTTCATTCCCCCAGGAATGCCCGAGATAGAGGCCCTAATGGACGTGAGAACCGAGTTCGGCGGCCAGGACGAGCTTTACGTCCTGGTGAGGGCGGACGACGTGAGAAACCCCGCGGTAGTGAGGGCCATGTACCGCTTCGAGAACCTGGTGAAGGCGGACTCCTACTACAACGGTGTGTTCGGCTCCCAGAGCCCGGCGGACATCGTTTACGAGAAGTACGGCTACATACCCAACGACAGGGAGAAGATAAGCGAGGCCCTCTCCGAGTACCAGGGGCCGTCCATGGTCTCGGGCGACTACTCCATGGCGGTAATCAAGTTCACGGGCGACTTCGGCGGCACGAGCATGGACGACTTCAGAAGGATAATGAGGTACTTCGAGGAGGAAACCAAACTCGCCCAGGAAACCCAGTTCCCGCCGGGGGTTGAGCTTTCCCTGACCGGGGACCTCTACCTCAATTACGTCCTCGACCAGCTCACCAACGTCGAGATAAACCGCATATCCACCTACGGAACGGTCTTCGTGGTGCTCATCGTCCTCCTCCTCTTCCGGCGCATCAGGGTTTCGGTGGCGATGATAACCCCGATGTTCCTCGGCGCCCTCTGGACGGTGGGCTTCATGGGGCTGGCCGGGATACCCTTCACCCAGAGCTTAGCTGGAGTCATCTCGATGATAGTGGGCCTGGGCGTCGATTACGGAATGCACCTCACCCACCGCTTCCTGGAGGAGATGAATGAAGGCAACCCGAAGCCCATAGTGACGGCCGTGGGGAGCGTGGGGCCAGGAATCCTGGCAGGTGCCCTCACCACCGCAGGCGGCTTCCTGGCCCTTCTCGCCGGCGAGCTTCCGACGATACACGACTTCGGCCTCACCCTGGCCTTTGGAATATTCGCCTCGATGACCTCGGCTTACCTCGTCACGCCCGCCCTGCTTCAAATATTCTACGGAAAGAAAACGGGAGGTGGTTCACCGTGAAGTGCTCTGGATTCCTGATTACGGCCCTACTCATCTTTGGGACCTTTGGAGGAATTGTCTCCGCATCTGAAACTGTTAGCCCTCTCTTCGAGGGTTACCTCAGCAAAGGCGAGGCCGTCCTGGTGGGCCCGCTGCTGATAACGCTCGCCGACACCGTGAAGGACTACGGAAACGGTGAGTACTACGCGATGCTCGTGATAATGAAGGACGGCAAGATACTGAACGCCGAGTACAAGACGATGCTGGTTCCCGATCCGAGGAAGATACAGTTCCTCCTGCTCGACCCGACCTTCCTCCTCGCCCTGGCTGAGACCCAGGGCTACGATCTGACGGAGTGCGCCGAGTACGTGAACAACACACCCGCCTTCGACGCATGCTTGCTCGCCAACGCCTACGGCTTCTACCAGTGGCTGAACACCGCCCCGCCGAGGGAAATCGGGGAGGCCGTGGTGAGGACTATCCAGACCCACCCGGAGCTGGGCCTGAGCGAGGAGGACGTCCTGATGGAGGTGACCTACCCCGACGTGACCCCTGTGAGGGAGGGGGAGACGGTTGAGCTGGACGTCGATGGAGAGAAGGCATACGTGACCGTGAACGAGATATACCCCAACGGCGTGAGGGTAAGCGTCAGCGGGCCGCCGGAGTGGAGAACCTCAACCCTGCCGGGCCTCGTCGTGACCAGTGTCGAAGTTCCCCAGACGGTCCAGCCGGGCGAGACGGTCACGGTTAAGGTTCACCTGAGGAACGAGGGAGCAATGAAGGTGCGCTACCTGAACGTCTTCGTCACCCCAACGCCGATGAGCTTCAACGACAGCTCCTCCATAGCGAGCGCGGTTTCCATGGCCCTCAGCCAGAGCGGCCTGTCCCAGAGCGTCTTCTACCCCGAGGGGAGCGCGGTTCAGTACATCGAGTACCTGGAGGGCAAGGACAACGCCACCCTGACCTTCAGGATCAAGATAAACCCCAACGCGGACACCGGAACCTACCCCCTCTACGTCGGGGTGGCCTACTTCACCGGGTTGGGTGCCAACATGAAGATGCTCCAGACCTACAACTTCGTCGCCCTCACCGTCAAGAAGAGCAGAGAAGGCTTCGTCGAGATAACCCGGGTCGAGACCGAGCCAGGGGAGATAAGCCCCGGGGACAGGTTCAAGGTCCGCTTCACCCTGGTGAACGAGGGTGCCGAGCCGGTGAAGGCCCTGAGCCTCAGGATAAACTCCTACCAGGTGCCGGTTCAGGGGGAGGTCAGCAACGTGGATTTATCCGCCCTCTCCCAGCTTCCGGTACAGGGGAGCGAGCAGCTCAGCCAGAACCTCCAGGACTACCTCAACGGGCTGATGCACCAGCTGGCGAAGCAGAGCATCGAGGCCTTCCTGCCCGTGGGGGAGGACAACGTGAAGTACGCGGCAGAGCTTATGCCGGGACAGAACGTGACCCTGGAGTTCACGGTGAAGGCCAACGAGAAGCTCGCCAACGGAATCTATCCCCTTAGAATAGAGCTGAAGTACCTGAGCGAGCCGGACGGGAAGGAGATAACGGACGAAAGGCTCGTCGGGATTGAGATAACCGGTAAGGCGGAGCTGATGCTCTCGAAGGCCTCGACCTCGCCGAGCAGAGTCCTTCCGGGCACGGACAACGTCGAGGTGAGCTTCCAGGTGGACAACGTTGGAACCGGGACGGCGAGAACCGTGGTGGTGAAGCCCCTGCCGGAGTGGCCCTTCAGCCTCAGCGACTCGAGCGAGCAGATGATAGGCATCGGGAGCCTCGGAAAAGGTGATTCAGCCCAGGGCTCCTTCAGGGTGAACGTCGCCGAGAACGCCAGCGCCGGCACCTACGAGATACCGCTCCTGGTCACCTACACCAACGAGCTTGGAGTGAAGAAAAACGTGACCCTCACGGTGCCGGTAATAGTGGGTGCGAGGCCGAGGATAGAGGTGGAAAAGGTCACCGTCGAGCCGGAGCCGCTCCAGGGCGAGACCGTCAATGTGTACATCACCCTGAAGAACACGGGCGGCGAGAAGGCGACGAGCGTCATGGTAGAGGGCGTCGTCAAGGCCGACCAGCCCTTCACCCTGGACAAGAGAACCGACTACGTCGGCGACCTCGGACCGGGCGAGAGGGGGCAGGGGGTGATAGTCCTCAAGATAGACAGGAGTGCGATCCCCAAAGAGTACAGCATAGGCCTCAGGATAAGGGCCGTTGGGGACCCGAGCCAGGGCGACGACAACGTCTACGTCTTCGAGGAGACAGTGAGGATAACCGTGGGAGAGAACACGAAGACGGAGAGCAACCTGAGAAATCTCGCCATCGCAATCGGCGCGCTCGTCGTCGTGGTGGTGCTCTACACGTACCTGCGGGGAAGAGGAAAGTGAGCGGTAGCTTTAAACGGGCTTTGGATATAGAAATCCAAAGGTGAGAGAAATGAACCTCAAGTACCTCCTCCTCGGACTGGCGTTAATCTTCATCGTCTGGGTGGGCTACGTCGCCTACGCGGCCTACACCCTCAGCCCTCGCGTTAGCGCCCAGTGGGGCTACGTGAACGAGAAGACGACGGAGATATGGGTGGAGGCAAAGCTGAGCAAGCCCCTCCTCGTCCCCGCGTCTATAGAAGAGCTGAGGATAGAGTTCACCGGCATTCCAGTGGCTAGGGTGACCAGGTTCGAGTACGGGGCGACAGAGACTGATGTGAGCTTCGTCCTTGCAATAGACAACTACAACCTCGTGCGCTCCCTCGTGAACTACATGAACAACGGGCAGAGCGGCACGGTGGCGATACTCCTCCAGGGCCGGCTGCTCGGAATAATCCCCATCAAGACCGATATAGAGCAGGGGATAAGCGAGAACGTCCTGGCGTACCTGAACTTCACCGCCGAGAGCAAGGACCTGGCCGGGGGGCTGGTGAAAACTCCAGCGCTCGTTGAAACGAGGTTCGACTGGGCAGGGGAGGAGAACGGAAGGGCCAAGCTGATAGCCCACATGAAGTTCCACAACCCCAACGCCTTCCCGATTCCAATCGGCAACGTGAGCTTCGACGTCTACGCCAACGAGATCAAGATAGGCGACGGAAGGACGGCCCGGGTGGTGGTGATCCCGGCCAACGGCTACGCGACGCTGGACGTTGAGACCTACATTGAAGAGGACTCGCTCCCCAAGGTCTGGGCCGAGCACATCAAGAGCGGCGAGGTGAGCAAAGTCAGGGCGGACGTGTTCCTGGACATCAGTGTAATGAACCAGGACTACCACGTTAAGCTGGTCAGCTACGAGGAGACCGTGAAGACTGACATAATGGGTGAGCTGAACCGGCTCCTCGAGGACATGCTCAGATGAAGGTTTTTAAGGGCCCCTCCTCTTTCCCCTTTGGTGAGAGCCATGAACGTCAGAGAGATTCACGAGTTCCTCAACGCGATGTGGGAGGGCATCTTCAGGCTCAACGAGGAGCTAAAGCGCGAGCTGCCGGAGAAGGGGTTCAAGGTAGAGGACGTGGAGGAGGTCTTCGGGGCCTACGTCTTCCTCGACGGCGAGTGGAGACTCATGAACTACCCCCACCCAGCTTTTGAGGTAAAGCCCCAGATAGAGGTGGGCGCAACGCCTGAGAGCCACTACCTCGTCGTGGCAGTTCCCAGGGAGAGGATAAGCGAGAACTTCGTCGGCCTCTTCGTTGAACTCTTCCCGAGGAGCTTCATCTACGGGAGCGAGGACTTCCTGAGCGACGTCTACAACTGGAGGCGCGACGGGAGAGTTTCCCCGACCGAGATACTTGAGAGGATCGAGAAGAGCGACGAGAAGGTGTTCCAGTTCGAGGCGAACTTTGGAAGCGTCGGGGCGCTGAAGAAGGGCCTTATAAGGCTCATAGACATCGGAAGACGCTTCGAAATCTTCGACCTCTGAGGTGTCCCCATGGTCAGTGGCTACGAGGAGGCCTTCCCGGCGGAGCTGAGGGAGTACTACAGGAAGCTCTTTGGGGAAGAGGCCGGGGAGATAATGGCCTCGCTCAGAACGCCGGTGGAGAAGTACTACATCCGCGTTAACACCCTCAAGACGAGCCGGGAGAAGCTCATGCGAATCCTCCGGAGGGAGGGGCTAAAGCCGAAGAGAAGCCCCTACATCAAGGAGGGAATATACTTCGAGAGAGAAGGCCCCAACTTTCCCGATGACCACGAACCGGGCCTTCCCGTGGTGAGGGCCAACAAATTCGCGGCAGAGAGCGTCTACCAGGGGGCGATGCTCTACGCGCCAGGGGTTCTGCAGGCGGACAAGAAAATCAAGCCCGGCGACGAGGTCGAGATAAGGGACCCGAGGGGACTGCTCGTCGGGATAGGCATCGCCAGAATGAGCGCCAAGGAGATGGTGGTCTCGACGAGGGGCCTGGCGGTGGAGGTCACCCTGCCAAAGTTCAGGCTTCCGAGCCTCAGCGAGCTTGAGAGCTTTAAGGAGGGCCTCTTCTACGCCCAGAGCCTGCCTTCAATGGTCGTCGCTCACGTTCTGGAGCCGAGCGAGGAGGAGCTTATCGTGGATATGGCGGCCGCTCCCGGTGGAAAGACCAGCCACATAGCCCAGCTGATGCAGAACAGGGGCGAGATAATAGCGATGGACAAGTCCAAGAACAGGTTGAAAAAGATGGAGGGGGAGCTGGAGAGGCTTGGGGTTAAAAACGTCAAGCCGATACACATGGACTCCAGGAGGCTCCCCGAGCTGGGAATCGAGGCGGACAAGATACTGCTCGACGCACCGTGCACCGCTTTGGGAATAAGACCGAAGCTGTGGGAGAGCAGGACGCCAAAGGACATCGAGGCCACCGCACGCTACCAGAGGCACTTCATAAACGCCGCCATAAAATCCCTCCGAAGGGGCGGAGTTCTGGTCTACTCGACCTGCACCCTCAGCTACGAGGAGAACGAGGCCAACGTAAAGTACATCATGAGCAAAGGTTTAAAGCTCGAAGAGCAGAGCCTATTCATAGGTTCGAGCGGTATGGGAATTGACGAGGTTCAGCGCTTCTACCCCAACAGGCACCTGACCCAGGGCTTCTTCATAGCCCGATTTAGGAAGGTGTAGCGATGGACTGGAAGAAGTACTCCCTCCTCGGGCTTGGACTGGTGATAATAATCCTGCTCCTTTGGTGGGCTGGCGTAGAGGACGTCATCGAGATACTCCGGACGGCCAGGCTGGACTACTTCCTCCTGGCTGTTCTGGCCTACGTAGCCGCGGTCTTGATGTGGGCCCTCCGCTGGCGGGTTTTGCTCAACAGCCTCGGTATAAACGCTCCGTTCAGAACGATAATCGGGGGGCTCTTCATCGGCATCTTCGTGAACAACGTCACGCCCGGGGCGAGGGGGGGTGGCGAGCCCGTCAGAATGTATTACATCTCCAAGAAGACCGGCGAGCCCTACGGCCACGTCTTCGCCACCATAATGATGGACAGGATAATGGACGTCATTCCGGTCGTGGTGATGCTCCTCCTCGCGACGGCCCACGTTTACCGGCTCGGCTCCTTCTCGCTTACCCTGACACTGTTCCTCCTGGACATCTTCTTCGCCGCCATAACCCTCGCCACCGTCGGAATACTGCTGAGCGAGAGGAAGACGAAGGGAATACTCTACTGGTTCTACCGCCAGTTCGGCAGGATAATGCCCAAGAAGGCAGCCAAGTACGAGGAGAAGTTCGTCCACGCGGTGGAGGTGAGCGTGCCCCAGTTCCAGGAGAACTTCAAGCTCCTCATTAAACACAAGAAGGCATTCTTCCTCTCCCTGTTCTACTCCTTCGCCTTCTGGTTCCTCGTTCTGCTCCGCTCCTACTTTATCTTCCTTAGCATAAACAGCCCTATCCAGCTCCTCGATGTGATGGTCGTCCAGATGATAGGTATAGTTGTCGGAATGTTCATGATAATACCCGGGGGAGCCGGGATAATAGAGGCCATAAACTCGGCGGTCTACGTTCTCCTGGGCATAGACAAGGACATAGCCGTAACCGCGACCCTCCTCGAGAGACTCATCTCCTACTGGGCTCCGACAGCCATAGGGGCCGGGGTGATGACCCATTTCGGCATAAAAGTCAGCGAGGAGCGGAGGGAGGGAAAGGTATAAATTCGATGCAGAAGTAGTTCAATGTCAGCGGTGTTGGGAGATGGACAAAAAGAGGATCGCCTTCTTCGCCGGTGCGCTTATAGTAATTGGCGCCCTGATAAACTGGGCCGGGGCGCAGGGAATAGCGGACATACTCAGGAACTCTGACATAGAGTACTTCCTCCTAGCAATAGTGGTTTACCTCGTAACCCTCCTCGCCTGGGCGATGAGGTGGAAAGTCCTGCTGAAGGGCCTTGGCATAAGCGCTCCCCTCGTCAAGGTCTTCAAGGCGATATTCGTGGGTATGTTCTTTAACAACATAAGCCCGGGGGCCAAGGGACTGGGGGAGTTCATAAGGGTCTATTACCTCTCCAGGGAGACGAAAGAGCCCTACGGTCCGATGACGGCCAGCGTCATGATGGACCGAATGCTCGACCTCGTCCCGATAGGCGTGATGATGCTCTTCGCGACCCTCTACGTGTACAGCCTTGGAGAAACCGGCCTGACGGTCTTAATTATAATCCTGGACGTCATCATGATAGGCTTCTCCGCCCTCGTCATCGGGCTGCTGATGAGCGAGAAAAAAGCCCACTCGGCCATCTGGTGGATATACCGCCAGTACGCCAGGATATCACCAAAGGGCGCCGAGAAGCGCATTGAAAGTTTTAAGAAGATAGACGAGGTCACAATACCCCGATTCCAGCATGACTTCAAGATACTTGCAAAGAGCAAGTCGGCCACGCTGATGGCTGTTTTCTACTCCTTCGTCTACTGGACTCTCACAATACTCCGCTACTACCTCATCTTCCTGGCCATAAAGCACCCGATAGAACCGATAGCCATAACCGTTGTCCTGGTCGTCTCGATGGTCGTTGGCATGTTCGCCGTCGTTCCTGGAGGGGCTGGAATAATAGAAGCCGTGAACACGGCGGTGTTCATAGCCCTCGGCATAGACCCTCAGTACTCGGTCACCGGGGTTCTCCTGGAGAGGCTCATCTCCTACTGGGGCCCAACGGTCATAGGCTCCTTCGTCACCGCGGGTTTCAAGCCGGAGGGGGGAGATCTGGCCCTCCCAGCCCCCGACCGGCGAGTCCTCGACGAGGACGCTGAGCTTGAAAAAGCCTCCAGGCGTGAGGGATTATGAAGTTCGGCGTCGTGGCGAGAAGGGACAAGATGGAGGCCTTAAAGCTGGCCTACCGCGTGTACGACTTCCTCAAGGTCAGCGGTTACGAGGTCTTCGTGGACAGGGAAACCTACGAGCACCTGAGGGAGTTCAGGGAAGAGGACGTCCTCCCGCTCGAGGACTTCGACGTGGACTTCATAGTGGTCATAGGCGGGGACGGAACGATACTTAGGGTTGAACATAGAACAAGGAAAGAGATACCGATACTTGGGATAAACATGGGCACTCTCGGCTTTCTCACCGAGGTTGAGCCCCATGAAGCCTTTTTTGCACTAAGCAAGCTCATAGAGGGCGATTACCACATAGACGAGCGCATAAAGCTGAGAACTTATCTCGACGGTGAGAACAGGGTTCCCGATGCCCTCAACGAGGCCGCGGTGCTGACGGGAATTCCCGGCAAGATAATCCACCTGAGGTACTACATCGACGGCGGCCTGGCGGACGAGATAAGGGCCGACGGTCTGATAATCTCGACGCCGACTGGCTCGACGGGCTACGCCATGAGCGCGGGCGGCCCCTTCGTGGACCCCAGGCTGGACGTCATAGTGATAGCCCCCCTTGCACCGATAGCGCTGAGCTCAAGGCCGATGATAGTGCCCTCATACAGCACGATAGACGTTAGAAACCTGGCGGTAACGAGGGAGATAATCCTCGCCATCGACGGTCAGTTCTACACCTACCTCGAACCGGAGACAGACATAAGGATAAAGCTCTCTCCAAGGCGGGCCAAGTTCGTGCGCTTCACCAACGAGGTGTACCCCAAGTACACGATGAGAATCAAGAAGAAGTTCTGAGTATCTCCCGGAGGTTTTTGATCGGCTGGAACTCCCTCGCAAGAAGCTTGAACTCCCGCTCCCTCAAGGTATCCCGACCCACCAGCAGCAGGAGAGTGGAGCGGGAACTGACCGCGTAATCCTTCAGTGTGGAGAGAAACCTGAAAACCGAGCTGAAGTCGTTGTAAAGAATGAGGACCTCCAGGCAGTCTATTATAACCAGCCTACCGCCCCCCCGCATAAAGCTCACGGCGGCCTCAAGAATGACGTGGAGCCTCGTGGGACCAACGCCCTCCTCCCCCGCCTGGGTAACCCAGAGCGTCTGGACGTTCTCGAACTCCTTGTACTTCCAGGGGCTCCTCGTCACTACCAGCACCGGGGCCTTAACGGAGGCTATGAGCTCCTGCACTTCCCCCTCTCCAGTGTACAGGTAGCCCCCCGGGGAAAGGTCGTCGCTTCCAACACCCTTGACGGGAGCCGGAAGGATTCTGCGCTCAACGCTGCTTATGTAGCTCAAAAGACCGTAGGCCACCCCAATTATCGAGAAAAAGTACAGAACTTGCTCGGCTGAAAAAATCACTGGATCCGGCTCAGTAACGTCATCAATGACATCAAGTAACCTCCCGGCGGCCGCGAGAAAAAGCGAGGCGGCGATTATTATTATGAACCTGTCCAGAGGCTCCCCGTAGCGGTGTATCCTCTTGATGGCGTAGACGGCAGCATAGCTTATGACCAAGAACAGCACTATGTCCGCCAGGAGAACGACGTGGGGAACGGTCAGCCCCATACTACCTCCACCTCGTCCGTGCGGAACTTCTGCTTCACCACAGTATCCTCCAGAGAGAAGCGAACGCCACCGAGGTACATTCTGAGTCCCGTGTACGCTATCATCGCCCCGTTGTCCCTACAGAGGTCGTAGGGCGGGACGAAGAAGCTAACCCCCCTGTCCTCGGCCATCGTTTTCAGCATCTCGCGGAGGCGATTGTTGGCCGCGACGCCGCCGACGAGCACTACCTCTTCCTTGCCCGTATGCGCTAAGGCCCTCTCCGTCACCTCAACGAGCGCCGAGAAAGCCGTCTCCTGGAAGGAGTAGGCCAGGTCCTCGACGCGGTATTTACCGGTCTTATACTTCCTCACGGCCTCGGTGAGGATTCCTGAGAAGCTCAGGTCCATTCCCTTCACAGCGTAGGGGAGCTCGATGTAGCGCTCGCCCTTCAGCGCGAGCTTTTCAATTTTAGGCCCGCCGGGGAAGCCTATGCCGAGCTCCCTCGCGAAGGTGTCTATCGCGTTGCCGATGCCTATGTCGAGGGTCTCGCCGAAGACGCGGTAGCGGCCGCCTTCCAGAGCTAAAACCTGCGTGTTGCCCCCGCTGACGTACAGCCCAACCGGATCCTTAACGCCAAACATCTTGGTTATCTCGACGTGGGCTATGCAGTGGTTCACCCCTATTATGGGCTTACCGTGCTTTATCGCCAGCGCCCTCGCGGCGGTCGCAACTACCCTTAGAGCTGGACCGAGGCCGGGCCCCTGGGAGAAGGCTATCACATCGACGTCCCCCATCGTTATCCCTGCCTCGCCAAGGGCCTTCCTGAGGAGGGGCTTCAAAAGCCTCGCGTGGTGCTCCGCGGCCTCCTTCGGGTGGATTCCTCCCTTCTCTGTGGTGAGAGTGTGGAATACGTTGGCGAGAACCTTCTCCTCGGTAACTATGCCTATGCCAAGGGTGTGGGCCGTGCCCTCTATGCCTAACGCTATCATCGTTGGACGCTCTGAAGTTGGATATAAAAAGGTTGCCGGGCAATGCACCGGCAGGGATCAGCGGAGGGATAGCCACCTCAGAGCTTTAGCCGCGCGCTCCGGCGTGGGGAAGTTCTTTACGCCGTGCTCCTCAAGGAGCTTTACGCCTTCCCGGACCAGCTCGCCGGCCATGAAGTTGACCACAACAGGCTTGGCGCAGTTGGCGTCGATGACGGCTTTGGCTATCTCCTCGCTCGGTATGAAGATGGGGGGCACGCAGATGACGAGGATGGAATCGACGTTCCCGTCTTTGCAGACCACCTCAATGGTTCTCTTGTAGCGCCCGTAGTCGGCGTCGGCTATGAGGTCTATCGGGTTCCTCACCGAGCACTGGGGCGGGAGGAAGGAGCGAAGCTCCTCGACGGTCTCATCGCTCAGCTCCGCAATCTGGAGGCCGAGCCTCTCGAGCTTGTCCGTTGCCAGAACGCCCGGTCCGCCGGAGTTGGTGATGACGGCCACCCGCTTTCCGGCAGTTGAATACATCTCGAAGGCCTTAGCCGCATCGAACAGTTCTTCCATCTCCTCGACCTCTATGGCCCCGGCCTGCTTGAAGGCCGCGCGGTAGATTTCGTAGGAACCTGCGAGCGAGCCCGTGTGGGAAGCGGCCGCCCTGGCACCGCCAGCGCTCTTCCCCGCCTTAAGGATTATCACCGGTTTTCTGGCACTCGCGTAGCGGAGTGCCTTGAGGAAG
Source organism: Thermococcus sp. MV11 (assembly GCF_012027285.1). Lineage (NCBI taxonomy): Archaea > Methanobacteriati > Methanobacteriota > Thermococci > Thermococcales > Thermococcaceae > Thermococcus > Thermococcus sp. MV11. Next base: position 249,166 of record NZ_SNUD01000003.1, read on the forward strand.
CGCCTCCCGTCCTTGACGCCCTCGATGTAGAGGGCGATGGCCTTCGTGTTCCGGTCGTCGGCAAAGTACTCCAGGAAGTCGCTCTCGTTTAAATCGGCGGCGTTTCCGTAGCTTACAAAGGCCGAAAAGCCTATTCCCTCGTCGTTGCCCATCGCCAAAGCTGCCCCCCCGAAGGCCCCGCTCTGGCTGATGAGCGCTAAGCCCCCTGGCCTGACCCGAACCTCGAAGGAGCCGAAGAACTTCCCGTGGACGCCGAAGATGCCGGCGCAGTTCGGGCCTATCAGGCGAACGCCGTGCCTTCTCGCCCTCTCAACCAGCTCGCGCTCCAGCCCCTCGTTCCCAACCTCGGAGAAGCCGGCGCTTATCACCACGGCACCCTTGATGAGGGGGCCGATTTCATCGATGAGATCGGGCACTATCCTAGCCGGAACCGCGATTATGGCGGTATCGACCGGCTCATTGAGCCTCTCGTGGATTTGGAGGGTTCTCCCTGCGACCTCGACGGTTCCGCCCTTCGGGTTGACAGGTACTATTCTCCCCTCAAAGCCACCCTCAACGATGTTTCTCAGGATTTCATACGCTATGGCCCCCTCTTTGAATGACCCGAACACGGCGACGCTTGATGGATAAAAGAAGAAGTCCATTCACTCACCCCCGCTTTCCTCCTCCGGAGCGGATTCTCCCCCAGTTTCGGGGGACGTTCCTTCTCCGTCCCCAGCTGGCCTTCCAGACGAGCGACGCTTCTTGTAGACCACAATTCCAGCCACCAGCGCCAGCACCAGCCCACCCCAGAGGTAGGGCAGATAGTTCTGCTTTTTCTCCGTCACGGTTATGATGACCGTGTTATCCGGTGCGAGCTGGTAGGTACCGCCGTACACATGGATCTCATCAAACCTCCCGGGGAGCTTCAAAACAGCCTGCCAGATCTTCTCGTTGGAGGTTTCCCTGTAAGATACCTCCGGCCTGGCGATTCCAATCACCACGATGCTACCGTTCTTCTGCAGGGAATCGATGCTGATGACGTCCATCGTGCCCCGGAAGCTCTTGATTAGGTAGTTCAGGGTGCTCTCACTGGCGTTTGCCCCGGTGAAGGTCGCGTTGAACTGAACGTACCCCTCGCCCGGATCATACCTCATCTCTATCGTCTTGTGGGTCGAGTTCAGGAACCTGACGAAGGTGTAAACCGGGGTGTAAAGCTCGATCAGCGGTATATAATCACCGTCTGTCCATATGGCCACACCATCGGTGAAGTCGTCGGGTTTCGGAGCCAGGTTCTTCACCTCATAGTCCTTGGGCAGTATCAGGGTCATCTTTTTCCAGCTGTAGTCGAATACGTGTCCCTTGAAGACGAAGTCCATCGGGCCGGAGAGGGGACACCTGAGGACCTTCCCATCGTCGCTCACGAGGAAGTTGGAAACCACAAATGTAACAGAAGCAGACCAGTTGTCGAGAACGCGAACCGGACCACCCTCGGGCAGGTATATCGTGCTCGAGATGTTCGCGGCCTCGAAGCGCTTTTCAAAGTTGTCCTTGAGGTTCTCGTAAATCAGCTGGCGGACGAAGTCCCTGAACTCCTCCTCCGCCATCGTGCTGTTGTTGGCGGCTAGACCCTCGAAGTAAGCCCTGTAGGCAGGGTCCTTCAGGACGGCGTGAACCTTGAAGGTGGCCAGCCACACCTCCGAGCCGTTCACCTGCGCGGGGGAGGCCTTGATGACGAAGTCGATGTCAAAGAGAGGCTGGGGGTCATCGGCGGCCGACGCGAGTCCCACCGTGGGGGCGATGAGAAGAACCGTGAGAATCAGAACCGCGAGCTTCCGCATTCAATCACCTCCACGGAAATCTCTCCAGGCGATAAAAAAGCTTATTGGTTCAGCCACCTAAGGCATCTTCATGAAGAGAAAATACCAAAAGGTCGTTGTGGGCGGAACCTTTGACAGGCTCCACCTCGGCCACAAGGCCCTGCTGAGGAAGGCCTTTGAGGTGGGAGAATACGTTTACGTCGGCCTCACCTCGGACGAGATGATACGCGAGAAGCCCTACGCCGAAAAGATACTCCCCTACGAAATTCGCCTGAAGGATTTGATCAAGTTCTTCGAGGTGAACGGCTACTCCAACTACCGCGTTATCAAGATACAGACTGCGATAGGCTTTGCCGATAAGATGAAAAGCCTTGAAGCAATCGTGGTCAGCGAGGAGACCTACAAGGGTGCACTCATAGTGAACCGCGCGCGGGAGGAGAACGGGCTGAGGCCGCTTGAGATAGTCACCATAGGCCTCGTGAAAAGTTCCCTCGGCCCCAAGATCAGCTCGTCCCTCATACGGGCCGGCCTGATAGACCCCTTTGGAAGGCCCCTCTCCAGTGGAAACGAAACTCCGAAGGGAAAGGCGTTTAAGGCACAAAGACATAACACCTACGGTGATACCCATGGCGAAGCTGAGGGAGCCGATCATAGCGATAAACTTCAAGACCTACGCCCAGGCGACGGGTGAAGGGGCTTTAAGGATAGCCAAGGCGGCAGAGAGGGTGTGGAAGGAGACCGGCATAACCATCGTCGTTGCGCCACAGCTGGCAGACCTCTACCGGATAGCCCAGGAGGTCGAGATTCCGGTCTTTGCCCAGCACATCGACCCGATAAAGCCCGGAAGCCACACCGGCCACGTTCTGCCCGAGGCGGTGAAGGAGGCAGGAGCGGTGGGAACGCTCCTCAACCACTCCGAGAACAGAATGGTCCTGGCGGATCTTGAGGCGGCCATAAGGCGCGCCGAGGAAGTTGGGCTAATGACGATGGTCTGCTCCAACAACCCGGCCGTTTCAGCGGCGGTGGCGGCACTCGGCCCGGACTACGTGGCGGTAGAGCCGCCCGAGCTCATCGGAACTGGGATCCCTGTCAGCAAGGCGAAGCCCGAGGTCATAACCAACACGGTCGAGCTGGTTAAAAGAGTCAATCCAGACGTGAAGGTTCTCACGGGCGCGGGAATAAGCACCGGCGAGGACGTCAAGAAGGCCCTTGAGCTCGGAAGCGTCGGCGTTCTTCTCGCAAGCGGAGTAACCAAGGCCAAGGACCCGGAGAAGGCGATAAGGGATCTAGTGTCTCTGATTCTCTGAGCCTTTTCTCACTTTTCTACCGCAAACAGGACTTAAGATTTATAAGCTGAGACTCGGCTTTTCTATCGGGCAGCCCCGTGGTGTAGCGGCCAAGCATGCGGGACTTTGGATCCCGCGACCCGGGTTCGAATCCCGGCGGGGCTACCACACAAACTTCGCCTGCGCGAAGTTTGACCAAGGTTCGTAGCTCCTTTTAAAAGGCTAAAGTCTGAGTGATTTTCTACCCGAACGGTTGTTTCAAGTGAGAGAACTTTTCAAGTTGCTCCTTGATAGGGGTTTAACTTTAAAATCGACGCCCGAAGGGCGTCAAAAGAGAGCAAACCCCGTGTAAAGGTCTGTTTAAACGTGTTCTCCTTGAGAAAACGAGCCTTCTGAGTGCAAAATCCTTGTATTATGGTCTTTTAGAGGGTGAGCTACGTGCTTTTGGTGAAGCTTTTTCCAAAAGCTTCCTAGAAAGCGAACTCCTCCACGCTGAACTCCTCGATGACCCTCTCGAAGTCGTGCTCCGGCGCGTATGTGAAGCCGCAGTGGGTGCACTTTAGGACGCCGTTCTCCTCGTGGAGCGGGGAAAAGCAGACCGGACAGCGGTACTCCTCGCGGCTCAGCCTATCGTAAACCTCGTCCTTCATAACGAGCAGGTTCAGCTCGCTCTCCCAGTCCTCGTGCAAAAGCCCCCAGTAAGGAACCTCGACCGGGTAAAAGTCCTCAAGGATGAGCGCTTTAATCCCGATGCCCCTTATTCCTGGCGGGAGCTTCCCGGCAGGCTCTATGCTCACCACGTACTGGTCGTAGAACTCGATGTGCTCCGCCCTAACCGTAAGACCGCGTGAGAGCCTTGAGCGGAGGGGAATGAGCTGGAGGAACAGGCTTTCCCTTTCAACGTCCCAGCTCGCGCTTACCGAAACGCTCCCCTTCGTGAAGAACTGGGTAATATAGCGCTCATCCCTCTCTTCACCGGCCAGGCGAAAGCCCAGCTTACCAAAGGCCCTCCCGAGGAAGTTGGGCCTTGGGAGCTTTCCATAGTTTACCAGATACTCACCTACCCAGCCGGCCAGGGGCATAGAGTAGCCGATGAAGACCTGCCTTTGAACCCTGAGGTACGCGACGCTGGGGAGCAGTTTAAATTGATTCAACATCAAAGAAAAAGCGGCGTAATAATATATATGATTAACGCTAAGAGCCAAAGAACTCGTCGAGGCTGATGCCCTTCTTGGGCTTCTTCATCTTTGACTTCTCCTTCCTGACGGCCTTTTCCAGACCCTCGGAGGGTTTTGTTTTCTTATCGGCTTTTTTGGACTTCTTTTCAGTTTTTGTCCCGGCCTTTGACGTTTCGGCCTTTTTCTTGAGCTTCCCGTTGGCCTTCAGCTCGTCGAGGTAGCCGTTCCGACCGTTGGATTTACCCGTTCTGGCCTTTATCATCTTCTCGCATACATCGGCGGAGAATCCCATGAGCGTCCTCTGCCTCTCCGGAAAGACGTTCTCGAAGAGGCTCTTGATGTCCTTCTCGGTCAGGCATATCCTCTGCCTCGTGTAGTCGAGGACGCTGTACTTCGTAACGAGCATCTTCGCGGTTGGCAGGTACTTCTCTATGGCGCCCTTGCTGACGGTGAGGACTATCTTACCGCCGCACTTCGGGCACTTGCCGGTGAGGGGCGGTCTGCGGTACTTCGTGTTGCACTTGACGCAGCGGAACTCCTGACGGGTGAAGCTCCTCAGGTTGCCCCTCAGGTCGGGGACGAGGTGGGAGTTGATGATGGTTTCAGCAACGTGGTGCTCGTCCACCGCGCGGATGCGCTCAGCGAGGGCGAGCTGGCGCTCCACCTTCTCGACCATATCGCCGAGCTGTTTGTACAGGCTCATCTTCGGGCCGAGGCCGATGTCATCGGTGTCGTGGGTGAACTTCAGGCCTTCGTACATCTCCGGCCTTCCGAGGCGGTCCTCGACGCGCTCGATGAACTTTATCTCCTTGGGCGATTTCATCTCGTAGGTGGCGCTGTAGAATTCAAGGGGATAGTAGCGAACCACGTCCATGTTGTGAACCTCACTGTCCACCTCGCGCGGGTCGAGGCGTGTGGTAACGACCAACGGCGCGTCCATTTTACCGCCGCGCTTCTCGGGCAGGTAGTACTTGCTGAAGTTGAGCAGTGCATCGAGGAGCAACATGACAGCATCCTCGTCGCCGTCGCATTGGTGTGTTACAATATTTTCATTTATTAGAACGTTATGATATGTCTTAGCGTTTAGTGAGAACACAAAGTCGTCTTTGGGTTTGAGGTATTCGACGCGCTTAACTTTGACAACCCAACCTATCCCGTATGAGTATCTGTCCTTGTTGTTCGTTTTGACCGAATGAAGCGAATAAACGGAATTCTTGCGCTCACTAATGAATCCGATTTCTCTAAAGAACATGTGGTAGTGCTCACCCGCAATATTCAACGCATAGACCGTGGAAACAGGAACTTCGTTTCCGCGTTCAACGTGATAGAGCCTGCCACGGGCGTTTCCCCTGTTGGCATTCTTATCGACGGTATAGTAACCCCTGATTCCAAACTTTGAAAGCAGTAGTGTTTCAATATCCTCAAGGAGGGCCTTATTAACGCTGTAGGCCACCACCCTCGGAACTGTGCTGAGTGCACTTCCGTCCCCCTCAAAGTATGCCCTTAGCATCTCTGCAACCACATCTTTGGGAAGGGTGTAAACAATTGAAGGAACGCGCTTTGTGTGGGCGTTCGCTCCCGCACCGAGAACCTCAGTGAAGAGCAGATAGAGAACGCGGGAGCCAACGGTCACCTTTTCTCCGCGCTCGTAGATTCCAAAGCCATCCCCAAAGGCAGCTCTCAGTGCCCTCTTGAGGTCCTCGCGCACTTCCTCGTCAGCTATGGAGAAGCTTATCTGGTAAACGCTGTCGCTCTTCCTCGCGTAGCCTTCAGCAAGATAATAGCCAAGGACGCGCATCAGCTGTTTTATCGGAGCAAACCTCTTTATTCTAACCTTATCGCGCTTGAAAGCCAGCCAGCAGTCTGGGACGTCTTCGAACGAAAGCCCATTTTCTTTTAGGATTCTCAAAAGCTCTCCCAGCGGTAGAGAGTCCCTGCGAAGGTAGTCCCCATTAACTTCCACCCTAAGTGAAGACAGCCACTCGGAGAGTCCACGGACCATGATGATATCCCATATGTCCGCGAACCGCTCATCTGAGAAGGCCTTGAGCAAGTCGAAGCGTTCAATATCCACCTCTTCAAACTCAAGCTTGGGAACGAGTATTCTGTCGCCTCCCTTCACCTCAAAGGCCCTCTTCTCCACGAACCTTCCGTCCTCGTAAACCAGAACCGGGTGATCGACGGTCGTCTCAAAGCTCCTTCCCAGTTCGAGTTCGAAGCGAATGAGGTGGTCCGTGCTCGGCGCCTTTATGACGTCCTCGATGTCGGTAAGGACGACCCTCCCGCTCTTGAGGTCGAAGGAGTAGACCTTAACGTCTCTCTTCGGCTTCCTCCTCACGTAGACCATGTTCTCGTAGCTTTCGTCATTGAACAGCTCGTAAAGCTCGCGGAGCGTTATCCTGGCAGGCTTGCCGTCTATTTGAACGAGAATCCTCGTGTCGCCGGGGAAGCAGTTCCTTCTCTTGGCGGCGTGGTAGTAGGGGTGAGCGTAGCCAACGAGAACGTCCGAAAAGCCGATTATTCTGCCGATGATTCCGGCCGAGGTGTGCGGGGCCAAACCTATAACGAGGTGCCCGACGAGGTCCTCCATCTTCTCGGCGTTGTAGAACCTTGGCAAGCCGTAGAACTTCTCAAGGAGGTCGTCTATGAAGCGAGCCACCTTGAGGAGATACCTCCCAGCCTCGTAGGGCAGTATGACGTCCTGAACTTTAAGCTCGACTATCTGGTCGTCCCTCTCTAAGGGCTTGCCCTCGAAGTCGTGGGTGTAGCCGAGCTCCCTCAATTTTTCAACGCTCGTTCCAATTTCCCTCGGCTTGAAGTGGGTTATGGGGGCATCGGTGGCGTCGAAGCGAATGGTGCCATCTTTAAAGACGTAGACGTCGTTCTTGGCACGGAGGAGGCCCTTCTCAAGCGGTTCTGCCATCTTAAAGCCGGAGGTCATACCCTGGACGCCCTTGAGCCTGTCGATGCCGTAGACCTTGACGTTCTCCATCGCGGCGCGGAGAAGCTCGGAGGGCTTTATGGTTCTCCTCGCGTATGGCTTAAGCTCGGTTCCGCACTTCGGACAGCGGAAGTCAAAGTTCTCGGCCTCACCCTGCGAGTAATCAACGTTGCACTTGGCGCAGTGCCAGAGAAGCTCCTTCCGTGTCCCACAGCGCGGGCAGATGTGCTCAGGCCCGGTGTGGCCGCACTCCGGGCACTTGAAGAAGGCTATCTCCACGCTGGTGACCTTTCCCTCCTCGGCGGCCTTCTTTATGTCGCGCGAGCTTCCACCGGCGAGGCCTATGGGGAAGAGAACCTGCACCGGCGGTTTCATCTTCCTCTCCTTGGCCTTCTCCGGCCTGCCCATACGAGCGCCGATCCAGCTGATTCCCCTGTCGCGGAGCTTGATCCCGTTGTTCTCGTTGATGATGTCGATGACCGTGAAGAGGGGCTTGGCCTTGAACTCCCACTCGAGGTTGCCCAGGGGTGTGAGCAGAGCTGCACTCCAGGGGTAGTCTATCACGATGACCTTTTTCCTGTCCTCGGTCCGCTCAAGCCTGTGGGGGAGGCCGAGCAGTTCAAGGTGGCGCTTTATCTTTGGATCGCTGTCGAGGACTACCTTCCTCGCGAACTTGAGCTTTCTGAACTCGTCCCACTCGATTTGGGCACCCACAAGGGCCCTCTGGAGCTCCTCAACCTCCTCCGGCTCCAGCGTGTTCCAGTAGAGGGTGTAGTACGGGTGAAGGGGAACGTCGAGAACCTTTGAGATGTGCACCGCCTCCTCGACGCTCGGCCTCACGCGGAGGGGGTCCTTGAGGAGCTTCTCCAGGAAATCTGGGTCGAGCTCAATGTATTCCGCCGCCTCCTCGATGGCCTCGCGCGGGTTGTCGGAGAAGGGCTTAAGCTCGACCTCGTAGGTCTCCGCTATGGCTTTGACGAACTCCTGAACCCACCATTCCTCGGCGTAGTTGGCAGGCAGGAGCGTCTGGTTGTTCTCGACGAAGTCTCCGAAGTTCACAAGGGCATCGCCAACGTAGAGTATCTCCTCGATTTTGTCCCTGATTCTGAGGGCCGTTTGGTAGTCGTCTACCCTCACCACGCTCCCGTCCCTGAGCTTTACTATCGGTCCCTCGACGGTGGTTGCAGGCGTTACAATACAGCCCTTGCCAGGCCTCTCGGTCTTCATCTGGGTTCCAATCGCTATGAACTCGTCGAGGATGAGCATCGTCGCTGGGTTCACGCTCCAGGTGGCGAACCCGCTGACGCGGGAGCGACCGTATCTGAGCCTGAACCCGCCGTTGGTTGATGGCTCGGCAAAGAGCGGCCTCCCACCGATTATCTCCTTCGTGTACTTCTTGTTTGGGGCTATGTTGGCCCTAAAGCGCTCGTAGAGCTCGTAGTAGAAGCCCTTCTCAACTTTTTCGGCAACTTCCTCCCTGGCGCCGGAATCCTCAGCCTTGGATTCTCCAGGTTTGGAATCCTCCGCCTTCTTGCCCTTCTCCTTGGCCTCGACGAACTCCTTTATCCAGTCCCAGCCGTCCACACCCATCTTATCTATGTACTTGACGAGCTTCTTCGCCTTCTGGAGGACGCCCTCGGCCAGAACGAGAATAGCTCCACCGCGCAGGTGGTTGGTTTCAACGCCGGGAACGTCGCGGTGGGAAACCTCGACTTTATCCGTTTCTTCACCAGTGATCTCGATGGGAATGTTCCTCATGGCAAGCCTTACCTCGTCGGCCTCGGGGTGGTACTGCAGGCGCGTGACGGCGCGGTGGTAGAGGTCTATCTCCTCGACCATTCTCTCTATGTGCTTCTCGCTGGGCTTGAAGCGGTCGAGGCCGAGCTTCTTCCTCACGTAGTCGCCGACGAGAACGCTTAAAGCCTGGGCCGTTCCGCCGGAGCTCCTTATCGGTCCCGCGTAGTAGAGCGCCAGGTACTCGCTGTTGTCCTCCCACTCGTTGCGCTTGATCTTAACGTCAGCTATTCCCTCAAGGGGAGCCGAGACGATGCCCTCTGTTAGGATCGCCAAAGCCGTTCTGACGGCCTGCTCAGCGTACTTCTCCTTGCCCCCAAGGTCGCCAAACTTACCCTCGATGATTTCATCTACCACCTTTAGCGCGGCCAGCTCCTTACCGTACTCCCTGACTAGCTCTCTTATTCTCTCGGCAACGCCCGGTGGGCCCACAAGGCTTTCCACACGGCCGGCCATGTCCGTGGCCTGGGGCACTTCAACTTCAAGGCTCGGGTCTTTTCCCTGAGCGCGGGCCTTTCTCGCAACCTCGTAGGCCCTGTCAATCTCGCGCTGGAGGGATTCGAAGTAGGCCTTCATTTCAGGTGAGTACAGCTCCTCCCCCATTCAAACCCCCTCGCAGAACTGGTCGAACCTCACGACGGCGCGGAGACGGGCGGTCTCAACGTCTATTATCGGGACCCTCGCAGGGGTCGGCACGATGTTCACCATCTTCTGGAACTCCGTCTGGGCCTGCCAGGTGCCGGTGTTTATCAGGAAGACGCCGTTGTAAATCCTGTACTCCATGACGTGGACGTGGCCGGCCTGGAAGAGGTCTGGAACCGACTCTATGACGAGCGTATCCTCGGGGTCAGGCGCTATGGGAACCTTCTCGCCGAAGGTCGGTGCGAGGTGGCGGAGCTTCAGCAGGTCAAGCATCGCCTCCGCAGGCCTGTGGTGGCTCCTGTTCGGGAGAGCGGTGACGACGTCTTCTATGCCCCTACCGTGAGCTATGAGGAAGTCCCTGCCGTGGAGCCTTATCACGGCGGGGTTGCTTATTATGACCGCGTTCTTTAGCCTCTTCAGTGGACGGGCGTATTCGTCGTAGAAGCCCGGCTGAGGCAGGGCCGTTCTAGCGGCATCGTGGTTGCCAGGGCCGATGAAGGTGGTTATGTGATCCGGAACGTTGCGGAGAAGGTTCGTTAGGGCCTCATACTGGTCAAAGATATCGGGAATCGCCAGCTCGTTGTACTGGCCGGGATAGATGCCTATCCCATCAACCACGTCGCCGGCGATTATCATGTACTTTATCCTACTGACCAGCTCCTCTTCCTTCCTGTTGTTCACCTCACCGTTGAGCCACTCGAGGAACCTTTCAAAGGCCTTCTCGCAGAACTTGTTAGAGCCAACGTGGATATCGCTCAAGAGGATCGCGTAAACCTTCTCCTCCAACGGGGGCTTCTCACGCTTGAACTTGGGGACGTCTGGGAGGAATATCTTGTCAGCGAAGAAGAGACCCCTTCTGGAATAGCGGCCACGGAAGGCAACGACAGAGTCGGGCATTATCTGGAAGAACTTCCTGCTCTCCTCGTTGTTGCGGTTTATGAAGACCTTGATTATCCCCGTGTTGTCCTCGACCTCGAACATGAAGCCCTTGGCCGTTTCCTTCTTGCTGTTGATGAGGCCTATTATGGTTACCTCCTCATCGCCGCCCACGTAGCTCAGCTTGCCGATGTCTATGACGCTTCCGAGCTCTGGGTTCTCGCGGAGGATCCGGCGCATCTTCCTCAGCCGACTCTTGAAGTAGTCAGCATACACCTTGACTATTATCTCCCCTTCCTTGCTCGCGGCGCTCTTCACCTTGGGGACCTCGAACTTCACGTCCTTGACGTCGAAGACCAGCTCCCAGTCGTCAGGGATCTCCCTAGCCCGGTAAACGAACCCCTCCCTCGGGGTTATCACAACGTCGCGGTAAACCGAGTAGCTCTTTTCTTCCTCCAGCACCTCATCTCCAACGTAGGCTATTGGAACCCCGTAGTCACCGTAAACGATCTTCGGCTTGACCCCATTGCCGTTCTCATAATACTCCTCACTGTCCCCGTAGTCGCTCCCGTTGGCATACTCATTTTCAGCAACAAGGGGGCCTTGGGAGCTATTCTCCAAAGGATTATCCTCTAGGAGGACGTCAGATTCGGTGGAACTGTTTTCAGTCCGGACATCTTCCACTGGAAGCACCTCTCCAGAAACCTCGGCCACACCCTCACCGGATTCATCACTGGAGGTCTCGCTGACCGAAGTTCCAGTGGAAATAGGACTCTCCCCCCCGAAGAAGTGGGGTTTTTCTTGCTCCAATTGTGAAAAGGAAGGTGTTTTGGGGAGGACTTCTTCGGCATTTCCAGTGGAAATCAACGTGCCTGACCTATCGGCCGAATCTTCCCCGACGTCACTGATCTCTGACAACGAAGCACTATCACCGGCCGAATCCACAGAATGGGATTGTTCTTCCCGATATTCAACCACACCACCAGAATCCTCCAAGATTCCCTCACCAGTTTCGGCGAACTGCTGGGACTCAGAGGGAGAGGGAACTTCCAATGGAACGCCCCCTTTCATCTCGAGGAACTCCCTTGCGATGGAGGAGTCTATTACAAAGGTTCCCCTAGCCTTGGCAAACTTTATCAGCTCGGCGAGCGTGAAGTCCCTCTTATAGCCGTCGGCGAGAAGATAGTAGGCGGAAGGAGTTATTAGATAGCGGTTTGTCATTAAGTCCTCTATCAGGCCCATCAGAGCAGCCTCCTCTGGCGGGACATGCTAATCGTGAGCAGGGTCTGGAGCTGCGGGTCGTGGCGGTATATGTTCTTCACCTTATAAGGTGTTACGTTGAGCCGTATCTCTTTCGTCCTGCCGTAGCGGCCCTTACTGACGACCTTGGCGTTGATGATGCCGAGCATGTCGAGCTCGTTTATCAGATCGCTGACGCGCCTCTGGGTGAGGGGCTCGAGGTCTATGTGGTCGCAGAGGGACATGTAAACCGAGTAAACGTCGCCGGTGTTGGCAGGCAACTCGCCGTTCTCGTCGAGGAGAACGATGGCGTAGAGGAGAACCTTCGAGTGGAGGGGAAGGGTTTTTATGACCTCCTCCATCGTGTCCTGTTCTATCTTCTCCTGGGCCTTCCAGACGTGCCTCTCCGTTACTTTACTAGCCCCCTCGCGCTCCGCTATCTCACCCGCAACGCGGAGCAGGTCAAGGGCCCTTCTCGCATCACCATGCTCGCGAGCCGCCAGGGCGGCACAGAGGGGAACGACACCGTCGTCGAGAACGCCCTCGTTGAAGGCATCTTTGGCACGCTGGAGGAGAATATCCCTGAGCTGGTTGGCGTCGTAAGGCGGAAAGACAACCTCCTCCTCACTCAGGCTCGAGAGAACACGTGCGTCGAGGTACTCCTTGAACTTTAGGTCGTTGGAGATGCCGATTATGCTAACCTTGGCCCTGGACAGCTCGGTATTTATCCTCGTGAGGGAGTAGAGTATGTCGTCGCCGCTCTTCTTGATGAGCTTGTCAATCTCGTCCAGGACTATTATGACGAAGCGCTCACGCGCATCTATAACCTCCTTCAGTCTCGCGTAAACCTCGTCTGTCGGCCAGCCGACGAGAGGAACCTCCACACCACTCTCGTCTTTGAAATAGTTCACGATGTTGGCCAGAACGCGGTACTGGGTATCCACTATCTCGCAGTTTATGTAGATGACATCGACGGGAATCCGATACTTGTCGGATATCTTTTTCAGCTCCTCTGTGACGAACTTTATGGTGACGGTCTTACCCGTTCCAGTCTTCCCGTACACGAAAACGTTTGAAGGCGTCTCACCGCGCAGAACGGGAACTAGAATGTGAGCCAGCTCCTCTATCTGCTCGCGCCTGTGAGGAAGCTCCTTGGGAGTGTAGCTATGCCTGAGCACTTCCTTGTTCTTGAATATCTTCTTGGCGTGGAGATACTTCTCGAAGATCGAATCGAGGTAGTTGTCGTCCATGAGCACCACCCATTCCACTGGAAATCCAGGGCGACCCCAGATTATAGCGCAAATTAAGCAGGACATTATCGCCAGATGAACATTTTTAGGCGCTAATTCTGGATATTTGTCAAGATACCATGTTCCAAATTGAACGCTATACACTGCCTCCAAAGGAAGCACTGGATGCAGAGGAAAGCATAGATACTCGGAGTCGGGGGTTTATATGCGTTGTTGAACAGGGGAATGTAAAAAGCCAACCAGAAAATAGAAGAGATGACCAGAGAAAAGAGGGCCAGATCAACCATCTTCCCCGGCAGGCTCTTCTTCCACAGATTCAAGGACGGCGTCGAGAAGCTCTTTGGCGTCCTTCTCTTCAAGCCCGACCTTGATGGTGAGGAACTCCATGAGCTGCTCGTAGGTGTAGCCCTTCTGAATCCTCTCAAGGAGCATGACGACGATGCGGTCGAATATTCTCTCAACGAACTCCTCCTCGAGTCCGAGGGCGGAAACTCCCGAGAGAAGGCCAATCGCCAGGGCGGTTAGGGCGTCGTTGAATTCCTCCTTGCCAAGGGTCTTCTTGTCGAGGTCAACACGGATGTTAACAACGTCGTTGGGCCTCCCAAGGCTGAACTTCATCATGTATATCCTATCGTTCAGCTCAAGGAGGGTGTGGTAAACGTAGAGCCTATCCTCATCGCCCAGGCCGTAGGTTTCAAGGCTCGTGGGGATCACAAGGTGAACAAACTCGTCGGAGAACATGACCACGAGGGTGAAAGGCATCTTGGGATGCTCGGCAACGTACACGGACTCTCCAACCGCCTTGACCTCCCATGGGAGATCAACTATGTCGGCGGCATCTTCTCTGCCCGTCCTGAGCCACTCAAGAACCTGCGTTTCAATATCAGTCACACAAATCACCTCAAGGTTCTAAATGAGAAAGAGTTTATAAACATGCCGGTAGTAAGAGATTCTAATCCCGGACTACAAGATTCTAAAAACGGATACATTGATACCGATACATCGACTAGAAGAGTGAAAAGAAAACCGAAGTAAATCAGAAGTACCCAACGTCCTTACCCTGCTCTTCAATTTCTTTCTTGGCCGCGAACACCTCGTTGAGCAGGTTTTTTGCGTCCTCAACGCTCATACCGACCTTGACGGTCAGGAACCTCATAAGTTCGTCCCTGCTGGCGCCGCGCTCAACCCTCTCAAGAACCATTCCAACGATGCGGTCAAAGATTTCTCTTTCGAAGGCCTCTTCCAGCCCCATGGCTGATACCGCGGACATAAGGCCTATTAGCAAAGCCGTGAGCGCATCGTTGAACTCGTCCTTGCCAAGAGTCTTCTTGTCAAGATCCACGCGAAGATAGACGTCATCGTCCATTCCTGAGAGGGTGAACTTCATCAGGTTCACCTGGTCGTTGAGACGAAGGAGGGTATGATACACCCTCAACTTCTCGTTGTTGGACATGGAGAATGTCTCGAGACCCATAGGCACTAGTAGGTGGACAAAGCCCTCTGAGAACACCACAAGGAGAGAGAACGGCATTCTCGGGTGTTCGGCCAGATAAGTCCCAGGTTGAACTTCCCTGACGGACCAGGGGAGATCCACTATGTCCTGGGCAGTGTCGTCACCCTCCCGAAGCCACTCAAGAACCTGAACCTCGATGTCGTCCATGGAAACCACCGAAGAATACTATGCGATGTAGGTTAATTAACTTTGCACTTGAAACGGCACAGGCAAACCCGAGCCTTCGTTCTCCACAGGAAGCAAAGGGGTTAAGCGCCCATAAATGTACAGCGGAATTTTAGGTTTGTAAATGTTCAGATGAAATCAAACGATCATTTCCACTGAAAGGTGAATGAACTTAAATGAACATTAAAATGCGGACATTGGTGGACTGTTTTAGACATTTGTAGTAAACAAAAGTGTTTTGCAATTTAGAAAAGTTAAACACTTCAATACCCCCTGGGAGTTTTATTTCCACTGGAGCCAGGTTTTGGCTACTCCCATAATTTTTTGTCTTTTTGGTGAAACTCTCCCGTTTTCTTTTGAACTTTTGGTATTTATACATTTTCATGAACAATGTTCATAAAATCCCCAAATCTCTGAATAGTAATGAACGAAAGACTACAAAACTCAGAGCTTGTTTTTAAATCTGCTTATTTGATGTTCGAAAGATTGTTTATAAACACTCCTTTCATCTTTCTAGCCGCGAAAATCCGTCCATCTGCAAAACTGAGCTCCAGTGGAAATGAAACTCTGGGGGGTCTTTCAGATGGCCATCGAAAAAGACCTCTGTTTCCACTGGAAAAAATGTTCCATTGATGAACCTTGGGGGGCATTGGTGATAGGTTTTTAAAATCCCCCTCGTAAGGTATAACATGATTCCGGTTCCACTTGTAAGGAAGCTGCTGAAGGTGAAAATCAAGATCGGCCGGAACAGACTCCTCCAGATAGCGATGGCCGTACTCCTGCTGGCCCTGCTTTTCGCCTCCCTGTTCGCCTACTTCGAGGGTTTGGACTTCTACACGGCCTTCTACTGGGCCGTCATCACGATGGCGACGATTGGCTACGGCGACGTGACACCCCAGACCTCCGCGGGCAGGGCCGTGGCAATGGTGGCTGCAGTGGCGGGAATCTCAACTTTCACCGCCCTCGTGTCGATTCTGGCCGAGTACTTCATTTCGTCTTCCCTCAGGAGGATGATGGGTATGCACCGCGTTAAGTATTCGGGTCATTACGTTATCATAGGCCAGGGTAGCAGCGTGCCGAGCTGCGTGAACGAGCTCATCTCTGCCATTTCCAGTGGAGATGCCGAGCCTAAGCCCATAGTGGTGGTGTTCCCCAACGAGGAAGAGCGCAAGGGGATTGAGCTTCCAGAGGAAGTGGAGGTTCTCATAGGGGACCCCACGAATCCGGAGACCCTGGAGAGGGCCCACATCAGGGAGGCTTCCCACGTGATCCTTGCCCTCGAAGACGACTCCAAGTCCGTCTTCTCAACGCTCATGATAAAGCGCATGTCAAGGGCCAGGGTTCTCGTGGAGGCCCTCAAGGCCGAGAGCGTCGAGCTGCTGAAGCAGGCCGGGGCCGACAGGGTGATACTGAGCAGGAGCTTCGCCGGAAGGCTTCTCGCGAGCTCGGTGTTTGAGCCCGAGGTAGTGGACGTTATAGATGACCTTACCACCTCCCTCGGCCGCTACGACATCTCGGTGCTCCTCCGGCGGGACCTCTGGGGTTCAACGTACATTGAGGCTCTTCGGAAGCTCCATGAAGAGAATGGCTACTTCTTATTGGGTTACTACACGGACAAGCCTGTTCTTAACCCGCCTCTTGATGAGAGAATCCCTGAGGGGGCCAAGCTGGTAGTCATTAGGCCCGCGGGTGGAGGGGGTGTGAATCCGAAGAAAAGTATATAACCCTTCGAATTTTTACCCCTATGGAAGGTAGCAGTGTTGGGTGATGTTCATGGCGAGGAAGAAGAAGGCCGAAGATGAAATAAAAGAGCTCGAGGAGTTCGAGGAGCTCGAGGTCGTTGAGGAGTCCGCTTCAAGCTCAACCAAGAAAAAGAAGGAGAAGGAAATAAAGACCCTTGAGGACCTGCCGGGCGTTGGGCCGGCCACCGCTGAAAAGCTCCGCGAGGCGGGCTACGACAGCATCGAGGCCATAGCCGTTGCCTCCCCCATGGAGCTCAAGGAGATAGCGGGAATAAGCGAGGGTGCCGCGCTCAAGATAATCCAGGCCGCGAGAGAGGCCGCCAACATAGGAACCTTCATGCGCGCTGACGAGTACATGGAGAAGCGAAAAACCATAGGCAGGATCTCCACTGGAAGCAAGAGCCTCGACAAGCTCCTGGGGGGTGGTATTGAGACCCAGGCCATAACTGAGGTCTTCGGAGAGTTTGGTTCTGGAAAGACCCAGCTGGCCCACACGCTGGCGGTGATGGTTCAGCTTCCGCCCGAGGAGGGCGGTCTTGGCGGCTCGGTGATCTGGATCGATACCGAGAACACCTTCAGGCCCGAGAGAATAAGGCAGATAGCTGAAAACCGCGGCCTCGATCCCGACGAGACCCTCAAGAACATCTACGTGGCTAGAGCCTTCAACAGCAACCACCAGATGCTCCTCGTCGAGAGGGCGGAGGAGATAATCAAGGAGAAGGCCGAGACGGACAGGCCGGTCAAGCTCCTTGTCGTCGATTCCCTGATGGCCCACTTCAGGAGCGAGTACGTCGGCAGGGGAACGCTGGCGGAGAGGCAGCAGAAGCTGGCCAAGCACCTCGCCGACCTGCACAGGATAGCGGACCTCTACGACATAGCCGTCTTCGTTACCAACCAGGTTCAGGCCAAGCCAGATGCCTTCTTCGGCGACCCGACGAGGCCTGTCGGCGGTCACATCTTGGCCCACAGCGCGACGCTGAGAATCTACCTGAGGAAGGGCAAGGCCGGAAAGAGGGTTGCTCGCCTGATCGACAGCCCGCACCTGCCCGAGGGAGAGGCTATATTCCGCATCACCGACAGGGGCGTCGAGGACTGAGTTAGCTTTTTAACCCCTCTTCTTTACCCAACTCCATGCCCAAGGTTGAGGCGATTCAGAATCCTTCCCGAGAGGAGCTTCTCACATTGATCGATTCCGCCCTCTCCAAGGAGGCCGTGCTCACCATATTCGCCCGCTGCAGGGTTCACTACGACGGCCGGGCGAAGAGCGAGCTCGGCTCCGGCGACAGGGTGATACTGGTCAAGCCCGACGGTGCATTTCTCGTTCACCAGAGCAAGAAGCGCGAGCCCGTGAACTGGCAGCCGCCAGGGAGCTTCGTTACGGTGGAGGTGCGGGAAGGGCTAGTTGTTCTCCGCTCGGTGAGGAGGAAGCCGAAGGAGATCCTGGAGGTCGAGCTTGAGGAGGTCTACCTGGCTTCGCTCTTCAACGCGGAGGACTACGAGGAGCTGGCCTTGACCGGGAGCGAGGCCGAGATGGCGGAGATGATATTCAGGAACCCGGAGCTCATTGAGCCCGGCTTCAAGCCGCTCTTCCGTGAGAAACAGATCGGCCATGGAATAGTGGATATCCTCGGGAAGGACGGCAGGGGAAACCTCGTCGTCCTCGAGCTGAAGCGCAGGAAGGCGGATTTGCATGCCGTCAGCCAGCTGAAGCGCTACGTGGAGGCGCTGGAGAGGGAGCATGGAAAAGTTAGGGGGATTCTGGTTGCCCCGTCCCTAACCTCTGGCGCGAAAAAGCTCCTTGAAAAGGAGGGGCTGGAGTTCAGAAAGGTCGAGCCGCCGAAGAAGGAAAAGCTCGGCAGGGGAAGGCAGAAGACCCTGTTTTAGCCTATGTCCATCTCGTGGGGAAACAGCTCCCTGACCCTCGCGAGCATAACCCCCTTTCTCCTCTCGACTTTCACCACACGCCCAAGGCCTACGAGCTTAACCTTTGCCCTGCATATCGTTACCTCCCTCTCGTCGCTCTCCTCCCATGGAATCCTCGTCTCCAGATACTTAGCTTCCATAAGCTCGGCCAGCAGGCCTTCCGTTCCAGTGGAAACGTCCTCGAAGGGGTCGTAGGTCAGGAAGAGCCTCATCGCCTCGCGTAGGGCCGCCTCGACTGCCATCACGTTCCTCGCGCTCCTCAGCTCTATCGTTCGGTAGGGGTTCCTGAGGAGTTCATCGAGAACCCTCCTCGCGATTCCAGCTAAGATCACTGCCTCCATGCTACCACCTCACAGGTAGATGCTCTCGTACTGCTTCATCTCCTTCCTCCTCGCCTGCTCCATCTGCTCGTGCATCTT
The DNA here is from genome assembly GCF_012027285.1 of Thermococcus sp. MV11. Taxonomy (NCBI): domain Archaea; kingdom Methanobacteriati; phylum Methanobacteriota; class Thermococci; order Thermococcales; family Thermococcaceae; genus Thermococcus; species Thermococcus sp. MV11. The sequence continues at coordinate 267,933 of NZ_SNUD01000003.1, forward strand.
CCTGAGCTGCTCCTCGATCATCTCGGCCTCCTTGATGAGCGGCTCAGTCGATACCTCTATTGGGGCCAGCTTCTTCAGAACCTCGATGACGTTGGCAGCTGCCCTCGGGTCGGGCCTGTCGCCGAATGTCTCACCGAGCAGAACGTAGGCATCAAGGCCGCCCCTGCTCGCCTCCCAGAGGAGCCTTCCGCTCATGCCCATTATAGAGCCGTACTGGAGTATCTTTGCCCCTGCCCCCTCAAGCTCCCTGTTCAGCTCCGCCCTTGCCCCAACGCCCCAGACCTCCATCTTCTCCTTGAAGAAGCCTATCCCAATTCCGCCGATCGAGAACACCTTCTCGGCTTTCATCTCCTTCAGGTAGTTCACCAGCTCCTTCGCTATCTCGTTCACGAGGGTTGGGGGGACGTAGATGTCCGCAACAGCTACGATGACGTTGTCCTTCCCGTAAAACCTGAGCGGTGGGTTGGGCTTTCCCTCGAGAACTATCGTCATCGGTGGTATGAACGGGCTTTCCACGTAGCCTATCATCTCCATTCCGAGCTCCTTAGCCAGGAAGTTGCCGGCTATGTGGCCGACCAAGCCAATCCCGGGGTAGCCCTCTATGAAGATGGGGTTTTTGACCTCAGGTAAGACGAGCTTGACGGGCCTTCCGTTCTCCATCTCACCACCCCCGAAGTATTTAGTTCCCAAAGGTTATTAAAGTTTTGCCAGTTCCTCGGAAGGGTTTTTGAAATCAGAGCCGATGTTGCCTGCGCGGAAGGCCGTTATGCTCTTTTGATGGAAAAGCCCTAATTGGTGGACAAGCGTTTTGAACCTGTTAGAAGAGCTTTTATCCCAAGAGCGCAAAAACTCTCGTGGTGAAACCATGGAGCGCCCGACCCTTCCCTTCATGCTGTGTGATGTTATTCTTTTGTGCCTCTACTCGGTCTATTCCGGAGGTGGTGAGATATGAGGTACTCTCTCCGCCTTCTACTCTTTTTGAGGCTTTTCCTCAGGGTCTTTGCCTTCGCTTACCCGCTCTTTCTGACGGTTATGTACAACTTCTGGATCTTTGAAAAACTGCCGGCCGTCGCGTGGTGGGGTTACATAGTCCTCATGGCCCTTTGGGAAATTACCACCGGCGTTGCCGGCAATCGCCTGCCTCTAAAGCCCCTCCTAACGGCTTACGTGGTCATTGCCCTTTTCCTGGAGTTCCCAAGCGTTCTCCTGGGTGGGGTTTACCTTTCCACGGCGCTCGTTTTCGTGCCGTGGCTTGTCCTCTGGTATGGGTCACTGCCCCTGTTAAGCCTGCTCTTGATCTCCCGGGGGCGCGGATAGGGGCTCCATTTCCACTGGAACGGCAACCCTTATATGAGTGGAGCGAGCATTTAACACGGTGATGACCATGCCGAGGATTGGGATAATAGGTGGCTCCGGTGTCTACGGAGTCTTCGAGCCGAGGGAGACGGTCAAGGTCCACACCCCCTACGGCAGGCCTTCGGCTCCAGTGGAAATCGGGGAGATAGGGGGCGTCGAGGTAGCTTTCATACCGCGCCACGGCAAGCACCACGAGTTCCCACCGCACGAGGTTCCCTACCGCGCGAACATCTGGGCCCTTAAGGAGCTCGGCGTCGAGCGCGTTATAGGCGTTACCGCCGTCGGCTCGCTCCGCGAGGAGTACAAGCCCGGTGACATCGTCATAACCGACCAGTTCATAGACTTCACCAAGAAGAGGGACTACACCTTCTACAACGGCCCGCGCGTTGCCCACGTGAGCATGGCTGACCCCTTCTGTCCCGAGATGAGGAGGATTTTCTACGAAACTGCCAAGGAGCTCGGCTTCCCGGTTCACGAGAAGGGCACCTACGTCTGCATCGAGGGGCCGCGCTTTTCAACCCGCGCCGAGAGCTTCATGTTCAGGCAGTACGCCCACATAATAGGAATGACGCTCGTCCCCGAGATAAACCTCGCGCGCGAGCTGGGCATGTGCTACGCCAACATAGCGACCGTCACCGACTACGACGTCTGGGCCGACAAACCTGTTGATGCGCAGGAAGTCCTCAAGGTTATGGCCGAGAACAACTACAAGGTTCAGGAGTTGCTTAAGAAGGCCATTCCTAGGATTCCCGAGGAGAGGAAGTGCGGCTGCGCCGACGTGCTGAAGAGCATGTTCGTCTGAGTGACGTAGAAATGTTATTTTTGTTTTCTGTTTCCTGTGCTTTTGACTTCTTTCGGTAAATTTTAAAAGTCCTACCACCTACCTTCTTCGGTGAGTGCCGTGACCCGAAGGATGCTCTTTGTTCTCGCCATGCTATCTGTCCTCCTGTTGCCCGTTGCCAGCGCCTACGAGTTTCAGGCCTACGGCTACGTCACTGAGGTCGTCGATGGCGACACCGTGTGGTTCCACTCCTACTACGGCTACAAAGCCGGGGAAACCTTCAAGGTCCGCTTCGCCGACATAAATGCGCCCGAGATATACACCGATGAGGGCAAGGAATCGAAGGCAGCTTTGGAGTGGCTCCTCGATACGTACGGCCGCTACGTCTACCTTGACGTCGATGACATCTATGAAACCGACCGCTACGGCCGCGTGGTCGCGGTGGTTTACCTCCCCTTCTGGTACTATGGCTACGCCCTGAACGTCAATGAGTGGCTCGTCGAGAGCGGCTACGCGAGCATCTGGGACCACTACAACGAGTTCGACCCATACTCCTGGAGCCTCTGGGTTCCCATTTGAGGCTTTTCTCTTCTCCGACACCTTTTTAACTTCCACCGGAAACACAACCCTTTAAAATGGGGTGATGCTCATGAGCGTTCTCATCAAGAACGGTCACGTTATCTACGGCGAGAGCTTTGAGGTCGTAAAGGCTGATGTTCTCATCGAGGGAAACAGAATCGTCAAGGTTGCCAAGGAAATAAACGAGCCCGCTGACACGGTCATCGACGCCAAGGGAAAAGTCGTTTCTCCCGGCTTCATAAATCTTCACACACACTCGCCGATGGGCCTCTTCCGCGGCCTGGCTGACGATTTACCCCTCATGGACTGGCTCCAGAACCACATCTGGCCGAGGGAGGCGAAGCTAACTCGCGAGTACACCAAGGCCGGTGCCTATCTGGGTGCGCTTGAGATGATTAAGACAGGAACGACGACTTTTCTTGACATGTATTTTCAAATGGACGCGGTTGCCGAGGTCGTCGCGGAGTCGGGGCTGAGGGGCTACCTTTCCTATGGAATGATAGACCTCGGCGACCCCGAGAAGACCGAGAAGGAGATAAAAGAGGCCCTCCGCACGATGGAGTTCATCGAGAAGCTCAACTCGGAGCGCGTTCACTTCGTCTTCGGGCCCCACGCGCCCTACACCTGCTCGATAGCCCTGCTGAAGGAAGTAAGGAAGCTGGCAAACGAGCACGGGAAGCTGATAACGATCCACGTGAGCGAGACGATGGCTGAGATAGGCCAGATAACCGAGCGCTACGGCAAGAGCCCCGTCGTTCTGCTCGATGAGGTTGGCTTCCTTGGAAACGACGTGATAATAGCGCACGGCGTCTGGCTCGACAGCAGGGATATACAGATTCTCGCGAGGAACGGCGTTACAGTGGCTCACAACCCGGCCAGCAACATGAAGCTCGCGAGCGGGGTTATGCCCCTCCAGAAACTCATCAACGCGGGCGTAAACGTCGGCCTCGGCACCGATGGAAGTGCAAGCAACAACAACCTCGACATGCTCGACGAGATGAAGTTAGCGGCTTTGCTCCACAAGGTCCACAACCTCGACCCGACGGTTGCCGATGCAAAGACGGTATTCAGGATGGCAACCCTCAACGGTGCAAAGGCACTACGCCTCAAGGCCGGTGTGATAAAGGAGGGCTACCTGGCGGACATAGCAATCATCGACTTCAACCGGCCCCACCTGAGGCCTATCAACAATGTAATCAGTCACCTCGTTTACTCTGCCAGTGGCAATGACGTGGAGACGACGATAGTCGACGGAAAGATTCTGATGCTGGACCGTGAAGTTCTCACCCTTGACGAGGAGAAGATAATTGATGAGGCTGAAAAAACGATAGAAAAGCTGGCTTAGCTCAGAGGCTCGCCAGCCAGTCGGGATCGACCCGGACAGGTCTTTCCTTTTCCACCCATACCCTGAGCTTCCGGTACATGGCCGCCCCGGCGACACCGGAGATTACGCTTGACAGGCCCGTTATTAATCCGTCGAGCAGACCCGCGAGCAGGGCTCCAGTGATGCCTCCTGCAACGAGAGATGAAATGAAAACAAGCCCCTGTGCTGCTCCCCAGAGGCCAACACTCACCGCTGCCATTAGGGCTCCAAAGACGAAGGCCTCTTTGGCGTTGTCCAGCGCGACACCTATAACCCCCAACCCCTCTCCGAAATCCCTGGTCCATACGTACGCAGGAATCATCATGGCGATTACTCCCATAAGGAGGATCGCCGGGGGCAGGCCAAGGAGTCCCGCCAGGACATACCTCGCCGTTCCTGAGAGGATGTAGTACGCCAGTATCGCTGGAAGGAGGAAGAGCCCGCCGACTATGAGGACTACAAGTCCGTAAACAATGCTCACCAGGAGGACCTTTATCCCCCCGGTTATCGATTCCATCACGAGGGCCGACTCCTCGAAGGGTGTCTTCTTTTGGTGGTAGTAGAAGGCCCTGGTGGGATAGTACACCACCGTGAGCTGGAGCAGGAGACTCGACAGGGCGATGAGAATTGCGATCCAGATGTTCCGGTTGAGAACGTGGTCGGATAGGCCAATAAGTACCCCGGCCATCCCTGATGCTATGACTGGATACCTCCACAGCTTTTTGTCTTTTGATATCGCCGTAAGGGTTTCCCCCAGTGCCTCAAAAGCCCTCATTCCACCACCATCGTTCATGGGTTTTGCCCATATTTAACTGTTACTGTTTTAAGTTGTACGTCATAAAAAGTTTCCAGAGTAATAACTCGCGCAACCGTTAAAATCTGTCGTGAGTAATCGGTTGGACGGTGATTGGGATGTTATCCTTCGAGATCGTCCGCGGGGACATCACCCGCTTCCCTGCCGAGGCCATAGTCAACGCCGCCAACAAATACCTTGAGCACGGCGGTGGTGTCGCCTACGTGATAGCCAGGGCCGCCGCTGGAAACGTTGCCGAGTACATCAGGATAAGCAAGGAGGCCATGCGCGAGCAGCTCGGAAAAAGCTCGATTGAGCATGGTGAGGTTGTTGTAACCCCTGCCCTGAGGCTGGAGCGATACGGAATCAGGCACGTCATTCACACGGTCGGGCCATACTGCGGCGGTATCTGGAACGAGGAGAGGAAAGAAAAGCTTAGAAAAGCAATTCTCGGGGCGCTGAAAAAGGCCGACGAGCTCGGTGTCAAAACCATAGCCTTTCCGGCCGTAAGCTCTGGCATCTACGGCTGTCCGCTTGAGGAGGTCGTGAGGACGTTCAGGGAGACCGTGGAGGAGTTCTCGAAGGAAGCGAAGAGCGTGGAGAGGGTTTACCTGGTGCTTTATTCTGAAGAGACCTACCGGCGGGCCTTGAAGGCCTAGCGTGAAGTTTTTATCAACTTTCATCAACCCATTCCGGTGATACTCATGCGCATCGAAGATGTCTACATCTGGGATATCAACGCGAAGTGGCTCGGCATAACCCCTTACCAGCTCATGGAGAACGCCGGGGCTGGCGTTGCCAGGACGATTGAAGAGCGCTTTGGAAAGGGGCTCAAAATTGCAGTCTTTTCCGGGACTGGGAACAACGGCGGCGACGGCTTCGTTACCGCGAGACACCTCAGCTTCGAGAACGATGTCACGCTCTTCCTCGTTGGGGACGAGGTCAAGATAAGGAGCGAGGAGGCAAGGCACAACTGGGAGATACTCAAGGGCCTGGACTTCGTGAAAATCCGGGTTCTCAAGGATTCCACCTACATAAGGTCCCTCGACCTCAGCGGTTTTGACGTCATCGTTGACGCCCTCCTCGGAGCCGGCACGAGGGGCGAGCCGCGCGAGCCGATCCGCTCGGCCATCGAGAAGATAAACGAGTACGCCGGAAGGGCCAAGATAGTCAGCGTTGACCTCCCGAGCGGCTATCCTTCACAGGTTCAAGTTAAGGCCGACTTCGCGGTGACCTTCCAGTGGGACAAGGAGGAGTATGAGGACTTCGAGCGCGTTGTGGTTAAGATAGGCTATCCGAAGGAGCTTTACCACCTCGTCGGGCCCGGTGATGCGAAGTTCGCGCTGAAAAAGCGGGGCGAGCACAAGGGTCAGAACGGAAAGCTACTCGTCATAGGCGGGAGCGGGGACTACTACGGCGCGCCCTACCTTGCGGCAAGGGCGGCATCTTATCTCGTGGACCTGGTTTACCTGGCCATGCCCGAGTATCCGGCGAGGCGCATAGCCGACCCCGACCTGATCCTCAGGCCGGTCGAAGGGAAGAACTTCTCGCCGGGGCACGTTGAAGAACTTCTGGGCATAGCCGAAAAGGTCGACGCCGTCGTCATCGGCCCGGGAATCGGTCTCACGGAGGAGACGAAGGAGTTCGTGAGGAGGTTCGTTAGGCGCTGCGAAAAGCCGATGGTGATTGATGCGGACGGCCTGAAGGCCATAGCCGGGGACTTGAGCGTTCTCAAGGACAAGACCTTCGTCCTAACGCCCCACGGTGGCGAGTTCAAGGTTCTCTTTGGCGTGAAGCCTGAGGGTTCCTTCCAGGAAAAGGCAGAGCTCGTGAAGGAGAAGGCCGGCGAGGTTGGCGGCGTTATCCTGCTCAAAGGTGCCTACGACGTCATCAGCGATGGAACGGCATGGAAGTACAACAGAACTGGGAACAGGGGCATGACCACCGGCGGGACCGGGGACATCTTGGCGGGCCTCGTCGGCGCTCTACTCGCCCTCGGCAACGCACCATTAAGGGCCGCTTCCGCTGGAGCCTTTCTCAACGGCCTTGCAGGAGACATGGTGAAGGAAGGGCTCGGCGAGAACTTCACCGCACTGGAGGTTGCGGAAAAAGTCCCGCACGCGGTCAGGTGGGTGGTGGAGTTCTGAGTTTGGTTTTTCAACGCCTTTGGGTGTTTTGTGTGGATCTCTTTTACTCAACTTGTTTTCGTCAAATTGGATTGTGTTTTGACTGTTAAAATCTTTTTTGCTCTCAGTTCGTGATTTACTATTTGAATGGGGAAAACTTTTAAGGACTTTAATTTTACACCTGTTGAGACTTGGGAAGGTGAAGTGCTTGAAGTAGCGTCTTTTGATGGCAGTCCTGATTGGAGTGGCTGCAGGTGGTGAAAATGGTCTCCGAAAACGCGGTTCGAGTTGCCATTTCGGTTCCGGCCGTTGTCCTTGCAGTCGCTGTCCTCGCGGTCGGGGGATTCTCCCCCGAGACAATGCTCGTTCTGGTCCTTCTCTGGGTTGCGGGTGCCCTCCTCCCCCGCGCCTGGGAGTTCCGGAACGGGAAACTGGAGCTGGCCTTTTTACTCCGGAACGTCCTTCTGTATACTGCTTTGGTGGTTCTCGTTGGGGCGGAGTACCTGCTCCTTGGGGGGAGCGTCCATGGGGTCTCCAAGGGGACGGTAATGTTCTTCACGGCCTGGCTTCTCAGCGGGATTTTTGAGTTTCTATGGCCAGGATTCGCGAGAAAGGGAGCCACTCAGGTGTCGCCGTAAACAGGAAGCTGGAAGAATGGAAACGGGTGGAGGAGCTCAGCCCACCCCACAGTAGCTCCAGACGGAGTAGCCGTAGTAGCCGTTGGCCGGGTCGTGGGCCGGGGCCTCGAGGTAGACCCAGCCGCTGGAGGAGACGTACTTGTCAACCCAGCCCCCGAGGTTGCCGGTGTACTCGTGTATGCAGGAGCCGGCGAACTTCGGAACGTAGACCCACCTTCCGGCTTTGCTTGAGCCGAGGTTGATGTAGGTTATCAGTCCTGGCTTGTCCCCGTAGCCGTTTCTGACAAAGATCAGCTCGTCGCTGTCGTAGTAGACTATGTCGGTGCTCCCTCCCGCAAGGTGGTCGTGTATCCAGATGAGGTTCTTAAGCCTGTCCTTGTTGAGCCACTCTTCATAGTCGCGGTAGAATATTGTCGGCTGTCCCTCGTAGGTGAGAATGAACGCGTAGGCCGGGTACTTGTTCCAGATTATGTCGGTGTCGTGGTTGGCGACGAAGGTAACGGCCTTGAAGGGATCGCGGCTTACAACCGTCCCACCGTTCCTGAGGGCATCTACCAGCGCGGGGATGTTGTTGTTATCGAAGGCCTCGTCCATCTTGTAGTAAAGCGGGAAGTCAAAGACCTTGGCGCCGCTGTCGTAGGCCCAGCTCAGGAGGGCGTCGACGTTGGTGTCCCAGTACTCTCCTACCGCCCAGCCGCCCCACCAGCTGAGCCAGTCCTTGACCACCCAAGCGCCGTAGCCCTTCACGTAGTCGAAGCGCCAGGCATCAACGCCGATGCTCCTGAGGTAGGCCGCGTAGCTCTCCTGGCTGGCCCAGAGCCAGTACTGGTCCCAGCTCTTGTCGTGGCATATGTCCGGATAGCCGCCAAAGGTTCCGGAATCGCCCGCGTGAAGCTCGTTCGGGTGGAAGTCGAGGTAGTTGGCGGTGTACTTGCCGGAGGCAACCTTTGAGAAGTCGGTCCAGGTGTAGTCGTTCACGAAGGGGTTCCACTCCAGGTCTCCGCCGGCGCGGTGGTTGATGACTATGTCGGCTATGACCTTCATGTTGTAGGCGTGGGCGGTGTTTATCATGTTCACCAGCTCGGCCTTTGAGCCGAAGCGGGTCTCAACGGTTCCCTTCTGGTAGTACTCGCCGAGGTCGAAGTAGTCGTAGGGGTCGTAGCCCATGGAATAGCCGCCGCTCATGCCCTTGCTCGCGGGGGGAATCCATATTGCCGAAATTCCTGCGCTCGCCCAGTCTGGTATCTTCTGGGCTATGGTGTCCCACCAGATTCCTCCACCTGGGACGTCCCAGTAGAAGGCCTGCATTATGACGCCGCCGTTTTCAAGGGTCTCGGCCTTTGCAGGGACAGCAGAGACGCTTAAGACAACCAGGGCTATCACCAGTGCCGCCAATATACCCCTGTTCATGGCAATCCCCCACGTATCTATTTGGGCACGTGCCCATATTATATCACTCGCGGTGAAATATTTAAGTTTTATCATTAATGTTCATTAAAGGACGTAAAAGAACATGGGATTAAGTGTTGAAAATGGAACGTCGTGTTTCAATAGTGGGAAAAAAGTTAGAGTTCGATGAGATTCTTGACGCGCTTTGCCTTCTCGCACAGCTCGCAGCTCTGGAGGAAGACCAGCATGTTGAGGAGGTGGAAGAGTTCTATCTCGGTCAGCTCTATCTCAGCCTGGGATATTCTCTTGAGAATCGGCTGGGAGTTCACCTCTATCTCATTGAGGACATCCTTCGCGAGCCTCACTAGCTCATCACGGTTCTTTACCCTGAAGCCTGTCTTCTCGAGCAGTCTGACGAGCTTCTCGACCTCCACCTGGAGGTATGCCTGCCTGAACTGCTCCACGCTCTCGTCAGGGTCTGCCTTTATGAGGAACAGTCTGGCGGTTCTTGAGTAGACCCTCTCGTTCCCGTGGGCCTCCAGCTCTTCCACCACCCCTGCCTTTTCAAGGGTCTTGACGTGCCTGTAAACCGTTGTCCTGTCCTTGTTGAGAGCTTCACTGAGTTCGTTTATTGTCATCGGCCTCTGCCTGAGGAGCTGGAGTATCCTGAAGCGCGTCTCCTCTGAGAGGATCTTCACCTTTTCGGGCTCGGTGATTATGAGGACTTCCCTCACTCAGTACTCCTCCAGCTTGTCCTGGGGGGTTTCGCCCTCCTCCACTATCTTCTTGCCCGCCGCGACCATGTCTATGCTGTGGACCACTCCCCCAAACTCCTCGATGGTTCTGACTATCTCGTCGTAGTCGAGGTTGTCGCCGACCATCGTTATCTTGACGTTTTCTGTTTCCTTGTCTATCTCCACGAGGGTTATGTTGACGCCGTCGACTCCCTCGAGCTCGCTGAGTCCGAGCGCCAGCTCTGTCACCATCGGCTGGTGCGGCTTGAGCACGTCAAGGACCAGCAACCTTATTCCCTTCGCCATATCTCATCGCTTCCCTTTGGGCTTTATTTTTTAAGAATTTTCCCGAGCTTTCTGAGTAGCTCTATCGCCTCTTCATCACGGCCCATTCTGGCCATCGCGAGCCACTCTATCGCGTGGATTATATCCTCGTTGGAGAAGTCCTTGAGGGCCTCTTCGTTCCCCTCTATCTCCTTCGATATCTCGGTCTTGAACTCGTGCTCCTTCTTGAGAAGCTCGTCCATGGTGTTGAGCAGTTCATCGTCGTTGAACTCATAGCCAAGGGCCTTGAAGACCTCGAGCTTGGTCTTGAGCCTCGAGCGCGCGAAGTAGCGAAGCTCCTCGTCGCCGAGGTAGAGGTTTATGTAGAAGGCGTCGGCGGTTCTTCCGTAGTACTTCTCCACGAGGTTGCCCTTCATCTCCGTCCTCTTGACCTCGACCAGGCCCGCTTCCTTGAGCTTCTCGATGTGGTGGTATATCGTCTGGGGCGTCTTCCCGAGTATCTCGCTCAGCTGGGAAATCGTCATCTCCCTGTTGCGGAGCAGGCTCAGTATCTTCCTCCTCGTGTCCTCGAGCATCAGTTTTATGACCTCTGGGTCGGTTATGACCTTGACCTTTGCCATCTGGATCACCCAATTTTAACGTTCTTACGGTTTTTTGAACGTTCCAGAATTTAACTCTTTTGCCTCTCCCGAAGGCGAAACCACTCCTGCGGTAGCTTTATATATGTAAACTCCCTCTCCCCGTTGTACCCCCAATGGATAAAATATCCACTTCCTCCATGTACCCATCTGGGGAGGAAGGCTTAAATACGGACTCCCGAAAAACCTTCGGAGGTGGAAGTGATGGAGGCGCCAAAGCTCGATTTCCTGTTTTACCCGAGGAGCGTCGCTGTCATCGGGGCATCGAACGTCCCCGGAAAGGTTGGAAACGCCATAATGCGCTCAATAACGCTCCGCTACGACGGAAAGGTCTACGCCGTGAACGTCAAGGGCGGCGAGATAGAGGTCAACGGAAGGAAGTTCCCGGTTTACAGGAGCATCAAGGACGTTCCTGACGAGGTCGATGTTGCGGTAATAGCTGTCCCTGCCAAGTTTGTCCCCGACGTCATCGACGAGTGCGGCGAGAAGGGCGTTAAGGGTGCCGTCGTCATCTCCGCCGGCTTTAAGGAGGCCGGAAGGGCCGAGCTTGAAGAGGAGCTCGTCAGGCGCGCGAGGAAGTGGGGTATAAGGGTCGTCGGACCGAACTGTCTCGGCGTCACCAACCTCGAGAACGGTTTCGACTGCAACTTCAACCCGCCGGAGAGACAGGCCAGGCCGCCCTTTGGAAAGGTTGCCTTCATGAGCCAGAGCGGTGCCTTCGGTGCGGCAATCCTCGACTGGGCGGCCAGCCACAAGATAGGCATGAGCAAGTTCATCAGCCTCGGCAACATGGCCGACCTCGACGAGAGCGACTTCATAGCGTACCTCGGCGAGGACGAGAAGACTGGAGTTATCACCGGCTACATCGAGGGCGTCAAGGACGGGAGGAAGTTCTTCAACGTTGCTAAGGAGGTCACGCTCAAGAAGCCCATCATAATCCTCAAGGCTGGAAGGACTGAGGCAGGTGCCAAGGCGGCCGCTTCCCACACTGGTTCGCTTGCGGGTTCATACAAGATATACGAGGCCGCCTTCGAGCAGACCGGTGTTCTCTCGGCCAAGAGCATGCGCCAGCTCTTCAACTACGCTAAAGCCCTGGCGATGCAGAAGCCGGCCAAAGGAAACCGCGTGGCGATAGTCACCAACGGCGGTGGAGCGGGAGTCATGATGAGTGACGGTCTGCTTGAGAGGGGAATGAAGCTCGCCGAGCTGAGCGAAGAGACCAACGAACGCTTTAGGAAAGACATCGAGGAAGGCAAGCTCCCGCACCACATGAGCTACAGAAACCCGATAGACGTCATAGGCGACGCCCCGTCGAGCAGGTACGAGATAGCAATGCGCTATGCCCTTGAAGACCCGAACGTCGACGTCCTCGTGGTCATAGCTCTCTTCCAGAGCCCCGCTTTGGACGAGGGAATCGTCGAGGCCATGGAGAGAATGCAAGCTTACGGCAAGCCGATAGTCTTCGTGGCTCCGGGTGGGGCTTACCCGCACAAGATGGCCAGGAACATCGAGCTCAAGGGCGTCCCCGTCTACGAGACAGTTGAAGACGGCGTCGATGCCGTTTATGCCCTCGTCAAGTACGGCGAGTGGCTGAGGGAGAATGGAAAACTTTAAATCCCTTCCTTCCTTTCTCTTCCCATGCTCGGTGATTGCTTTTGGCCTTGGTGAAGCCTTCCTCTTCTGCCCCGGCTTAGCCCTGGGTTTCGTTTCCACTGGAAATGGAGGTGTTTTGAATGGACGACTTTAAGGTCACCCCCTGGGACGTTGAGGGAATGGTGGACTACGCGAAGCTTATAGAGGAGTTCGGAACGAGTCCCCTGACGGACGAGTTGCTTGAGAAGACCGCGGAGCTTACGAGGAGCGAGCTGCCGATGTACTTCAGGAGGAGGTTCTTCTTCTCCCACAGGGACTACGACAAGGTTTTGGCGGATTACGAGAGTGGAAAGGGCTTCTTCCTCTACACGGGCAGGGGCCCGAGCGGGCCGATGCACATAGGTCACATCATACCATTCTTCGCGACCAAGTGGCTCCAGGAGAAGTTCGGCGTGAACCTCTACATTCAGATAACCGACGACGAGAAGTTCCTCTTCAAGGACAAGCTCACCTTCGACGATACCAAGAGATGGGCCTACGACAACATACTGGACATCATAGCGGTCGGCTTCGATCCGGACAAGACCTTCATCTTCCAGGACAGCGAGTTCACCAAGATATACGAGATGGCAATCCCGATAGCGAAGAAGATAAACTACTCGATGGCGAAAGCCGTGTTCGGCTTCACCGAGCAGAGCAAGATTGGAATGATCTTCTATCCTGCCATACAGGCCGCTCCGACCTTCTTCGAGAGGAAGCGCTGTCTGATTCCAGCGGCCATAGACCAGGACCCCTACTGGAGGCTCCAGCGCGACTTCGCCGAGAGCCTCGGCTACTACAAGACAGCCGCAATTCACTCCAAGTTCGTTCCGGGATTGATGGGCCTTGAGGGCAAGATGAGCGCCAGCAAGCCCGAAACTGCCGTCTACCTCACCGACGACCCAGAAGAGGCTGGCAAGAAAATATGGAAGTACGCCCTAACCGGCGGGAGGGCGACGGCGAAGGAGCAGCGTGAGAAGGGCGGTCAGCCCGAGAAGTGCGTCGTCTTCAAGTGGTTTGAGATATTCTTCGAGCCGGACGACAAGAAGCTCATGGAGCGCTACCACGCCTGCAAGAGCGGTGAGCTGCTCTGCGGCCAGTGCAAGCGCGAGCTGATTGAGAGGGTTCAGGAGTTCCTGAAGGAGCACCAGAAGAAGCGCAAAGAGGCGGAAAAGAAGGTAGAGAAGTTCAAGTACACCGGTGAGCTGGCAAGGGAGCAGTGGGATAGGGCGATTCCGGAGCCCCTCAGGTGAACCCCCACCCCTCCTCGAACTCCTTTTCTTCCTCGGCTTCTTCCTCCAGCTCTACTCTGAAGGTTCCCTCGGCCTTAACGTCCGGCCTCAGCCGTATGTCCAGAATTCCCCGGATTATGAACTCGCCGTGACCGAGGACGACAGTTCCCCTCCCGATCTTCCCTGCAAGGAGTCTTGGGCTCACAGTGTTGTAGGAGCCGACCACCGTGACCTTCTCCTCGGGGAGCATTCTCTCCCTGAACTCGAAGCTCTGCCCTTCCCCGATTACCTTCTCATACTCGAAGCCGCTCGTGCTGAGGGCAACCTTCACGCGCTTCGCCTTCGCCAGGGTGGAATAGACCGTCCCGGCGATGAACTTTCCGTCCCCCCTGAAGTTTACCTGGGCCGAATCACCCTCAGTGACAACCGTCACCGTGCCGCTTCCCTTGACCTCTCCCTCGTCGGTGAAGAAGAGCAGCAGGATGCTCTTGTATGGCCCGTCGGTTATACGAACCGCTGGAGCCCTGATGAACCCCGTGCCGTCCGGTGAAACGGCCGCCTTGAAACCCGCCCTGGGAAATGAAACCCCTGACGCCCTGTCCCGCCTCTCTGCGATAAACTTTCTCTCCACGTGGTAGTGCCTGTTCCTTCCGCTCCCGACCCAGTGGCCCTTCATCTCGAGCGTTCCGGTCTCGAATTCAAGTTCCTCCGGAAAAGTTATCCACGAATCAGATGCAACGAGCAGGTTGGCAAGGCCTTTGGCGCGCCGGTATTCCCTCCGCCCTCTGAGCAGGCCGTGGGTTAAGGGAACCATCAGCAGAAGGAGTACGGCCAGGAAACCTACCGCCAGAAACTCACCCCCCGGGGCGTTGATGAAAACGTGAAGCAGCGGTACCGTGAATAGCACCAGGAAAACCGCTATGAGAACAAAGACGAGAGTGCTTCCCTTTCCCTCTAGGACTATGAGCCTCACAGCTTTCACCGTTGGGTGTTGGACTGGGGAGTTTATTACCCTTCCCTCGAGCGGTTTATAACCGATGCCCCCAACCGTTGTTGGGTGTTGGCGATGGTTCGCCTTCCATTCCGCGACGGGTTTTATGACCTGAGGCCGAGCAAGATAGTTGCTTTGGCCAAGAACTACGCCGAACACGCGAAAGAAATGGAGAGCGACGTTCCAGAAAAGCCGGTCTTCTTCCTCAAGCCGCCGAGCGCGCTGATAGGCCCGGGCGAGCCTATAATTTTACCCAGAATGAGCAAACGGGTTGACCACGAGGTGGAGCTGGCAGTGATAATCGGGAAGCGCGCGAAACGCGTGCCGAGGGAGAAGGCGATGGACTACGTGCTCGGCTACACGATACTCCTCGACATAACCGCCCGCGACCTTCAGGGGGAAGCGAGGGAGAAGGGCCTTCCCTGGAGCCTCTCCAAGGGCTTCGACACCTTCGCCCCGGTCGGTCCGAGAATAGCTGACAGGCGCGAGCTGAAGATGGACGACCTGGAGATAGGCCTCAAGGTGAACGGCCAGCTAAGACAGCTCGGAAGGACGAGCGAGATGGTTTTCAAGGTTCCGGAGCTGATAGAGTACATAAGCTCCGTCATGACGCTCGAGCCCGGGGATATAATAGCGACCGGGACTCCAGCCGGGGTGGGCCCGCTGAGGCACGGCGACAGGGTTGAGGCCTGGGTTGAGGGAATTGGGAATGTCGAGTTCGACGTACTGGCAGAGGGTTCGATACTCTGCTGAGAAACTTTTTTAAGTTTTTGTTCTCTGACTATTAAAGGTGGTGCTATGAAGCCCCTCCGCTGGCTGGTGGTTCTCCTACTGGTCCTGGTGGTTTTCAGCGCTGCTTGCCTGGACAACAACTTCGTTTACGCCAGGGGAAAGAGCGTCCCGCCCGGGGAGACCAGGGGGTGGCCCTTCAAAGGCCCGGCGAACCTGACGGTCGAGATAAGCTCCAGCGTCCCCGTCGAGGTGAAGGTGGTCTCCTCCGACGGAACCGTGCTTAGGGACTTCGGAACCGTTAGGGAGGTGAACGATGTGGTTGAGCTCCCCAAGGGGGTATGGAAGGTGATGATTAGCAATCCGGGCAACGAGACGGCGGTCATTGACGTGAAGCTCAAGACGTGACGTTCACTCTACCACGTAGGTGTGCACCGTCAGCCCGCCGTGGCCGATTAGGCGGTGGTGCCTGATTTCGAAGCCGTTCTCTTCTATCGCCTTCTCTATCGCCCTCTTCTCCGTCGTTATGAAGACGCCGCGCTTTTCCAGAACCTTCGAAAGCTCCGAGAAGAAGTCCATGTAAAGGCCTGGAATCATGCCCTTCCGCCCGATCTTCAGCCCGTAGGGCAGGTTGCTCACCGCGAAGTCCACGCTTTCGACGTATTCGCTCAGCCTGGTTGCGTCTCCGAGAACGAAGTCTATACGCTCTGAGACTCCCGCCGCTAAAGCGTTCATCTCTGCCCCGCGCAGGTGTTTTCTATACTTCTCCAGGCCGATTATCCTTCCATCGTATCCCCTCAGGGCGAGCTCTATTGGAATGGTCCCGCTCCCGCAGAAGGGGTCTATGAACGAACCCCCGTCTGGCTTTGCCAGCTCAATCAGCGCGTTGGCGATGCTGGCCTTGAGATGAGCGGGGTGGTCGTAAACGCGCCAGGGTCTCTTGTGGAGTGAGCTGTCCCCGGTGGTGTCTATCCCGAGGAAGAAGACGTCCCCGATGAGCTCGGCCCTGAAGATGACCGCCGGGTGGTCGAGGTTGACCCTCGGAGTTCCGAAGCGCGAGAGCCTGTCGAAGACGGCCTTTCCGACGGTTCTGGCGATGTCAACGCTCGTAACGCTGTGCTCCCCCTTCCTGAATGAGCGCACGGCGAAGCTCTCGCTAACCTTGACGAACCTTTCCACTGGAAGCTCTGAGACAAAATCTTCGATCCTCTTGAGGGCTTTTTCAGGTTCGTCATCTCCTATGCCTTCAAAGCGCTCGCTCGCTATTTCCATGATTATGCGGTGGAGGAGCCTTGAGCTCTCGTTCAGATAGGTTGGGACGCTTAACTCGCGCTTCTTCCCCTTCTCGTCGGTGTAAAAGGCCTCGCCGACCTCGGCAAGAACCCGCCCTTCAACGCCGAGAGGCCTCTCCTCCACACGAAACGGAACTCCAAGGCCTGAGAGCAGGTTCTCAACCTCCCCCTTTGCAAGATCCTCGATTCCCTGTGAAGTGGTGAGCAGGAGCTTCATGATAACGAATGTCCAGGTCCCCTCTTTTAAGCTTTGTTTGGTTAATGCCTCCGTGCACTTTCGTATAACTTGGTTATTGGTGTCAAAATGATTTTATTCCATTGTATGCTACGACATTTTATCTATCGTCAAAAGTTCATTTGTCGAACTGTTAATTTCAACCAACGTAATTCTTATAAGTTTGTGATGTTACAGAACCATACGCGGTGAATGTATATGGGCGGCGATGGATTTGTTAGTTCATTGTATCTTGACAAGGTACTCGATGAGTACATTCTTTTCTCGCCAAAGACGCTTCACCTTATTCGGCTAGATGCTGAGAGCTATGAACTGCTTGATTCCATCAGAAAGCGCGGAGTCGAAGAGGGCGTTAGTGAGTTCCTGAAAAAACACCCTGAAATCAGCCCTCAAGATGTGAACCGGGTGATAGAAGGCCTGAAGGCCTTAAGCGCGGTTCCTCCTTACTTGAGCGTGGACTCTAAATCGTCCGAGGTTGTTCCAACTTCCGTTGCCCTCTATCTGACGAGTGCGTGTAACTTTAAATGCGTGTATTGTTATGAGCAGCAGCACGGGATTCCGCTGTTTATGATACGTGATGAAAATGATGCAGATGGCATAATTGAGTTTTTGCTTTCCAGGGGGTCTTCCAAACTGTCAGTTGGTTTCTTCGGGGGTGAGCCTCTCCTGAACTTCCGCATGCTCAGATACATTGCCGAGACTCTCTCGCGGAGGGCAGCCTCCCGGGGGAAGACCGTTAATTTCAGCATCACCACAAACGGTTACTTGATAACGCCTTCTGTTGTGGATTTCTTCAAAAGATTCCGCTTTAACGTCGTTCTCAGCATGGACGGACCCAGGGAGATACAGAATCATAACAGGCCCACGAAAACTGGGGATCCAACGTTTGACGTTGTAATGAAAAACCTCCGGCTCCTGCTTACCAGTGGTGTTCCTGTGACTGTGAGGGCAACGATACTTCCGGAGCAGATTGACAGGTATTTTGAAATTTTTAGATTTTTTGTGGAAAACGGCGTTAGGAGTGTTCACATTGAGCCCGCATCTATCGGCTCAGATAGTTTCCGCGAGATAGTCTCACCACTGAAGGAACAGCTGAAGCTCATTGCCGAGTACGAACTCGAGCACATCGAGGAGACGGAGATGTTTAGGTACTCCCACTTCAGGAAGTACTTCACGATCCTCGCCTCAAGGCGTGCCCTTGTCTATCCTTGCGGCGCTGGCAGGAAACTTTTTGGTGTATCCTCGGACGGAAAGCTTTACCCATGTCAGAGGTTCGTGGGAATGGACGAGTTCGTCGTGGGGGACGTTAGATCGGGTGTCAATGTTGATTCAGAGGTGATACAAAAGATACTTCGCAATCCCCCGAGGGAACCGTGCAACCACTGCTGGGCCTATCCATTGTGCAGGGGAGGCTGTTACTACATAAACTACATGTATTCGGGGGACATTCACAAACCTGATCCCTATTACTGCGAGTTCATTAGAGAGCTGATACGGCTTTCCATGTGGCTTTACGTCAAGGTTAAGCGAAACCACCCTGTGATTTTCGAGAAGATGTTGAAATCACTTGATTACTACTCACCCCCTCATGGGGTGAGCGAGGCTTCGGCCGATGAGTCAAAAA
This sequence comes from Thermococcus sp. MV11, assembly GCF_012027285.1. Lineage (NCBI taxonomy): Archaea > Methanobacteriati > Methanobacteriota > Thermococci > Thermococcales > Thermococcaceae > Thermococcus > Thermococcus sp. MV11. The sequence continues at coordinate 286,350 of NZ_SNUD01000003.1, forward strand.
TTAAAAAGGAGGTGGGTGAAGTATGGAGTTCGAGGTCGTGAACCCCGGAGACAAGACCAAGATCTGGATCGGGCCCTGCGGAGTTCTTGACCAGGGCGGCTGCCCGTTCCCGGAGGACTGGGAGTGCTGGTGGCCGGAGGACATATGCTACAGGCCTGAGCCAATCTGATGGGCTATTCCTTTAATAATTTTTTTATCTTTGAAGAACTTTTGGCGTAGGAGAGGTAAGCAATGAGACTCCCGATCAGGACCCTCGCCCGGCTGGTGGCGGTTTACCTCGGCGTTCTCCTTGTGATCGTTCTGGTAGCCGGCGCCAGCTCCAACAAGATAGCCTGGGAGTACACCCACGAGGCCGTTCTCCATATCCGCGAATCCAACCCGGCTTTTTACGCCGAGCTTGAGAGGAACGCCACCCGGGAAGGACTGACGGTCGAGCAGTACTACCACCGCATACTCACGAAGGCAAAGGGAGTCCGAACCGACAACCTTCTCCTCATGGGGATAGACCTCCTCAGGAAGAGCTTTGACTACTACCGCGAGAACCCCAAGTACGACTTCGCCCACGTCATAAAGGTGACCCTCGCCGTCATGGGACTGGCCATGCTCCTGACGATTTTCCTGGGTCTGTTCCTGGGTTTTAAGCTGGCAAACGGGAGGTTCCTCGGGACGGTTGAGGGCCTGGCTCGCTTCTTCAACGGCCTGCCCTCCTGGTGGATAGGGGCGGTTCTGATAGCGGTCTTCGCCGTTGAGCTGGGCGTTTTCCCGATAGCGGGTCTGAGGAGCACCCCGCCGAAAGAGGGCTTTGAGGACTTTCTCGACGTTCTCTGGCATCTCGTCCTTCCCGTTACCACGCTGGTCTTCGTCTACGTCTGGGAGTTCGTGGTCACGGTGGCCCACGAGGTGAGGAACGAGCTTGGAAAGCCCTACGTCTTCACCGAGAGGGCCAAGGGCCTTCCCGAGGGGCTGATATACAGGAAGCACGTTCTCAGAAACGTTTCCATCGTCCTGAGTTCTTTCACGGTCCAGAAGTTCGTGGAGATGTTCACGGACTACATAGTCATAGACGTCCTTTTCGGCCTCGGCGGCCTTGGAACCCTCCTGAGGGCCAGCTTCGTCAGGACCATAGTCCCGGCCATAGGCGTCGTCGTGCGCTTCGACTACCGCCTCTTCTTCGTCGTAACGCTGTCGATAGCCACCATAACGTTCCTCTTCTCCCTCCTGCTGGAGCTGACAAAAGGACTGCTCGATCCGAGGGTGAGCTGAGATGGGAAGGAAAGCGGGAGTTGCGATACTCGTAATCTTCGCGCTCTTCGTAATCTTCTCGAACGCAGCCGTGAGCGAGGAGGACATTGCCAACTGGGAGAATCTCAACTACTGGAAGGACAACCCGCGAATGGCATATCCCTCGTGGTTCGCACTATTCGGCGACAGAACTCCCACTGTCTTCCTGGAGCCGTCGCTCGTTGAGGCGAACGGTTCCTCGGTTTACAGGTTTTCCTACGAACATACCTACCGCGATAAGCCGAGCGACGTCAGATTCTACGGCCTTCCCTACGGCGAGGAGGTTGAGATAAGCGTTTTAAGGCCGGACGGGATCAGAGTGCCCCTCTATCGGGGCATCGCCACCTCCAGCAATCTCAGCCTCAACACCAACATGCGGGTGGGAGTTGTTTCTTCGCTTTCCGACGTTCTCAATCTCAGCGAAGCTGGATACGTCCTCTTCTCCGCGACCGAGCTTTTGTTCTCCCGCGACGGAAGTATGGCAACCCTCAACGGGGGGTACGTCTTTGAGGTTCGCTTAGCAGGAAACGCGACCCCTTCCGTTGAAATCCTTGGAACCTGCTACGGTCTCCTCGGCACGGACTCCTACGGCAGGGACATGTGGGTGGGCTTCGTCAAGGGAATGAACAACACCCTCTACCTGGCCTTCTTCACCACGGTGCTGATAGTGGTTCTGGGGGTTCTAATAGGTCTCATTTCGGGCTACGTTGGCGGTGCCCTGGGTGAGTTCATAACGTTCCTCCTGGAGGTTCTGGTGGCTTTGCCGATGCTCCCAATCCTCGTCGTCCTCGTCTGGCTCTTCTCCACCCAGGGCTACGGCCAGCAGGTCAGGATAAACCCCGTCCTCTTCATGTTCTTCGTTGCCCTCCTAACCCTTGGGAAGTTCGCCAAGACGGTTAGAATGATAACGATAAAGGAGAAGGTGAACGAGTACGTCAAAGCCGCGGTGAGCATGGGTGCCGGCACGCTCTGGGTCCTGAGGAGGCACATACTCCCGCCGGTCGGGGAGTTCTCCCTCAGGTACTCCACCATACTCCTGGCCAGGATAGTGGCGCTGATTTCAGTGTTCGGATTCTTCGGCCTGATTCCGGGCACCAACTGGGGCTCCTTCATGATAGAGGCCATGAACCAGGGGGCGCTCTACGGGGGCTACTGGTGGTGGATAGTGGCGCCAGGTCTTGCCATGGCCGTTCTAAGCGCCGGTCTGGCCTTTGTCTCCTCCGGCTCCGGTTAGCTACTCCAGTATCGCCACTACACCCTTCCACTTCTTTCCGAAGCACTCGCTCGCCAGGACGTGCTTGCCTGTCAGCCGCTCCAGGAGCTTTGTTCCGCCGTCGCACTTCTTGAAGCCCGTCGCTATTCCCACGGTGAAGCCCTCTATCTCCCTTATTCCTACGCGCTTTGTGCCGTCCAGCTTCCCCCTCAGCTCGTCCCCGTACCTCCAGAGTATCCTTCTTGGGTCCAGGAGGAGGTCCCTTTCAATTCCGTCCAAGACATCTTTGAAGTCCCGGATAAATTCCTCCTCCCTTCTCTCCTCCTTTCCGAAAAGAGTAAAACGGCCGGTCTGCCACTCCCTGAGGAACCATCTTGCCGTCTCCTCCAGATCGACCTCACCGCCGGCCTTTATGAGGCCCCTTCTCTCGCCTATCTTCCTGAGGATCTCCTCCTCGCCCTCAAACTCCTCGATGCCAAACTTCTCGGTTATCGCTTCCCGTCTCGTTTCAAGTATGCGGGAGATGAGCTTTAACGCCGGCTTGACGGGTTCATCTATCTTGTCTGCAGGGAAGCCTCCCTTGATGACTAGCTCGTCGAAGTCGTCTATTGGAACCACTCCTGGGCTGTCCAGGAGCCATATCCTCTTGCTCAGCCGTATCAGCTGCTTCCCCTTTGTGTAACCAGGTATTGGGGCCGTGCCGACCGCCCTCTTGCCCTTCAGGGTGTTTATTATCGTGCTCTTGCCGACGTTGGGGTAGCCTATGAGCGCGACCTTCACCCTTTCGCTCTCCTCCAAGAGCGGCTTCGCGAGCCTTTTGATTTCCTTCCTCAGTATTCCGGTTCCCTTTCTCTCCCTGGCGGAGATGAAAACCACGGGTATCTCGCTCTTTCTCTTGTACTCCTCGGCCCATTCTTTTGGAACCAGGTCCGCCTTGTTCATGACTATGAGGAGTGGCTTGCCCTCTTCCTGGACGAGCCTCTCGAGCTTTCTGTTTCTTGTTCCTATCGGGTCCCTTGCGTCCACTACCTCTATGACCATGTCGGCCTCATCTATTACCTCCCTCACCACCCTCCACGCCTTTCTCGCCTTCATCTCTAACCACCGTTATCTCGAAGATTACCGTGCCGCCGTCCGTGTACGGCGGCCCCGGGTCGAGGCACTGAACGTATGCCTTCTCTCCCCTGCCCAGGCCTAGCTCACTCGGCTTAATACCCTTTCGCAGCGCAACTATGTACGGCAGGAGCGATGCGAATGCATGGGTGCATATGGCGTCGGTTTCCTCGAGCTTTACCTTCGGCCCTTCGACCACTATCCTGTCCCCGAGGTGAAAAACAGGGCATTTTCCCCGGATTTCTGCTACGCGAATCTCTAGCCGCTCCATACCCTCACCGAAACCTAAATAAAGATTGACGTTCAAAAAACTATCCGATACAAGAAGTCGGTTATGATAACGATTGATGGTGGTGCTCAACGTGTCCGAGGATATTGAGGCGAAGATTCGCCGTCTGAGGGAGCTGGGTAAAACTAGCGTGGAACCAGAGGTGCCGAAGACTGCCGCCCCTCCCGTCAAAAAGCCCCCCAAAAAGCCCCGCCACGTGGGGAGCATTAGGGAGAGAGAACGGAGAAAGAGGATCTTGACCGGTGCTGCGATAGTTATTATTGTGATCCTTATCATCTCAATGGGTGCTTACGTTTACCTGCAAAACCGTGCGGCTCAGGAGCTTAACGACCTCAGGGAGCAGAAGCTCAGGGAAGTGTACACCTACTTCCGCGGTGACATAGTTAATGAGTCCAAGAACTGTACTCAGCAGCCGATTGAGATAAGGAAGAAGCTCATAGCCAGCATAAACTCCGCCCAGACTGTTGAGGAACTCAACGCGATAGACGTTAAAGCGGCCTACAACCAGGCCGTCAGCGCCTACAACGAGTGCCTTCAGAGAATAGAGCGCCTTAAGTACGAGAAGGTCCTCAACCAGACCAAGGCAGAGAAGATACGTGAAATAGAAACTGAGTTCCAGAGCATACTTGCCATGCCCCTGCCAGATGACCTGAGGGCCAAGGTGATAGATTCAATGAAGAGCCTTGAGGCCCAGGTCATGAACGCTGAAACCGTGGAGCAGGTGGACTCCGTTGATCCTGCCCCGTACCTGCTCCAGCTATGGAGAGATTATTACTACTACAGGATCGACATCATTCCTGGCCAGGAGGTCATTCTTGAGAAGGACTCCACGAAGAGGATAGTGAGCAAGGCCGATGCCAAGGCAATCTTGGGCGGAATATTGGACTACAGGGAGCTGATGCAGTACAACGTTTACAAGGTCGAGTACGTTGACCTTGCCCTCGTCCTTCCAAGGGACAGAATAAACGGTGCCTTCCTTGCTCCAGGGGACAAGATAATGATATTTGCCAAGAACGACACTGGTGCCATCTTCAAGGAGATAGCCAACGAGGGCTACGTCCAGCTCGTGCTCCTTCCAACAGATGCGGGTATAATTTCTGTAAATGAAGCTCAGAGCCAGAGTAGCACGTCAAGCTCCACCTCCAGCACCCAGTACAGTGAGGAGCACTCTACCACCTATACTCCGGGTGACTCGACCCTAACGGACGGCCAAAGCACCAGTGATACCTACACCAACAGCCAGAGTGCCAGCCAGAGCGCCTCCGCCAGTTATAGCTACTCCGTTGATCTCACCGAGATCCTCAAGGCCATCGCCGCGGGCAAGATACAGGCCAGCGATGAGGTCAAGGAGCAGCTCAGGGCCTACGGCTGGGAGATCGTGGATCTTGAGAAGGAGTCCGGAATGCTGGTCCTCGATCCGAACTCTCAGTTCCTTGTCATTATCAGGGTGCCGTCGATCTTCGTGCCGGACATACTCTCCAACCAGCAGTACCTTTACATAGCCAAGAAAGCGACCTGAGGTGGTCATTATGAAGCGCCTCGTGGCTACCCTCTTCATTCTTTTGTTAGCTTCTTCTCTGGTTAGCGGTGAGACCTACGAACTCCCGGGTGTGACTCCTGACCAAAAGCCGTACAACAACATTGGAATTCTTGGGGAGGTTATGATAGACCTTAACGTCACGATCGTGAACACCGCGCCCTTCCCCAAGTTCGTTATAGTCAATCCCCGCTACGACTTTCACGTTTTCAGGCTTTCCAACGATGAGTACATGGTCTCCTATCGCGTGGGGGACACTTCCTACCACTACCCCTCCCGCCTCGACAGGACGTCCCTAAACTACTACCTCGGCTTCTGGGTTATGCCATATGAGACCGTTGTCGTGAACTTCAGGATACCCTACAACAATTCCTACCTGCTCCAGACCTCAGGCTACCAGTCCATCTGCGGCGACACCAATAAGATAACAAACGTTACCTACTACGTCATCAACGGCAGCCTCGCCCACGGGGGTAAAATAGACGTGTCCGATGATATATCCATGCTCAGCTGCGGGGTCATGTACCCTCAGCTCGTAAACACACCAAAGATAATCTCTCTGAGGAGCATGTTCCCGATGAACGACGGCCACGTAAAGGTACTCAAGTACGAGGGAACCGTCACCTTCCGCCTCACCAACGCGCCGAACCGGGCAGGAATATTCAACACCTTCTTCGCCGCCTCCGTGCCGGTGATCTTTAAGGAGGCCAAGATGTACAACTTCACCCCCAACTACACGATGACCTACAGGGAATACATGGAGGAGTTCGTGTGGAAGTACAAGGGACTTGAACCCCCTAAGAGAACCGAGCCGGAGCAACAGCTCCCCAGCGTGTCTGGTATGTTCCAGCTCTCCAACACCCTCCTGACTGGGGTAACCGTTGGCGCCCCAGTCGTTGAGCCTCCAAAGGAGGCAGGTCTCGATTTCCCCGTGTGGATAATCTTCCTGGGAGGAAGCATGGACATAAAATACCACGTTGAGTGGAGCGCTTAGGGGCGGTGAGAGTCGGTGTTCGACGAGGTGTTCAATGAAAAGAAAAAGAAGAAGGAGAGCCTCTCCTGGATAGATGAAATACTCAACGGGGAAGATGACCTCCTGGAGAGCATGCTGAAGGGGGATAAAACTAAGAAACGCGAGGAGGAGCTTCCCTTCGTCCAGAGCAAGGGAGGAGTAGATCTGGAGGAGATCCTTAGCACTCCCACGACCCCTGAGGAAGCCGCGGAAAGGAGGCCTACAGGGGCGGATATTCTGGAGGAAATACTCGTCAAGGAGGAGCCAGTGGAGAAGCCAAAGCCGGCACCGAAGCCCAAGCCTCCCTCAACTCTGCAGGACATCCTCGGTTCCTCAGTGCGCTCTGAAGAGGCTGCTTATGCAGGCAAGGCTGAGGTTCTCGATGCATACGGCAACGTCCGCATACTGAAGGTCAAGGGTGAGCCGGTGCCGATATACGAGATACGGCTTCCAAAGCTCAGCCGTGACGAGGAGGAGCTGTTCCTTCGCATTAAGGACAGGGCGATAACCGAGCTCCAGATTGACCCTGCCGCGTTCCCAACCCTGGAGGAGCGCAGGCGCGTCTTCATGAACGCCGTCAGGAAGATGATAAAGGAGGAAGCTCCCCACTTTTCCGAGGGAAGGGTTGAGATACTGGCCGAGATGATAGTCCAGCAGATGATAGGCTACGGCAAGCTCGATCCCCTCGTCCGCGACGATAACCTTGAGGAAATCATGGTCATAGGAAACAACCGACCGGTCTACGTCTGGCACAGGCGCTTCAACATGTGCAAGACCAACGTGGTGTTTGAGGACGAAAAGGAGATACTGAACATCATAGAGAGAATTGCCAGGGAAGTGGGGAGGAGAATAGACCAGCAGAGCCCGCTCCTCGACGCCCGTCTCCCAGATGGAAGCCGTGTGAACGCCACCATACCTCCAATCAGCCTCGACGGTCCGACGATAACCATTCGTAAGTTCAAGAAGGATCCACTTACAATAATAGACCTCATCAAATACGGGACGATGAACACCGAGATAGCCGCGCTCCTCTGGATATTCGTGGACGGCCTCGGTGTTAAGCCTGCCAACGTCCTCGTTGCTGGTGGAACGGGTTCGGGTAAAACCACCACCCTCAACTCCCTCGGAATGTTCATACCCCCGAGCGAGCGCGTCATCACGATAGAGGACACCGCGGAGCTTCAGCTCCCCGTGGAGCACTGGGTGAGGCTCGAGACGAGACCGCCCAACGTCGAGGGCAAGGGTGAAATCACCATGGACGATCTCGTCAAGAACACCCTCCGTATGAGGCCCGATAGAATCATCGTTGGTGAGGTCCGTGGTCCCGAGGCCAGAACGATGTTCACGGCAATGAACACCGGACATAATGGCGCCCTCTACGACTTCTCGGTCGTTCAGCTGTCCAACGGGAAGTTCGTCCTAATCGGAGACCTCATAGACGAGCTGTTCGAGAAGTACTCGGACAGGATAGAGACCTACAGGGATTTGGAGTACATAGTCCTCGATGATGAGGACAGGTTCGAGGTCGTGAGCGTTGGGCCGGACCTGAAGGCGGGCAAGCACGTCGTCTCGCGGGTGTGGCGCAGGAAGGTCAGGGAGGGGGAGAAGCTCGTCCGCGTGAGAACCAGGACGGGCAACGAGGTCATACTCACCAAAACTCACCCCTTCTTCGTCTTCTCCGATGGGGACGTGGTGAGGAAGGAGGCCGAGAAGGTAAGGCCCGGTGACAGGGTTGCGGTGATGATGAAACCACCGAGGCCGCCCCAGGTTAAAGCCGTGATAAACCCCGAAATCTACGCGGGAATAAGCGATTACTACCTCGTCCCCAACGGAAAGGGCCTCATAAAAGTTCCGAACGATGGAATACCGCCCGAAAGGGCCCGGTATCTCCTCTCAATCAACTCGAAGCCAGTGAAGCTCGTCCGCGAGGTGAACGATGGCTTAGCTTACGCCCTCGGAGTCATAATCGGCGATGGATACATATCCTCAAACGGCTATTACGTCTCGGCCACCTTCGACGATTCCTCCTACATGGACGCCTTCGTATCTGCCCTCTCTGAGCTTCTCCCTGAGAGCGAGCCGGAAATCAGGAGCGGTGCAAACTACACCGTCGTAACCTACGGCTCAAGGATATTTGCAGAGTTCCTCCACAGGGCCTTTGGAATCCCCAAGGGGAGGAAGAGCGAGCTGGACGTTCCCGACTTGGTGCTGACCAACGACGAGCTGTTGAGGTACTTCATAGCAGGTCTCTTCGATGCCGATGGCTACGTGGACGAGAACGGTCCCGCCGTGGTGCTCACCACGAGGAGCGAGAACCTTGCCAGGAAGGTCTGGTACGCCCTTCAAAGGCTCGGGATAATAAGCACGGTCTCGCGCGTCAGGAACAGGGGTTACAAGGAGGGCGTAATCTTCAGGGTCACGGTGAGCGGGATAGAGGATTTGAGGAGGTTCCACAGCCTCGTCCCCCTCAGGCATTCAGCTAAGAAGGCAAAGCTTGAGGGACTTATACGTGGCAGGCGTTCCCGCCGTGAAAGGCGCGTCTATCGCGTTCCGATCTCGGCTGAGATGATTTCACCGCTGAGGAGAAGGTTAAACCTGAAGGTTTCGGAGCTTTCGAGGCTCGCCTCCAGCTACGCCGGCGAGAAGGTCTCGGAGAGCCTCATACGCCACGTTGAGAAGGGCAGGGTGAGGGAGATAAGGCGCTCCGCCCTCAGGGGAATAGCCTTGGCCCTCCAGCGGGTCGCCAGTGACCTCGGCGATGAAGAGGCCTGGACGATGGCCAAGAGGCTGGAGCTTATAGCTGAGGGCGACGTCTACTGGGACGAGGTCGTCAGCGTCGAGGATGTTTCGCCGGAGGAAGTTGGAATAGAGTACCTCTACGACCTCACCGTTGAGGAGGATCACAACTACGTCGCCAACGGAATCCTCGTCTCGAACTGTATGGGTACGATCCACGCCAACAGCGCCAGGGAGACTATAGTAAGGCTTGAGAGTCCCCCGATGAGCGTTCCGAGGATAATGATTCCGGCCCTGGATATAATCATCATGCAGGTTCGCTTCCACAGCAGGAAGAAGGGAACCATAAGGCGCATAACGGAGATAGCCGAGATATCGGGCATTGAAGCTGAGAGTGTCCAGCTCAACAAGCTCTACAAGTACGATCCGGCCAAGGACGAGCTGGTTCCAACGGGAGTTCCGAGCAGAACCCTTAACAACCTGGCCCACCACACGGGAATGAGCGTTGCCGAGCTGGAGCTGGAGAAGGAGAAGAGGAAGATAATCCTTGAATGGATGGTGGAGCAGGGCATCAGGAGCATTGATCAGGTGGGTTACTACATCAGACAGTTCTACATCGACGAGGAGGGCCTGCTGAAGAAGATAGCTGCAGAGGGCAGTCTCGAGACCAGCAGACAGGTTAAGAACCTAATCTAAGGGTGATAACCGTGAGCATCGTTAGGGCCATCACCGACTTTTTGGAGCATCTGGGCGGTAAGACAATAGAGGTCGCGGAAAAGCCGATGAGAAGCATTCCAAAGGGTAAAAGCGTTCAAGAAAGGTTAAGGGCACTTAAGGAGCTTCAGAAGGAGATAGAGGCCGAGAAGTCCGAGGGTGAAAAGGAGAAGGAGATGGAAGAGCTTATCGAGTGGAGGAAAAAGGAGATACAGAGGCCTTTCTCTGACAGACTCGCGGACGCGATGCTGCGCTACTTCAGGGGCCCCATCGAGTCCCTCACCTCCTCTTTCAAGGGTCTTGACCAGGATCTCTACCGTGCCAACATTCTCACCCCTCCGGATAGGTACGTTGCCTTAATGCTTGCCGTTTCGGTGTTCGCGGGGATCTTCGGCTTTCTCTTTGCCTACCTGCTCTACATGCCCGTCGAGACTTCGGCACTCGTAGGTTTCCTAGGCTTCGTGGGCGGTTTCTTTTACATGAGGCACTATCCCAAGATGGTCTGGAAGCGCAGGGTGGCGGAGGTTGAGAGGGCGATGCCCTACGCCCTCAGGCACATGGCATCGCTCCTCAGCGCTGGAGTGGGCATAACCGAGGCGATACTCTCAGTGGCCCGGGCCGACTACGGTGCCATATCAGAGGAGTTCGAGCTCATGCTGAGGGACATGAGGACCGGCTCCTCCTTTGAGGACGCCTTGATGAAATTCGACGAGAAGATGGGATCTGAAAACGTCAGCAGGGTCGTCAAGCAGATACTCAGGGCCGTGAAGTTCGGTGGAAACCTCTCGGAGGTTCTCTACAAGCTGGCCGAGGACTTCGCCTTTGAGTACAGAATGAAGCTCGTGGAGTACGTCCAGAAGGTGAACGGTATAGCCTTCATCTACATGTTCCTCACCATAGTCATGCCCACGATGTTCGTCGTTGGAATCCTGGCCGGTTCGGTCATGGCGAGACAGCTGGTGATGCCGGTTGAGACCTTGGCGGTGATACTGCTCTTTGCCTTCCCAGCTATATCGCTGATAATCATAAACATGATCAAGAAGGGAGAGCCGAGGTGACTTCAATGGCAGGACTCTCATCTGCAATGGTCTCCCTCATAGAGAGGATTGTTCCCTCCAAATGGATGAAGCGCTACGAGCTCTTTATATACTCGGCCAATATAAACTTCCTCGCCGCCGAGTACCTTGTGGTTTCTCTGTTGGCCGGCGTAATAGCCTCTCTCCTGGTATATATGCTCTCAAAGCCCGCCTACTCAGTAGTATCCTTCATTGCGGTATTTCTCGGCATGGCTTTTGGCTACCCATACTGGAGGATAACTAAGCGCACCGAGGAAATGGAGAAGATGCTCCCCGATGCCTTCTTCTACCTTGCCAGCTCGCTGAGGGCGGGAATATCGTTCTCCGAGGCCCTTGAGGAGCTCACCACGGCGAAGTTCGGTCCCCTCACCGACGAGTTCAAGAAGACCGTGGCCGAGATCAGGAAAGGCCGTCCGACAGTTGAGGCACTCAAGGCCTTTGCCATCAGGAACAAGAGGTCCACCGTGATCTACCGCTCCATGATGATAATCATCGAGGCCCTTGAGAGAGGAGCGCCGATGAGCGATGTTCTCGTTTTCGTTGGAAATGACGTTAGGGAGATACTCCGAATAAAGCAGGAGCGCAAGGCCTCGACCGGAATGCAGGTGATGTTCTTCATAATCACCAGCGGGGTAATAGGGCCGCTGATTTTGGGCGTTGTGGCTCAGATCATGACCGCTATGAACGTCGGTGATATAAACCTTCCAGTGGAGACCATTAGCAATATACTTCTCGGGTTCATAGTTCTTCAAGCTATAGCGTCCGGACTTGGAATAGGGGTAATAAGAGAAGGGAAGTACTCAGCGGGGCTGAAGTACAGCCTCCTGCTGGTGATCATGGGCGTGGTTGTGTACAACGGTGTCTTAGGACTCGGCCTCGCCGGCTGAGCTTTCCTTTGCCTTTTCTATCTCCACTACCTCAACCTCGAAGATGAGGGTCTTCCCGGCAAGTGGGTGGTTGAAGTCGAGGCTCACCTTTTCGTTCTCAACCTTGGCTATCTTCGCTATGCCCGAGTCCGTCATGACGTACATTCCCTCGATCGGCTCCATTCCTATGTTGGTGAACTCGGTTATCGGAACCTCGATTATGAGCTCGGGGTTCGGCATGCCGTAGGCCTTCTCCGGCGGTATAGTGACCGTCTTCTTCTCGCCCACTTCCATTCCGATGAGGGCCTCGTCGAGCCCCTGGATAATCTCACCCACCCCGATGTTCACGCCGAGGGGACCGTACTCCCTCTCCTCGACGTATATGCCGTTCTCCCTGGCGATGTCCTCGTAACTCGTGTCAAAAACTTCACCGTTCTCAAACCTGCCTATGTAGTGGAACACCACAAAATCTCCAGCCTCAACCTTCATTTCCTTCAACTCCAAAACTGTCTTCGCCGTAACTAGGTCCGGTTGCTTATAAACCTTTGGGCATTGCTACACAAGAATGTGAAAAGATGCGTTACTCCTCCGGCAGTATGTAGTAGACGTAGTGCGGCCTGCTTGTTATCTCGTCTATGAAGACCACCGTTCCGGTCTTCGGCGGCTTGAGGTAGTGGACCTCCCCTTTTCTGGTCGTGACGGCGGCGAAGGCGTCTCCCTTCCTCACGCGGTTGCCGACGTTGGCTATTATCGTCTTTGTGTACCCCTCAACGGGGAGTATTAGGAGCTCGTCGTCCTTCTTGAGGTATATCCTTGTCCTTCCGTCGGGAAGAACCAGTATTGCATCGACCAGCATCTTGCCCTCCATTCCGTCCACGTAGAGGTAGAACCTGTCGTAGACCTCCTTCGCCAGGAACTTCGCCCTCTCCACCTCCACGAAGTTGGGAACCTCCTCACCCTTTTCCAGCCAGACCTCGACGCTCCCCTGGATTATCACGCAGTCCCTCGCGACCCTTCCCTCCTGAAGGCACTCCTCTGGAGGGGCCTCAACGTAGAGCCTCGGCATCTTCTCCATGCTACCACCCAGGGTTTACCTCGGGGTAAAAGCTTTTAAACCTGCCCTTCGTACCACTCCTGATAAAAATGTCCATCGGGGTAAAATTCGCGGCACTCTACACCCTGTTGTTTGCACTGATGACCCTCATGATGGGCTACAGCGTTGAAAACTCCGGAATTCAGCGGAGTGAGGCCCCTTCCTTCGGCGTTCTGCTGCTCGCAATCGTTGCCGTCTCCCTGCTGGTCATCTTTCTTGTGCTCTTGAGCTGGAGGGACCTCTCACCAGGCAAGAAAAAGTATCCCGTTAACGTCAGGTCCTACATTATGGCCTGGGCGTTCGCGATAGCCGGTGCGGCCGGAATACTCTACTACATCGGCCGCTCGAATCCCACTCCCCCCGTGAACTCCACCCTCAACTCGTCCCTTAACAGCACGACGGCCAACGGCAGCGCTATCCCGCCGGCGCCGGTTTACCACAACGACACCGTTTCAGCCGCCCCTCCCTCGGGGGTTCCCTCGAGCTACCTCCTCTACGGTGCGGCGCTTCTGTTCCTCGCGGGTCTGTCCTACTTCGCCGTGATCTATTACCGCGAGGCCCTCAGGAGGAGGAAGCTTAGGGAAATGAGGCTTAAGGCGGAGCTCTTTGACAGGAAGGTGGAGGAACTCGGTCTGGAAATGTTCAGCGACCCAAGGGAGGCGGTTGTTGGGATATACAAGAACGCCGTCCTCTGGCTGGAGATACTCGGCGTTCCATACAAGGAAAGCTGGACCCACTGGGAGCACGCCGAGAGGGTTCAAATTTTCAGAGAGCCCTTCAGGGGCATAACTGAGCTCTTTGAGAAGGCAAAGTACGCTCCTGAGAAGGTTACGTGGGAGGACGCGGAGAGGGCGCTCGAGCTCTACAGGAAGATGAGGGGGGCGGTGAATGAGGTTTCATAGGGCCCTTCTTATCGTTGGCTCCGTTTTGGTGCTGGTCGCCACCCTGGCCGGTTCCTACCTGGTCAGGTGGCTGGCCGTTCTCTTCCTGGGGGCAGTGATGGCGTTCTTTCTGTTCGGTGTTGAGATGAACGTGGCGAGACGGAGGCGGGACCGCGAACAGAGGGTTGAGAGGAAGACGGACGTGGACAGAACCGTTTCCCTCCTTAGGAAGGCCAGAACCGGCAGGGTCGCCCGCTCCCTTGTGGAGGAGAGGATAGTCGAGATCTACGCCACCCTGTCCGACGACTACAATTCCACCTATCACTCACTCATCACGAATCCGAACGAGGCCATAAGGGCCCTCCGCGCGGAGGGCGATTTCCTCGACAACCTGGAGAAGGCGCTTGACATTGTGGAGGCTGATCTGAATGAAGGTGGGAGAGATACACGAGAAGGGTAACGCCGTTCTCTCAGAGGTAAAGAAAGCGATAGTCGGAAAGGACGAGGTGCTGAGGCTTATCCTGACCACGATACTCGCCGACGGCCACGTCCTGCTGGAGGATCTGCCGGGACTGGCCAAGACCCTGATGGCCAAGAGCTTCGCCAAGGCCCTCGGCGTCCAGTTCACCCGCGTCCAGTTCACGCCGGACCTGCTCCCGAGCGACATACTTGGAGTGAGTGTCTTCAACCAGAAGACCCTCGAGTTCGAGTTCAGGAAGGGGCCGGTCTTCACCAACATACTCCTCGCGGACGAGATAAACCGCGCCCCGCCGAAGACGCAGTCCGCTCTACTCGAGGCCATGCAAGAGAGGCAGGTTACCGTTGAGGGAAGCACCCACTCGCTTCCCAGGCCCTTCATCGTCATCGCCACCCAGAACCCGATAGAGCAGGAGGGAACCTACCCGCTCCCTGAGGCCCAGCTCGACCGCTTCCTCGTCCGCCTCCGCGTCGGCTACCCCTCGAAGGCGGAGGAGATAGAGATACTCCGCAGGAGAATGGCCAGGAAGAGGGAGGAACCGGACGTCCAGACGGTCCTGAGCGCGGAGGAAGTGGTCGAGATGCAGAGGGCGGTCGAGGAGGTCTACGTCAGCGACGCCATACTGGAGTACATAACCGACATCGTGACGGCCACCAGGGAGGACAGGAGGGAGATAGAGATAGGCGCCTCTCCGAGGGGAAGCCTGGCCCTTCTTAAGCTCTCCAGGGCCTACGCCGCCCTCAACGGAAGGGACTACGTGATTCCCGACGACGTTAAAGCCGTTGCCGTTCCGGCTTTGAGCCACAGGCTTATCCTCAAGCGCGAGCTGTGGTACACCAAGGTGAGCCAGGAGAGCATAATGGAGAAGCTCCTCGAGCGCGTTCCGGTTCCTAAATTCGAGTGAGGTGGAACGGTGCAGCCGGTTCCAAGGACTCCAACACCCGCTGAACTTGGGAAGGGGCCCGCTGAGGACGCCGGGCCAGAGGGGAGAATGGTTCCAACGGAAAAGGCTGAAGAGCTTTTCCTGGCCCTCTGGCTTCTTGTCCTCATCGCCTTCCTCCTGCTCCGCTGGGATCTGGTTTACCTCCTCCTTCCGGCCCTTTGGCTGGTCTTCGTCGCGGTGTTCTTCTTCAAGCCCAAGATGGACGTCAAGCTGGAGAGGGTGATTCCCCACAACCGCTTCCTCGAGGGCACTGAGATTGAGATAGTGCTCAAAATAAGGGCCGGCGAGAGGATTCCAAGCCTCAAGGTGAGGGAGGACCTTCCCGAGGGGCTTGAGTTGATAGACGGGAGAACCGAGTGGGTGCTGTCCCTGAGGAAAGGCGAGCTGAGGGAGCTCCGCTACCGCGTCCGCGTTAAGCGCGGAATCCACGAGTTCAACTGGGTCGAGCTGAGCTACCGCGATCCCTTCGGCTTCTTCCACTTCACGAAGAAGTTCGACCTCTACACCGAGCTCATAGGCGTTCCCATAATAGAGGACGTTCCAACGCCCTACTCCACGAGGGGAACCAAGATAACCGTCGGCTCCCTCCCGAGCCCCAGGGTAGGTGAGGGCGTGGAGTTCCACGCTATCCGGGAGTACCAGCCTGGCGACCCGCTGAAGATAATCAACTGGAAGGCCACCGCCAGAACCGGCAGGATAATGGCCAACGAGTACGAGAGCGAGCGCAAGGTGGACGTTGTCTTCATAGTCGATGCCTCCTACACGGGGGAGCTGGTCTTCGACGACCTCATTCGAGCCGCCGCCTCGCTCATGCTCAACGCCCTCAACAGCGGAACCAGCTTCGGCCTGCTCCTGGCAGAGGAGGTTCCCCTCTGGGTCCGCCCGGACTACGGCAAGAGGCACTTCTTCAAGTGCATCGACTTCCTCAGCACCGCCAGGCCCGACAGGAACAACATGATAGCCTACCAGGTCGAGCACCTGATACGCTCCCACTTCCCGCCGAGGGCGCAGCTGGTCTACTTCTCGCCCCTCCTCACGGAGGAGAGCAGGGAGGCGCTCAGGATAATGTCCGCCTTCGGCTACAACGTCGTCGTCATAAGCCCCGACCCCTACACCGCAGTTGAGCCAAAGAGCCGCGAGGAGGAGCTGGCCCTCAGGCTGCTCAGCCTCCATAGGAGGGCCGTGCTAAGGAAGATGGCGGGCTATGGGAGGATAATAGACTGGGACGTCAGGAAGCCGCTGAAGGCCGCGATAGCGGAGGTGATCCAGGTATGAGGATAAAAAGAAGGTTCTACTCCCTTGCACCGCTGGTTCCGCTCTTCCTCCTGCTGGCCCTGATCGACCGCCGCACGCTCCTCCTTCTCCCCCTGGCCCTCATGGGCCTTCAGTGGTACTTCATCGGCTCCCTCTTTTTCGTCTCCGTGGGGGCCTTCCTAATCTACACCAGGACCGGCGGTTTCTACGGCCTGGCGGTTATGGCCCTGGCCCTTCTGGCCCTGGAGATGGGCTACCTGGACAGGGAGAATGCACCGCTGGAGCACTACGCCGTCCTTCTGGCCGCAGTAGCCCTCGCCTTCCCCACATACCTGCTGATGGTTTCCGTCTCGCCCCTCCTGCCGAGGCTCGAGGTCACCGCCCTGGCCGCTTTCCTGCTGGTCGTGCTTTACACCTTCGTCAGGCTCGCGACTGACTAGATGCTCCAGCTCCCCTTTTTCTTCAGGACCTCCCTCGCCCTCTCCAGTCCGAGTTTTACGCAGGTCTCTACAGGCTTCCCCCTGGCGTAGCCGGCAAGGAAGCCGCCGGCGAAGGCGTCCCCGGCTCCAGTGGGGTCCACGATTTCGTTTTCACCTATGGGGAGCGCCGGAAACTCCCTGAACTTCCCATCGTAGATGAGAACTCCCCTCTCGCCGCGGGTTACGACCACGATTCCTGCGCCCCACTCGTGAAGAACCCTCGCCGCCTCCTCGACACTCTCCGCGCGGGTCATAACGAGGGCCTCCCTTTCATTGGGGAAGATGACCTCGGCGCGCGAGACCACCTTCCTCATGAGGTCCGTTTTCTCCCGGTAGTCGGCCATGTACGTCGGATTAAAGTCCAGGCTCGTCCTCTTCCCCTCGAGCCTCTTCAGGGCCTTCAGTTGCTCCTCCGGCGGAATGGGGGCGATATGAAATACTTTTGCCTCCATGTACTCCTCTGGGATCTGCGTTTCACCCATATTCCTAGCAACACCCATCTCCACAGGGGCATCGACGCTCCCGTCCTCGTGGTAAATCATGTAGATGTGAATCGTCTTTCCGGGCAGGATTTGAACCCCCCTAACGTCCAGAACAGAGGAGAGCTTTTCGAGCCACTCCCGCGGAAAGTCCTCCCCCACCTTGGTGACCAGCCCGACCCTCGCCCCGGCCAGGGCGGCGGAGGTGGCCACGGCCGCCGCCGCTCCGCCCGGCAGAAGTACCTCCTCCCTTCCGGGGAACCTTATGTGGTCGATCGAGACGTGTCCGAGGACAACCAGGTCAAGTTCCATTCACATCACCGCCCTCGCTTTTCATGTCACTATGGTTTTCCGCTTAAGCCGTTTCCGGTCTGAGTAATCGAGTTCTACTCCTTCGTTTAGATGCTCATCGAAAAGGTTTAAAAGTTCGGCCCCCCAAACTCCCCCAGGTGGTTGCCATGGAGAGCGTCTTCCAGAACGAAACGGTTAAGGAGATCCTGGCCAAGTACAGACGGATATGGGCCATAAACCACGCCCAGAGCGTCCTCGGCTGGGACATGGAGGTCAACATGCCAAAGGAGGGAATCCTCGAGAGGAGCGTTGCCCAGGGCGAGCTTTCCGTTCTCAGCCAGGAGTTCCTCCTCAAGCCTGACTTCGTCGAGCTGGTCGAGAAGGCGAAGGGGCTTGAGCTAAACGAGTACGAGCGCGGTGTCGTTCGCGTCCTCGACCGCTCGATAAGGATAAGCAGGGCCTTCCCGCCCGAGTTCCTCCGTGAGATGAGCGAGGTAACGAGCCAGGCGACCAAGGCATGGGAGGAAGCAAAGAAGAGCGACGACTACTCCAAGTTCGAGCCCTGGCTGGACAGAATCATAGACCTCGCCAAGAGGGCCGCTGAATACCTCGGCTACGAGAACGAGCCCTACGACGCTTTACTCGACCTCTTCGAGGAGGGCACCACAACAAGGGACGTCGAGAAGATGTTCGACAAGCTGGAGAAGGAGCTCAAGCCGCTCCTTGAGAAGATCATGGAGGAGGGCAAGGTTCCCCAGAGCCACCCGCTCGAGAAGGAGCGCTATGAGCAGGCCCAGATGGAGCGCGTGAACCGCTGGATCCTTGAGAAGTTCGGCTTCCCGCTTGGAGTCCGCTCAAGGCTTGACGTTTCAGCTCACCCCTTCACGACCGAGTTTGGAATAAGGGACGTGAGGATAACCACTCGCTACGAGGGCTACGACTTCAGAATGACCGTCCTCAGCACCGTCCACGAGTTCGGTCATGCACTCTACGAGCTCCAGCAGGACGAGAGGTTCATGTTCACGCCCATAGCGGGTGGAGTCTCCCTTGGAATCCACGAGAGCCAGAGCAGGTTCTGGGAGAACATCATCGGCCGCTCCAGGGAGTTCGCCGGGCTAATCTACCCAACCCTCAGGGAGAACCTGCCCTTCATGGCCAACTACACGCCCGAGGACGTTTACCTGTACTTCAACATGGTCAGGCCCGACTTCATAAGGACCGAGGCTGACGTGGTCACCTACAACTTCCACATTCTGCTCCGCTTCAAGCTAGAGAGAATGATGCTCAACGAGGGCGTCAAGGCGAAGGATCTACCGGAGCTCTGGAACGACGAGATGGAGAAGCTCCTCGGTATAAGACCCAAGACTTACCGTGAGGGAATCCTCCAGGACATTCACTGGGCCCACGGAACGATAGGCTACTTCCCGACCTACAGCATCGGAACCCTCCTTTCCGCCCAGATATACTACCACATGAAGCGCGACCTCGACGTCGAGGGGCTCGTGGGTGAGGGCAACTTCGGCCCGATAAAGGAGTGGCTCAGGGAAAGGATACACCGCTGGGGAAGCATCTACCCGCCGAAGGAGCTCCTCAGGAGGGCCATCGGCGAGGAGCTGGACCCGGAGTACTTCATCAGGTGGGTGAGGGAGAGGTACCTCTGACTTTTCTCCCTCTTTGCACCCTTCGTAATGCTTAAATGCGATGCATGCATTCAGTGTATTGGTGGTGTCATGGTAAAGACCATCACTATCTCTGACGACGTTTATGAGGAGCTCCTTCGAATCAAGGGCAAGAAGTCATTCAGCGAGCTGTTCCGCGAGCTGTTAAGGGAAAGGAAGGGGAACGCTGATGCCCTTCGCCACCTCTACGGAATCCTGAGCGAGGAGGAGTATAGGGAGACCAGAAAGAAGCTCGAGGAAATCGAGGGGGAGTTCGAGAGATGGGGGCGGTCCTTGACACGAACGTCATAATCGAGATTGCCCGGGGAAAAGGGGAGGTTCTCGACAGGGTAACGTCATTGGACAGCACCTTCTACATAACCTCGATAACCAAGTTTGAAATCCTTCTTGGAATGCCGAGGAAGGACGAGCTGATATGGCTCGAAGCCCTCATAGAGCTACCCTTTGACGGGAAATGCGCCGAGATGGCGGCGTATCTCCACAGGAAACTGAAAGAAAAAGGAACCCCCATGTCCCTCCGCGACCTCTTCGTAGCGTCAACTGCAATTGTCAACGGTCTGCCGATAATAACCCTGGACAGCGACTTCGAGGTTTTGAAGGAATTGGGCTTTGAGGTTCACGTCATTTAGGCTCCCCTATCCACGCCACCGGCTCGACCTCTATCGCCGCGACGCCGTACTTCTTCTCCTTCTCCTCGGAGTAGAAGCGCCTGTAGACCCTGACGCCCTCCTCGATGCTCTCAACTCCCGGGAGAACGTTCTCAATGCCCTCCTTCTCCAGCATCTCCCTGAACGACGAGTAAACTCTAACGTCCTTCACGACGCACACCAGCTTGTTCTCGAAGACTATCTCGTCTCCCGGCCTGATGGCCTGCCTCTTCTCATCGTAGAGCCTGCCCTCGATCCTCTTCCTGCCCTCGGCTATCGCCTTCAAGTACTCCTCCTGGAGGCCCATTTTCCACCTCGCCAAGCCATCACCCCCTCACACGAGGTAGCGGACGATGCTCGGGCTTATCCTTATTAGCTTTGCGAGGAGTTTCGGCCTCCTGAGTATCGCCTTCGCGGTCTTCACGTGGTCGTCGAAGTCCGCCTGGCTCTCTATGACCTCCCTCGCCTCCCTGCTCCCGAGCACCTCGAAGACCCTCTCGATGTCCTCCTGGCTCATTCCCCTGAATATCCTCCTGAACCGCATTCCAAAGCTTATCTGGTTTTTGATCGCTCCGCAGAGCTTTTCATAGCTCTCGGGCTTCCCTGCCAGCAGGGCCTCCCTCAGCGCCCTGGCGCAGAGCATTCCAAAGACTATGCCTCCCGCGGTGGTCGGTTTTATCTGGAGCGCGGCGTCGCCGAGCAGTGCCACGTTGCCCCTCACCCAGGGCTTCCTCCAGCCGAAGCCCACCGTTCCGGCCTTGAACTCGACTATGGAGGTTGGCCTGAGCATTCTCACCCGGAGGAAGCGGTTGAGGGCCTCGATGCTCCCGAGGGTTCCGACCCTCGCCAGCCCCTCGTTCACCGGGGCCACCCACATGAAGAAGTCCCCGTTCATGTCCTTGTTCACCCAGACCTCGACGAAATCCTTCCTGAACTCGCCGACAACTTCGACCTCGTAGCCGCTCAGGAACTCGGCCTTAGTTTTGGCCCCGATTGCCCTCGCCACCGCACTGTTTACCCCGTCGGCCCCGACGTAGAAGTCCGCCTCCACCTCAAGCCTCTCGCCCAGGTGCTGGAGGACGGCCTTTCCGTTCCTGAACCCCCTGAAAGTCGTGGCCATGTAATAATCCACGCCCCTCCTAACGGCCCTCTCCGCGAGGCCCTTCTCCAGGGCCTTTCTATCGACCAGGTAAGCCTGGGGGCTTTTCCTCTCTATCTCGAAGCTCTGAATCCGGGAGTAAAAAACGGCCCCGCGCAGTTCGTTGAGAACGGCCTCCTCGGGAAGGCCCAGCCTCTCGTAGTTCTCGGCCCCTATTATTCCGGTGCAGGCCTTGCCCCCGAAGGAACCCTTCTTCTCGACGACCGCGACGCTGAAGTCCCTCGCGAGCAGGTTGGCCAGGTAGTTGCCGGCAGGCCCGCCGCCGATTATGAGAACATCGTACCTCATTCCCACCCCTCGCCCGGTGTAGCTTTTAAACCCTAAAAACCTAACCTTTCCGGTGATGCTATGAAGGTTCTCGTCACGGGTTTCGAGCCCTTCGGAGGGGAGAGGATCAATCCCTCATGGGAGGCCGTTTCCAGGCTTCCGGAGGAAATTGAGGGGGCGGAGATAGTTAAGCGCAGGCTTCCGGTGACGTTCCGGGGTGTCAGGGAGCTCCTCCCAAAGCTGATAGTGGAGGAGAGACCGGACGTCGTTATCCTGACCGGCCAGGCGGGGGGCAGGCCGAACATCACCGTCGAGAGGGTTGCGATAAACGTGATGGACTCGGAAATGCCGGACAACGAGGGCTTTGCCCCGGAGGACGAGCCGGTGTTCGAGGGCGCTCCAGCGGCGTACTTCGCGACGCTCCCCATAAAGGCCATAGTGAAGGCCCTGAGGAAGGCGAATATACCGGCGGGGATTTCAAACACCGCCGGGACCTACGTCTGCAACGCGGCCATGTTCACGGCGCTTCACACGATAGCCGTGGCTGGAATGGAAACCCGGGCCGGCTTCATTCACGTGCCCTTCAGCCACGAGCAGGCCCTGGAAAAGCCGAGGCCTTCGATGGCCCTCGAGACCATAGCGCGGGCCATTGAGGTCGCGGTCAGAACCTCGCTGGAGGTCTGAAACCTTTTTAAATCCCCTTTCCTAAACCCTACAAAGCCCATGAGGGTGAGGCCTATTCTGATCCTCGGCCTTGACGTGATAAGTGAGAACCCGAAGAGGTTCGCCGTCGTGAGCTGGTTCAACGGAAGGCTCGAGAGAAAGGGGGAGTTCACCCTCTACCGCCTAATCCGGTTCATTCAGGCCAAGAGGCCCGATATAGTCGCCATAGACAGCGTGACCGAGCTCGGTGAGGACCTGAGGAAGTTCCTACGGGCGCTTCCGCCGGAGACGAAGCTCGTCCAGGTGACCGGGAGGCCCGGGGAGCAGAGGAGCCTCCAGAGCCTCGCAAGGGAGCACGGCATAAGAACAGCAGACAGGTTCGACCCCTACGAGGAGGCGAAGCTCTCCGCCCTGCTCGCGAGCAGGGGCGTTGGCTACGAGGTTCTGGCCTTCGAGGACGAGGTTATAGTCAGGGTAACCCGGGGCAGGAGCCACGGCAAGGGCGGCTGGAGCCAGGACAGGTACAGGAAGCGCGTGCACAACCTCGTCCGCGACAAGGTGAGGGAGATAGAGGACAGGCTCAGAAGGGCGGATATACCCTTCGACCTTGAGACGGAGGAGAGGGACCACGGCCTGGCCAGGGGCGAGTTCAGGGTGTACGCGAGCAGGGAGGAGCTGGCCGGGCTGATAAGGCCGATGCGCGGTGGCGACGTCGAGGTGAGAATCCAGCCTGTGGAGAGGGCCGAGCTGGGCTTTGCCCCGCTGAAGGGTGAGGAGGCGGTGAGGGAGAGGAGGAGCATCATAGTCGGCATAGACCCGGGCATAACCGTCGGCATAGCCGCGATAGACCTGAGCGGAAACATAGTGGCTTTACACAGCGAGAGGAACATGCCCGTCGGCGAGGTCTTCAGGTTCATAAGCGAGGTCGGCCACCCGGTTGTGGTTGCGACCGACGTTTCCCCCGCCCCGGGCTTCGTCGAGAAGATAGCCCGCTCCTTCAAGGCCAACCTCTTTGTCCCCAGGGAGAGCCTCCGGGTTGAGGAGAAGAACGAGCTCCTCAGGGGCCTTGGGATAAAGGTCGAGGACGACCACCAGCGGGACGCTTTGGCTGCCGCTTACAAGGCCTACCTCAGGCTCAAGCCGAAGCTGGAGCACATTGATGCCAAACTGCGCGATGCTGGGCTTAGCAAGAAGGCCGACGAGGTTAAGGCCCTCGTCATTCAGGGCTACAACCTCGGCGAGGCGATGCAGAGGGTGGCCGCGAGGAGGGAGGACAGAAGGCCGGAGCCTCGGCAGGAGGAAAGCGGGAGCGTCGATGTACGGCCCTACCTCAGGAAAATCCGGGAGCTTGAGGAGAGGATAGAGTTCCTCGAGCGGGAGAACGAGGAGCTTCGCGGGATAATCAGGGAGCAGAGGAGAACCATCGAGAGGCTCGAGAGGCGCATAGCTGACTACGACGAGGAGGTGAGGAGGAAGGTACTCCGCGAGAGGGAGCTTGAGGCGAAGGTTAAGCGCATAGAGGTGTTGGAAAAGCAGCTTAAGGAAGCCAAGGCGGTCATAGAGAGGCTGAGCAGGGATCTGGTCCAGGTCAAGCGCATGAACGTGGTTGAAATCCGCGGTTCGGCAGTCCCGCTGAAGGTTCTCAGGGTTCTGAGCTGGCGCGAACTTGAGAGGCTGGAACGGGAGGTCGGGATAAGGAGGGGTGATGTGCTCTTCGTCCTCAATCCAGCAGGGGCGGGGAAGGCCATAGCCGAGGAGCTGGTCGAGAAGGAGATAAAAGCCCTGATAACCGAGAGGCCCCTTCCGGAGCCGGTGAGGGAAGTGCTGAGAGAGGCCCACGTGCCCTTCTTCACGAGCGAAGAGCTTGACGTCAAGCGCGTCGATGAGTTCGCGGTGGTTGAGCGGGAGACCCTGGAGGGGGCCATCGAGGAACTGCTGTCGAGGTGGGAGCGGGAGGACGAGAGAAGAGAGGCGGAAAAGGTTCTCCGTCTTCTGGAGGAGTACCGGCTGGAGAGGAAGAAGGAGCTTCTCCGGAGGGCCGAGGAGGAGGCGAGGGCGGGGAGAAAGACTTAAGTAGTTCGGGAAACGTCCCGGACTGGTGATGCTTATAAACCGCGAGTCCTACATTATCTTCACCTCGCTCGTCGTGCTCGCGGTGGGCTTTCTCACCGGGATATACTACCGCAGGGTGGACCATATCCTGAGAACCGGCTGGATGATAGCTTTCGTACTCCTAACTTACCACGTCAGCGGCCGCTATGAAAGGCCAGATGGTGTCGCCGGCGCCCTGCTGAGCCCTTTCTTCAACCGTGGAACCCTCGCGGTAACCTCTATTTTCCTGGCAGTACATGCCTCCCTCGTGAACGTTCCATTCACGGACATCGACCTCTTCAACGTGGCCTTCAGGGACGTGGACATGATAAGCCACTTCCTCGGCGGCCTCGTGATGTGGCTGATTGTAACGGAGGTGCTCATGAACCTCAGGCCGGACTTGGGGGGGTGGGAGCTGCTGGGTCACTCCTTCGTGGTTCTCCTCGCTGTGGGCATCGGCTGGGAGTTCGTGGAGTGGATTGGAAGCCGCTTCACCGAGGGAATCCTTCAAGAAACGCTCCTCAACAAGGTTAGAGACGTTTTGATGGAACAACTCGGGGCACTGTCCGGACTGTTGATGGTATCGAGCAGGGGGTACCCATTTACACCTCCTGGGAGATGAGTGAGAGAACCTCCCTGAGAGCCCTCAGGTACTCTCCGGTTTCCTCCGCCCCCTTCTCGGTTATCCTCACCGCGGTTCTCGGTCTGTCGGCGAAGACCTTGTAGAGCTCGACGTAGCCCGCTTTTTCAAGGGCCTTGAGGTGGGAGTCAAGGTTTCCGGGGGTTACATCGAGAACGTCCAGAAGTTCCCTGAACAGAACCTTTCCCCTCGGGAGAAGGTAGAGCATAATCCCTAGCCTTATGGGATTTCCCAGGACGTGGTTCCTGCTCAGCTCCCGCAGGGCCTCCATTCTATCACCGCTCTATCGCCTTGAAGGCTGAGTAGATGTACAGCAGCACAGAGAGCGAGAATCCCAGCGCCACGAGAAATCCCGCCCAGACCATGGCACCGCTTTCCATCTTGGCCGCAAGGGCTATTCCCAGGGCGGGAATCAGAAACGATGGTATAATCTCGCGCTCCACTCCGCTGTACTTTGCGAAGACCAGCCACATGCCGAAGACCGAGAGGGTTATGAAGCTCAAAAAGCCCACCGCGAGGCTGGCCTCCGCGTTTACCCCGGGGTCCAGCCTCGGAATAACCCCCCACCCGAGGGCGATTCCAGTTATCCATGAAACGGCTATCAGGATTCCGCTGGTGGTCGATGATTCCACTTCCTTCCCGGTGGCCATTCCAAGCTTCTGAAGCCTCCTCCATATCCTTCCCGTGAAGCCCATCGCCAGTATGAACGCCACGGGCCAGTAAACGATGTTGAACTGCCAGGGAAGGTCAAAAACGCCGATGATCACGTAGTATAACAGCATCACGGCCAGCCAGACCGCGAAGCTCATCGCGCCGTAGAGCTTCCCCGCCGCTATCAGCTTGCCCTCGACCCTCTCAAGGACGCTCTTCAGTTCCCTAACCTCTTCCATTTCTCCCACCGGTTGAAAGTATGGCGCACTGCTATTTATACCCCCGACTTTCTCTGAACTTCAGAACGGCCAAGCCAGCGAGGTTCGCGGAGGAGTGGAGAACGAAGGCCGGGGCCATGCCGCCCAGGGCGAAGATGTAACCCGCTAGGAGGCCGAGGACGAACGCTCCACTCAGAACGACGGCCCTTTCCCTGGGCCCATCGAAGGCCATCAAGTGGGGGAGGGCAAAGAGGGTTGCGGAGAACGTTATCGCGCCCCAGAAGTGGCCGTGGTTCAGGAGGTAGCCTTCAAGGAGCCCCCTATTGAGGGCCTCCTCGCTCAGCGGTGCCAGGAGCAGGAGGAGGAAAAACTTCCGCGCACCTTCGGGCAGAAACCCGGGCATAGCTTTAGAGGGTACAAAGAGGTTGAGGACGAGCGATATTGCAAAGCCGAGGACGAAGGCCTGGCCTATGTAAGCATCACTCCAGACGAAGCCGAACCTTTCGAACCCGCCGAGAAGCTTCATGGCCGTCAGGGAAAGTAGGAGCATTGTCAGCTGCATCATGAAGCCCGCTCTTTTCGGGCTCTTTCTGGCGGATATGGACGCTATAACGGAAGAGGGCACGAAGACCGCGAGCCAGAGGAGTAGTGCAAGGACGAAGTCAATCATGGCAGAGGCCTCCGGAATTTCCCTCACTTCCCCTATTCAGCCACCGGCCCTCGCCAAGCGGAGCTTCTCCATGAAGCGCTCGATTTCTTCCTCCGGGCCTTCAATGAGAACCCTGTTGAGAGCGATGCCGTTCCTCCCGCTCTTTCCGACGAGGGTGAGCTTAACGTCTGCTCCGGCCCTCTTGGCGAGTTCCTCAAGCTCGGTGAGTGGGATTGGCGTTTCAATGACCTTCAAGCAGGAACCTCCACAGGGGTATTACCTCGATTCCATCTATCTTTCCTTCCCGCTCCCAGGTTATCAGCTTGGCGTTTTTCCATCCGAACTCCCGCATGGCCGTTTTCAGCGCCTTCACTTCCCTGTCCAGTGTCCCGGGGTTTGAAACGTCGTAGCTCACCTGAATGAGGGTTTCCTCCTCTGGGAGTACGAAGTCCACCTCCCACCCCTTCCCGAGGGCGTAGTTCACCTCCCTGCCCCTCCTTAGGAGTTCTATGAAGACCGCGTTCTCCATCAGCCTTCCGAAGTTCTCGCTAAACCTCACGCTCAGGAAGGTGGTGAAGGACGTGTCCACGAAGTATATCTTCTTAGGGTGCTGTATCCTCAGCCTGACCTTTGAGGAGTAAACCTCCACGGGAAAGGCGAAGTAGCACTCCCTCAGGTGGTTGAGGTAGTTCGAGAGCGTGGCCTTGCTCACAGCGTAGCCGAGGCTTCTCATGGTTCTCTCCATCTTGCTCAGGCTGAAGTACTCAGAGTTGAGGAGGAGCCGTATGAAGGCCCTGAGCTCCTCGGGGTTACGCACCCTGTACCTCTCGATGACGTCGAGGGCTATGATAGTGTTGAAGTAGTCCCTGACTATGAGGCCCTTTATGCGCCTGTCGTCCGTCAGTACCACCTCTGGGAACCCCCCGTAGAGGATGTACTCCCTCAGGAGGTTCAGGAGCTGGGCCTTTTTTCCGCTGAGGCCGACGTTGTGGGGTACTTCAAACCTTTTGAAGCGGAGGAACTCCCGGAAGCTCAGGGGAAACACTTCAAAGGTGAGCGCCCGTCCCCTCAGCGACGTGGGTATCTCCCTGCTCGATAGCTTTGAGGAGGAACCGCTCAGGAAGAGGCGGACGTTTTTCATGGAGTCGTTTACCCTCCTCGCCCACGAGTCCCATCCAGGGATGTTCTGGATCTCGTCGAGGAAGAGGTACAGCCGCTTCCTCTTCCCGAAGAGCTCCTCTATTGTTGGGATGAGCTCGGTGAGTGTTTCGGTCCTCTTTTCGAGCCTCTCGTCCTCAAAGTTGACGTAGAAAATATCCTCCCTCGGCACTTTCTCCGAGAGCTCGTTTATCAGCTGGAACATGAGGTACGTTTTTCCAGTCCTCCGGCAGCCCGCGAATGTGATGATTTTCTTCGGTCTCTCAGGAACCAGCGAGAAGTCGAAGTCCCTCTCAACTAGCTCCGGTGTCCAGTTCTCCTGCCACTCAACTATGACGCGCGCGAGGTTCTCGTCCATGGTTGTCACTTGCCCTTAACCTTTATAAAGGTTGTTTAGTATACTGAACAACCCTTTATAAACACCCGTTCGCTTAATCCACCCTGAACGTCAGTCCCCTCTCCCTCGCCTTCCTCTCGACCTGTAACCTGAACTGGCAGGCCTTGCATACCTCCCCCGTCGTCGGCTGGCCGCATATCCTGCAGCGGTTCAGCTCGCTCGTCTTTTTGGTGTAGGTCTTTGCTATGAGCGGGAAGAGCTTGTCGTAGCTCCTGAGTATCTGGTACTTGGTGCCGGGGTGTCTCTCCTCCATCTCGTTGAGCCAGTCCCTTATCTCGGCCCGGAAGGCCTCGACCGCGTATGGACACTCGCTCAGGTCGACTTCTATTCCGTTCAGAACCGCGTAGAGGACTATCTCCTTCTCGGGAATCTCACGGAGCGGCTTTATCCTCGGAACGAGCTCCGGGTGTATCTCCTCGTAGTAGGGGCCGGTTCTTCCCAGTCTCGCTATGTCCCCCCTGAGGATGTTCATGATGAACATCTGCACCTCGTCGTCCAGGTTGTGGCCCACAGCTAATTTATCGGCCTCGACGTCTTTGGCCGCGTAGTTCAGAAGCCAGCGCCTCCAGACGCCGCAGTAGGAGCAGGCACCAACCCTTTCCCCCCTCTCGAAGCTCCCCATTATCTCCACCGCCTCGTCGAGGGTGAATCCGATGTATTCCTTGAAGGAATAAATCCTGTGCTCTATCCCGAGCTTCTCCGCGTTCCTCCTCGCTATCTCAACGCTCGGCGGCCTATAGCCAGCTATGCCCTCGTCTATCGTTATCGCAACTAACTCGAAGGGGAACTTCTCGCGGAGCTTGGCCAACAGGTGAAGCAGAACGACGCTGTCCTTCCCCCCGGAAACTCCCACTGCTATTCTCTCTCCTTTCTCAATGAGGCGGTACTTCTTCACCGTTTCCTTGAACTTCTTTTCCACCATCTCGTTGAAGTGCCTGTGGCAGTAGTACCGCCCGGTGTAGCGCGCGTGGTAAACCGCTGGCCGGTTGCACTTGGAGCACTTCATTTTTTCACCCGTTCCGGGTTGAAAAAGGTGTTAAAAAAGTTAAGCCTCAGCCGATGAGGTTCCTCAGTGCCGGAAGGACGTTGAGGGCCAGCAGGAAAAGGCCCACTCCGATGGTGAAGTACCTGATGGGCTGCACTATCCTCTCGGGCAGGTACTCCTTGAGAACATCGTCCAGCATTCTCCCGCCGTCCAGAGGAACGAGCGGGAAGAGGTTCATCAGCCCTATGCCGATGTTGAGCACGTATATCCAGTAGAACGTGAAGAACAGCGGGAGCACGAGCCAGTCGGCTCCAACCTTCGAGACCACGTTCTGGGCGGGGTAGATCCCGATGTAACCCTTCTCCGGATTGTCCGGGTGGGCTCCAAGCTTCAGCTGGAGGTTAATCTCCCTTCCGTCCCTGAGCACGGTGAGCGTTATCACCTGGCCGGGCTTGGTGGTGTTCATGAAGTTGATGAACTCCTCCATATCCTTTATCTGCTGCCCGTCCATCGCTATTATCACGTCCCCCTTCTGGAGAAGACCGTAGGCAGGACCGTCATCGAGGACCCCGGATACGAGGATTCCCGAGGGTTGGAGGACTGGGGATATGGCGAAATTGAGTATCAGAACTGCCAGCAGGGCGGTGGCCACGTTGGCCAGTGAACCAGCACCGTAAACACGGAGCCTCGAGCGCAGGGGGGCCTTGGATAGCTCCTCCTCGTCAGGCTCGACGAAGGCGCCGGG
This sequence comes from Thermococcus sp. MV11, assembly GCF_012027285.1. NCBI lineage: Archaea > Methanobacteriati > Methanobacteriota > Thermococci > Thermococcales > Thermococcaceae > Thermococcus > Thermococcus sp. MV11. The sequence continues at coordinate 316,034 of NZ_SNUD01000003.1, forward strand.
TATGACTGCGAGAAGAACCAGACCCACAGACTTCAGAGGAAGGTTCTCGGCCCGGGCCACCACCCCATGGCTGAGCTCGTGAACCACCATCACGACGGCGAGGGCGATGAGTCCGTAGGAGAGGGGTATAGTAACGCCGGGGATAACGAGCTGAACCCCGCTCCCCTCGCCACCGGTCTGTACAGCCCTAACTGCGGTCTTGAATAGAGCGTAGAAGACGTAGACCATTCCCATGAAGCCGAGGGCTATCCCAACGTCCGCGTAGACCTTCCAGAAGCGCCTGTTTTTACTGGAGAGTCTGTCTATGAACCCCAGGAGCTTCTTGGTTCTCCACATGGCGATGAACATGTCCACGGTGAGGCCCTCTTCCTTCTCTTCTCTCCTCCCGAAGAGGGCGTATAGGATCATCCAGAAGGCGATGATTCCGACGATGACTGCCATCAGTGTGCTGTTCATTTGGGCCACCTAATAGAGCGTTTTCGAGCTGAGTTTAAAAAGTAATCGGGCTAAAGCCGCCCAAGGAACTTGAGTATGTACACCTTGGTTCTGACGTCGAGGAGGGAGCGGATAACGTCGGACAGGTTGCCCCTCATTGTCGGATTCAACCTGAACGCGGTCAGCACCTCTCTGGCCCCGCTCCTGTCGCCGCCGAAGAGCTTCAGTATCCCTATCTGAAGGAGGTGATAGCTCAGAACCCGGGGGTCGTGCCTTATGTCCCCGTGCTCCTCTATCATTCTGTACCTCCCCGCCAGGTACTTGGCGAAGGAGAACTGGCCCGAGTGAATGGAATAGTCCACCAGCGGCTCGTCTATCGCTCCGAAGTGGCACAGCTTGGCCATTCTCAGCCACATGTCCCAGTCCTCGCAGGTCGGGAAGCTCTCCCTAAAAAGTCCCGCCCTCTTGAAGCACTCACGCCTCACCATTATCGTGGACGTCCCGGTTATGTTGTCCCTCAGCATGTGTCCGTAAACGTCTCCGCTCGCCCTGGGGTGCTTTATCCCCAGAATCCTTCCCCGCTCCAGGTAGTAGTATGTAAACGCCGTGTAGATTAGCCCGTAGTCCCTGGGGAGCTTCCTGAAGGCCTCCATCTGGAGCTCGAGCTTGTCCTCCCGCCAGCGGTCGTCATCGTCGAGGAAGGCTATGAACTTCCCCCGGGCCTTCAAAACGCCGAGGTTGCGGGCGTTGGCTATGCCCTTTCCCCGCTGGGGAACGTACCTCAGGCGCTCGTCCCCGAAAGACCTGATGAGTTCCCTCGTCGATTCGCTCCTGGCGCCGTCCACCACGAGCACCTCGAAGTCGTCGAAACTCTGGTTTAATACGCTCTCTATTGCCCTCCTGAGGAGCCTGTCCCTGTTGTAGGTTGGGATTATGACCGAAACAGCCGGCCTCACCCGGCTACCCTCCCGCCGGTGAGGAGGCTCAGGTGCCTGAGTATCAGCCTCCTGGCCTTTCTCTCGAAGTCCTCCGCCTCCGATTCAACCCCCTCGAGCTTCCAGTCATCGACGTTGAAGACCGCGGTGCCCTCCCGGTGGTAGAGCTTTATCCTGTACTTCTCGAGCTCCTTCACGGCCTCGAGCTTCTCCTCGGGCAGGTTGGGGTAGGGATAGTGGGTTCCGAAGCTCTCCGCCAGGGCGTACTCCGAGGCCAGCTGGAAGTCCTTCCCCTCAACCTGGCTCAGGATAAAGGGCTTTATCCTCGCGAGGCTCACGTAGCCTCCCGTTTCTCCTATCTCGTGGGGGGCTTTTATGAGGAGGGGCACCCTCAGGAGCTCGTCGTCCAAGAAAACCCCGTGTCCCAGCCTGTTGTCCTCCCCGAGCAACTGTCCGTGGTCGCTCGTGACGACGATGACGGAGTTTTCCATCAGGTTCCTGTCCTCGAGGGTCTCCATCATCTCCCTGAGCCTCTTCTCCAGGTATTCCACCTGCCTTGGATAGCCCTTCCTCCACTTTTCGACGAGCTCAGGCTCCTCGCCGAGAAGCCTGTTCACGACTGGGGCGTCGGTGAAGCCCTCGAAGATGGAATATGGCTCGTGAACCTCCATGAGGTTGATGAACATGTAAACCGGCCTCTTCAGCTCCATCTCTGAGAGGAGCCTCTCCGTCACCTTCGCCCCCTTGTCCCTGGGCCACCCTTCGCCGTACCTGCCCACTATCCTCAGGAAAATCTTGAACGGCAGGGTGAACTTCCTCTCCTTTACAAGTGCCCAGGTCAGCTCGAGGGCGTTCCTCGGCTCGTGCTTTTTGAGCACCTCGTTCAGCTCCTCCCGGTCTCTGTCCTCGATGAGGGGCTTGAGGGTGTCTCTGAACTCGTCGAACGCCCTGATGCCGAAGTCGGGGCCCACGAAGAAGTTGGCCGTGAGGAGGTAGGTTGTGTACCCGAGAGACCCCAAAACCTCGTGGAGGTACGTCCCGTCCTCCCGGAACCTCACGTCGGGCACCTTTCTCTTCCTGCCCTCGTGAACCCCGTGGTAGAGGGGATAGAGGCCGGTGAACATCGAGGCGTGGCTGGGTATCGTCCAGGGTGATGTTGTTATCGCGTTTTCGATGCTCGTGAACCCGAAGTCCCTCGTGAGGAGCCTCTCTATGCCCCTCGAGTGGTCCTTCCTCAGGGTGTCGAGGACGATGATTATGACGTTTGGCTTACCCACGGACATCACTCTCCCGAACCGGCACCAGCTTTCTCGCGTCCCTTATCCTCCTGAGCTTGCGGAGGTTGCTCCCCAGGGTCAGGTCACTCCGTATCATCTCCCTGAGGTCCCCGTTCTCTATTCTTCTCTCGTGGCCCTTAAACGCTTTGAGGTATCCGGCAACGAGGGCGTAGCCCTTGACCGGGTTCTGAAGCATCAGAAATCCTGCTCTGGCAAGGATCGACGTGAAGGACGCGCCGAGCTTGTAGTTGGACCAGCCCAGCATCTCGTAGCCCCTCAGGTGGCCGAAGCGTCCCTCCGTCTCCCTGAGCTGGACCGCTATGGCATCGACCACCTGCCCGGTTCTCCACCCGAGGAACCTCGCGAGGTAGTGGGAGACGGTGTCGGGGCTTGGACCCTCGCGGTACCCACCGACCTCCCTGAAGCACTCCCTCCTGAAGAGCCTCGGACTGCCCTTCGGTCTCTCGGGGTCGGTTCCCTCCCAGACGAGCCGCCCGCCCTTCAGGTAGTAGCCGCCGCCACTCACGATTCCAAGCCGGGGGTCCCTTCCAAAGGCCTCCACGAGTTTTTCGAAGAACCTGCGCTCCAGTATGAAGTCCGCGTCCAGAACTCCTATGTATCCGAAGGGTATGCCCCTCCCAATGGCCAGCGAGAGCGCCCTCTCGAACCCGATCCTGACTACTTGAGAGTAACGATACTTCAGGTCGTAGCCCCCGCCGCCCTTCAGGTGGAGAACCTCTATCCAGCGGTGCCTTTCGGCGAGCTCCTCAGCTATCTTCCCCGTCCCGTCGGAGCTGTTGTCGTTCACTATCACCCACAGCCTTGGCCTGAGGCTCTGGTTCACAACGCTTTTGGCCAGCAGGGGCAGGTTCGCCTCTTCGTTCTTTGCGGGGGTGACGAGCAGGTAGCCCCGGGTTTTCGAGCTCCTCAGCCTCACTTCCTCCCCTCCGCCCTCTTCACCACCAGGTCAAAGAGCTCCTGGGGCTTCCCTATCAGCTCCCCGGTGTTGCTGCTGAAGAAGCCGTGGTCCGAGTGGTCACCGCCCCGTGGGTCCCCTGGAACCGGCTCCATTCCGTGGTCGGAGATTATGTAGAGAACGTCGCCCTCGTCCAGCTTCTCTGAGACGAGCTTCGCCAGCTTGTTGAGGTCGAAGTAGAGGTTCATGAGCTTGAGCTTCTTCCCTATTAGGAAGTGGGACACCTCGTCGAGGAAGGGGGTGTACCAGAAGATAAGCTCGTAATCTTTCTCCAGGGCCTCCATCAGTGCCCTCCTGTCCCTCTCGTAGGTTCTCATCGCGTACTCTATGAGGGGCCGGAGGTTGCCCTTCACAGCCTCCTTCATCGCCTCCCTCACCTCAGGGTTTGAGACGTTCCTGCCGTAGGAGGGAACGCCGTTGGTCCAGGTCTTCTCGAAGTAGTCGAAGATGGTCCTGTATTTCCTGTTCCTGAGCAGGTAGTCGTAGGTGGCCTCGAAGGGGTTGGAGGTTATCGCGTCCCCGAGCTTCTTCCTTATCGAAAGGGGGAGTATCTTGGCCCCCAGCTTGACGTACCAGGGGGTTTTGACCTTCGTTATGTTGCCCTTGTTGGCTATGAACTTCTGCCTCTTTATGAACGGCTCCTCTATCTCGGGTATCTTTTTCCCGGTGAGCATCGATGCCCATATCGGCGGGGTCACGATTACCTCAAAATCCGAGAGATCGGTTTTCGTGAACGCCCTTTGCTGCAGGTACTTCAGGTTCCACTCCCTCACCAGATCGTATTCCAGCCCGTCTATACCCAGGATTATTATTCTCCCCATGGGGGACCCGCTCCGTCCAGAAGTTTACATCTCCCCTCTTGATCCTGTTCCTGTTGAGGGTCGCCATCGCCAGGCCCTCAATCATGTAAATTATCCTACGGGCGTTCTCCCTTTTAAAGCCTGAGGTCGCGAACAGGATCGAGTAGAGCAGCAGGTCCCCCATTCTTCCGAGGGCATAGCGGACTTTGTTGGAGAGAGTGTTCTCGAAGAGCTTGTAGAACAGGTAGAGGTGATAAACCTGCCTCATCACCTCGAACTGCCGGGAAGAAAGCCTCCCGGCCGGGGCCTCCTGATGCACCAGCCTGGCCTTTGGGGTCTGGTAGAGCGAGCCCGGGAAGAGCTTGTGGAGTCGGTAGGAGAAGTCCTTGTCCTCCCCCACGGCGTATTTCTTCAGCCTCTCGTCGAACTCTAGGTGCCCGAAGGCCTCCCTCCGGTAGGACATGTTCGTTCCGCTGAAGCTCTCCCTGTTTATCGTTCTCGTGAGCCTGTAGGGAAGGATCTCAAAGAGTGAGGGGAGTTGTTTGTGAACATCGACCTCGTAGTAGCCGCGCTGGAGGAGCCACCAGAGGAACTTCAGAAGGCCGAACCTGATGAGGGGGTTGTTCCCGCTGACCCTGTTGGTTATGAACCCCTGGACGCCCATGGCGTTCGGGTGCTCCTCGTAAGTCAGGATAATGTTCTCCAGTAGTCCCTTTCCAGGATCACGTCGTCGTCCAGGAAGAGGATTACATCGCCTCTGGCAACCTTTGCCCCGACGTTCCTGGCGTGGGGGAGGCTGGAGCGGGGAAGGTGGAGCCTCTTGACCGCGATCCCCCTGGATCTCAGGAGCTTTATCTCACCCTCGACCGTTCTCTCTTCCTCCCTTGAGGGCGCACCGTTGATGAGAATGACCTCGATCGGCTTCACGCTCTGGTGGGTTATTGATCTGAGGCACTCGGCCAGCTCTCTTGGCCTCTTGTAGAGCGTCGATATAACCACCGAAACTTCAAGCATTTTTCCTCCACTGTGGTAAGAAACGGGGTGACCTTAAATAGTCTTTTGGTTCAACAAACTATATAACCCGCCGTCCCCAATCATAAAACCGGTTGCCGGAGGGAGCACAGATGGGAATGGCTGAAAAGTTGCTCGCTCGCTTCAATCACTCCGTCGATGCCTTTGCTTCACTCGTTCACGATTACAGAATGGAGGATACCATAGCGATATTTGGAAGCCCGCGCTCCGGCTCGACCTGGCTTATGGAGCTTCTCGAGTCCATTCCGGGCTACAAGTCGGTGTTCGAGCCCTTCCACCCTAGATGGTATCCCGAGTTCGGAAGGAACGGCTTTCCGTACACCCCCTATGTTCCCGACGAGACCGAGCTGGCCTGGCTCGGTGATTACCTGGAGAGGGTCTTCTCTGGAAGGGTTCACGCGAGGTTCCCATACCGCCGCCCCGTGCTCCCCCGGCTGAGGGCATCGAAACTGGTCGTCAAGTTCGTGAGGGCCAACACAGTCCTCCCCTGGGTGGCGGGGAACTTCGAGCTGAGGGGCTTCTACTTCATAATCCGCCACCCCTGCGCCACCATAGCGTCCCAGATTGCGACGGGCTACTATTCAAGGATAACCCCAGAGCAGCTGGCCAATGAAGTGCGCAAGGTGGAGGGCCTGGAGGAACTGGCCGGGCGCGTTGCCCGCTTGAATACCGAGATAGGCCGCCTCGCCGCGGTGTGGGCCTTTGAGAACTACGTTCCCCTCTCCTCGGAGAGACCCTTCCCATGGTACACGGTGGTGTATGAGCGCCTCATCGTAAACCCGGCGGAGGAGCTTGAGGCTGTATTTGGCCACATCGGGGAGGGGGTTCCGGAGGGGGCATGGAAGAAAGTGAAAAAGCCGAGCATGGTCACGAGGAAAAGCTACGGAAAGGAGTACATAGGAACCCCCAAACAGCTCCTTAAGTGGAAGGACAAGCTGAGCGAGAGGCAGGTTGGGGAGATACTCGAGGTCGTCTCGTGGTTCGGTCTGGATTTCTACACCGCGGAGCCTGAGCCGGATTACGACGCCCTCGGGGAGGGGGGTGTGGAGGTTGGATAACCTTAATGCGATCCGTTCCAGGGCAGGCTTTACCCGCCTGAAATGAAGCGGGCGAGGAGTTTTTTGAGGGGCTTCAGGTTCACCCCCGTCCTGGCTTCAACGGCATCGAGGAGCTCGATGTCCTCCACCTCAACCGTCCTCAGGGCCAGTATCGCGGCCAGGTAAACGAGGTAGCCGGCGGCGGTGACCGGGATCGCGGTGAGCAGGTTATCGTTCGCCCCCATCGCCGTCATCGCCACGGTCAGACCCAGTCCGGGGGCCAGAACCTTGATGTAGTTCCTACCAAAGGGGTGTATCCCCGTCTTCCTGTGGAGCCACCAGGTTCTGTACAGGTTGGCGGTGACGTACGATACGGAAGTCGCCACCGCCGCGCCCTCTATGCCGTAGATGGGTATGAGGACGATGTTCAGGACCACGTTGGCGGCCGATGCGAAGAGATTGCCGGTCATGTTGGCGGAGGGCTCTCCGACTGCTATGAGGCTCATTCCGTTGAGGCCCATCATCACGTGGAACATGAAGCCCGCCGAGAGTATCCTGAGGGCGGTGGCGGCATCGGTGTACTTGGATCCGAAGAACAGGTTGATGGCGCTCTCGGGAAAGACGAAGACGAAGAGGAAGACCGGAAAGGTCAGTATGAAGACCCACCTGGTGGTGGTGCGGTACAGCTTCCTGAGCCCATCGATGTCGCCACCGGTGAAGAAGGCCGTTGCTATGGGCATGTAGAGGAAGCCCATCGAGTTTAGGAAGAGCGGGAGGAGTCTCGCTATTGGTGCCGCGCCGTTGTAGAGGCCCACAGTGTCGGGGTCGAAGTAGTAGCCGAGCATCAGCGAATCCGTCCAGCCCATCACGTAATCGAGGATTCCGGTGAGCATCAGGGGCAGGGAGAAAAGGAACAGCTCCCTCGCTATTCTCCAGTCAAGGATCGGCCTCCCCGGCAGGAATCCAAGGTGGAGGGACTCGCGGACGAGAAGGAGGGACGAGAGGGCCTGGGAGAGGACGTAGGCGAGGAACACGAAGGTGAAGCCCGCCCCGGTCAGAAGTCCGGCCACGAGAATGATCAAAAACAGGAGGGGCGGCAGGATGTTGCGGTAGTAGAGGTTCTCCCTCACCCTGCCGTGGCCTCTCGAAACTGCCACGAGGAGCATCGTGAGCACCATGAAGGGGAGCGCTGGGGCGGCGAGGGGAAGGGTCTTGTCTATATACCTGTCGTTCAGGAGCCGGGCCAGGTCGGGGGCGAGGAAAACCGTCAGGGCGACCATCGTCAGGGACGCCGCCAGGGCCATGGCAAGGCCGGTGGAGACGAGGGCCGGAACCTTTTCCCTCCTGTCCTTCAGGTACCTCGATATCTCCCTCGGCAGACCGCTCTGGAGGCCCAGGAGCGCGACGGTCATCGCTATGCTGATGACGGTCATGGTGAGGGTGAAGGAGCCGTACTGGTACCTGTCGAAGTGCCTCGCTATGATTGCCCTGCTGAGAAACGTCAGGAACATCGAGGCCACCGTTCCGGCCAGGACGATTCCCATGCCCCTGGCGACTCTGTGGAGTGCATTGTTGGTTTCGCTCAATCCCTTCACCCACCGAACAGGGTCAGCAGTCCTATCAGCAGGATTATCACGTTCATGGCCCTTTTAAGCTTCTCCCCCTCCGCGTTCCTGTTCACGTGCGTCCCCATGTAGACGCCGGGCAGGGTTCCGAGGGTTAATGCTCCGGCGAGGTGGTAGTCCACTCTCCCCATTCCCGCGTAATTCAGGAAGCTGAGGGCCGAAAGCGCCAGACCGTAAGTTATCGTGACGCCGACGACTTCTTTCGGGTCGAGCCTGGCGACGTTCATCAGGGTGAAACTGACTATGACGCCAGCTCCGACGGAGGTGAACTGAACCGTCAGGCCAACGATGAAGCCGAGAAGGTAAATGTAGGCCCACCTCGGCCTTACCGGGACGCGGAATTCACCCTTGAGAAGGCTCAGAACCGCGCTGACGACGAGTATCGCCCCGAGGAGGAGGGTAAGATAGTCGTTGAGGGCGTTCCGGTCTATCTCGCGGAGGATTATCCCGCCCAGAACTATCGCCGGGACGCTTCCGGCTAGGAGGCGGAGCGCTATGTCGTACCGTATCCTGCCCTTCCTCCCGTGGAAGAAGACGCCAAAGACCCTTGTGACGGTGGCGTAGAGCAGGTCGGTTCCGACGGCAGTTAGGGGTTCAACGCCGAGAAAGATTAGGGAAGGGGTCATCAGGGCCCCGCCGCCGACCCCCGTTAGGCCCACGAGAAAGCCGACGAGAAAGCCCAGTCCTACGAAGGTCAGCGGGTTCAAGGCCCTCCCTCCGGTTCAGGGCAGGTAGCCGAGCTCCCTGGCCTTCTCTATTACCGCATCGACCTCCTCCTCCGGCGTCATCTTCGAGCTGTCCACCTTCACCTCGGGGTTCTCGGGTTCCTCGTAGACGCCGTCGTAGCCGGTCAGGCCCTTTATCTCGCCCCGCAATGCCTTCGCGTAAAGCCCCTTAGGGTCGCGCTGGATTCTCACCTCGAGGGGAGCGTAGACGTAGACCTCCATGAAGTTCCCTATCTCCTTCCTCGCGTACTCCCTGACGGCTTTGTAGGGAGAAATCAGCGAGACTATCGCTATAACCCCGTTTCTGCTGAGGAGCTTCGCCATGTGGATAACAACGCGGTTGTGCATCTCCCTGGCTTCCTTGGAAAACCCGAGGTTCGGGTAGAGGGTCTTTCTTATGGTATCCCCGTCGAGTATTTCAACCCGGTAGCCCATCTCCCTGAGCTTTCTGGCGAGCTTTACCGCCAGGGTAGTTTTTCCAGCACCGCTCGGCCCCGTGAGCCAGATGGTGAATCCCTTCTCAAGGTTCTTCATGGTTCACCCCGCCGTAGCTTCCTCCAGTTTGAAAGTTATCTCTGTTATGGGGGCATGGGTTCTCATGGAGGCTCCTATTATCTCGATGCCTACTATCTCCCCGTTTTCACCGTAATCTACGAGGACCCCCTTCTCGACCTCCACGGTATCAACTACCTTGGCATGGCTGAACCTGATGTACATCACATCATGCTTGGGATCGTAAGATATCTCCATCTACTCACCCCCGTACTTCTTTACCTTTGAGGTAACGTAGGCCGTGATGACAACTACCTCATTCTCAATTTCCTCGTAAATCACCCTAATGAGCTTTCCGTTTATCCGTTTTTGAGCCACCTTTCTTCCAAGGTATCCCTCTGTGGTATCATCTGGTGATTGGAGAGCCTCTTCCACGAGTTCCCTGCTTATCCCTCTTTCCTTCATTCTCTCCAGCGCGTGTGGAATGTATTTTATGCCCAAAGGTACCACCTGCCTTCATGGTAGAATGCTCCTTCCGTGCATACTGGCGAGAGGCTCCTCTATGCCGAAGAGCGTGAGCATGGTTGGAGCGAAGTCGTAGATGCTCAGCCGCGTTGCTCTGCTCTCGTCGAAGCCAGGCAGATACATCGAGAACACTCCGAACTCGGAGTGGTTTGCATCGTCCGGCCCAGTGTCGTTTTCCGGCAGGTAATTGCTCGGGTGGCCGACGGTTCCCGCCGCGCGCCAGTTGAGGTTGTCAAAGTAGACCATTATGTCCGGCTTGCTTCCCTTCGCTATCGGATATATATCCTCCGGGTAGAACACCTTCGTGTCCCACTTCTCGCCGTTCGGGCCGCGTATGGAGCGTATCTGCTCAGCAACCTCGTCCCTTACCTTCTCGAACCTGGAGAGCGGTACCTTTCCGGCTTTCTCCCTTCCAAGGACGTTGAGGAAAACGCGCGAGTAGTAGCCGCCCCAGCCCCATGCGGTGGTTTCCTTCCAGTCGACCTCGAGGCTCTCGAAGCGCTTGACCTTTCCGTCGTGGAGGGCCTCCGGGGTCTTTACCTTCAGCAGGCCCTCCTCAGCTAACCACTGGTTCACCGCGAAGTTGCCGTGCATGGCCTTTATCCCGTGGTCGGAGACGATGAAAACAGCGGTCTCGTCGAGGTCTATGAGCTTGAGCGTCTCGCCTATCTCCCTGTCCAGCAGCCTGTAGTAGTCCGGAATGACGTTCTCGTATTTGTTTCCCTTCCCGGGGTAGAGGTGGTGGTTCGGGTCGAAGTAGCGCCAGAAGGCGTGGTGGAGTCTATCCAGGCCAATCTCGACGAAGTGGAAGTAGTCCCACTCCTTCTCCTGAATGAGGTAGCGTATGACCTCGAACCGCTTCTCCGTCATCTCCCAGATGCCTTCCCTGACCTCGTCCTTGGCTTCCCTCCGGAACGGGACGTCGAAGATGTACTCCCCGACAAGGCGCTCTATCTCGCCCTTCAGCTCCCTCGGGTATGTGTAATCAACGCTCGCGTCTGGCGTTATGAAGCAGCTCACGAGGTGGCCGTTGATCGGCTTCGGCGGGTAGGTTGGCGGAACACCGACGATTATCGACTTCTTTCCGCGCTCACCGAGGTAATCCCAGAGAGTCGGCTCCTTGACCTTTTTGCTGTGAGCTATCCAGTAGTCGGTGTAGGAATAGCCGGTCCTGTGCCTGAAGCCGTAGAGGCCGAGCTCACCCGGCGTTTTTCCAGTAACCATCACCATCCACATTGGAATGGTTATCGCCGGTATTCCCGTCTGCATCGGGCCGTAGACGGACTTTTCGAGGAGCTTCTTCACGTTGGGCATGTCGTCGATGAAGCGGTTGAACAGCAGCTCCGGCGGGGCGGAGTCGAGGCCTATGACGAGCACCTTCTTCGTCCGCTCCATTCCCTCCTTAACCTTCCTTTCAAACTCCATCCTCCTCACCCCAGGTATTCTTCAACGATCTTGAGCGCGTCCTCGATTTTATCCCTCTCGCAGACGCAGCCGAGGACTTCTCTCTTGCCTCCGGCGTTGGTTCCGAGGGATCTAACGCGTTCGATGACCTCGGCCATGTTTATCCTCTCCGCTTCCTCGCCGGAGATCCTGAAGTAAAGCTGTGCCTTCCCGTGGAAGTTCCCGTTGATGGCCACCGCGCCCCTGTAACCGAGCTCCCAGACGAGCTTTCTGGCGACCTTCGAGATTATGTTGAAGGGGCTCTCGAACTCTACTATCGCGAAGCCGTTCCGCTCCTCGACGCCCGAAACCGCCCCCTCGATGGCCTCCCTGATCGCCTCTGCCTTTTTCACCCACGGCCCGTACTCAAGGAGCTCTTTCACCTCGTGGCTTAAAAGAACTCTAAGGGCTTCCTCCACCGCCTCTCTGTCCACCGCTATGTAGTTCGAATCGATAAGCTCGACGAGCCTTAGGGCCTCTTCCCGCGAGAGTCCCTCCCTTTCCAGAAGCTTTCTGACGGTTTCCAGCTCAAAGGCCTTCTCACCTATGTCACCAACAGCGCCGAGGGCCGTCCATGCGTTGAAAAGCCCAAAGCGCTCTGAAACGACGAGTGAGCATGAGGGGTAGTGTTTGCCTTCGAGTGAGGGGTTCACCTGCTCCACGAGGGGGTTTTTGATTCTCCGCTGGGCGTGGTGGTCTATGAAGAGCGTCTCCACTTTTACCATCTCAACCTCGTCCGGAACGTTGAAGTCGAGGACGTAGAGCCTCTTGGCCTTCTCGATGGCGTCCCAGATCCTCTCGTCGAAGCGGAACTCACCTATCGGTGCGGTGATGTTGGTGAATTCCTCGGGAGAGAGCGCCCTAACCAGCAGCGCCGAAGACGTCACCCCATCGGTGTCCCAGTGGTGGACGATTAGGTTCACCTAACTCACCCGCAATAAATTTTATTTCTTTCCTCCAGGAACTCCTTAAGAACGTCCCGTTTTACCTTCTCCTCAAAGCTCTCAATGATGTCAGCCAGGCCAAGTTCTATGATGACCTTCCTGTGAGTGCCTTCTTTCAGCCTGACCTTTTTCAGAGGCTTGAAAACGCCGTTCTCGTAAACCACTTCAACTTCTTCCATTCCACTCACCGCTTAGAAAATAGATGTAAAGGGTAATAACGCTTTGCTTCACTCAACGAACGGGTTCTCGAAGCTCCTGACGACCTCGTAGACCTCCGGCCTCATCATGTACTCCGGCGGCTGCTCACCGGCCATTATCATCTTCCTGAGCTTCGTCCCGCTTATGTGGACGTGGAACTCCTCGCCGTGCGGGCATATCTTCGCGTTCACCATTCCTCCGCACTTCCTGCAGTAGAAGGCCTCCCTGATGAACATGGGGGTTATGCCGAGGTCGGGGAAGTTGTCGAACATATCCCAGGCCTCGTAGGGCCCGTAGTAGTCGCCGACACCTGCGTGATCCCTTCCGACGATGAAGTGGGTCGCGCCGAAGTTCTTCCTCATTATAGCGTGGTGGATTGCCTCCCTCGGGCCCGCGTAGCGCATCTCGTAACGAACAGTAGCTAAAGTCGCGCTGTCCCTGGGGTAGTAGTGCCTGAAGAGCGCCTCGTAGGCCTTTATTATGACCTCGTCCTTGTAGTCGCCTTTCTTCTTCCTTCCGAGGACTGGGTTTATGAAGAGGCCGTCAACGAAGGTGAGTGCCGCCTTCTGGACGTACTCGTGACCGAGGTGGGGCACGTTCCGGGTCTGGAAAGCCACTATCGTCTTCCAGCCCAGCTCCTTGAAGAGAACCCTCGTCTCGACGGGCCTGAGGGTGTATTTCGCGAAGGGGTTCGGAAGCTCGTTGAGGAGCTCAATCTCGCCCCCGACGAGGTAGTCGCCCATATTCATTACCCTCGCAACACCCGGGTGGTTGATGTCGTCCGTCTTGAAGACCTTGACGGCGAACTCCCTCTTGTCGTAGGAGTATATCTCCTCGACGTGCATCCTCGCTATGGGAATGTCGTCGTAGTAGAGGAGTATCGCGTCCCCCTCGTCGAAGGTTCTCTCGCCAACGTCGAGGACAATCGGGATCGTCCAGGGCGTGTCGTCGCTCAGGCGCATCTCATCAAGAACGTTCTGGAAGTCGTCACTTGTCAGGAAGCCCTTGAGGGGTGAGTAAACGCCGTGGGCGATGTTCTCGAGGTCTATTGCACGGCCGTGTTCGATCTGGACACGCGGGTATTCCTTCTGCTCGCTCAGGATCCTCTCGCGGGTTCTCTCGGCAACAAGTCTCCTGACAAGCTTGCCTCCGTGGGGCTTTGAGACCATGGTATCACCTCAAAAAGGAAAGGCCTCAGTCAAGGTAGCCGAGGGCGCGAAGCCTCTCCTTGACTTTTTCTTCCTCTTCCTCGGTGAAGACCTCCTCCTTCTCCTCCTCTTCGAGGCTCGCCAGAACCTCGCGGAGGACGTAGGTCACGTAGTCAGATACCGAGGTGAAGCCCGTGCCCTCAATCCTGGCCTTGATCTTGTCGTAGAGGGGCTTGGGTATGGAAACGGTTGTGTACTTCTTCTCCTCGGCCATCGCCAGCACCTCCAGCTTTAATGATATTTAATGACATTTAATTAAAAGGCCGCCCGAATATTTAAAGATTTCCATTTCTTGTGGGAATGTTTGGGATATTTCGATGACAATCGTTTTAAGCCTCTGCACCAATTTTACAATGCAATGATGAGTGATGGGCGAACCGAAGGGTGAGGAAGGAAAGGTGATCGCTGAGCAAGCCTTTTAAGCGCCCTTCTCAACTTTTCTCGGGATGATGACTTCAGCCTTGTCTGAGGCTCGTGATGATGGAGTGACGGACTGACCGCCTTCTGCTTTTTTCGATTAGTCTAACAAAATTGGAAAACCTAATAAAGTTTGGTTCCGACGGCGGTATGGAAAAGTTTAAATATTGTGTGCATATGCACAAAATTGTGGTGGTACTGTGGAGGAGATTTACAAGCCGATATGGGTCAGCATAATTGGCAACGTTCTTCTCGCAGTCCTCAAGCTAATCGTGGGTTTCCTTTATTCCAGCATAGCCCTCATCTCGGACGGCGTTCATTCGCTGAGCGACGTCGTCACGAGCCTCATAGGCTATGCGGGGATAAAAATCTCCTCGAAGCCACCCGACAAAAGCCACCCCTTCGGCCACTCGCGCTTTGAACCTCTGGTGGCTTTCCTGATCGGTGAAGCCCTAATCGTGGTCGCCTACGAAATTGGAAGGGATTCCCTGATGAGGCTCCTCCACGGGGAGACCATAGAGGTAAACGGTCTCATGCTCGGGGTTACGGTGGTTTCCATACTCGCCAAGGAGCTCATGTTCCGCTATTCAGTTCACGTTGGCAGGAAGCTCAACAGTCAGATCCTAATAGCCGACGCCTACCATCACAGGAGCGACGTCCTGAGCAGTGTTGCGGTTCTAATCGGTTTAGGTGCCCAGAAACTCGGCTTTCAGCACGGCGATTCCCTCGCGGGTCTCGTGGTTTCCGTCTTCCTCGTCAAGGTTGCCCTTGAGATAATTCTGGAAAACGTCGGCTACCTTACCGGAAAGGCCCCCTCTTTCGAGGTGTGCGAGGAGATAAAGAAGCGCGCGTTGAGCGTTCCCAACGTCCTCGGCGTTCATGATTTAAGGGCCCACTACGTTGGTAGCAAGCTCCACGTCGAGCTCCACATTGAGGTTCCGCCGGAGCTTTCCCTGAAGGAGGCCCACGACATCAGCGAGGAGGTGAAGAGGCGCATAGAGGAGATTCCAGAGGTCGATAGGGCCTTCGTGCACGTGGACATAAAGGGGCTTACCTGATAATCTCCCTCAGATCCCCCAGAAACGCCTCTAGATGCTCCCTCTTCACGTGGGGCATCATGACCACCCTTATGTAACCGCGGTGGGCGCTTATGCCCCACCCCCTTCTCTTGAGCTCCTCCTCGACTTCCTCGAGGTTTGGTGTTCCAAAGGAGACTATGTTGAGGACGGGCTCCCGTATCAGGTAAACGCCGGGTATCTTCTTCAGCTCCCGGGCGAACCACCTGCTCAGCTCCATGGCTTTCTTCACGACCTCTTTGTAACCCTCAAAGCCGTGGTGCTTTATCATCGCCCAGACCGCGAGAGCGTTCGCCCCGGGTCTCGTTCCCGTTATGGTTGCCTGCCACACCTTTCCGCCGGCCAGATAAGGTGCGGGGACGCTTATCGCCTCCAGAAACCTCTTTTCCCTGAAGATTATTCCCCCTGCCGGAATCGGAACCATGCCCATCTTGTGGGGGTCTATGGTTATGCTCTTAACTCCCTTCAGCCTGAAGTCGAAGTCCGGAACCTCGTAGCCGAGCTCCTTGGCGAAGGGTATCACGAAGCCCCCGAAGGCGGCATCGACGTGGAGCGGAAGGCCGTAGTCTAAAGCCAAATCGCTTAAAGCGGGAATGTCGTCCACAACCCCTAAACCAGTCGTGCCGGCTATGCCGACTATCCCGACCGTGTTCTCTGTTATCTTCTCCTCGATGTCCCTCACGTTGACGGTGTAGTCGTTGTTGAGCTCGGCCCAGACGAGCTTAACGCCGAGCATCTCGCCCGCCTTGATGAAGGAGAAGTGGGCGCTCTTCGGAAGAATCAGCTCGGGCTTCTCAACGTCCGCCAGGTTTCTGAAGGCCCTAACTGCCAAAATGTTGGCCTCGGTTCCGCCTGAAACGATATGTCCGTAGCCCTTTTCGAGGCCGAGGAGGTTCGAGAGCATCTCTATAGCTTCTTCCTCAACCTTCCGGCTCCCGACGTGCAGTCCTGGGTCGCCGAGGTTTCTGTCGATGAACTCGGTGACCACTTTAACCGCGAAGGGATGTGGGTAGGTGCACATCGAGCCGAGGATCCTGCCCGAGTCAAAGGTTAAATCCTCACTCGTCTTTTTCCTCAGCTCTTCAAGGACGTCTTCCTCGTCAGCGCCCCTCTCCGGAAACATCGTCTCACCAGCCCGAGCCTACTACCCGGCCGGGGATTTAAGTCTTTGCCCTCTTGAGGTAGGTCTTGAAGAACACGGGCGTTGTCAGGGCGGTGAGCATTGAGACCGCTATGACGCTGGCGAAGAGGACCTGGTCTATGAGGCCCGCGGAGAGGCCGAAGGTGAGTATGGCCAGCTCCAGGCTTCCCCTGCCGCCCATGCCTATGCCTATCGTCACCGCGTCCCTCCAGCTCAGGCCGAAGAGCCTCGCGCCGAGGCCGCAGCCGAGGAGCTTGCCCAGGACGGCCGCGAGATAGAGGGCCGCTATGAGGGCCAGGCTGATGTCGGCCAGAGGCGGGTTGAACATGAGGCCGACGTAGATGAAGAACAGGGGGATGAAGAACTCCGTCAGGACCACCTGGAGGTCGTTTATCAGCTCGTTGAGCTTTATCCTCGTCACCACGAGCGGGTCCTTCCTCTCGCGGAGCCTGCTTATCGTGAGTCCCGCCAGGTAGGCGCCGATTATCTGGTTCAGGCCGACCTTCTCGGCTATTATCGCCAGGGCGAAGGTGAGTATCAGCGTGAAGGTGAAGAAGACGTTGAGGTTCCTGACTATCGAGTAGAACCACCTGGCCCTCTTGAAGACGTACTCCGAGATGAGGAGCGTCACCGCGATGAAGGCGAATATCTTGACGGTCAGGATTCCAAAGGAGAGGACATCGAGTCCGCCGCTGGCGAGGGCGGTTATCACGCCTATCAGGTAAACGGCCATTATGTCGTCGGCGAAGGCCGCTCCCATGAGTATCGAGGAGACCTCGCGCTTCACCCGCTCCTTCACCAGGACGCCGCTGGTTACCTCTATGGCGGTGTTGCCCAGGGTGACCCCGATGAATATCGCGGCGGTGACGCCCTTGCCGAAGAGGTAAACGGTGGCGAAGCCGAGGAAGAAGGAGAAGGCCACGCCAAGGCCCGCCACGACGACGGCCTTCTTGGTGTTCTGGGCTATGGCCGAGAAGTTGCTGGTGAGTCCCATGTAGAGCATCATCATTATCAGGCCGAACTCCGCGAGAACCTCCAGCTCCTCCGTCGGCTCGATGACGCCGAGGACGAAGGGGCCCAGCAGGATTCCGGTCAGCACGTGGGCTATTATCGGGTGTATCTCAACCCTCTCGAAGGCCCACTCTATGCTCTTCGCCGTCACGAGGAGAATCGCGAGTGCCGCTAGGAAGTCCACCTCAGTCCCCCCTGCCCAGCAGTGCGGCGACAACCCACAGCGCCATCAGGATTATCGCCAGTACCATGGCAGTCCCGGCCGCGCCCCTGCTCGTTCCGAAGACTATCGGTATGGGACCTATCATTATGACCCCGCCGCCCTCTATATCGCTCTCCCCACCTAGGGCAGAAACGAGGGTGCCTATAAAGACCAGTATGAAGCCGATGAATATCAGCGCCATTCCGCTCAGTATGAGGGCTTTGCCGTCCATACGCTATGGGCTTCTGGCTTTGTCTTTTAAAACTTAGCGCCGCACCCAAAGGGTTAAAATTCCAGTCCCCCACTCTCTACCATGCTAGTGCTTGTGGACCTGGACGACACCCTCTGCAACACCTGGGAGGCCGGCAGGTACAGCGTCCTCCGCCTGGTACCATACCTCCTCAGGCGGAGAAAGTTCAGGGCGTTCTTCTACATTCTCACGGCCCGCTATAGGGAGCTGGAGCAGCTCAGGGACCTCCACACCCTCGACTTCGACAAGCTCGTGGAGAGGGTGATGAGAAAGGTCTACGCGAAGGTTGACAGGGGAGAGCTGGAGGAGATAACCGAACTCGTCGATAGGGTCTTCTTCTCGAACCTCCGTCTCTACCCCGATGCGCTCCCCTTCCTCGAGGGTGTCCGGGGGCTCGGTGCCCGGCTGGTTCTGATAACCGACTCCTCCACCAAGTGGCAGAGGAAGAAGCTCGAGTACCTCGGCATAAAGGACCACTTCGACGCCCTCATCATAAGCGGCGAAACCGGCCACAGCAAGCTTGAGCCCCACAACTTCAGGCTCGCGAGGCACCTCTTCCCGGACGAGGAGATATACATGGTTGGAGACCGGGACGACACTGACATGAGGGGAGGCAAGGAGATCGGGGCCACCACGATACTGGTTCAGAGGGGCTACTTCCGGGGGAGGCTCGCGAGGCACGCGGATTACGTGGTTAAGGATCTCCTCGAAGCCCTGGAGGTGATAAGGCGTGAGCATGAAAAGCGAGCTTAAGCGCAAGTCCCTCCACATGACCGGCCTGCTCGTCCCGCTCTCCTACCACCTCTTCGGAAGGGAGCTTACCCTGACTTTCATAGGTCTGGCCTTCTTCCTCTTCGTTGTCCTCGAGCCCTTCAGGATAATCGAGGAGCTGAGAGACAACATAAAGAGGAGGCTGAGCATATACGTCGATAACGATGTATTTGAGAGGGTGGAAGTTCTGGAGAAGCACATAGACGAGATTACCCGGTCCCACGAGCGCTACCGCGTCGCGGCCCACATCTACTTTGCCGCGGCATCTTTCATAGTCGTGTACTTCTTCCCGATGGAGATCGCCGTAGGTGCCATAACCGTCGCCACCGTTGGCGATGCCCTGGCGGCGATAATAGGAAAATCCCTCGGAAGGCACCGCTTCTCCAATGGAAAGAGCATTGAGGGTAGCCTGGCCTACTTCCTCGCCGGCGTTGCTATACTCTGGCCCCTCGTTGGCCTTCCGCTGGCCCTGATAGGTTCGGTCGCCGGAACCGTCGCCGAGTTCTACAACCTACCGCCTGACGACAACTTCTCCAACCAGCTGGCGGTGGCGCTGGCGGTTTACCTGGCTGGGTTACTCCTCTGACGGGCTAAAATCAGAAAAGGGAAAGAAACGGGCGGTCACTCTACCGTGACCGTGGCGAACTGGGTGAAAGTATCGACGTCTCCCCACTCCTGGCCTGGGTCGTTGTCCTTGACGGCTTCCTGGAGCGGCAGTGAATCGACTGCCGAGTCGCCGGCACCCTGTCCAGTGACGTAGGCGACGATGTTGATCTTCTCGGGCTTTCCTCCGAGGGCCTGCCACGGGATCGCTATCTCCAGCGTCTGCAGTCCGTCCTCTGCCCCGCCGGTGTAGGCGTAGAAGCCCACCCACTTGAGCTCTTCGTACCTCCAGCTTCCGTCGTTCCAGAGCATGAACTGGGCGCTGGTTATGTTGCTCGTTCCCTTGTCACCGAAGAACTCGCCGTTCCAGAAGAAGTAGAGCTGTGCATCTATGCCCCTCTCGAAGTTAACCTTCCTGGCCCAGCTGTCCTGTCCAGTGGTGTAGCCGCCGTCCTTGTAGTCGAGGGCTATGCCGTAGGCGACCCTCCAGGAGGCCCTGTTCTCGGTGGTTATCGCTATGTAGAGGAACTGGTCGTCGTAATCGACGTAGAGGGCCTTGAGGTTCGCTCCGTCCTGACCGTAGCCGGTCTCATCGACCGCCACCGGCTGGACGCTCCAGTCGTCGAGGTTGCCGTCTATGGTCTTGGTGAGGTTCTTGGCGAGCTCCTGCATGTACTCCTCCCTCTCGAGCTCACCGCTCTGGGCCTTTTCGAGCATTGCCTCCATCTCGCTGACGACCTTCTTGAGGCCGGTGTAGGCGCGGTATATCTTGAGTGAGGCTCCGAACGCGTAGTTCGGGCTGTCTATGAGCTCCTTGCCCTCGTTGTAGAGCTTGAGAAGGTCCAGGACCTCTTTCTCCAGCTCGTTTATCCTGTCCTTCATATCTCCCGGAAGGGGCATGTTGTTTAGCTTGTTGCGGATCTCGATGTAGGTCTCATAATCCCTCTCAAAGTGCCTTATGCCGTAGTACTTGTTGTGTATCACGAAGGCGTTCTGGAATGCCATGAGCCTCTGGAGCTTGACGGAGACGACGCTTCCGCTCTCGATGATGTTGTCCATTCTTATGCGGACGTAGTAGTCGGGCACGTTGTCGGCGAGCTCCTTGACGGTGGATTCGGTGCTTATGGTATCGACGATGTCGCTTATCCCGTCGTCCGCGAAGTCGTCGCCGAAGTTCCAGACGCCCTCGCCGTAGCTGAAGCCGGTCGCGACCTGGAAGCTGAACTCCCTCGCACCCTCAAATACGCTCACGGGGACCCTTACCTCGACGGTGTTCTTCTCGAGGTCCACGCCGACCATCGCTCCATCGACCTTCACTACCTTACCGCTCGGGTCGAGGAAGTAGAGCAGCGAGGTCAGGCTGTTGCCGGCGGCCGCGGTCGCTTTGGTCTGGCCGACGTACTGCTTTCCTCCGAGGTTGATTGCCATCTGAATGTCCCAGGCTATGACCGTCCTGGTGTCCATTCTGCCCGCGAAGGTCTCCCCTCCGCCCGCTTTGTAGTCTATCGGCACCGCTATGAAGGTCGCGCCGTTGTCGCCTATCTTGATGTTGCTCATGTCCTTGAACTTGAAGAGGAAGTAGACGTAGCGGTCGTCCTTGGTGACGCCGACCTCGGTGATGTCAGCGTGGGAGGAGCTTCCGCCCGGAAGGTACGGGTCCTTGTCGTGCCTCTGGTCGTTATCGGCGTCCCTCCAGATGAAGTACCCGTTCTGGACGGTGTAGGAGTTGGGAGCTACCTCAGCGCTTATCCAGTCCTCCGGGTTGCCGTCCACGTCTATGTTGCCGACCCAGACGACCTTTACAGTCGTGGTGAACTCGTTGTTGTTCTCGCTGGCCTCGGGTATGGCGTTCTCCCCGTCCACGACGGCCCTTATCGTGTAGACGCCGGTGGCGTTGGGCTTCCAGTTGAAGGCCAACCACTTCTCCTCTCCGGCTCCAAGGTCCACCGTCCAGTTGGCCGCGAGGGTGTCGTTCACGTAGACCTCAACGCTCGCGTTCTGGGCCGGCAGGGAGCCCTCGTTCCTGACGGTGACGTTGAAGACGGCGTTCCTGTTGAGGCCAACGACTCCCGGCCCGCTCACGCCGACGGTCAGGTCGGCCATGAGGAACCACTCGCCGACGAGCATGTTGGTGAAGGTGTCGGTGTCTCCCCATTCCCCGCCTATGTTGTTGTAGTCTATGGCCGGGTCAACCGGCAGGCTGTCCACGGCAGAGCCGCCGCTTCCAGTTATCCAGGACATAACGGCGAACCTGGAGCGCTTGCCGCCGAGGGCGCTCCATGGAATGGCTATCTCGAGGGTCTGAAGGCCCGTTGAGGTGTCGCCGGTGTAGGCAAACTTGGCCCCAACGTCTGCCAGGCTTCCGTAGTTCCAGCCGCTTCCGGTGTAGGTGTTGAAGTTGTCGGTTCCCATTCCGCTGTTCCAACCCCACCAGAAGTAGAGTTCATAATCAACGGCGAATCCGTTCGAGAACTCAACGCTTCTTCCCCAGGAGTCTCCACCGGAAACGTAACCGTTGCCGGTTCCTGGATCGACGTCTATTCCTATTCCGTAGGCCACGTCCCAGCTCCCGGTGTTGTTGGTCTTGATGGCTATGTAAAGGTACTGATCGTCCCAGGAGACGTACATCTTGTCGAGGTTCGCTCCGGCCTGTCCGTTGTCCCTTCCAACCACCAGAAGGTCGGCATCGCTCCAGTCGCTCAGGTTGCCGTCTATGGTCTTGGGAGCGACGTAGAGAACCGCCATGTTGGTGAAGGTGTCGGTGTCTCCCCACTCGTTGCCTATGTTGTTGTAGTCTATGGCCGGGTCAACCGGCAGGCTGTCCACGGCAGAGCCGCCGCTTCCGGTGACCCATGCCATCACCGCTATCTTCTCCGGCTTTCCTCCCAGGGCGCTCCACGGTACCTTTATCTCGACCGTCTGTAGACCGGTTGATGTGTCGCCGGTGTAGGCGAAGCTCCCGCCGACGCCGGAGATGCTGTTGTAGTTCCAGCCGCTTCCGGTGTAGGTGTTGAAGTTGTCGGTTCCCATTCCGCTGTTCCAACCCCACCAGAAGTAAATCTCGTAGTCGGGAGCAAAGCCGTTGGAGAACTCAACGCTCCTTCCCCAAGAGTCTCCCCCACTCGTGTACCCGTTGCCGGTTCCCGGATCGACGTCTATTCCTATTCCGTAGGCCACGTCCCAGCTCCCGGTGTTGTTGGTCTTGATGGCTATGTAAAGGTACTGATCGTCCCACGCCACGTAGAGCTTGTCCAGATTTGCTCCGGCCTGTCCATTGTTCCTTCCAGCGGCTATGAGGTCAGCGGAAGTCCAGTCGCTCAGGTTCCCGTCGATGATTTTAGTGCCGTATGCTGCACTTGCAAGTCCGCTGAAGGTCGGCACCAGGCCGAGCACTAGAATGGACATAAATATGAGGGTGGTTGCTTTCTTCACATTATCCACCTCCGATGAGGCCAAATCCCCGGGGGTGTACGATAGTCACCCGTGGTGAGTATTACGAGAAAAAGGTTTATATGCCTTTCTTTCCATATCACCGGTAGTGATAACAGCTTTGGTGGGTGGTTGCCAATGGTGAACTTCATCTTCGGGATTCACAACCATCAGCCCCTCGGAAACTTCGGCTGGGTCTTTGAGAGCGCCTACGAGAGAGCTTACAGGCCCTTCATGGAGACGCTGGAGGAGTACCCCAATATGAAGGTTGCGGCTCACTACTCCGGCCCGCTCCTTGAGTGGCTGGCCGAGAACAAACCCGAGCACATAGACCTGCTTAGGAGCCTCGTGAAGAGGGGCCAGCTTGAGATAGTCGTTGCCGGCTTCTACGAGCCAGTCCTTGCGGCGATTCCGAAGGAGGATAGAATAGAACAGATCGAGCTCCTCAAGAACTTCGCGAAAGAGCTCGGCTACGATGCCAGGGGCGTCTGGCTGACCGAACGCGTGTGGCAACCGGAGCTGGTGAAAAGCCTCCGGCAGGCGGGGATAGAGTACGTCATCGTCGATGACTATCACTTTATGAGCGCCGGGCTTAGCAAGGAACAGCTGTTCTGGCCGTACTACACAGAGGACGGCGGGGAGGTTATAGCAGTCTTTCCAATAGACGAGAAGTTGCGTTACCTAATACCGTTCCGCCCCGTTGAGAAGACCGTCGAGTACCTCCACAGCCTTGACAACGGTGACGAGAGCAGGGTCGCGGTCTTCCACGACGACGGCGAGAAGTTCGGCGTCTGGCCCGGAACGTACGAGTGGGTCTATGAGAAGGACTGGCTCAGGGAGTTCTTTGACAGGATTTCGAGCGACGAGCGGATCAACCTCACCCTCTACTCCGAGTACCTCTCGCGCTTCAGGCCGAGGGGACTGGTCTACCTCCCCATTGCCTCCTACTTCGAGATGAGCGAGTGGAGCCTTCCGGCGGAGCAGGCCAAGCTCTTCGTCGAGTTCGTTGAAAAGCTCAAGGGGCAGGGCCAGTTCGAGCGCTACCGTGTCTTCGTCAGGGGAGGAATCTGGAAGAACTTCTTCTTCAAGTATCCAGAAAGCAACTACATGCACAAGAGAATGTTGATGGTAAGCAAGCTTGTCAGGGACAACCCGGAGGCGAGAGGCTACCTCCTCAAGGCACAGTGTAACGACGCCTACTGGCACGGCGTCTTCGGAGGCGTTTACCTCCCCCACCTCCGCAGGGCTGTGTGGGAGAACATCATAAGGGCGAACAGCTACGTTTCCACTGGAACCTTCGTGGGGGACATCGACTTCGACGGGAGAGATGAGGTCTTCATCGAGAACGAGAACTTCTACGCGGTCTTCAAGCCGGCCTACGGTGGGGCGCTCTTCGAGCTCAGCTCAAAGAAAAAGGCGGTGAACTACAACGACGTGCTCGCGAGGCGCTGGGAGCACTACCACGAGGTTCCCGAGGCGGCCGCTCCAGAGGGAGAAGACGGCGAAGGAGTGGCCAGCATACACGAGGTCGGGAGGAAGATTCCGGACGAGATACGGCGGGAGCTGGCTTACGACGACCACCTGAGGGCCCTCCTCCAGGACCACTTCCTTGAGCCTGAGACGGCCCTCGACGAGTACCGCCTTAACCGCCACCTCGAGCTCGGCGACTTCATCAGGGGAGCCTACGACTACTCGACCTTTGAGGGGGGAATCACCCTCTGGCGCGACGGTACCGTTTCAGGAAGACCCGCGCGTGTTGAGAAGTCCTTCCGCCTGAGTGGAGACGGCTTCGTCGTGGACTACACCGTCAGGAGTGAAAGCAAGACCCTCTTCGGCGTCGAGCTTAACCTGGCCGTCCACAGCGTCATGGAGAACCCTGAAGAGTTCGAGGCCGGGAAATTCGAGGTGAACGACCCCCACGGCATCGGGAGGGTTGCGGTAGAGCTGGACAAAAAAGCGAGGGTCTGGAAGTACCCGATAAAGACCCTCAGCCAGAGCGAGAGCGGCTGGGACTTCATTCAGCAGGGCGTCAGCTATACAATCCTCTTCCCGGTCGATGGCGAGCTGAGGTTCAGACTCCGCTTTAGGGAGCTCTGAGTTTTCCACTTTCAAATTTTCCCCGATTCCAAAATTTTTTTAAACCCTTTTTACGAGTCTAAGTTGGGGGGTTGTGGTGATCGAGGACGCCTCGAGAAACGCTGTTATTGGTCAAGTGGTCCTCATACTCTCTGGCCTGCTCGGTGGCTTCCTGGGCTTTTTGATCTCTCTATTCGGACTTGGTGCCTACGCTCTGGGAATGAGCGGCTTTGCAGATGTCTTCGGCGATTCGAGGATATTCAGGTTCGTGGTCTTTTCAATAATCTTCGCCCTGGCTGGGGGCGCCGTGATTCTGGGGGGCTTTCCACGGTTTGGCCTGCTTCTCTTGGCCATTGGTTCGGTCTTCGACGTTCTCGCCAACTACTACCTCTACGAAGCCTCGGGGGTTCCTGCAATAATCTGGGGATACGGTCTTATGCTCCTCGGTATCCCTCTGCTGCTGATCTACATTGGTATCCTCTTCATAGTCATCGGCAGGGTGATGGTCATCTACGGCTACCACGCGATACCTGAGGTTTACAGGATAAGGAAAAAAGCCAGAAACCACGTGGGCCTCGGCTAGGGTGGCCATCATCACAGCTCAGGGCCCGAAAGGCTCACCTCATCGGCCTGCCTTCACCCTTTTTTTCACCCTGAAGTCCAGCGGCTCCTCAAGCCTCCAGAACCTGCAGAAGGAGCAGACCTCCGCGCTCGACGGCATGCCGCAGACCTTGCACTCCCTGAGCTCGGTCTTTTCTAGCTCGGCCTCGAAGAGATGCTTTTTCCTCAGGTAGCCCTTGACGAAGTTTATCTTTGTTCCGGGCCTCTTTTCCTCCATCTCGTTCAGGATTTCCTTGTACTCTATCGTCGTAGCTCCTACGGCGTGCGGGCACTCCTCGATGTGGTACTCTATGCCGTTGGCGAGGGCATAAGCCACCACTTCCCTCTCGGTCAGCTCGTAGAGGGGCTTCACCTTCTTCACGAGCTTGCCGTTGAACTCGCCCGGCGTCACCGGCCCCTGCTTCGCTAGATACTGCGTGTTCCAGTGCATGAGGTTTGAGAATATGAAGCTCGCCTCGTCGTCGAGGTTGTGGCCGGTAGCTACAGCGTCGAAGCCGTTGTCGTAGGCGAACTTGTTGAAGATGTATCTCTTCGTCAGCCCGCAGTAGGAGCAGGTCGGTCTGCGCGTCCTCACTTCCCCGATGCCCTTCCCGAGGAGCTCTTTGACGCGGACGACGTGGAGAGGAACGCCCAGAGCCTCGCACTGTCTCTTTGCGTACTCCTCGCTCTTCTCGGAATACTCGCCGATGCCGAGGTTTATGTGGAGGCACTCGATGTCGTAGCCGAGCTTCTTGAGGACGTGAGCGGTAACTGCCGAGTCCTTGCCCCCGCTGACGACGACTAGGACCCTCTCGTCCGGCCTGAGCATTTTATAGCGCTCTATCGTCCTCTTCACCTTCCTCTCGAAGTACTCCGTGAAGTGCTCCTCGCAGAGGTAGGTTCTCGGGTAGTGGAGCTTGATAAAGGCCGGTTTTTCGCAGAACTTGCACCTCATCGGCATTTCTCTCACCGAAAATAGAAGAGGTTGGGGGCTTTTAACGTTATCCTCTCCGTACTTTAAATGGATACACACCCTTCTTTTTTGCCACGATTGCGGCGTAGTAGAACTTGTCCCTCCTCCATTCGTCTATTATCCCCTCGGTGCTCTTCATCAGCTTGACGTATACCTCTCGGATCTCATCGTACTCCCTCACAACTGGTCGGCCCTGCTTTGCGGTTCTTATCTTAACCTTTGGGACGTCCCTCTTGAGGATCAGGCCTCTCTTTTCATATCCAACTCCTCCGAACTTGCCTGCGTAGGCCCTTCCCGCACTGTCCACGATAATCACCGTCGCACTCTTTGGCATGCCCTCCAGGAGGGCGCGTTTGTCTATTTTAACGGCGTGCTTAACGGCGACCTTGGTGTTCTGCCGGTTCTTGGGGGTTATGTTGTAGTCCGGGTCCTTGAAGGTTCTTATGATGTTGAGCCCCCTGCTGAGCTCAAGCTCCTCCTCCCATTCCTTTTCCCTCCTCCCTGAGAGAAAGAGATATGCAACCGCCGAGCCTATCACCATGGCGAGCGCTTCCATACGACCACCCAGAAAATAAATATGAACGTAGGTTTAGAAACTTTACTGGGACGTGTTGGAACTGCTACTCCATGCTCTCTATGACCCGCCTCCAGTTCCCCGGTTCCCTGAAGTCCTTCTCGGTGTATAGTCCCTCTTTCTTGAGTATTCCCCTTGCCGCGAGAATCCCTGTCGCGGCCGCGTTCACTATGTCCCTGCTCAGCCCGGCGCCGTCGCCAGCGGCGAAAATCCCCTCTATGCTCGTCTCGAGGTTCTCATCGACCTCGACCTTCATCGCGTAGTACTTAATCTCCGGTGCGTAGAGCAGCGTGTGGTCGCTCGCAACACCGGGCAGAACCCTGTCGAGCTTCTCTAGACCTTCGATGATGTTGGTCACGACGCGATGCGGTAGCGCCATCGCTATGTCTCCAGGGGTAACGTTCTTGAGCGTCGGCTCGACGTCGCTTCTCTTTATGCGTCCCCAGGTGCTCCTCCTGCCCCTCCTAAGGTCCCCGAGGCGCTGGATTAGGGGCCTGCCCCCGCCTATCGTCGTTGCCAGCTGCGCTATGCTCTTCCCGTAGGCCGTTGTATCTTCCACCGGCTCCGTCAGCTCAATCCTGCTGAGGAAGGCGAAGTTGGTGTTGTTGCTCTTCTTCTCGTGCATGGAGTGGCCGTTCACCCCGACGTAGCCGTCGTAGCGCTCCTCAACGACGAAGCCGTTCGGGTTGGTGCAGAAGGTCCTCACGAAGTCGTCGTAGGTGTCTGTGTAGATGTGGAACTTGGGGTCGTGGTTTATGCTCGTTATCGGCTCCATCACTATCGCCGGAACCTCGACGCGGACGCCAACGTCAATCGGCCCGTGCCTGGCTTTGAGCCCTATTTTTTGAGCTACCTCGTGGAACCAGTCCGCCCCTCCGCGGCCGGGGGCGACGATGATGTAGCGAGCTTTAATCTCGAAGACGTCCTTTCCACGTTTCACCTTCACCCAGCCCTTCCCGAATTCCAGCGCCTTCGTCCAGAGGAGGAACTCGACGCCTTTGCCCTCGAGGTGCCTCTTTATGTCCGCTATCACCTCGGGCGTCCTGTCCGAGCCAATGTGTCTCTGGATTATCGGAATGAACTTGACCCCCGCCTGTGCCGCCCTCTGCTCCCAGTACTTCACCTGCTCCTGCTTCCCCTTGAAGAGGTTCCTCGGGGCTTTGTGCCTCAGGAAGATCCGGTCAACCTCCCAGACGAGCTGCCAGGCGTAGTTCTCGTCGTTGGTGAGCTCGCTTAAATCGCCTCCAATGTCCGGGCGGAGGTTTATAGTGCCGTCGCTTAAGCCGCCTGCCCCGCCGACACCGCTCATTATGTGGCAGGGCCTGCACTCGATGCAGTAGCCGAGCTCGAACATCGGACAGACGCGCTGGTTCACGTCACCGCCCTCGTCTATGACGAGAACCTTCAGGTCGCTCTTTTCGGCGAGCTCGTAGGCCGCGAAGAGGCCGGCCGGCCCGGCCCCGATAATTACGACGTCGTAGGCCTTTCCGCTTTCGTTTCCAGAAACCATATTTCCCTTGCCGAGTTCTATGGCTCCCGCCTTAAAAAGTTTTTGGCAAATTTTTGGTTAATTCTTCCGAATTAAGTTCCCAAAATAGACATAAATAGCTCAAAATATTCCCGAAACATTTAAACACTTTGGGTATTAGGGTTTCCAGTGGGGTGCATGGAACTCGTGGACACTGTGGAAAGCGTCAAGGCCACGAAGGCCAAGAAGATACGGATAATCCACAGCAAGAGACGGCTCCTCCAGCTCCAGCGCAAGGAGGAGCTCAGTCACAACATTAGATACGTCTCCAAGGTCCCGGTGAGGCTGGTCATGGACAGGGACTACCTCGTCGTCCACCCCCACGATTCCCTCGCGACCCTCATCGAGAGCATGGGCGAGGAGGAAAGCTCCGCCATCGTCGTTGATTCCGAGGGAAAGCTCGTCGGATTCGTCACGATGAAGGACATACTCCACCTCTTCGACGTTCCCCGGAGGCACTCCATAGTGGGCTTCGGCCTGCTGAAGAGGTACTCCGTCACTAGGGCGACGAGGGTTGAGGACATAATGGTCACCAGGCCCATAACGGTTGGAATCGACGACGACCTTGGACAAGCGATAAGAATAATGATTGAGACCGGAAAGCATCACCTTCCCGTCGTCGATGAGGACAACAGGGTTCACGGTCTGCTGGAGGTTAAGGACATAATACGCCTCATACGCCTCGTCTCCCTTTAACGACTAAAATCGGGTGTTACCATGGACGTCTTCCTGGAGCTCGCGGTAATCCTGGTAACGGCCAAGCTGATGGGCTACCTGAGCTCAAGACTCGGCTTCCCCGCGGCCCTGGGTCAGATAATAGGCGGGATAATCCTCGGCCCCTCTCTTCTCGACTTCGTGGCCTACGGTGAGGGTGTTCGGCTCATCTCCGAGCTGGGGGTGATAATGCTCCTCTTCCTTGCCGGCCTTGAAACGGACGTGGAGGAGTTCAGGCGCGTTGGCTTGCCCGCCTTCCTCATAGCCTCCCTCGGCGTTGTCCTTCCCTTCATCTTCGGCTACGCCGTCGCCCTCAGGTGGGGCTATCCCAACATGGAGGCCCTCTTCCTCGGTGGCGTTATGACGGCCACGAGCGTCAGCTTGACCGCGAGCGTCCTCATGGAGATGAAGAGGCTGAGAACCCGCGTTGGCGCTGCGATTCTAGCTGCCGCGGTCGTGGACGACGTCCTGGGCATAATAATCCTCACCATTCTCGTGGCCATGAACACCAAGGGGAGCGTCTCCCCCGGGGACATAGGTGTGCTCCTCGTCGAGATAGCTGCCTTCTTCCTGCTGAGCTACCTGCTCGGTAGGGGCGTGGTCAAGAGGGTCCTCCGGGGTTCCCACAGGATAAACCTCCCCGAGACCGTCACGACGGTTTCCATAGTCGTCATGCTGATATTCGCCTACCTGGCGGAGTACTTCCAGATAGCGGCAATAACCGGGGCCTACCTGGCGGGCATACTCGTTGCCGGGAGCGAGGACGCCAAGAAGATAACCGACAAGATAGTCACGATAGGCTACGCCTTCTTCATTCCGGTCTTCCTGGTCGGCGTCGGCGCCGAGACCGATGCCCACGTGGTCCTCGCTGCAGGTGCCTTTGCGCTGGTCTACTCACTCCTCGCCATCGTCGGAAAGGTCGTCGGGTGCGGCGTCGGGGCCCTCCTTTCGAAGTTTAACCTCCGTGAGTCCCTCCAGATAGGCGTTGGAATGATCCCGAGAATGGAGGTTGGTCTTATAATGGCCAACATCGGCCTTTCCGAAGGAATCCTGACGAACGAGAGCTTTTCCATAGCCATAGCGATGGTCATGGCGACGACCCTTGTGACCCCTCCACTGCTGAAGCTCGTGTTTTCAAGGGGTTGAGCTCGGCCAACCGAGTGCTCATCACGCCTCAGTCAGTGCCGGTCTCGTCATCGCTCGAGGTACACTTTCGGGCATAGGTTTATAAAACCCTCACCGCAGTGGCGGACATGAGCGAGTGGCTTTCGATACTCAGTTCGGCGCTCTTCATGCTCATCATGATAGACCCGAGCGACAAGATACTCCTGGTCAGCCTCCTCCGGGAGGACTTTCACATAGAGGACATAAGGACCCTCATCGTGAGGGCCAACCTAATCGGCTTCCTCCTGCTCTTCCTGTTCGCGGTTTCCGGCCAGATAATCCTCCAGGAGATATTCCACATAGACATCAACGCCCTGCGCGTGGCCGGTGGGTTCGTGCTCTTCAAGATAGGCCTGGAGGCTCTGGAGAGCGGTGGAATGCTGACGCTCAAGAGGGAGAAGAACATACTCGCCCTGGCGGCCGTTCCCGTTGCGACACCCCTCATAGCCGGACCTGCCGCCATAACCACCGCGATAACTCTAACAGCCGAAAAGGGCCTGTACCACGCGACCGCGGCGATTTTCCTGGCCATAGTCTTCACGGCCCTCACTATGTTCATCACACTCTACGTCATCAAGAACGTCAGCAAGACCACCCTCGGCGTCTTCATAAGGATAATCGGTATGTTCACGATGGCTATCGGAGCGCAGATGATGGTGCAGGGTGTCGTCGGAATATACCTGCTCATGACATCCGCTGGATAAACGTCAAAGTTTCATGGGCTAACCTTGTTTCATGGGCTAACCTTTTAACCCCTTCCGCTTTTCCCGGGGAAAGGAGGGTTGAGAATGAAAGTCCGGCTGGAGAAAGTTAAGGGAACGCGAGACCTTTTGCCCGAGGAGATGGCCAAGAGGAGATGGGTCTTCGAGAGGATTCGCGAGGTCTTCGAGCGCTATAACTTTCATGAAGTCCTCACGCCGACCTTTGAATACACCACCCTCTTCCAGCTGAGGAGCGGCGAGGAGGTGGTGGAGCAGCTCTACGCCTTCGACGACAAGGGCGGGCGGAACCTCTCGCTCAGGCCGGATATGACGTCAAGCGTCGCAAGGCTCTACGTGAACTCCTTCCAGACAGCCCCAAAGCCCATCAAGTGGTACTACATCGCCAACATGTTCAGGTATGAAGAACCCCAGAGCGGCCGTTACCGCGAGTTCTGGCAGGCGGGGGTCGAGCTTATAGGGAGCGATAAAGTTGAGGCAGATGCAGAGGTCATAGCGCTCTTCACCGAGAGCTACCTGGCGACCGGCCTTGAGGACTTCACCGTGAACATAGGCGACCGCGTTCTCCTCGATGAGTTTGCCAAGATGCTCGGCGTTAAAGACGACATCGGCCTGATGAGGCTCATAGACAAGAAGGACAAGATGAGCGGGGAGGAGTTCGTTAAAGCTTTGAGGGACTTCGGGCTGAGTGATGATGGGGTTGAGAAGGTTCTTCGGCTCATAGAGATTAAGGGCAAACCCGACGAGGTTCTCCCCCTTGCGGAGGGACTCTTCACGAGCGATGAAGCCAAGACGGAGATAGCAAGGCTCTACGAGCTTGTTGACCTTCTCGACGCCTACGGGGTCTCCAAGTGGATAAGGATAGACCTCGGCATCGCGAGGGGCTTTGACTACTACACCAGCATAGTCTTCGAGGCCATAGCGCCCAACGACCTCGGCATAGGCTCAATAGGCGGTGGCGGAAGGTACGACAACCTCATTGAAGTTTTTGGGGGCAAGCCAACTCCAGCGACGGGCTTTGCCATAGGGATAGAGCGCCTCATTCCAATACTCGAGTGGAAGGGCCTCATCCCGGAGGTCAAGCTCAGGCCCGATGTTTACGTGATTCCGATCGGGAAAGAACCAGATCTCAAAAAGGCCGCGATTGAGGTCGTCTCCGCCCTCAGGAGGGCCGGAGTTAAGGCTGACGTCGAGCTGACGGGGAGGAAGCTGAGGAAGGCTTTGGACTACGCGGGAAGGCTCGGCGTCCCATATGTCGTCCTCGTTGGGAAGAAGGACCTCGCGGAGGGAAGGGTCACGGTAAGGGACATGGAGGGCGGCGAGCAGAGGGTTGTGGAAAAGGAAGAGGTCGTGGAGGTCATCGCTGGGATACTGGGGCTTTAGCTTCACTTTGGCCTTTTCAATCATTTCCTGGCCTCCGTTCATTGCCGTTTTTTGCAAGGCGTCCAACTGCCATCGCCAGTAATTTTTTGATGTTCTTCCATGTGACGTACCTGCATTTACGTGCATTTTCATAACCCGCCACCCAGAGGGCTGGTACTGTTACAAACACGAAATGTCTCCCGTTACTTTTAAATTATGATCGTATTCATTGTAGATTGTTAGTCGGCAAGTGAGAGTTGCTTCATAGTCTCAACACTGAAGACGCAACAGCCAGAACCGTGTAGGCGTTAAACACGAGCTCGAACGTTCTTTTGTCGAACTCGGGGAGGGTGAAGAAAAACAGACTCGTTCCAAGGTTCACAGTAATCGAGAGCACAACGCTGTGGGTTGCGACGTATACCGCGATCCCCGGAAAAATGCCAAACAGGAGGATAAGGGCTATCAAGGCTATGGAGTCTTTTAAGTTGGTTTTTGTGGGATTTTCCCTGCTGGATAAAAACTCTTCAAGTTTGCCCTGAATATCCAAGAGCGAGTAGTATCCAACGGCAGTGAGATAGAACACTAAGATAAACACCAACAGCCCCCCAAAATCTGGATTCGGATTTCAAAAGCACTTTTCCCGCTATGTAGAATGAAAGCAATAATGCTAAGGGAATCACGGACACCTCTAATTGTCTCCCCAATGTATATGAACCTCCCATAAACAAGGGAAAGAAAAATCAAAAGGAAAACCAGCGTTCCATCGCTTACCATACTCATACCTCCTACTAATTGCCGGT
>NZ_SNUD01000004.1:0-127610 GCF_012027285.1 Thermococcus sp. MV11
GCGGGTAAAGGGCGTTAGCGGAGCCCTCCAGCTCCGCCCCGCCCACCGCCGGCCCCCCGGGACGAGGGATCACCGTTGCACCCCGGCTTCCACGGGCGGCTTTGGGAACCGCCCCCCGGGCTTCGGCCCCGGCATATCGACGGTTTCCGGTTACAGGGGACGCCGAACCCCCCGGCCTAGCCCGCCGCCAGCTAACTTATCCGCCCCCGGATATATAAAGCTTTGGTAGTCCCTGAAACCAAAGGTTGCTCACCATCGGATTGAAAAATTTTCATAAATGCGTGAACGAATAGGTGCATGGGTGATACACCGTGCGCTTAACTGAGCATCCTGTTCTGCGTTTTGAGCGCGGCAGAGAGGTTACAATATACTTTGAGGGAAAGCCCATCAAAGCCTACGAGGGCGAAACGATAGCAACGGCCCTCCATGCGGCAGGAATACGGGTCCTGAACTATTCAGCCAACGAGAAGAGGCCCAGAGGTCTCTTCTGTGCCATCGGAAAGTGCTCCTCCTGCCTGATGGTCGTGAACGGGGTTCCCAACGTGAGGACGTGCATAACCCTCGTCGAGGACGGAATGGTCATAGAGCGCCAGCGCGGAAAGGCCAAGCTGCCAAGAGAAGCCAAACCCCCTGAGTTCAGGAACGCGAAGGTAGTGAAGGCAGACATCGTGATAATCGGCGGCGGTCCCGCAGGTCTGATGGCGGCCATACACGCGGCGGATGCTGGTGCGAAGGTTGTTCTCTTCGATGAGAACCCCATGCTCGGCGGCCAGCTCGTCAAGCAGACCCACAAGTTCTTCGGTAAGCGCGAGCAGTTCGCAGGGGTCAGGGGCGTTGAGATAGCGAGGATTCTGGAGGACGAGGCGAGGAAAAGGGAGAACATCGAAATATTCCTGGAGACGTCCGCCGTTGGCATCTTTCAGGACGGCGACGAGAAGCTCGTTCTGGCGGTCAAAAACAACCGAGAGCTGATAGAGTTCCGCGGAAGGGCTGTCATTGTCGCCACCGGTGCGATGGAGAAGATGATACCCTTCGAGAACAACGATTTACCGGGGATCTACGGTGCCGGAGCTATACAGACGCTCATGAACACCTACGGCGTCAAGCCCGGCGACCGCGTTTTAATCGTCGGTGCCGGCAACGTGGGACTTATTCTGGCGTATCAGCTCATCCAGGCGGGCGTTGAAGTGAAGGCGATAGTCGAGGCCATGCCAAAGGTCGGCGGCTACTTCGTCCATGCTGCCAAGGTCAGAAGGCTTGGAGTCCCGATACTAACGAGGCACACGATTCTTCGCGCTGAAGGAAAGGAGAAGGTTAAGAAGGCCGTTGTGGCACAACTCGACGAGAACTGGAGGCCAATCCCCGGAACGGAGAGAACCTTTGAGGTGGACGTTATAGCCCTCGCCGTTGGCCTGAGGCCCAGCATCGAGCTCCTCCATCAGGCGGGCTGTCAGATACGCTACGTACGCGAGCTGAGCGGCCACGTGGCTCTCCGCGACGAGTGGATGGAAACAACTGTCAGGGGAATATTCGTCGCAGGAGATTCGGCCGGAATAGAGGAAGCTACTACTGCGATGCTTGAGGGCAAGGTCGCCGGAATCGCGGCAGCGCTGAGACTCGGAATAGCGGACGAAAGCTGGCTGAAGGAGATGGAGAAAGCCCAGAAGGACCTCGTAGAGTTCCGCTCCGGCCCCTTCGGCAGGCACGTGCTTGAGGGGATTAAAAAGGCCCTTATTGGAGGTGTCGCCAGTGAGTGAAATCCCCGCCTACCTCAGAAACGGTTACATCACTCCCGAGGAGCTCTTCTCGATAATCCCGAGGCCGAGCGATGAACGGCTGAGGAAAAGACCGGTAGCGATTCCGGAATGCCCGCAGGAGATTCCGTGCGCCCCGTGCAGGGAGGTATGTCCGACCAACGCGATAAGCATGCCCACCCCGAACGATTTACCGATTGTGGACTACGACAGGTGCATTGGCTGCTCCCTCTGCGTCCAGATATGCCCGGGCCTGGCCTTCTTCATGATGCACTACGTTGGCGACAAGGCAAGGATAACGATGCCCCACGAGCTTCTTCCGCTGCCCAAGCGGGGCGAGGAGGTAATACTGCTCAACAGGGTCGGCGAGCCGGTCGGAAGGGGGAAGGTGATCACGGTAGTTCCCAGGGAAAAGAGCAAGGGAGATACACCGATAATCACCGTTGAGGTGCCGATAGAGCTGGCCTGGGAGGTTAGGGCGATAAAGGTCGCGAGAGGTGATTGATATGCCTGGAAAGGTAATCGTCTGCCGCTGCAACGACGTCACAGTCGAGGAGATTGAGGCGCTCATCGACTCTGGAATTACCGACATCGAGGAGCTCAAAAGGCTCCTCCGCATAGGAATGGGCCCCTGCCAGGGAAGGACGTGCATCCCGATAGTGCTTGGCATACTCGCGAGGAAGACCGGAAGAAAGCAGGAGGACATTCCGCTTCCAAAGGCGAGGGTTCCAACCAGGCCGGTCCGCGTAGAGGTTATAGTGGGTGGTGCCGATGAGTAAAATCGCAATAATCGGCGGGGGAATAATAGGAGTTGCCACCGCCTACGAGCTGGCCAAACTTGGGGAGGACGTTATCCTCTTCGAGAAAGGCTACTTCGGCTCGGGCTCGACTTTCCGCTGCGCGACGGGAATCAGGGCGCAGTTCACGGACGAAGCCAACATCAGGCTCATGAAGTACTCCGTTGAGAGATGGGAAAAGCTTGAGGAGGAGCTGGAGAGCGACATAGTCTTCAGACAGACCGGCTACCTGTTCCTTGCCACGAGTGAGGAGGAGGTTGAGGCGTTTAAGGCGAACATAAAGCTCCAGAACAGATTCGGTGTCCCCACGAGACTCATCGACATGGACGAAGCGAAAGAGATAGTGCCGATCCTCAACACCGAGCCCTTCCTCGCCGGGGCGTGGAACCCGAAGGACGGGAAGGCGAACCCCTTCAAGACGCTCTTCGCATACCTGTTCCGGGCTAAGGAGCTCGGCGTTGATGCGCGCGAGCACACCGAAGTGGTTGGCTTCGAGCGCGAGGGGAACGCCATAACGGCCGTGAAGTTCCGCCATGACGGGAGGATCGAGAGGGTTAGGGTAGATGCCGTCCTCAACGCGGCCAACGCCTGGGCGCCGCTCATCAACGAGATGGCCGGCTTAAAGCGGGACCTCGTTCCCATCACCGCCTACAAGCACCAGCTCGTCAAGACCGAACCGCTGGAGCCCGGACAGGCTGAACCGCTGGTCTGCCCGCCGAGTTGGAACGATGCTTACATCATTCAGGACGGCGAGGACGGTGGAATAATCTGCGGTGCAGGGATAGAGCACAGAGCCAAAAGCTTAGACGACGTCGAGCCTACCTATGACTTCCTGCGCGGTGTTCTCCGCTATGCCGTGAAAATCGCCCCGCCGCTTCGCTATGCACACATCGTCCGTCAGTGGGCAGGTTTCTACGCGAAAACGCCCGACAGCAACCCTGCGATGGGTAAACTCCTTGATAACTTCTACATCGCGGCTGGTTTCAGCGGGCACGGTTTCATGATGGCGCCGGCGGTTGCTCAGGCAATGGCCGAGCTGATTTCAAAGGGCCGCTCCAAGGTCCCGCTCGACTGGGAGTGGTACGACCCCTACCGCTTCGAGAGGGGAGAGCTGAGGAGTTCGGCCTTCCAGATAGGGTGATCCCTTTTCTTTATCATCTTCCCGGCAAGAAAAAGATTATAAAGGAACCTCGATTAGCACTGTGAGGGTCATCATGAGGATAGTCTTCGATATAGGCGGTTCGGTTCTTGTCCCCGACGACCCGGACGTTGATTTTATTAAGGCCATCGCATACGAGCTCATCAAGATAAGCGAGGACCACGAGGTTGCGGTGGTAGTCGGCGGAGGAAAGGTTGCCCGGAAGTACATTAAGGCAGCGAAGACCTTCACGCCCAACGAGACCTTCAAGGACTACATCGGAATTCACATCACCCGCGCCAACGCGATGCTCCTCATAGCTGCCCTCGGCGAGAAGGCCTATCCCTTCGTAATCCAGGACTTCAGGAAGGCCTGGGAGGTCATACAGCTCAAGAAGATACCGATAATGGGCGGAACTCACCCCGGCCACACGACCGATGCGGTTTCGGCTCTCCTCGCCGAGTACCTCCAGGCTGACCTTCTCGTCGTGGTGACGAACGTCGACGGCGTCTACGATTCGGATCCGAGAAAGAACCCGGACGCGAAGAAGCTCGACAGGATAACCGTCGACCAGCTCGTCGAGATCGCCATGCAGGCCGAGAGCAAAGCGGGAGGAAGCGGGGTCGTTGATGCTTTAGCGGCTAAGTTCATCCAGCGCGGGAAGATTAGAACCTACATAGTCGGGAAGAGCGACGCCTATCACCTCTTCGACGTGGTGAGGGGGAAGCACAGCGGAACGGTAGTGGAGCCGTGAGGTTTTTCATTAATTTTTGCCTGGAAACGTTTTTATAGTAATGTCGAGTAATATGCCACCATGTGCAAGATGGCACACTTCGGGAACTGCGACCCTGAGACTGCCGACCAAGAGTACTGCATCTTCCACAAGCCGAACAAGAGTGAGGAGGAGGAGGCCGTTGAGTTCTACAGGAAGTTTCTGGAGAGGTTCAAGCCGAGGATTGAGGAGATTGAGGTCAAAAGACAGAAGGTAAAAAGGTTGGTTTTTGAGGAGCCTGTAGATGCTAGAGGGTTTGTGTTTCCAGAAGTGCCAGATGTAACGATTGAACACGAATTTACCACTAAAGAAGGAAAAGCTCTCACAGTAGAGCTTCCACTTAGGGAGGCAATATTCAAATGGGCAGTATTCAAATCCACAGTTTATTTTAATGCCGCTAAATTTGAGGGTTCAATACGCTTCGATAACTCGGTGTTCTATGGGGAAACTTCTTTTAGCGAAGCAATTTTTACCGATTGTTCATTTATGGAGGTCAAATTTAAAAAAACAGTATGGTTTAATAGTTCCATTTCAATCGGAAAGTCGTATCCTCTTGAACTTGGAAATAAACAATACAGTTATTCAGCCCTAAACTTTTTCAAGGCAGAATTTTTCGAGGACGTTTTCTTTCAAAAGGCCAACTTCTGTTTAACGGTGCACTTTGGTGAAAC
Organism: Thermococcus sp. MV11; assembly: GCF_012027285.1. NCBI lineage: Archaea > Methanobacteriati > Methanobacteriota > Thermococci > Thermococcales > Thermococcaceae > Thermococcus > Thermococcus sp. MV11. The sequence goes on from NZ_SNUD01000004.1 coordinate 5,133, forward strand.
TAAATTCTACAAAACGGCCGATTTTTATAACGTAACATTTTGCTTTAAAACTAGTTTTCATATGTGCGAGTTCAGGTCTACTGCAAATTTCCAGAATTCGCTATTTCTCCCCAGCTCTTTTCAGAAACGCTGGCCATTAATGATCTCACTAAAGTCTCCTTACCATTATAATGTGAGCTACATCTTTGCCCGCTCCACGTTTAAAGATGTCGCTGCTTTTGACTTTGCGGAGTTTGGAGAGTGCATCTTCAACTTTGCCACGTTCGAAAAGGGGGCGAGTTTTAAGAGCGCGAAGTTTTATGATGAAGCTCGGTTTGAAGAAGTCCTTTTTGAGGATACTGTTGAATTTCAGGACGCCGTTTTTAAAGGAGACGCACTATTTACAAATTCAACTTTTGAGAGACTGGCAATTTTCACAGGAAAACCAGATGATGAAAAATATAAGTTTGAGGGAAAGCTGAGTTTTGAGTATTGTGACATCTACAAAGGGATACAAATAGACTTGCCTAGAGAGTGGTTCAAGCTCTCAGAGGCTTTTATAGAGGCGATGAGGATACAAAAACTTAGTTATGAACGTCTTGGACGCTATGAAGACGCCGATAGAGTGTTGGTTAGTTTAAAACGAGAACAAAGGAAAGCCAAAAATATCGTAATTAGATTTTTTGAATGGCTCCTCTTGGACTGGTCTTCCGAGTATCTTACAAATCCAAAGAAAATCCTAAGGACTTCTGGAGTGGTTATTATTGTATTTGGGCTTATCTACTGGATAGCTGGTTGTGTTGACTTTTGCATACTCCGTCAGTTATCCATTACTAACTGCTTGGAGTTTTCTTCAGGTCCTATATGCTCTGGAGGAATCAAGTATGGATGTACTGGAAATTTTGTGGGTGACCTATTAAATTCTCTTTACTTCAGCACGGTTACATTTACAACATTGGGATTCGGAGACTTGGCTCCAACCGGCTTAATGAAGGCATTCGCGGCAACTGAGGCCCTACTCGGTGCAATTTTAATGGCCGCACTGGTCTCAGTAGGAGTACAGAAAATTACTATGTAATGCTGAAATCTTTGGCCAAGGCCAACTTTTTATACCTCCTCGCCCTTCTCCCTCCGGTGGTGCTCATGAAAATAGTGGTCGTCGGTTCTGGAACTGCCGGAAGCAACTTCGCCCTCTTCATGAGGAAGCTCGACAGGAAAGCTGAGATAACCGTCATCGGAAAGGAGGAAACGATGCAGTACTCCCCCTGCGCCCTGCCTCACGTTATCAGCGGCACGATAGAGAAGCCCGAGGACGTTATCGTCTTCCCCAACGAATTCTACGAGAAGCAGAGAATCAGGCTCATGCTCACCACCGAAGCCAAAGCAATAGACCGCGAGAGGAAGGCTGTAATCACCGACAAGGGCGAAGTCCCCTACGACAAGCTTGTCCTGGCGATCGGCTCTAAGGCCTTCGTCCCGCCGATCAAGGGCGTGGAGAACGAGGGAGTGTTCACCCTCAAGAGCCTCGACGACGTGAGGAGGATAAAGGCCTACATAGCCGAGAGAAAGCCGAGGAAGGCCGTCGTCATCGGCGCCGGTTTAATCGGCCTCGAAGGCGCGGAGGCCTTCGCGAAGCTCGGCATGGAGGTTCTGGTTGTGGAGCTGATGGACAGGCTCATGCCGACCATGCTCGACAAAGACACCGCCAAGCTCGTCCAGGCCGAGATGGAGAAACACAACATAACTTTCCGCTTCAACGAGGGAGTTAGCGAGATAATCGGAAGCCCGGTCAGGGCGGTCAGGATAGGCGATGAGGAAGTCCCGGCCGATCTGGTTCTCGTCGCCACAGGTGTGAGGGCCAACGTTGACCTCGCCAAGGCGGCGGGGCTTGAGGTGAACCGTGGAATAGTCGTCAACGAGCACCTCCAGACAAGTGATCCGGACATCTACGCGATAGGAGACTGCGCGGAGGTCATTGATGCCGTTACCGGGGCAAGGACGCTCAGCCAGCTCGGGACGAGCGCGGTGAGAATGGCGAAGGTCGCGGCGGAGCACATAGCTGGAAAGAACGTCGCCTTCAGGCCAGTCTTCAACACTGCAATAACCGAGCTCTTCGGCCTCGAGATAGGCACCTTCGGAATAACCGAAGAGAGGGCGAAGAGGGAGGGCATCGAAATAGCGGTTGGAAAGTTCAAGGGCTCAACGAAGCCGGAGTACTACCCCGGCGGCAAGCCGATAACCGTCAAGGTCATCTTCCGGAAAGACGATAGAAAGCTAATCGGCGCGCAGATAGTCGGCGGGGAAAGGGTTTGGGGCAGGATAATGACGCTCTCGGCTTTGGCCCAGAAGGGGGCGACCGTTGAGGACGTCGTTTACCTTGAGACCGCCTACGCCCCGCCGATAAGCCCGACCATTGACCCGATAAGCGTTGCGGCCGAGATGGCGCTTAGGAGGTTCCGCTGAGTGGAGCTCCGGGCTCTCCTTTCCCTTCTTCGTCCCAAGTTCGCCCTTCCCTCCCTCGTTCCGGACTTAGTGGCCTTTACCATCGCGCGCTACCACTACGGCGTTTTCTTCACGGCTGATTTCCTCATAGCGATGCTCGTGGTTTTCCTCGTCACGTCGGCGGGCCTCGTCATCAACGAGTACCACGACTACGAGCTGGATTTGCTGGCCAGCAGAACCGAACTCCCCCTCGTGAGCGGAAAGGTGAGCCTGAGGGTCGCTAAACTCCTCGGCTACGGCCTCCTCATTCCGGCGCTTGCCCTTTCCGCGCTGATATCACTCAAGGCCCTCATCATAACGCTCATCGCCTCTTTCCTCGCCATAGCGTACTCCGCCCCTCCGTTGCGCTTCAAGGCGAGGCCCCTAGTCGATTCGCTGACCAACGGTCTCACCTACGGCCCCGTCACGATGGGGCTCATCTTCGAGTCCCTCGGCCTTCCGGTGAGATGGGCGGTCGTTTACTCCCTCCCCTTCTTCGTTCTCCTCTCGGCCGGCCACATGATACTCGCGATACCGACCATAGAGGAGGACCTCGCCCTGGGGGCAAGAACCTCCGCCTCGTGGCTCGGGCGGGAGAGGGGAATAAAGGTCGGGATGCTTCTCTTTGCCCTCTCCTCCATCATGGTCGTCGTCTACTGCCTCCTCGGCTATTACCCGCTTCCCTCTGTCCTTTCGCTCCCTTTTATGGCATATTCTGTCCTTCAACTATGGCACTGGCTCGACGGTGCTGAAAGGCAGGAAGTGTTCCGGAAGATGGAAGCGGCCTTTCTCATGGGGGCGCTGGTTTTTCTCCTCCCCTTCTTCCTCTGAGCCGTTGGGGTATCAACAAAGTTTAAGTGCCCTCCCAACAACTTGAGTTTTAGGTGATGGACATGAGCGTGAACGGAAGGGATAAAATACTGCTCGGTCTTGGGGCCGGAGTGTTGCTGGCGTCGTCACTTAGAATCTTCATTGCGGGAGCGTATTCCAGCCTGGAAAAGACGTTCTTCTACGGGGTTAACTTCCCCTCCGGACTGGGGATTCTCCTGCTCCTGCTTGCGGCATTTCTCGTCGGGCGGCTTAGCAGAAAGGCCGGGGCGGTCATAATGGCCGCCTACGCCATCGCACTCCTCGCCACTGATGCGACGGAATACACGCACCTGATAGCGGCCTTTGCCCTGCCCGTGGCTCTGGCCCTCGTCAAGGAGCTTGACGTGAAGTACCTGGCGATCGGCCTCGTTGCCGACCTGAGCCTCCGCGTTCTGGCCACCGGCGGGGAACCGGCTGATTTCCCCTACACGAGGGTAATCCTGGCCGTCCTTCTGTTCCTCGGCTCATACGCTCTCTGGAAGGAACCGGGAACCCTCAAGAAGCCCGGCTTTGGGCTGTACGCCTTCGCGGCTCTGCTCGAGCTCGGCCTCATCTACCCCAACGCCGTGATGCGCTACTCCGGAATGACTGTCTATTACCTGCCCGAGTTCATCGGCTTCTCCCTGCTCGTGGCCCTGGCGATTCTTCTCGGCCCGTACCTTGCCAGAAAGCCCTCCCTCGCGATGGTCCTACTCGTCCTAGGCTCGGCCACGCTCTTCCTCAAGCCACTCTCGCTCATCGGCCTCCCCTTAGCTCTCGCGGCTTCAATGGCGCTGGTCGAGAACGCCAAGGGCAGCAGGGGAGGAGTCATAGGTGTGTTCTACCTCTTCCTCGTCTCAACGCTCGCCATAGGTGCCTACGTGGGCAGGGACATAGGGCTGGCCTTCATGGAGGACAGGCTTGAGATTTTGATTCTGGTCGCTTCAGTAATCTACGCCCTCAGCGCCTACGGGAAGGACCGCGAAGTTGGACTCCCAAGCGCGAGGGAAATCGCCGGCCCGCTGGCCGGCCTCATCGTCGCTTCCCTGGTAACCCTGGCACTCTTCAACGCGGGGCCAACCTACGGCGAGGCAAAAAAGGACGTCCTCATCTGGACATACAACGTCCACCAGGGCTTCGGGCCCTACGACGGCGCCTTCAACGGCTATGAACTGGTTAACCTTTTAGCCGAGCAGAGGCCGGACGTGTGGCTGGCCCAGGAGGTTGTTGGCGGAATGATAGCCAACGGCTACCAGGACGTGCCCCTCTTCATCTCCGCCCGCCTAGGCTACGCCTATGAGTACAAGCCCGCTGTTGAGGGAAGCTACGGGATAGCGGTCTTCTCCCACTGGCACATGAGAACAGAGGGTGAGCTCAACCTGGAGAGCGTCGGCCAGGCGAGGCCGGCACAGAAGGTCTTCATCGAGGAACTCGGCCTCACCCTAGTGAACGTCCACATGGGGCTGAGCGAGGAGGAGAGGGCCATGCAGGCCGAGGAGCTGCTCAAGTTCGCGGAGAGCAAACCGGTGGCCCAGGTAATAGGGGGCGACACCAACGCGGAGCCTGACGAGGAGGCAATAGCAATACTCACGCGCGACTACCGCGACGCCTTCCCCGAGAGGCCCCCGTACACCTTCCTCTGGGAGCGCAACGGGGTCAGGGACGAGGAGAACATAGACTACATTCTGCTCAAGAGGGACTGGCCGGCCCGGGTTAAGGACTACGGCTGCCTCTGCGACGTCGAGGTTTCCGACCACAGGCCGGTGTGGGTGGTCATCGAGCTTCCGTGAGGTTTTCACTCTTCAACCTTTTTTCGAAAATTGAACCGCAATTCTTAAATTCCAAACCAAACGTATCTCTGTCCAGTAAAGTTTTATGAATCAAATTTCATTTATTTCCCGCCCCATTGCAACCTTCATGGTTCCGAGTATCATAGCTGCCCTAGGGGGATAAAGATGGACTGGGATGAATTTATGGCGGAAGCAAAAAATAATCCCTTCCTCCTTTGGGCTCTGATGCTGATAGCGGTAGGTGTCATAATCCGGAACAAATATCTGTTATGGATGGGTGTCTTCACGGTTATTCTGATAGTGCTGTTGCTGGAAGGACCAATCAATGACAGAAAGTATCCTTAAAAATGAGAAAAAGCCAAAGGCGGTGAGTCTAAATGAAAACCTTCATTATCGTTGGTCTCTGGCTTGTAACGATTATCGTTCCCCCACTGATAATGAGATACTGGGGCCGCAAAATCCTGAGAGAAGAGCTACCAAAGAAAGAGAAAAACTATAATCTGCTGAAGGCTGAGGTGGTCTGCATTTTCGGGGCATTCATACTCTACTTGCCTGCGATGATAGCCCTCGGAGCCCTTGACTGGGTCGCTGACATGGTAGATAAGCTCCCCCTACCTGAAATATTCAAGGTGTTTGCATTTGCAACAATCCTGATCTTCCCGCTTCTCCTGTCAATCTTCCTCATCATCTACGAGACTGTTAAAGTAGGAGTGAATATTACAGAGGAAAAGATTGAAAATCCAAAAAAGGAGGTTCTGAAAGCTCTCGCACTGATCCTGGGCCCAATCATTGGCTTTGCCTTTATCTGGCTGCTGCTGATGCTCTACCTGCCGGAGAGTTTAACCTCAAAGTGGTGGTTTGACCTGCTCATGTACTCAATTCTAATACTCGCTTTCTTTGCGCTCTTTCCGCTCATCCTCATTAGAGTTGGGACAAAGAGCGAGCTCGACCCCGAGCTTAAGGCCGAGCTCATAAGGTTCTGTGAGGAGCAGGGAGTTAAAGTCAGGGACATCATCGTTAAAGGAAAGCCCGATCAAAAGCTCGCAAACGCCATGGTTACGGGTATAATTCCCCGCTACCGCTACGTTGTTTTAACCCGCTATCTGGTTGATAACTTCGAAGAGGACGAGATTAAAGCGGTCTTAGCCCATGAGATTGGGCACATAAAAGGAAAGCACCTCTGGATAAACGCGGCTTTGAGCATCGGTTGGTTCATCTTCTGGATAGGACTCATCTACATCCTCCACAAATTCAACGTTCAGCTGTTCTCATCGCCGTGGGTTTTCTTCGGCGTTTTCTTCTTTGCCTTCTACTTCTGGCTCTTTGTTATTGAATCAAGAATAGCCATAAGGAACGAGTTCAAGGCAGATGAGTTCGCGGCGAATGTCGTGGGGCTTGAGCCAACTCTAATGGCACTTAAAAAGCTGGCTGAGCTCAACTTGCTGCCGGAAAAAACAGGGAAATGGTTTAACCTGTTGAACAGACACCCTTCGATTGAAAAGAGGATAAGGCACCTGAAGAACCTTGGAGGTGGCCGAGGTGGAGTGGGAAGAACTTAAGCGGAGAATCGAGGGAAACCCGTTCCTTCTTGGGGGGTTGTTCGCCGTTCTCCTCGGTCTCTTTAGCGGGAACGCAACGCTGATATGGATAGGCGTGTTTTTTGTGCTATTGCTCATCCTGCTGGGCGAGGCGTGAGAGGCAGACAATCTTACCCGGTGGAGCATGCGATAAATGAAAGTTATTTAAGATTTGAGGAGCAATAGAGGTGGTGGGAAGCATGAAAAAGCTCGGCATCCTGTTGCTGGTCGTTTTTCTGGTCGGAATTGGTGCTGGATGTATATGGGAGAACACGGGGACATCCACTACGCCCGCGGCAACGTCAAACACATCATCCCCAAAAGTAGTCCTCCAGCCCAAGCACTACCCGACGGAGGAGCTCCTCAAAAACATGAGGAGTATAAAGCAGTTCACCTACCTCGAAAACACAAGCATGATACTTCACGTCAGGATCTCTCAGGGGAACGTTACCCGGGATGAAGGCAACGTTACTGTGATTTACAAACGGAAGGGCTATATCGATCTTGATAGCAAGGAAGCCGACGTCAACACTACGACCAGGACATTTCCGGGAGGGGCCGCCGTTTTCTCGCGCCAGATTATAAAGGACGACGAAATCTATGTCTTTTCAAGCGGAACATGGCAGAAGATGACGAACGAGACCCTCGGAATTGATCCGGAGACCATTTTAAACCTCACCTGGGAATACAACATCGTGAGCTTCGTGGCAAAGTATCTACAGGAAGAACCATCCAACACAACCATCGAAAACGATACGCAGCTGCTTTACTATCAGATAACAAAGGAAGACCTCGATGCCATGACTAAGCTGTTCATAGGCTCCAATGCGAACATGACGTTCAACGTTACCAACGGCATCCTTGAGGTCAGGTTCAGGGATGGCGTTCTTGTCGGAGGCAGAATAACCTATCAAATGGAGATCCGTATCTGGGGCAAGGACATCTACGGTCAGGGATTTGAAGTATATGAAAAAGGCCACGTCTACGATGAGTTCGTTGTTAGGGACATAAACGTCAAGAAGCCTGTCAAAAAGCCCCTTTCTTACCGTGCGTGAGGGAAAGCTTTTTGGAGCTTCTTTCTAACTTTTCACGATGTTTCCGAGCAGAAGAAAAGTCAGCAAGCTGATGGCCTACATTCTGCGCCACTCTCCAGAGGAGTTCGGACTTAAACCTGACGCCAGGGGCTTTGTGCCCCTCAAAGACCTAGTGAGTGCCCTGCGGAGCGTTTATCCCGATGTCACCGAGGAGTTCGTTAGGGAGATAGTCGCCCGCGATGCGAAGGGCCGCTACGAGATTAGAGGAGACAAAATCCGCGCCCGCTACGGCCACAGCTTTCCGGTCTCTCTAAACCACGAAGAAGATAGGGAGGCCAGAATTCTCTACCACGGAACGCCGAGGAGGAACCTCACGCGGATTCTGAAAGAAGGACTCAAACCGATGAAGCGGCAGTTCGTTCACCTAACGACGAGCAAAAGTGAGGCAATCGAAACGGGCAGGAGGCACGGGAGGGACGTGGTTCTTCTGGTAATAGACGCCGACTGTCTGAGGAGAAGGGGTCTGAGGATCTACAGAGCCGGAAAGAACGTCAGGATAGTCGAGCGCGTTCCTCCGGAGTGCATCACCCTGGCAGTCTGAGGGCCAAAACGAAGGCCAGCCCGAGGGGAATCAGCGTGCTCACGAAGTTCAGGGTAAAGCTTATCCCCGATAGGTAGCCCCCGAGGAGAGGGCCGAGGACCCAGCCGAGGCTCATCATCGCGTTCAGCAGGCCCATCCCCTGGCCGCGTTCGCTCACCCTCACCCGCTCGGCGACGTAAGTGGAGGCCGAATTCAGTGTCATGGACCACTTCACGCCCGAGAGGAAGGCAACGGGGAGCATTAGGTAGATGCTTTTCGCGAAGGCGTAACCGAGGAAAGCGATACCGTAGCCGGCTATGGAGAGGAGGTAGAACCTTTTGGCCCCGTACCTGTCGATGAGCCTCCCGATGTAGTAGCCGCTCAGGGCGGCCGCGAGGGAATCGATGCCGAAGAGCAGGCCGACCCACTCCTCGCCGAAGGTCTCGCCGAAGTAAACCGGGACTACGGAGTAAACCTGGCCGCTGGCTACCATCATCAGCAGGACGCTGAGGTAGAAGGTTCCGAGGTGGCCCCTCATCAGCCTTCCCAGGGCTTTCTTTCCGACGGTCGCCCTATCGCTCTCCCGCCCTTCCTGGGGGATCAGGAGAAGCCTCGGCGCCCTTTTCGGCCGTGGTCTCTCGCGCATAGCCAGGGCTATAACCGCGGAAACCGCCAGCAGAACGCCGGAAAGCACGAATATCCCCCTTATTCCGATTCTCTTTACAAGGAAGCCGCCGAGGAAGTTCCCGGACATGTAGCCGGCGTTCTCAACGGTTGAGAAGAGGCCGTAGGCCGAGCCTATCCTCGTGGAAAGCTCCGCTATGAGGGCCGACTTGGCAGGCATCATTGCCGAGCCGAGCGCTCCTTGAGCCGTTCTCAGGGCGAGTAGGGCCAGGGGAGTCGATACCAGGGCCATTAGGGCGTAGAAGAAGCTCGTGGAGAAGAGGCCGAGGGCTATGAAGCCTTTCCTGTTTCTGGTGGAGTCGGAGAGGTAGCCGAAGGGGTACTGGAAGGCCGTGGAGGTCAGGTTGAAGGCCACGCTGAGGAGACCTACCATGAGCATCGTTCCGCCGATGAGGCGCATGTAGACGCTCAGGTACGGGAAGGCCATTCCGAAGGAGACATTGGCGAGGAACATGGAGACCGCTAGGAAGAGGACGTTCTTTCTCTTCACCTTTAGCCGCCTGAGCTTTCCTGCCTTCTCCCTGCGCCCCTGGAGGATAGCCCGTTCCCTCTTCATCGGCCGGCCCTACGGAAAGCCTCTTATAAAACTTCCTCCGGGAACATGTATGTGGAAACGTGCCATTCGCATGGCTACGTAGGGGTTTCAGAACAAAAAGAGAGGGACGTCATCTCTCAGTGTTTGGATCAAGTGATTTGGAACAGAAGTTTCCAATACATGGGGGCAGAGAATCCTGGCCGTCATCTACAGTGGCAAAGTACATTGCGGCTTCCACGTTGTTGCTGTTAGTGAGTGTGAGGTTCCTTTTGAGTATTGAGGCGTAGTAAGCCCGGTTGGGTGCCCCTTCCTCTATATCAATGCGATACGTTGCGACTGATTGAGACGTTGATGAGTAGCTGAAAGTTATTGATAATGTTCCGATTCCGGGAAGTTTGCTCCAGAGCCAATTTGCCGCGGAACCCCCTAGGGGAGTAGAATAGAAGTTGTATCCGGAGCTCCCCTGGAAATCAAACACGAGGTTTGGATACGAACCACGGGAATCCGTTTTGGCCACTTTTATTTCTGCCTTGATGTTACTTGTTGGAAAGTGAGAATTCGGGAGATAATCCGTTAGTAAGTGGTTCCTGTTCAGGTCGCTTTCCCCGACGTTATATTCTCCGCTCATCATAACTTCCAAGGGATAAACTTCGGCAATGGGGATGCTGGCGTATTCCTTCTTCCACTTGTCGTATACTGGAATGTTGTAAACAACGACCACGTACTTCAATGGGAGATTTAGGTATCTGTCCAAATAACCGTTCTCAGTTTCTATTACGTGTTCTGGCGCATAGCTGACCTTCAGCGTTGAGCCTGAGTATGAATTTCCAAAGTCTAGGACAGGTATTCCGTCTATGCTTAGACTCCACATTGAATTTGTACTTGTTGTTAATTGAATACCCCATGAAGCGCTGATGCTTCTTATTTCTTTATACCCTCCAGTTTTGACTTTCAATCCCATGAAGGGGATCCATTCTGTGAAGGTTTTTGAGTCAGCGTAGTATGAGTCTTTAAGGTACTCCCAGTTTTCGATTATGCAGTATCTGTCATTGAGTTCCTCATAGCCCCAAGGACAGGACGATGTGCCCAAAAGCGAGCGCAGTTTATATTTCAGTCTTGCCGTTATCGGGAGTCTCAGCCCCGGCTTGGTATAGGGTTCCGCAACTTCCTCGATTGGGAACATTCCCTTCAATTCGAGGGGTTTTCCGGGCTGAATGCTTTTTACTCCAACCTTTCCGTCCTTTGTGATGTATATTGCGAGCGGGGTGGGTACAGCGTGTAGGTTTTCAGTAGTCTCGGCTTCGCGCCACTTTTTGCTTTCCGTCCTCAGAGTCACGAGACCGCTGAGGTGTCCCTGCTTGAGGAGTTTTACCCCTCCCTCGGGGGAGGGTTGGAATATGAAGACCTTAGCGCCTCCCTGGAGGTAAGTTCTTTCGACACTAAGAAAGTCCGTTGCCGTCATGCCAAGGGTGGAGGTTAACAGTAGGGTCAGCAACAAGACTCCCACGATTTTGAGTTTCATAGTATCACCCTGTAAAGTTTTCAATCAATTTTTCAAATTCATTTTTTATAAACTTTACTGCATAAAGTTGTTTAATTGCTTGCCAACATATGGATAATCGATGATGGACTACAGTGCCTCTACGTCACATTTCTCTTGAAAGCCTCGCCCTTCAGGGCGGAAAGTCAGGAAATCAGTGGTCAGAAGAAGTTCAGACCTTCCTCACGCGCACTCCATCGCTCGGGCTCACGAGGTGGTAGTCAGGCTCCCAGTTGAAGTGCCTGACGTACTCGTCGGTCACCCTCATGGCCACGTCCAGTGCCAGCTCCTCCGGAACTATGGCCACCGCCGAGCCGCCGAAGCCGGCGCCGGTCAGCTTGGCCCCGTAGGCACCGAATTCGACCGCCTTCCTTACAAAGAAGTCCAGCTCCTCGCTCGAGACGTCGTAGTTCCTCGCCAGGTCCCAGTGCGAGGCAGTCATCAGCTCGCCGAATCTCTGGAGGTCGCCGCTCTCTAGGGCGTCCCTGGCCTCAAGGACGCGCCGGTTCTCCCTGACGATGTACCCGAAGAATCGCCGGTAAAGGGAGGGGAGGTTCCTGAGCTCCCGCTCCTCGACCTCCTTGGAGGTTCTCTTTCCAAGGAGCCTGAGCGTCTCCTCGGCGACCTTCCTCCTCTCTGCGTAGGCGGAGGAGGACAGCTCCCGTTTAACCCCTGTGTAGAACACGAGAATCTGAACGTCGCCGGGGAACCTGATGTACTCGTGCCTCAGCGTGTCCGTGTCGAGGAATATGACGTGCTCTTTCTTTCCGTGGACGACCGCGAACTGGTCGAGTATCCCGCAGGGGACTCCGACAAAGTCGTTCTCCGCCTTCTGGGCGAGAAGGGCCATCTCTATTGGGAGGAGGTCCAGCCCGTAGGCCCCGTTGAGGAAAGCCAAAACAGCAATCTCTATGCTCGCCGAGGAACCCAGGCCCGAACCGATCGGTAGATCGCCCCCAAGGATTCCCCTCATTCCGCCAACTTTGTACCCCTCCACCCTCAGAACCCAGAAGATCCCCCTAACGTAGTCAGCCCAATCGTTGGCCTTTTTGATGTCCTCTAGGTCGAACTCCTTCACCTCCCGGAAAATCTGGGAGTAAACCCTGGCTTTTTCGTCCTTTTGGGCGTGGAGAACGGTGTAGAGGTTTATTGCCACGGGCATGACGTATCCGAGGGCGTAGTCGGTGTGGTCCCCTATCAGGTTCACCCTGCCGGGAGAATCAACGCGGTACATGAACTTCCCCTATGGAAGTTGGGCTCGAAAATATTTAAGGGTGGCGAGAAAAGGAAAGCTCACCCCATCTGGAGGGCCTCTCCCCTGAGCTCTCCCCTCTCGAAGCGGTAGGGGTCGTACCACTCAACCGGGAGGGACGTTCTCCCCTTCGTCACTAGGTCAGCGACCATTTCAGCCACCGCCGGGGCCATCATGAAGCCGTGGCCGGAGAAACCGGCGGCAATGTAGTAGTCGCTCAGCTCCTCGATTTTCCCGATTGCGGGATTGCTGTCCGGTGTCTTGGCGTAGTAGCCGGCCCAGGTCCTCAGTATGAGAAGCTCCCTCAGTGCCGGTATGATCTTGGTGAAGTAATAACTTACCTCGCGGAGGAACTCGTAGGTCGGGTTGAGGTCGTAGGTCGGCCCGAGCTCGTAGCCGACTCCTCCGACTACGCCACCGTGGGCCGTCTGGGTCAGGTAAGCGTGGCCGTACTTGAAGGAGATGACCATCGGCCTTATTGCGCCTTTCTTTATGGGCTGAGTTATGACAGCCTGGTGCTTGTAGGGCTCTATCGGTATCTTGACGCTTATCCCGGCCATCGCGTTGATGAGCTTCGCCCAGGCGTTGGTGGCGTTTATGACGGTGCCCGTCTTTATTGTCCCTCTGCTGGTCTTAAGGCCCTTTATCTCACCGTTCTCAACGATGAAATCCTTCACCTCAGTATACTCGACGAGTTTGGCCCCGAAGTGCTCGGCGTTGAGGGCAAAGGCGGCCGTGGCGTAGAAGGGGTCGGCCTTTCCGTCGGTTGGGTTCCAGGAGGCAGCTATCACCTCGCTGATGTCCAGGAGCGGGACTATCTCCTTGGCTTCCTCCGGCGTTATGAGCCTCGTCGGGACGCCGAACCTGTTCTGAATCGCAATGTTCTGCTTGAACTCTTCCACCTCGTCATCGTCGTAGAGCAGGAAGAGGTAGCCCGTCTGCTCGAAGGAGAAGCTGTACTCCTCACTGTACTTCTTCCACAGCTCGACGGAGCGCTTCATAACCTGGACGTTCGCTTCATCGTTGAACTGCTGCCTTATGCCGGTTCCACAGCGGAAGGTCGAGCCTGAACCTATGAAGCGCTTCTCTATGACGGTGACCTCCTCCCCGCGCTTCGCCAGCTCATGGGCGAGCGTTACCCCGACTATCCCGCCACCGATGATGACGATATCGCTCCTCCCGGGGAGCTCTTTACTCGGCATACTCCTCCACCCCCTCGGCGGTGACCTTCATTCTAATGTTCTTAAGGGGCGGTCTCGCGACGGGTATGTCGAGCCTGTCCATCGGCGTTCCAGTCCTCTGCGAAACAACAACCGCGCCGTTGAAGAGGCAGAAGCGGCCCTGGCAGAAGCCCATCGCTAAATGCGTTAGGCGCTTGATTATCTGCAGGTCGGTTATGCCTGACTTCACGACGTTGTCCACCTTTCCGAGCGAGACGTCGCAACCGCATATCTGGACATCATCGCCGTTGAACTCGTCGAGTGGGAGTTTGTGAACGGGAACCGCCACCGGCTCGTAGTCCTTCAGCCTCTCCTCGTAGGTGCAGGGTTCCGCCTCGAAGCCGAACTCCCTTAGAATGTACGCCCCGACGAGCCTGCCCTCGAGGTAGTTGGCGTAGTGGGGTTTTATCGAGACCGCGCTTCCCGCCACGTAAATGCCGTCGCGTATCCTGTGCTGGGAGTCAAGCACCGGCACGTAGTAGCCGCGCTTGAACTTCAGCTTTCCACCTGCCTGGGTGATGGGGTTTATGTCGGGTCTTCTTCCATCGGCAACTATCACCGCATCGACCTCGTAGGAGTGCCCGTTCATGTCAATGAGCCTTTCGACCTTCTCCCTCCCCTCGACGCGCTTCGGATTGGGGACGACTACGTAATCTATCCCCCAGCGCTCAAGCTCGGCGGTGATCTCCTCGGGGAAGGCACCGACCACCGCCACCTTCCTGCCCGGCGCGATTCCCCAGACGTTGATAACCTCCAGGGCGTCGCTCCTTCTGAAGACACCGGGATAGTCGTTGTTCTCGAAGAGCAGTATGTTATCCACGGCACCGACGGCCAGAACGACGCGCTTCGCCATTATCTCGATGAGCTGGTTCTGTCCAGTGACTATCGGCACGAGGAAGTACTCGCCCTTGTCGAAGACCCCGAGGGCTATCGTGCCCTTGAAAACCCGGACGTTCTCGTTGAATTTCCCGACAAGCTCATTAACGACCTCCTGGGGCTTCTTCTCTCCAAAACCCTCCTGCGGAAGGCCCTTAAGCCAGAGGTCGCCGCCGAGCCAGCCCTTCTCCTCTATTATGGCGACGGTGAGGTGTTCCTGGACCTCCAGGACAGTCCCTATTCCCGCCGGGCCGCCGCCGATGACGGCCACATCTACGACCAGTCTTCCAACCGGCTTGCCCTCGTCGATCTCAACGGTCTCCTGGAAGTCCCCGTAGCCCTGCCTCTCCAGCCTCATGCCGTCACGAACCTTGGTCTTGCGCGCGTTGATGTTCTTGATCCCGTTCACCACCATTGGCACCGGACCGAAGGTGAAGGCCCCCCTTTTCCGTCCCTCCGTGCTGGTGGTGAGCCAGTAAATGCCGTTAGCGAGGAGTGCGACGGTAATCTTTTCCCCCTCATAGGCCTCGTAGGGTTTTCCTTCAAAGTAGATGGTGACCTTTCTAGAATGTTCCTTCTCAGTAAGGTCGAGCGGTCTCATGCTCCCACCCCGAGGATTTTACAATCGGCGCTCTCCTTTATACACCAGTGCTTATAAACGTTAGGCTGACCAAAAATGGTTTAAAACCAAAGGTTGGGCGATTCAGCGTTCCGGGGGCGGAACGTCATGCTCCAAATGAAAAATAGAGGGACTCAGGCAAGGCCCCTAGTGAGGACGAACTCAGCCACGTTCTCGACCTGGCTCTTGGCCCTGGTCTCGGTGATGCTCTTCTTCCCCGCCTCGATGGGAACCTTCCTGAATATCTCCTCGTGGAGCCTGACGACGTCCTCGGGCGGCTTGGTGAAGAGGCTGACGAGGATTATGATGAACAGCGTCACGAAGAAGTTGATGAAGAACACCGGTATGCCGTTGAACCATGAACCGATCGTGCCGAAGAATCCCGGGGCGTCGGGGTTGAAGGCCCAGCCGTATACCTTCGCCTCGAGGATAACTTCGCTGACCAGACCGTAGGCCATTCCGGCTATTCCGCCCTCCTTGGTTACGCCCTTCCACCAGAGGCTCAGCGTGAGTATCGGTCCGAATCCCACGGCCAGTCCTCCCCAGGCAGTCGCGACCATCTCGTAGACGACCTTGTTGCCGGTCAGCGCGAACCAGAGGCCGACGAGGGCGACGCCAGCGACTACGAGCCTCGAGATGTTCACCATCTGCTTCTTGCCGACGTCCTTGCCGAGGACCTTGTGGTAGAAGTCCCTCGCTATGGCCGAGGAAGCCACGAGGAGCTGGGAGTCGGCGGTGCTCATGACGGCCGAGATTATCCCTGCTATGACAAATCCTGCGAGCCAGCCGGGCATCAGCTCGACGGCCATGGCGGGAATGACCTTCTCCGGGTCGCTGACCTGGAGCATTCCAGCCTGGTACATCGCGAAGCCGAGGAAGCCCGCGAAGAAGGCGCCCCAGAGGACGAGTATCGTCCAGGTGCCGCTGATGAAGATTCCGGGCCTTCTGAGCTTCCTCGGGTCCTCGACGCTCATGTAGCGCGTGACTATGTGCGGCTGTCCGAGGTAGCCAACTATCCAGCTAGCGTAGCCTATCGCGAAGACTATCGCCGCCAGACCGGTCGCGCCGCCGAACGGGTCGAGCTTCGTCGGGTCGGCCTGGGCTATTATCTGCGTCGCCTTGTCCAGGCCGCCTATCTCCGCCAGCGCCAGGAAGGGAACGATTATCAGGGTCAGCAGCATGAACATTGCCTGAACGACGTCGGTCCAGACGACGGCGAAGAAGCCACCGGTGATGACGTAGGCGGTGAGGATTATGACGGTTATGATTATTCCGGTGTTGTCGCTTATGCCGAAGCCCTCGGCGAAGGTCTTTCCTCCGGCCGTGAACTGCGCCGCAACGTAGGCCGTCATGAATATCAGGATTATCAGCGCGCTCAGGATTCTTATCAGCTTGGTGTCGTCCTTCAGGCGGGCCTCAAGGTAGTCCGGAACCGTTATGGCCCTGAACTTACCGGCGTAGATTCTGAGCCTCGGCCCGATGAGGACGTAGTCTGCCAGCGTTCCGAAGAGACAGCCGATTCCTGCCCAGAAAGCACCTAGGCCTGCCTTGAAGGCGCTCCCCGGATAGCCGAGCATCAGCCAGCCTGAGAAGTCACTCGCCTTGTCTGATAGGGTCGCCGCCAAAACGTGGACCTTCCTGCCGCCGACGAAGTACTGATCCTCGGTCTTGGTGTACCTGTTGGCCCACCAGCCGATGTAGGCCAGAAGGGCGAGGTAGAACAGGAAACCGAGGAGTATCTCCGTGTTCATGCCTTACCCTCCTCCTCAAGGGTTTTCATCAGGTCCTCATCGTAGGCCAGGATCTCGTCGTCCACGTAGTACTCCTTGCCGGTTATTTTGTCCCAGAAGCCGTAGAGAAGCATCGTTGCGATGCCCAAAAAAGTCGGAACCAGCAGGGTTGCCCAGGCTTCACCACTCAGCCCCATTTTACACCACCCCAATACATCGATGTCCTATAGAGGACATCAAACACCTCATACGCATTTTGCAAATATAAATGTGTTGGTTGAATTATTCCAAAGTCGAGATGGAATATTCGGGGAATGAAACAAAACCTGCGCAACCGTTAATAAGGCCCTCGCGTTACATTTATTGGTGTGTCAGATGAGAGTTAAAGTCATGAGGCCGATATTCAAGCCAGAGCATTCAAACCCTGACTTCGTGCTCTATCCATACCACATCTTCCACCTGCGGCTCTTCTACAGGCGCCTCGGTAAAAGCGACAGGGTGCTGGATTACTTCGCCTACGTGGACCTCTACCGCCTCGGGGCCGAGAGGGGAGACGGATTCATAGAGCTCTACGAGTGGGACGTAGAGGGGAACAAGGTAATGGAGCCGCTGGTTGGTTACGACGAGGCCGAGAAGAAGGCCTTAGAGAGCGCGATAACCTGGGGGAACTCGAGGGTAATCTCCTGGTGGCTTCCAAGGATAGAGGTGGTGCGCCACGAGAGGGCCTACAAGGTCTTCTGGATTTTCGAGAGGGACGGTGAAAACTTGATAATGGACAGCCTCGACGGGAAGGAGTTCAGGCTGGATTCCCTGGTCGGAAAAGACGGGAGGAAGTGCAGGGGGCCGTTCTGTCGCTAACGGGCGTGAATCTCCACGATATCACCGTCTTCAAGAACGTGGTCGGCCCCAACGCGCTGGCCGGGGAACTTGACGCTCTTGCCCCACACGCGAGCGTAGCGGAAGTTCTTGGCGAAGTCCTTGTGGATCCTTTCGGCCAGGTCCATAACGGTCGAGCCCTTCTTCAGCGGCACCGGTGGATAGGCCGGCTCCTCGCCGGGGCTCTTGGTGAAGACGCGGATTATACCGGCCAGCTCGTATAGCTCGTCCTTCAGCTTGTCGAGGTTTATCTTCTTTCTCGCGGAGACAGGGATTATCTTAAAGCGGTCCCCGTAGGCCTCAACGAGCTTCTCATAGTTCTCCTTGCTTCCCGGGGCGTCGCCCTTGTTGGCGATGATTATCGCCCTCCTCCAGACGAGGCTTTCATCGAGCGCGTCGGCGAACTCCTCAAGCGTTACGGGCTCCTTGACGGTTATCTCTGCCGAGTGGATTCTCTCCTCGCGGAGCATCTTCATGACCTCGCTTATGTCGCCCTTGATGTTCTCCTGGCCATTGATGACTATCCCACCCATCGCGGTTCTCTTTATCTCAACCCTCGGGCGGCGCTTGTTGAGCTTTATCCCCGCCCTCTCGAACTCCCTGAGAAGGGTCTCCATCTGCTTCACCGGGTCCTGGGAGAGGTCAACGACTATCGCTATCGCGTCGGCGTTTCTGATAACGCTCAGCAGCTGCGGTCCCATGCCCTTTCCGAGGGCAGCTCCCTCAACGAGGCCAGGAACCTCGACGAGCTGTATCTGGACGTCCCTGTGGTGGAGCATTCCGGGAATCGGCTCCACGGTCGTGAAGGCGTAGTCGGCAACGTCGGCATCGACGTTGGTTAGGGCCTTCATGAGCGAGCTCTTGCCCACGTTGGGGAGGCCCGCGAGAACTATCTGTGCCGCGCCCTCCTTTCGGACGGCCATCGAGGGCCCGCCGCCGCCCTTCTTCATCTGCCTCTGCTTCTCCAGCTCTTTCCTGAGCTCGGCCAGCTTGCGTTTTATCTGGAGGCGGAGCTTCTCAGTCCCCTTGTGCTTTGGCACGGTGGCGTACATCTTTTCGAGGGCGCGTATCTTCTCAGGGATAGTCTTTGCGTTTCTGTACTCCTCCTCCGCCGCCAGGTATTCCGCTGTCACGTTCGTTGGCATCGCTGACCCCCCAGAAGCTCTGAATTAAGAGGCGAGGGGCGTTTTATAAACGCTGTGGTTTTGAAATCGGCAAATTTATATAATCTCTCGAAAATTTTTTACTGGCGGTGATGCTCATGCGAACCGGTTTGGACGAGACCGATAGGAAGATACTCGCGATACTCCAGAAGAACAGCCGGACGCCCCTGAGGGAGATATCCAAGGAGGTGGGTCTGGCCGAATCTACGGTCTACGAGAGGATAAAGAAGCTCAAGGACAGGGGCATAATACGAAAGTTCACGGTTATCCTTGATCCGGAATCACTGGGCTTTAAGATACTGGCTTTTATACTCATCAAATCCAAGGCTGGAATGTACTCGCACGTGGCAAACGAGCTGAAGCAGTACCCCCAGATAGTTGAGATCTACGAGACCACAGGCGACTACGACATGCTGGTGAAGATAAGGACGTCGGGAAGCGACGAGCTCAACGAGTTCCTCGACACCATTGGTGAGATAGATGGCGTCGTCGCCACCCACACGATGGTGGCGCTTAAGATACACAAGGAGACAACCGAGCTACCTCTCTGACCATTTTTGCCCAAAAATCCTTATAAGCACCTTTTCCATTCCCCTCTGAACGTTATAACTGGGGTGGTCATATGAAGGTGCTGTTTCTCAGTGCGGACGAGTTCGAAGACCTGGAGCTTATCTATCCCCTCCACAGGCTGATGGAGGAAGGGCACGAGGTTTACGTGGCGAGCTTCAAGAGGGGGACCATAACCGGCAAGCACGGCTATTCCGTGGAGGCAAAACTCGCCTTTGACGAGGTTGACCCGGACGAGTTCGATGCCCTCGTTCTGCCGGGAGGAAAGGCCCCGGAAAGGGTAAGGCTCAACGAGAAGGCCATCGAGATAACCAGGAAGATGTTCGAGGCCGGAAAGCCAGTAGCTAGCATCTGCCACGGGCCGCAAATACTCATCTCAGCCGGCGTGCTGAGGGGGAGGAAGGGAACGAGCACGATAACCATTAGAGACGACGTTAGGAACGCCGGCGCCGAGTGGGTGAACGAGGAAGTCGTCGTCGATGGCAACTGGGTCAGCTCAAGGCACCCCGGCGACCTGCACGCCTGGATGAGGGAGTTTGTGAAGCTCCTCAGGTGATGTTTGTTCCTTTTTCATTCCCTCGAGTTCCATTAGGAGCCGGCTGATCACTTTCCTGATTAGGTCGATGACGATGCGACTCGGGTACCGGGGGAAGGCGTGGTTGGCGACCTGACCTTCTCCCCGTCCTGAAGGGCGAGGCTTGAAAAGAGAAAAGTCAGGGGGAATGTCTTTTAAGCCTCTGGAACCTTTCCTTTTTGGGTGAGAGAGATGGCGGGAAAACTCGTGAGGTCAAAACGCAGCAGGATTCTCCTCGGCGTCCTCGGGGGCATAGCCGAGCACCTCGAGCTGGACCCGACCCTCGTCAGGCTGATCTTCGTGGTTCTTCTGGTGTTCAACCCCGTCGCCATGACATTGCTCTACTTCCTTGCGGCGCTCATAATACCCGAGGAGGGCGAGGAGGCTGAGGAACCCCTCTCGGACAAGCTCGGGAAGCTGGTGGACGAGACGGGAGAAAGGCTGGGGGAGGTTTTCTCCGGAAACGAAAACTCGAAGGCAGTAGCCCTCCTGCTGATAGTGCTGGGCGCAATACTGCTGGCCGGCCCCTTCATGCCGTTCCTCCTGCCTGCGGTGGACTTCAGAACGCTGCTGGCGGTGGCCTTCCTCGTTATGGGAATAATACTCCTCATGAGGGGTGATTGAGATGAGAACCTTTGGCCTGATTCTGGTCTTCCTTGGCTTCCTCCTGCTCCTCAAGGAATTTCAGCCGGCCTTCCTCGACTGGCTCAGGCCGTACGCACCTTACATAAAGGACGCCTTCTGGGGCGTTACGCTCATAGCCTTTGGACTCTACCTGATGACCAGGAGAGCCGCCCGCAGAGTGGTGCTGCTCCTCTACCTCATCTACCTGCTCCTCTACCTGGTGGTGTGAATGGACCGGTGGAAGATCGTCAGGGCCTTCACCCTCGGTCCCCTGCTCGAGGCCGCCGTTCCCAAACCCGGCAACGTGAACCGCTTTGAGGATTTCGAGGATCTGACCCTCTACCACTTCCTCTTCGCCGACACGACCGTCGCGGGAATCTACTATGAGGCCGTCAAGAGGGCCGAGCTGATGAAACGGGGAACGCTCGGACTTAACGAGGCTGGCATAGGCGAGCTGATAAAGCGCGCCGTCCAGGTCTCCCGCGAGGCCCAGGACGCCAACCCAAACTTCGGGGTAATCGTTCTCTCCGTTCCGCTCGTCATGGGCCTTGCCCTCGGGAGGAACATGCTCGACGCGAGGGAGAAGGCGAAGCTCCTAATCGAGGAATCAACGGTTCGGGACACGATGGAGCTTTACAGGGCGATAAGAATAGCGAACCCCAAGGGAATCCCCAGCGGTGTGAAGTACGACGTTTACAGCGATGAGTCCTTCAGGGAACTCTTCAGGGACGGAATCAACCTCTCCCGGCTCGCGGAGATGAGCTGTGGGCGGGAGCTTGTGTTCTGCGAGTGGCTGAACGGCTACGAACTCAGCTATGCCACCTTTGAACGGCTGTATGAGCTGGTAAAAAAGCTCCCCTTAGAGGAGACGGTCGTGAGGGCCTTCATCGAACTTTTGGCCGGGAACATCGACACGCTGATAGTCAGAAAGGCCGGAAGGGAAGAGGCTGAACTCGTCAGGGAGAAGGCAAAAGCCCTTCTCGATGGGGAGCTTTCCCTCGGGGAGTTCGACGCCTTCCTGCGGGAGAAGGGGGACCTGAGGAACCCCGGCAGTCTGGCGGATATAATGGCGGTCTCTCTAAGCCTGCTCGTCCTGAGGGGGCTGAGGGTGGAGATGAGAAACGGGAAGGTCTGGGGAGTTATAGGACCCTGAAGCGCTTCGCCCCGCCGGGGCCTAGGCCCAATGCTTTGCTATCTACCACCACGGCGTCCCCGCCAAGCTCCTCCAGGAGCCTAACCCTCAGCCCCGAAAGCTCGAAAACTTCCTCGTCCCCACCGAACTCCTCGTTTATCTGCTCCCTTATGAACTCGTAGGCTTCCCTTCCCAGGAGGACAACGTCCGGCTCGTAGCCGTCGAGCTTCAGCTCGTTGGCCTTCTCCTCCACCGTGCTCAGTATCCGTATAAGTTCACCGCGCATCTGAGACACCAACGATAGTTAGGGATTGAAATTAAAAGGGTTGCTAAAGCCCGAACGCCCCCTTGATGCCGTTGATTATCATCTGAACCGCCATAGACGTTAGTATGAGACCCATCATTCTCGTCATAACCTTTATCCCCACCCTGCCAAGCTTCCTCTGTATCCTGTTGGAGGAGC
Source organism: Thermococcus sp. MV11 (assembly GCF_012027285.1). NCBI lineage: Archaea > Methanobacteriati > Methanobacteriota > Thermococci > Thermococcales > Thermococcaceae > Thermococcus > Thermococcus sp. MV11. The sequence goes on from NZ_SNUD01000004.1 coordinate 27,278, forward strand.
AGAGGATCAGCCAGACGGTCAGGCCTATCGCGAGAATGCTCGCTATCACCGTCGCCTTCTCCGGAACGGAAGTGCTCTTTGCCATGTAGAGCATGACCGTGGTTATCGCACCGGGTCCCGAGATTAGGGGTATCGCCAGGGGTATTATGGCAACCTCCTCCAGCGTGACCACTTCCTCGCTGAACTCCTCAGTCTCCTCTTTGCTTATCTTGACCGTTGAGAGCCTGCCAGAGAGCATGTCCATAGCCATCTTGAAGAGGAGTATTCCACCCGCTATCGCGAAGGCGTCTATGCTGGATCCGAAGAACTTGAATATCCACTCCCCTATGAGGGCGAAGATGACGAGGGTTGCAACGACCGTTAGAGCCGTTTTGGTCGCTATCTCCCTCCTCTGGCTCCAGGAGAGGTCGTGAGTGACGCTCAGGAAGACCGGAACGGCTCCGACAGGGTTGGTTATCGCGAAGAGGCCTCCGTAGAGTATGACGAAGTACTTCAGGTACTCGAGCAAGCTACCACCCTTCCGGGCCGGAGAAGAGGGGGTTAAAAAGTTAATCCTCCCCGGGCCTGATTATCTCGAAGGAGTACGTGAGCTCGGCCCCGCTGAGCTTCATATGGGCAGAGGCGGAGCAGTACTTGTCCTGGCTCAGCTCTATCGCCCTCTTGGCCTTCTCCTCCCTCACGTTTCCGTGGATTCTGTAGTGGAGGTGGACTTTCCTGTATATCTTCGGGTGCTCCTCCCTCCTCTCGCCCGAAATCTCGACCTCCAGACCTTCAATCGGCTCGCGCATCTTCTGGAGTATCATGACCACGTCGTAGGCCGTACAGCCCGCGACGCTCAGGAGGAGGAGCTTCATGGGGCTTATTCCTCCCTCCCCGAGAATGACGGAGCACTTGTCGCTCTCTATCCTGCCGATGAACTGGTAATCCTTGAACCATTCAACCTTTCCCTTAACCGGTTCACTCACTGCCACCACCTTTTCAACCTCGGGCAAGGGATTTAAAGGGTTTCTGAAACCTCCGATTATGTACATACGGCCCTTCGACCCCTGGAAGGCGAAGCTCTGCACGTGCCCCTTCAAGTACACCCTTAACGTCTACACCGGCTGCGACCACGCGTGCGTCTACTGCTACATAACCTCCTACATTCCCAACGCCTTCCGCGTGAGGACCAAGGAGGGCCTGCTCCCCAGGCTCGAGCGGGAGCTCAGGAAGTTCGATAAACGCTACATCATAGCACTCTCCTACTCATCGGACCCCTATCCAACCATTGAGCGCGAGCTGGGTATAACGCGGAAGGTTCTGGAGCTGTTCAAACGCCATAATGTCCGCTGTCTGCTCCTCACGAAGTCAGATATCTTCGAGCGCGACCTGGATCTCCTGAGTGAACTTCGCTGCGCCGTCGGGATAACCGTCACGACCGTTGATGAGAGAAAGGCCAAGCTCCTCGAACCTAACGCGCCCTCCCCTAAGGCCAGGATAAGGGCCCTCAAGAAGGCCAAGAAAGCGGGGATTCCGGTTTACGCAAGGATAGACCCGATAATCCCATTCTACACCTGGGAAGACTTCGATAAAACTCTAGATGCTCTGAGCTTCGTGAGCCACATCACCGTTTCGACGCTCAAGCTCAGGCCCGACTCCAAGAAGAGAATGTTCGCTAAGTTTCCAGAGCTAATGGAAAAGCTCTGGCCCCTCTACGAGAGGGGTGAAAAAATCGGCGGCTATCACTACCTCCCCAGGGAGCTCCGCCTTGAAATCCTCAGCGATGCCGAGGAAAAGATGGCCTCTAGGGGGATCACGTTTGGCTCGTGTCGTGAAGGCTATCGCTCGTTTCCGAGCTGCGATGGCTCTCACCTTGTCCCTCTCTAATGTCGCCTTCCAGTTTCTCCCTCACCCTGGCCTCGATTTCTATCTCTTCAAGCTCCATCTTCCTCGCCCTGTAGTTGGCCGCCGCCATGACAAAGGCCTCGTAGAGCCGCCGCATCTCCGGGAGGTACTCGGGCTGCCACTGGACGCCCAGAATGAAGCCTTCGTACTCCCCCGTGCCCTCTATGGCCTCTATCAGCCCATCGACCGCGTATGCGACCGGTCTTATTCCCTCGCCCACTCGCTTGACGGCCTGATGGTGGAAGCTGTTTACCCTCACGTGGACCTCATTGGTGCCCTCAACGTTCAGCTCGTCCTTGAGTATTTCGTAGAGCCTTGAGTTCATCTTTATCCTGACCCCATGAACGCGCTGGCTTGGCCCTATGAGTTTGAGCTCCCAGTCGTGCTTTATCGCCTTGGGTATCTCGTTGATGTCCTGATAGAGGGTTCCTCCCAGGGCCACGTTTATGACCTGCATTCCCCTGCAGACCCCGAAAACTGGAACCCCCTTTTCCACAGCCCTTTTCACCAGCTCTATCTCGAGCTCGTCCCTCTCAACGTCCACGTACTTGATGGAGCTCGAGGGATCCTCGCCGTAGAAGTGTGGGTGAACGTCGGGGCCCTCTATGAGCAGTATCCCGTCCACGTGCTCAAGGACTTCCTCCGGCGATGAGTCAGCGTTGAAGACTGCCGGAACGCCTCCCGCCGCGGCGACATTCTCAACGTGGGTCCTGTCGAGAAAGAGCCTGTTCCGCGGGTGGTCGCTCTGGCCGATTATACCGATTAAAGGTTTCATAACCATCACCTTAGTGGAAGTCTCAGGAAAGGGTAAAAAACTTTGTGAATGATGAAATGTGGAAGAAAAACTCAGCCTCTAAGAGCCTTTATCTCCTCTTCTATGACCTCGGCGAGCCGTTTAACGCCCTCCCTGATGGTCTTCTCTGGCACGTAGGTGAAGTTGAGCCTCATCGTATTCTTGACGTCGCGGTGGGCGAAGAATGCCTCACCGGGCACGTAGGCGACACCCTTCGCGACGGCCTTCTCCATCATCATCTTGGTGTCGATGCCCTCAGGAAGTGTGACCCATATGAACATTCCGCCCTCTGGCCTTGTCCACCTGACACCCTCGGGCATGTACTCCTCGAGGGCCTCGAGCATTGCATCGCGCCTCGGCTTGTAGAACTCGATTATCTTGGGTATGTGCTCGTCGAGGTGGCCCTCCTCCACGAACTTCCAGGCTATGGCCTGGGCGAGTGTGTTGGCGCACAGATCAACGGCCTGCTTGGCTATCTCCATCTTCCTTATGAAGTGCGGGTGCGCGGCGACCCAGCCGAGGCGGAAGCCCGGTGCGAGTATCTTCGAGAAGGTCCCGAGGTAAAGGACGCGCCCCTCGTCGTCAAAGTGCTTTATCGGCGGTATCGGCTCACCGGAGTAGCGGAGCTCCGCGTAGGGGCTGTCCTCGACAATCAGGAAGTCGTATTCACTGGCCAGCTCCACCAGCCTCTTCCTCCTGTCGAGGCTCATGGTGACTCCCATCGGGTTCTGGAAGGTCGAGACGGTGTAGACGAACTTGATCTTCTTCCCCTCAGCGGCGAGCTTCTTGAGCTTGTCCTCGAGGAGGTCGACCATCATTCCGTTGTCGTCCATTGGAATGCTTATGAACTCGGGATCGTAGTACTTGAAGGCGTTTAAAGCGGCAAGGTACGTCGGCCCCTCGACGACAACGAGGTCGCCGGGATTGATGAAGGTCCTCCCTATGAGGTCGAGGGCCTGCTGGCTGCCGGCCACCATCATTATCTCGACCTTGCTCGTGGGAATGTCGTAGCGCTTCTCCATCCAGTCAGCCAGCGCGAGGCGGAGCGGGGTGAAGCCCTTGGTGGTTCCGTACTGGAGGGCCTTGTCGGCGTGGTGGGTAAGGACTTCCTGGGATATCTCCTTTATCTTCTCCACCGGGAAGGTTTCGGGCGCCGGAAGGCCGCCAGCGAGGCTTATGACGTCGCTCGTTTCGACGAGCTTGAGAAGCTCCCTGATCTCCGAGGCCTTCATCTCCCTTGCCTTGTCTGAAAAGTATGACTCGAAGTCCAGTGACCCTGAGCTTAGCTTCCTCATGAGTTTTTCCTCCACTTCCTTTCCCCCCATTTGAATGAACACTTTTGAGCACATCACCAATTCTATACACGTGGGATTAGCGGCGATTGGTTATAAATCTTTCTGCAATGGTCGTTAGGGCGATTTACAAATGTAAACTAAACCCTGCGGGTTCTTTTCAGAACATCAACGAACCTAAACCTCCACCGGTGAACACAAAAACATCTATAAACCCTCCCACCATAATGTGTGGTTACCAGTAAGGGGTGATGGCAATGGCAGTGGTGAAGGAAGTGCTCGAGATAGCCGAGGAGATAAGGGACATGAGGATAAGGGGGGCCGGGAAAATAGCCCGCTCCGCGGCCTACGCGCTCCAGCTCCAGGCCGAGAAGAGCAGGGCGACGAACGTCGATGAGTTCTGGGACGAGATGAAGCAGGCGGCGAAGATACTCTACGAGACAAGGCCAACAGCGGTTTCCCTCCCAAACGCGCTCCGTTACGTTATGCACCGCGGCAAAGTTGCCTACGCCGGCGGTGCGGATTTGGAGCAGCTCAAGTTCATAGTCATAAACGCTGCCAAGGAGTTCATTCACAACTCGGAGAAGGCCGTTGAGAGGATTGGCGAGATAGGGGCAAACAGGATAGAGGACGGCGACGTCATAATGACCCACTGCCACAGTAAAGCAGCCATAAGCGTCATGAAGACCGCCTGGGAGCAGGGCAAGGACATCAAGGTCATCGTCACGGAGACGAGGCCCAAGTGGCAGGGCAAGATAACCGCGAAGGAGCTGGCCAGCTACGGCATTCCGGTCATCTACGTCGTGGACAGCGCGGCGAGGCACTACATGAAGATGACCGACAAGGTGGTGATGGGAGCGGACAGCATAACCGTGAACGGCGCGGTGATAAACAAGATTGGAACGGCTTTAATAGCGCTCACCGCCAAGGAGCACAGGGTCTGGACCATGATTGCCGCCGAGACCTACAAGTTCCACCCGGAGACCATGCTCGGCCAGCTGGTGGAGATAGAGATGCGCGACCCGACCGAGGTCATTCCGGAGGAAGAGCTCAAGACCTGGCCGAAGAACATCGAGGTCTGGAACCCGGCCTTCGACGTTACCCCGCCTGAGTATGTGGACGTCATCATAACGGAACGCGGGATAATTCCGCCGAGCGCGGCGATAGATATCCTCAAGGAGGAGTTCGGCTGGGCCCTCAAGTACACCGAGCCCTGGGAGGATTGAGGCTCTTCTTCCCTTTATTCCCCGTCTTGTCGATGGTGAAAAGTGAAAGGCTTTAGCCTTCGACGTTTCCCGCGCTGAAGGCTTCCGCGTAGGCCTTCACGACTCCCTCGTCCTCGCCGAGTACCATGAGGACCCTGACCAGGTCCAGACCCTTCACCCGGGCGAACTCCACATAGAGGTACTCGTCGCCCCTGCGGTAGAGCTTGATGCTGAGCGGCTTGAAGCAGTCGTTTTCCCTGGGTACGGTCCAGAGTTCGGTCTCTTCGAAGCCCTGGGCTTTAATGGAAGCCTCAAACCTCTCGACCAGCGTTTCTATCGGGCAGGTGCAGGTGGCTTCAAGCTTCACCGGGGTCTCGAAGAAGATGTGGTAGTCCCTGAAGTCCGTCCAGGTTCTGGTCGGCGTCAGGACGGTGAGTTTCCAGGTTGCGTTGGCCGTTGGAATGTACTGAACCGCGAAGTAGGCCTTTCCCGGCGGCAGTTCCAGCCACCGCCCGTTCCCTTCTCCCCAGCAGTCCCTCGCGTGTTTTGTAGGGGTTTCGTTCCTTAAAACCGCCTGGTAGAAGGATTGCCCGCTCTCCCTGCCCACAAGGGCCATTGTAAAGCCGCCCATGGAGCACGGCACAGTCAGGTTGAACTTCTCCGGCCAGTGGATTAAGTAGGCGTTCCAGCCCTCCGGCGGGGAGGTGAGGTTCATGTGGGGGTAAACGACGAACCAGTCGTCCAGTGTAATCTCGGAGCCGTTGGTCACTTCGGTGATTCTTTTGTCTATCCACCCGCCGATTAGGGCGTTTTCTGGCTGCTTTGAATGGATAGTAAGCCTGCATTCCTGGCCGCATTCCTGGGGGCCTAACGTCTGGTTGTTGTATATGGGTGTTCCCTTTTCCCTGAAGTAGGGAATACTCAGCGTAGCGATCACTACCAGGGCTATCAGCAGAAAGATGAAAAAATGGAGCTTGGGTTTCTTGGAGCCTTTCATAGTGGCCTTCACCCTCTGTAAATGGGTTTGACTATGGTCAATATCTGTTGGTTACGTCTCAAGCTTAATTTTGGGAGACCAGCGTTCCAGCACTGAACGCCTGTGCATAGGCTTTCACGACTTTCTCATCGCCCATTATCATGAGAACTCTAACCAAATCCATGCCCTTGACTTTGGCGAATTCCACGTAGAGGTATTAGTCGCCTTTGCGATATATTTTGTGAAAATATTTCGTTGGGGGTACTCTTTTCACTAGATACCATCGTGCTAAAACCCGCCTCGGCTATTCCGTCCAAAACCTTTTTGATAATTGTGTGGCTGTTGCAGTAACAGGGGCTCGTAAAGTTCTTCACCCACAGTTCTGGATGGCCACAGACACTTAGATAGTCGATTACTCTACTGCAATAAACATGATCCCATTTGTCCCAACTAGTATTAGCCAGTGGAATGGCATATGTTGCCATATGCACCCTTCCGGGTGGCAGTTCTGATTCATAGGTTACGGTTTTTAGAAATATGCATCTCTCGTTTGTAAGGTCGATCTGGGAAGAGGTTGATACGCATAGGCCCAAATCGTGAAAACCCTTACTTGTAGAGTTGTTGTCCAGGGTAGCTTCTCCTCCCTGGATGTAACATGGAACGGTTATCCCAATTTCATGAGTCCAGTTTTGAAGGTACATCTTTCCTGCTGTTATGGATTTATTTAGGTCTGTCTTTGGAATTATTATTATGTTTTCATTAAATCTTACAGCTGAATTATTGGGAAGTCTCTCTGATACAATAATGTTCCCAAAAGAGTTTAATCTTGGGATAGTGTTCACATCATTTTTGCATTGATTTTCCGTCAGATAGTGCTTCTCACTCTGATGGCCTTGACTTTGGGAAACATTAACCTGGCCTGACAGACTACCATGACTGGAGACGTTATCGTTACTCGCTTCGTGATCTGCGTAAGTAATAGTCAGAATGAAAATAACAAAAAGCACTGAAATAATATAAAGGGTCTTATTCATTTTCGGGGCACCTCCTCCAGTGAAGTTGGGCATATTCCTGATGGACGGGAATTTGGTTTGACAGTAACTATTGTTGCTCCCGGTAGGCTGTCAACGATCACCCAGTCGGAAGTTGGTCTGCCATTAAGCCACGGTGCCCATGTAGTATGAACGTAAATATGACGGGTGCCATCACTGTACTCACGGTCCTATAAGTAATACTGCGGCGGCTTTCCGGCCCATAATCTGCGCTTCCAGTGGGGAATGGCATTACAAAACATGCCGTTGGACTATTTAATCCTTTCTATCACTAGAAGTGAAATTTCGGCCAAAACCAAGTTATATTATGGCGAACCCCATACAATTTTAAACCCCTACACAGGTTCTTAAAACTCTCAAGCTAACGGTGCTCATTGACTGTTGGGGGTCTCAACGGAAGTTGATGCAAAACACACAAGGGTTTAAAACGCCTAACCCTTTTATACTCCGGAAACAAAAACCGAGAGGGTGATGATGATGAAAGCTTACATAGCGGAGAACGTCAGGGGCGTCTATGCCTTTGACGAGAGCGGTAATCTCATCGACCAGAGGGTCTTCTCCGGAAGGCCGGAGGCGAGCCTCGACAAGCTCCTCAAGGGCGAGCCGAGCGATGAGCTTTTGGCCTTCCTCGACGAGCTGAGCGGGGAGGGCTACGACGAGTTCGTGGTTGAGGACTCGGAGCTTAGCAGGAAGCTCAAGGAGCTTGGCTACAACGCCACCGCCGAGTTCCCGAACGTGGCCGGAGAAAAGCTCCGCTCAAGCCCCGGGGAGTTCCTCGGCGAGAACTGGTTCGACGAGTACTTCAACGTCGGCGTCGCTCTCACCAGGCTCCGCATACAGGAGCAGAGCGGCGCGCGCGACAAGATGATTATACAGGCCATCGAAGCCTTAGACGACATTGACAAGGTCATAAACCTCCTCGTCTCCAGGCTGAGGGAGTGGTACGGCCTCCACTTCCCTGAGCTGGACGAGATACTGCCCAAGCACGAGCAGTACGTGGCCTTCGTCAAGGAGGTTGGCCCGAGGGAGAACGCCACGGAGGAGAGGCTCAAGAAGCTCGGCCTCCCCGAGGGCAAGATTGGGAAGATACTGAACGCGGCCGAGAAGTCGATGGGAGCACCGCTCGGCAAGTTCGACGCAGACATCATCGTCAAGCTCGCCAGCGAGATAGATGACCTCTACAAGCTCAGGCGCCAGATAGAGGACTACCTTGAGACCGCGATGGACGAGGTCGCCCCGAACCTGAAAGCTTTAGTCGGTGCCAAGCTGGCCGCGAGGCTCCTCAGCCTGGCCGGCGGGTTGAGGGAGCTGGCTATGATGCCTGCCTCCACCATACAGGTCCTTGGAGCCGAGAAGGCCCTCTTTAGGCACCTCAGAACCGGGGCGAAGCCGCCCAAGCACGGTGTCATCTTCCAGTACCCCGCGATAAACCGCTCACCCTGGTGGCAGAGGGGTAAGATCGCGAGAGCTCTGGCCGGAAAGCTCGCCATAGCGGCGCGTGTTGATTACTTCTCCGGCGAATACATAGCCGAGGAGCTGAAGCAGGAGATAGAGCAGCGCATTCAGGAGATTAAGGAGAAGTACCCGAACCCGCCCAAGAGGAAGGCCAAGCCGGCCAAGAGAAAGAAGGAAAAGGCAAAGGGCAAGAAGAAAGGAAAGGGCGAGAAGGGCAGGAAGTTCGAGAAGAAGGAGAAGATGAAGGGGAAGAAGGACAAAAAGAAAAAGAAGAAGGGTAAGGGCGGCAAGAGGTGAGGTAGATGAGGATTAAGAAGCACAAGTTCCCGGGCGTTTACGTCTTCATCGACGAGGACGGTAGCGAGAAGATAGCAACTAAGAACCTCGTCCCGGGCCAGAGGGTCTACGGCGAGAGGCTGATAAAGTTCGAGGGCGAGGAGTACAGGGTGTGGAACCCCAGCCGCTCCAAGCTCGGCGCGGCCATACTCAAGGGACTCAAGCACTTCCCGATAAGGCCCGGCTCGACCGTCCTCTACCTCGGAGTGGCAAGCGGAACGACTGCCAGCCACGTCAGCGACATCGTCGGCTGGGAGGGCAAGGTCTTCGGTGTCGAGTTTTCCCCGAGGGTTCTCAGGGAGCTGGTCCCTCTGGTTGAGGAGAGGAGGAACCTCGTCCCCATACTCGGCGACGCCACCAAGCCGGAAGGCTACCGCGCGCTCGTCCCTAAGGTCGATGTCATCTTCGAGGACGTCGCCCAGCCGACCCAGGCGAAAATCCTGATAGACAACGCAAGGGTCTTCCTCAAGAGCGGCGGCTACGCCATGATTTCCGTCAAGAGCAGGAGCATCGACGTCACCAAGGAGCCGGAGCAGGTGTTCGACGAGGTGGAGAAGGAGCTTTCCGAGTACTTCAAGGTCGTCGAGAGGCTTTCCCTTGAGCCCTACGAGAAGGACCACGCGCTCTTCGTTGTCAGAAAACCGTGATCTTCTTTATCCTTTTCTGCCCCCTTTCTTCGCCAATTGTCGAAAAAGCCTTTTACTTTCACCGAAAGGCTTTTATAACTCGCTCTTGAACCTTAGGCGAGTCACGTTCAGCTTTTGTGGGTGATGCACCATGAAAAAGCTCCTGAAGCCGAGGCGCGAAGTCGGCATCGTCGGTTACGGTGCCTACGTTCCAATGTATAGAATCAAGGCCGAGGAGATAGGAAGGGTCTGGGGAGTTTCCAGCTTCCCCATTGAGGAGAAGGCCGTTCCGGGCCTTGACGAGGACGCGCTCACCATAGGAATCGAGGCCGCGAGAAACGCACTGAGAAGGGCCAGGATCGATCCCAAGCTCATAAGAGCGGTCTGGTTCGGCTCGGAGAGCAAGCCCTACGCTGTCAAGCCCACCGGAACTGTAATAGCCGAAGCCATCGGCGCAACTCCCGATGTGAGCACCGCTGACTTCGAGTTCGCCTGTAAGGCTGGAACCGAGGCTTTGCAGACCGCGATAGGCTTCGTCGGCTCTGAGATGGCGGACTACGCGATGGCCATTGGAGCCGACACCGCCCAGGGAAGGCCCGGCGACCACCTCGAGTTCACCGCCGGAGCAGGTGGAGCGGCCTTCATAGTCGGGCCAAAGAGCTCCGAGACCGTTGCCTACTTCGAGGGTAGCTACTCCTACGTCACCGACACGCCGGACTTCTGGAGGAGACAGCACGAGCACTACCCGAGGCACGGTAACAGGTTCACCGGCGAGCCTGCCTACTTCCACCACGTCATCAGCGCGGCCAAGACGCTCATGGAGGAGCTCGGCCTTACGGTGAACGACTTCGACTACGCGGTCTTCCACCAGCCCAACGTCAAGTTCCCGCTCACCGCCGGCAAGATTCTCGGAATCCCGAAGGAGAAGATCCTCCCCGGACTGCTCACTGGAATCATCGGAAACACCTACAGCGGCGCCACGATGGTCGGCGTCTCTGCAGTTCTCGACATCGCCAAGCCGGGCGACAGGATCCTGTGGGTTTCCTTCGGTTCCGGCGCTGGAAGCGACGCCTTCAGCATCGTCGTTCAGGACGCCATCGAGGAGAAGCGCGAGCTGGCTCCGAAGACCATGGACTACGTGAACAGGAAGAAGTACATCGACTACGCCCTCTACGCGAAGGCGAGGAGAAAGTTCATCATGTGAGGTGGTTGAGATGAGGAAGGCAGTCATAATAGGTGCCGGTATGACCCCCGTTGGCGAGCACTGGAGGCTCGGCCTCCGCGATTTGGCGGTCGAGGCTCTCCTCAAGGCTATGGACGATGCCGGAATAGAGAAGGTGGATTCCCTCTACGTCGGCAATATGATCTCAGGCCCCTTCGTTGAGCAGGAGAACCTCGGAGCACTCATAGCCGACTGGGCCGGTCTCGGAAACATTCCTGCCGTTAAAATCGAGGCCGCCTGTGCCAGCGGCGGTGCCGCCCTTCAAGAGGGAGTCAAGGCAGTAATGAGCGGGCTGGAAGATGTCGTTGCTGTCGTTGGCGTCGAGAAGATGACGGACGCGTGGCCGAGCGACGCGACGCGCTACCTCGCTTACGCCGCCGACGCCGAGTGGGAGCTCTTCCACGGTGCCAGCTTCGTGGCTTTGAACGCCCTGGTAATGCGCTACTACATGAAGACCTACGGCTACACCGAGGAGGATCTGGCCCTCTTCGCAGTCAATGCCCACGCCAACGGCGCCAAGAACCCCTACGCGATGTTCAAGCGCCCCATCAAGGTAGAGACAGTCCTGAAGAGCCCCTACGTCGCTGACCCGCTCAAGCTCTTTGACGCTTCCCCTGTCTGCGATGGCTCTGCGGCGGTCATAGTCACCACGCCGGAGAAGGCGAAGGAGCTCGGGGTTCCGAAGGAGAAGTGGGTGGAAGTTGCCGGAATGGGAAGGGCGATTGACACCATAAGCCTTGCCAGCAGGGAGGATCTCCTAACGCTCAAGGCGGCAAGGGTAGCCGCTGAGAGGGCATACAAGATGGCGGGCGTTGAGCCGAAGGACATAGACTTCTTCGAGGTTCACGACGCCTTCACCGTGATGGCGGCGCTAAGCCTCGAGGCCCTCGGCGTTGCGAAGAAGGGTGAGGGTGCGAAGCTCGCCAGGGAGGGCCAGATAGCGATAGACGCCGACTATCCTATACAGACCATGGGAGGCCTTAAGGCGAGGGGCCACCCTGTTGGAGCCACCGGAATGTACCAGACCGTCGAAGCTGTCCTCCAGCTCCGCGGAGAGGCTCCGAACCAGGTGCCGGACGCTGAGATAGGCCTCACCCAGAACATAGGTGGAACCGGCTCGAACATAACGGTTAGCATATTCAGGAGGGTTTGAAGATGGCTCGCCCGATGCAGGTTTCCCGCTACTGGAGGCACTTCCGTGAGAAGTACCGGCTCATGGGCGGAAAGTGCGAGAACGGTCACGTTCACTTCCCGACGAGGCCGGTCTGCCCGGTCTGCGGTTCGAGGAACATCGAGGAGGTCGAGCTGAGCGGAAAGGGCAAGGTCATCAGCTGGACGATAGTCAGAAACCCGCCGAGCGGCTTCGAGTACTACAAGCCGTTCCCGCTGGCCCTAATAGAGCTTGAAGAGGGTCCGGTGGTCCTGGCTCAGCTCACCGACGTCGATCCCGAGGAGATAGACTTCGGCATGGAGGTCGAGGTCGTCACCAAGAAGATAAGGGAGTTCGAGGAGGACGGAATAATCCTCTACGGCTACAAGTTCAGGCCGCCTGTGAAGTGAAGCCTTTTCTACTTCCTTTTTATGTCCGCTGTGGCTCAGGCCCGCTCAATCCTCATCTTGTCCCCGTTCTCGAACTCGAGCTCAAGCTTTCCTCGCTTGGCCGTAATTCTGACCCCGTCGACGACGGCCTCTATCCTCCCGTTCTCGACCTCGACGCCAAGCATCTCCGCTATCTCATTAACGCCCTTTAGCGAACCGTTCACGGTGGTCTTAATGACCTCTCCGTTGCTCTCTATCGTCACCTTCAGCTTCCCATTTCCTTCTCTTATGAAGCTTTCTTCCCTCAAGTTCCTCACCTTCTCCGGGCTTGGAGGGTCTATGCAGGGCACTCCCGCCACCCCCCTCCAAATCCTTCACCATTCTAACCCATATCCCGCTCTGGCCGACTTTCTTAAAGCCGTAGCCTTCGTAGAATCTGATGGCGCCCTCGTTCTTCTCCCCGACCCACAACTCAATCCTGTCGTTGTGCTTCCCCAGGTACTCCAGGCACTTCTCCATGAGCCTCCTCCCTATCCCGTGCCCCTGGTAGTTCTTGTCCACCACGAACTCGTGGATCGCCCCGACGGTTCTTCCCTCGTACTTGCTGTACCAGTCGTCGTCGCAGACTATGAAGCCCACTATCTCATCGCCGATCTTGGCGACGAAGAAACCGTCCCTGGCCTTGTTCCAGCACCAGCGGAGGTATCTTTTCGCATAGCTCTCACCCTCACCGCCGTACTCGCGCATTCCCTCGTAGCCCCTCATGTATATCTCGATGAGCCTCTCGAGCGTCCCCTGGCCAAGTTCCCTGAGCCTCTCTACCTTCACTTCCGCCATCGGTATAAGCTCATCGTGGGGTTTAAAAAGCCTGACTCCGAGCCTTATGTGGAGCAAGAAGGTGGTTGAGATGGGGAAGGCCAAGCCGAAGTACTGCGAGATTTGTGGCGCCCCGATAAGGGGGCCGGGGCACAGGATAAGGCTCGAGGGTGCTGAAGTCCTCGTCTGTGACCGCTGTTACGAGAAATACGGCGGTAAAAAGCCCGGAACCTTCAGCATAATGCCAACGGGCAGGCAGAGGCGCGTTTCCAGACCCGCCCCGAGGCCCAAGAGGGAGCCGAAGCCCTACCGCGAGAAGCCTCTCTACACTGAGGAGATAGTCGAGGACTACGCCGAGAGGGTGTACAAGGCAATACAGAGGAGTGGCAAGAGCTACGAGCAGCTCTCCCACGAGATAGGCCTTTCGATGAACGACCTCCGCGCGATAGCCCACGGCCACCGCGAGCCCACCATAAAGGAGGCCAGGAAGCTTGAGAAGTACTTCAAGATAAAGCTCATTGAAACAAGTGGAGAGGAGATGATTGAGAAGAGGACGATTCCTAGGGACTACGAGCCGACCCTCGGCGACATCGCTAACATCAGGATACGGAAGAGAAAGAAGTGATCAAAACTCCTCGAACTCCCACTCCTCCTCTTCCTTCTCCTTCTTCCTCAGCTCCTCTGCCTTGGTCATCTTCGGCGGGTGAAAACCGCGGAGCTTTTCAAAGCTTCCCCAGAGGCGGATCAGCTCCTCCCAGACCTCCGTGTCGGGCGGTATCACAAGGATATGTGCCGGGGGGTGAATGTCCATCAGCCTGCCTATCGCCTTCCTTGGGGGGAGGTCTATCTGAGCAACCACATGAGCCCTGAAGCGCTTCCTAGGCCTCTCGCCGCTTATCTTCTCGAAGGCCCAGTCCGAGAGGGCAGGGGGGATTATCCTGGGATCACCGCGAATCCTCATTCCTCCGTAGCGCACGAGGTCAGCCAAGGCTATGCTGGCTTTCTGGAAGTTGTCGGTTCTCACTAACACTATCGTGTTTCTCATCTCCACCACCTGCCCCACCTGCTTTCCTCACCTTTTAAACCTTACCCATTTTTATTCACCGAAAGTTTTAAAAAATTCTGGTTAGAAAAATGTCTGGCAACAGCGGAGGTGATGATATGTACCTGAAGAGGAGGCACCTGGAGATACTCAGGGAGATGAAGAAAACCGAGAGTCAGGCCGAGATCGAGGCCAAACTGCCCGAGGAGTTCCAGATTAGGGCGATAGAGCTCTACATACTTGGCTTCGCCGAACTTGAGGGAGGAAAGATTAAGCTCACAGAGGCCGGAAGGAAGCTTCTTGAAATCACCGACTCGCTCAACCTTGAGGAACTCCCTGACCTTATAGCCGACACCGAGATAGTGAAGATGCTGGAGCTCCTGGAGGAGACCGGTAAAATCCCCGGGGACTGGCTTGAGAAGCTTAAGGAGAGGAAGCTGGCCGACGAGAACGGCCTCACCGAGTTCGGAAGGGCGCTCCTCCAAATTTACCGCGAGACGCACCCGGTCGTTTACCTCACGCCTGAGATAGTCTCGTTCCTCAGGGGAATGCCAAAGCTCGGAACCCTCGACGAGCTCGTCACCTTCAAGAACTCCCGGCTCTACGGCGACAACATAGTCAACGCCCTCCAGGCCATGCGCCTGCTCCTGATTTCACCGCCGACAGAGAAAGGCAGAGCCTTCGCGACCACTCCGGCTGCAAGGCTCGCGCTCAAAGCGATAAGCATGATACCCGTGTTTGCAAGGGCCATAGTCCTCAGGAAGGAGGACTTCGAGGCGTTGAAGGCGGGAAGGAGCAACGCAGAGCTGGAGAGCATGGGGCTCAGCGACGAGAAGGGCACGACGGAGTTCGGAAAAGCCATGATGGAGACCTACGAGGCGATGGGCAGGATCGAGGAGAAGGTTCTTCCGATCTACCTGCTTGACGATGAGCTCGCCGTCCTCAGGGCCATCAAGGAAATAGAGGGGAAGCACGAGACCAACCCCGAGATACTGCCGACCGAGAAGGAGATCGCCAGGCGCGTCGAAGTCGAAGACCTCGGGGCGATACTCCACCTCCTCGAGAGCAAGGAGCTCGTCGAGAGGAGGCTCGTTAAGAACAAGGACACCTACTGGCTCACCGAGTGGGGCAGGGAGGCCATAGAGTTCGGAACTGTCAGTCCTGATGCCATGAAGGCAGTAACCTACGCGGAGAGCGGCGACGTTCCCATAGCGGAGTGGATCCTGAAGGCCCAGGAGGAGGGCGTTGTAAAGGCCGGCGTCACCGACAAGGGCAGGTTCTACCTCAGGCTGAGCCGCTCGATAAGGAGGAGGCCCTTCATAACGCGCTACGACGCGGCCATACTCGCAAAGACCCCCAGAAGGAAGTACGTCCACCGCGACGAGCTGGTTGAACTGGTCAGGGACTACGTCGGCGGCGACGAGAAGGAGATAACCAGGGCAATCGGTGAGGCCGAGGCCAAGGGCTTCGTCGTCGAGCTCCAGAACGGCATGGTCAAGCTCACTGAGCTTGGAGAGAGGGTCAAGACGGCCCTCGAGAACGCGAAGCTCCAGGAGGTAGTCAGGGTCAAGTTCAGCGTGACTCCGACCCTCTACAACGTTCTCAAGGTCATCTACGAGAACATCGAGACCTTCAACAGAATCTGGAAGGAGAAGGGCGAGGCCAGGGGCTACAAGATGGAGGAAGTGGACGTCATAAGGAAGCACCTCAGCCTTAGCGACGACGAGATAAAGAAGGCCTTAACGATGCTCCGCGAGCTGGGCTTCCTCGGGAGCAAGAGCCTCACCGAGGCGGGCAAAGTTCTAGTTGAGGCCTACCCCTGATTCCCTTCCGTTCTTTTTCTAGTCTGATGTCCTCTTTTGGACGTAAACCTTTAAAAGCTCAAGCGGCTTCATTTATAAAGGGTTTTTAAACCCACCATCTGGAGGTGTAAGCCTTGGTAGATATGAGCAATGTAAAGCTCAGGATCGAGAACATCGTCGCTTCTGTGGACTTGTTCACGCAGCTCAACCTTGAGAAGGTCATTGAGATATGCCCCAACTCCAAGTACAACCCAGAGGAGTTCCCCGGCATAATCTGCCGCTTCGAAGAGCCAAAGGTTGCCCTCCTGATATTCAGTTCGGGCAAGCTCGTCGTCACCGGCGCCAAGAGCGTCGAGGATATTGAGCGGGCCGTCAATAAGCTCATTCAAATGCTCAAGAAGATAGGGGCCAAGTTCGGCCGCGCTCCGCAGATAGACATACAGAACATGGTCTTCAGCGGAGACATAGGTATGGAGTTCAACCTCGATGCCGTTGCTTTGAGCCTTCCCAACTGTGAGTACGAGCCCGAGCAGTTCCCCGGCGTTATCTACCGCGTTAAGGAGCCGAGGGCGGTGATACTGCTCTTCTCCTCCGGAAAGATAGTCTGCTCCGGAGCGAAGAGCGAGCACGACGCATGGGAGGCCGTCAGAAAGCTCCTCCGCGAGCTGGAGAAGTACGGTTTAATCGAAGAGGAAGAGGAGTGGTGAAGGCTTTGGCCTTCTCCGTTATCTATTCCCCCGTTTTCTTGGAGCACAAGCCTGAAAACTATCACCCTGAGAATCCCGAGAGGCTTTTGAGGGCAGTTCAGGCTCTGAAAAACCTGGGACTTTGGGATCCCATCGAACCCCAGCCCGTTCCCGAGGAGGAGCTCCTCAGGGTTCACTCGAAGGAGTACGTCGAGCTCGTCAGGGGGAGGGGCGGCGCGTTCTCGTACCTCGACCCCGACACCTACCTCTCGCCAGGAACCTGGGAGGCCGCTTTAACGGCCTTTGGAGCTTCTCGCCTCGCCGTCGAGCTCACCCTCGAAAGGAAAGGCCTCTACCTTGCCCTCGTCAGACCACCAGGACACCACGCGGGGAAATCTGGAAGGGCCTTCAACGCTCCCACCCTTGGCTTCTGCATCTTCAACAACGCCGCCTACGCCGCGAAAGTCGCTGAAGAACTTGCCGGAAAGGTTGTGGTTATAGACTTCGACGCCCACCACGGCAACGGCACTCAGGAGATACTCTGGGACGATCCCAAGGCCGTCCACATAGACCTGCACGAGCACGACATCTACCCCTGGAGCGGCTACGAGCACGAGGTCGGCGGGAAAGGGGCCGAGGGTACAAAGATCAACATTCCAATGCCCCACTACTCCGGCGACGACGACTTCATCTACGCCTGGAACGAGGTCGTTCTGCCAGTTCTCGCGGAGTTCAAGCCAAGGCTCGTTGTCGTTTCGGCCGGCTTTGACGGCTTCCTGGGTGAGAACCTGACGACCCTCAGGCTGAGCGAGCTTTTCTTCGCCTATGCCGGCTCGACCCTCTCCCGCTATCCGCTCGCGGTGATCTTCGAGGGCGATTACTCCGTTGGCCTTGAAAAGGGGCTTCCCGCGTTCATCAAGGGCTATCTGAGCGGAGAAATTAGAGAGGTTCCGGTTAGCCCCTCCTACGGAGCGCTGGGAACGGTTGCGAGGGTGAGGGAGGTAATCGGGCAGTGGTGGGACATTTAGTTGGACAGTTCTGGGTAGCGATTCCGCCTGAGGTTGTGGGGTGAAATCTTTCGTTCAGGAACTTTAAAAAATCCTATATCTTACCGCTTCAAAAACGGAGGCGAGAGCATGGTTCCAGTGGATCTAGTAGCGAAGCTCCTGGTTGCGATTCTCATGCTGGGCGTTCTCGCGATGGTCGTGAGTAGGAAGTCTGGAATATCATACGTTCCCCTCTTTATTCTCCTGGGGGTTCTTATTGGGCCGCTGACCTCCTTTGTGCCCCGTTCCCTTTCCCACGAGCTCTTCGAGTACGTGAGGGTTTTTGGCCTCGTGGTTATACTCTTTACCGAAGGTCACAATCTGAGCTGGAAGCTCCTCAAAAGAAACTCAACCACCATTCTCCTCCTTGACACCATTGGGGTTCTTGTAACGGCTTTTCTCGCGGGTTGGTTCTTCTCCTGGCTCTTTGGCGCCCCGCTCCTGGTCGGGTTCCTCTTCGGCGCGATAGTGAGTGCCACAGACCCGGCCACGCTGATTCCCCTCTTCAGGCAGTACCGGGTTGAGCAGGACGTGGAGACCACCATAGTGGCCGAGTCGATATTCAACGATCCTCTGGGCATAGTCTTAACGACGGTGGCCGTGGCGATGCTCTACCCCAACGCCGTCTCGGAAGTTTTCTCGGCCTTTTCCGGTCACGTGGGTGTCTACGGCGCCAGCGTTCTCTACTTCCTCTACGAGGTAATCGTCTCTGCCCTGGTCGGCGTGGCCATGGGCTTCTTTGGCTACTGGTTCATCAAGAAGGCTGAGATCTTTGAGTTCCCCGAGATCGAGATATTCGCCCTGGGACTGGCTTTCCTGACCTTTCTGGTAGGAGACAGCATCGATGCCTCCGGCTACCTCGCCGCCACCGTTGCCGGCCTGGTGCTCGGGAACTTCAAGGTGCTCGGAAAGTTCCGCAGTATCGGCGTTATGGAGAGGGTTCTCAAGGCCATAAGCCTCGAGGTGAGGTTCAACGAGAACCTTTCTGCCATAGCGACTCTCTTCATCTTCTTCCTCCTCGGTGCAAGCCTTGAACTCGGCATCTTCGCCGGCAACCTCGTGAAGGGCCTGCTGGTGGCTTACTTCGTCATGCTCGTTGCCAGACCTCTCGCGGCCCTGCCGATAGCGAGGCGCTGGGGCTTCAGGCGGTACCTCTTCATATCGCTCGAGGGGCCCAGGGGTATAGTCCCGGCCGCCCTGGCTTCCCTTCCCCTTGCCCTGGTGAACAAGTATGGCGAGGGGACGCTGACCCTGCACTGGGCGGAGGTCATACTGGCGGTCACCGTCATCACTGTCTTCGCGTCCATCGTCACGGAGACCCTGTGGCTCCCGCTCCTCAAGAAGGCCCTCCTCGGTACGGAGACCGTCGAGGAGAGGGTCAGAAAGCTCCAGGCCGCCAAGAGGGCTTAGCACTTTCTTATTCTTCGAGAAGCAGAAAAAACCCTAAAAAGAGGGGGCATCAGAGCCCCAGCATTTCCTTCGCCGCCTGGACGCCGAGGTCGAAGGCTTTCATGTTCACATCGACGGCTTTCGGCGGAACGCTGACGCGGATAACTTCCTTGACGTGCTCCGCCGAGAGTGGGAATCCCGGCGTCTGGGTGAGCGCTCCGATGAGGACGACGTTGGTGGTGATGACGTTGCCGGCCTTCACGGCGAGCTCTTCGGCGTCGAAGGCCATGAACTTGCCCTTGAAGTCCTCCTCCACGACCTTCTTAATCTCCTCAAGGCTTGGGTAGCTGGCCAAGCCCATGGAGACCTGAACCGGCGGGATCGGCCTGGCGTTGGTGAAAACTAGGCCTCCCTTCTTGAGGTAGTTGATGTACCTCAAAGCCTCGACCGGCTCGAAGCTCAGTATGACGTCGGCCTTTCCCTCCGGAACCATCGCGCCATACACGTCCTCTCCAAAGCGGACGTACGCTATGACGCTACCGAAGCGCTGGCTCATTCCGTGGACCTCTCCCATTCTGACCTTGTATCCGGCGCGGAGGGCGGCCCAGCCGAGGAGGTTGGCGGCGGTGAGGATACCCTGACCGCCAACTCCGGTGATAACGATGTTGTACTCCCTCATATCTCTCCCTCCCTGACCTTCTCAAAGGCATCGAACGGACAGACCTGGGCACAGCCGCCGCAGCCCCAGCACATGAGCTCATCGACCTTGGCCTTGCCGGTCTCGGCGTCCCAGTAGATGGCCGGACAGCCGTAGGCGTTGATACATATCTTACAGCCGGTACACTTCTCCTCGTTCACCTGGTAGATTGGCCACTGTACCTTGGCCTTCCTGAGCTGGCCTATCCTGTGGAGGGCACAGACGCGCCTGGTCACGACGACGCTAACTCCTTCAACCTGGAGGGCCCTCTTTATGGTCTCGGTGGTGGCCTTTATGTCGTATGGATCGACGACCTCGACGAAGTCCGCGCCGAGGGCCCTTGCAACTTCCTCTATCTTAATCTGCTTTCCTGGCCCGTGCGGGGTGTCACCGGTTCCCGGGTTCGGTTGGTCGCCGGTCATAGCTGTAACAAGGTTGTCCACGACTACTATGAGGACGTTGGAGCGGTTGTAGATGGCGTTAGCGAGGGCCGGAAGTCCGGTATGGAAGAACGTCGAGTCGCCGATGGTGGCAACGATGACCTTCTTCTCCTTGCCGGTCTTGCGCTCCTCCTCGGCTATGCTTCCGTTGAGGGCTATGCTCAGACCGTGGGCGATGCCTATCGAACCGCCCATCGCGACGGTCGTGTCTACGGCCTTGAGCGGTGGAAGAACACCGAGGGTGTAACAGCCTATGTCGCTCGGGAAGATTGCCCTCGGAGTGGCGGCCTTCTTTATGGCGTAGAATGTGTTCCTGTGCGGGCAGGCGGGGCACAGTGAGGGAGGCCTCGGCGGGACCATCTTGCTGACCTTCTCGTACTTCCTATCTATCTCCTCGAAGTTCACGGGGGTCTCAAGTCCGAGGAACTTGGCTATCGCTTCGACCGCCCTCCTGGTGGTCATCTCGTATATCCTTGGCACGAGGTCCTTGCCGTGGATCGGAATCCTGAGTCCCCTGTCGTAGGCCCAGGTCTTGACCTGCTCCTCAACTACCGGCTCGAGCTCCTCAACGATGAGGACCTTTTCGAGGCCGTCGAGGAACTTCTCGAGCAGGCCGTAGGGGAGGGGGAAGGGCGTTCCGAGCTTGAGCACCTTGACGTTCTCAACGCCGAGCCAGTTGAGGGCCTCCTTGACGTATGCGTAGCTCAGGCCAGGCGCTATGATGCCGACCTTCGCGTTCTCGTCGCCCTCAATCCAGTTGAAGGGGCAGTTGTTGAGTTCCTCCCTGATCTTCTCAATCCTCTCGAGTATGAGCGGGTGGAACTTTCTCGCGTTGGCGGGAACGTCCACGAACCTGCTCGGGTCCTTCTTGAAGTTCCCGAACTTCCTCTTGCCGGTCTTTATCTCCTCGGGAAGCTCTCCAAGAACGACGTCGCCCCTCGCGTGGGAGCTCCTTGTGGTGGTCCTGAGGATAACGAAGTGCTTGAACTTCTCGCTCAGCTCGAAGGCGTACTTCGTCATCTCCTTGGCTTCCATCGGGTTGCTCGGCTCTAAAACTGGGACGTTGGCGAACTTGGCGTAGACGCGAGTGTCCTGCTCGTTCTGGCTGCTCCACATGCTCGGGTCGTCGGCGACCATTATGACGAAGCCGCCTTCCACTCCCATTCCGACGGCGCTCATGAAGGTGTCGGCCGCGACGTTCAGTCCAACGTGCTTCATGGCCGTCATGGCCCTCAGACCGCTCCACGCGGCGCTTAAAGCCGTCTCGAAGGCGACCTTCTCGTTGGTGGAGTACTCCATGTAGACACCGGCCTTCTTGGCAACCATCGCCATCGTATCGGTGAGCTCCGAGCTGGGCGTTCCGGGGTAGGCCGCGTAAACGGCTATGTTCGCCTCCAGTGCACCCCTTGCTATCGCCTGGTTGCCGAGGAGGATGACCTTCTCCCCGGGCTTGTCCCACAACACTATGTCGGTAACCTTCGCCATCCAAAATCACCTCATTCCTCTTCCTTCAAAACTCCCTTCGCCTTCGCAAACTCGACGAGGGCGTATGCCGCCGCGGCGGCATCCTCCGGTCTCTCGTAGCTTGGAATGCCGGCCTTCTCCAGAACCTCCTTCGCGGGCTCGCTCACGTATCCCGCCATGAAGAGTCCGAGAACCGGCTTGCCGTTGTTCACTTCCTTAACCGCCCTGACCACACCCTCAGCGTGCTCCGTCGGCGTCATGCCCGCGAAGGTTGGAACAACGCAGATGCTGATGAGCATGTCAACGTTCGGGTCCTTGAGGAGGGCCTTGGCCGTTTTGTAGTAGTCCTCTCCGCGAGCGCTCGCTATCATATCCACTGGGTTCTTAACTGCAGCCATCGGCGGCAGGAATGAGCGCAGCTCCTCCATCGTCTTCTCCTCGAGGTTGGCAAGCTTCAGCCCGAGCTTGTCTATTGCATCGGCGGTGAGAACCCCGGGACCACCTGCGTTGGTCATTATGGCGACCCTCTTGCCCCTCGGGAGTGGCTGTGTAAAGGCCCTCGCCATGCTGAGCATGTCGTCTATTGTTTCGGCGATTATGACCCCACTCTGCTTGAACGCCGCCTCGTAAATCTTCCAGCTTCCAGCGAGCGAACCTGTGTGGCTTGATGCAGCCCTTGCCCCGCTCTCGCTCCTTCCGGCCTTGAGGACTATGACCGGCTTCTTCTTGGTCACGCGCTTGGCTACTTCCATGAACCTCCTTCCGTCCTTGAGCCCCTCGATGTAGAGCGCTATGGCCTTGTCCTCCTCTGTATCGGCCAGGTACTCCATGAACTCGGCGAAGTCCACGTCGGCCATGTTGCCTATGCTCACGAACTTGGAAAAGCCGATTCCTTCCTTGACGGTCTTGTAGATGATCCCTGCTCCCAAAGCTCCGCTCTGGCTGATAAAAGCGATGTCCCCCTTCTTCGCGTCCATCACGAAGGTGGCGTTCATGTCGTTGTGGGTGTTCATTATTCCGACGCAGTTCGGGCCGACTATCCTCATACCGTACCTGTGGGCTATCTCAACAAGTTCCTTCTCCTCCCGCTTGCCCTCCTCGCCGACCTCACCGAAGCCTGCCGTGATGAGGATTATCCCCTTGACGCCCTTCTCGCCGCAGTCAATTATCGTCTGCTTCACGAACCTCTTTGGAACCACCACCACCGCCAAGTCCACATCGTCGGGAATGTCCTTTACGTTCTTGTATGCCTTGATCCCCTGAACCTCCTCGTCCTTGACGTTCACAGGGTAAACCCTGCCGTCCCTGTACTTCTTAAGGTTCTTGAAGACTTCGTAGCCGAGCTTGAGGGGGTCGTTCGATGCCCCGATAACAGCTATTGCCCTCGGCTTGAAGAAGTAGTCAAACGTCATCTGCAACTCACCGCTTAAATCTCGGTGGAATTGTATATAAGCTTTCCCAAAAAGGACAGTGAGGCATTTATGGGCAGGAGGGAGGAAAAACAAAGCGCTGATGGGCTGAAACGGACATCATTGACCATATTCCTCGCCCGAAAGATTTAAGTTAGTCCAGGTTATTATATCCTGTGGTGATGCCAATGGTGAAGGTGAAGTTTCTGGGCCACGCGGCCTTCCTGATAGAGGGGAGTAAGAAAATCCTGATAGACCCGTTCCTAACCGGTAATCCACAGGCCGCAGCCAAGCCTGAGGAGCTAGATGCTGACTTAATACTAATAACGCACGCCCACGGGGACCACATTGGCGATGCCGTCGATATAGCCAGGAGAACCGGGGCCAAGATAGTGGCGATGTACGATATCGCCAACTACCTCGTCGAGGGCAACGAGGGCATAACCACTATCGGCATGAACTACGGCCCGACCGAGGTCGAGGGTGTTAAAATAGTCCAGGTTCCGGCCTGGCACTCCAGCAGCGACGGCAAGTACGGCATAGGGAACGCCTGTGGTTACATAATCGAGCTAGACGGCGTCAAGATTTACCACGCCGGCGACACATTCGTCTTCAGGGATATGGAGCTCTTCGCCGAGCTTTATGGGCCGATAGACCTTGCGCTCCTTCCGATAGGTGGCCACTTCACTATGGGGCCGAGGGAAGCTGCTAAGGCCGTTGAGTTCCTCAGGCCTAGGAAGGTCGTTCCGATGCATTACAACACCTGGCCGCCGATCTCCGCCGACCCGGAGGAGTTCAGGGGGCTCGTTGGGGAGAAGGCCGAGGTGGTAATTCTCAAGCCTGGCGAGGAGATTGAGCTTTGAAAAACCTTTTAAGGGCCTTTTCCCACCCCTTTTTAGGTGGTGAAATGGTTAAAAGGGCCGCTGCTCTGGCGCTGATCCTGCTGGTGTTCTCGTCCTTCCTCCTGCCCCTTTCCTCCGCCCAGGAGAGGGAAGATAGGCCGAAGTACGACCTCATAATCGTGAGAAACGACGATTTAATCGACTACATAGTGGCCCTTCCCTACGCCAAGATGCTCGACGTCCCTATTCTTCCCGTCAATCCCAAGGAGCTCGATCCTGGAACCATAGCCCAGCTCCAGAGCTACGCCCAGTTCGGCTGGAACCACGTGCTCATAATAGGCGACTCCCAGGCGGTCAGCGATAAGGTTCAGGACGAGCTCCTCAACATGGGATTCGTGGTGGAGAGGATCGGCGGGGCGGTTAGGACCGAAACTGCCGCAAAGCTGGCTCTCCACTTCTACCCAAACGGTGCCGAGACCGTCGTGGTCGCCAGCTCCAGCGACTATGGCTCCGCTTTAGCAGCCGCCAGGTGGGCGATGATATACGGCTTTCCCCTCCTGCTGACTCAGGAAGATGCCCTTTCTGACTCCACGGCCAACGCTATAAAGAAGCTCAACCCTGACCTGGTGGAGCTGATGGGTGCTGGAATGTCCAAGGACGTGCAGAAGAAGATAGAGGAGATGGGCTACCAGACCTACTGGGTCAAGGAGAACCTGGAGATAAAGCTTCCGCCCCAGGAGAAGGAGACAAACTGGGTGATGATAGCTGCCGCGGTCCTGCTCTCACTGGCCGTGGCGGTTCCGGTCTCGCTCTACTACGCTAAGAAGAAGTGGTCTGCCAACAGGGTTCCCATCGAGGTTCTGACCGAGAAGGAGCGCATAGTTGTGAACGCGATACTCCAGAGGGGCGGCACGGTGAAGCAGGAGGAGCTACCCGAGCTAACGGGCTATTCAAGGCCCACGATAAGTAGAATTATCCAGGAGCTGGAGAAGAAGCAACTGGTTGAGAGGGAGAAAGTGGGGAAGACCTTCATAGTCAGGCTGACGAAGGAGATAATAATCCGAGACTAGCGGTCGGCAAGCCCGAAACCGCTCATCACTTCTTTTCAGCCCTGGCCGTTCTCCTCATTCCGTAAATGAAAAGGGAATCACTTCCGGAACAGGTGCCCGTGGGCCCTGTTCACGTGCCTCGTGTACTCCTTGGAGTCCCTGAAGAGCATTCCGCAGCGCGGGCAGCGGTAGTAGCGGGTGCCGTCGCGGTCGTAGAATATAACCGCCTTCAGCTCCGCCACTGCCACCACCTCCGGGCTAAGGTGAGAAAGGTCATTTTAAAATTTTACGGAGAGGCTTAGACCCATATCCTGTTGCCCTTCACCTTGAGGTAGCCGAGCGTCTGGAGTTCCTTCAGGAAGTCTTCTATGGCGTCCTCGTCGAAGTAGATGTTCACCCTCCCGTGCTCCTCCTCCACCACGATGGGTTCCCTTTCCATTATCGCCTCGATGAGCTCGTTCTTGCGCCTGTGCCTCTCTGCCAGCTCGAGTATGACGTTCGCTAGGACGGAGCGGGCTATCCCCTCGAAGGTTGCATTGACGAGGCTCTCCTCCGTGGCGTACTCCTCGGCTATCTCCAGCGCGGCCTCGATGAGCTCCCCTTCGACCTCCATTACCTCCACGAAGTACCTCTTCTCCAGAGTGTACTCAGTGACCATTCCGACCTCAAAGCGCTTCTCCAGCTCCTCCAGGTACTCCTCGACGTCCTCTATTGGGAAGCGGAGCTCGACCCTGAGAACCTCTAGGGGCACCTTTTCCCTCAGCACGAGCTTTCCGTCCTTCTCCTCGACCGCGCCGGCCTCGATGAGGGCGGTGACTGCCACCAGCTTTCCGAGGTTGGACTCGTCGAAGAGTTCCTCAAGGTTCCTCTCCTCGCCCACCTCCCATTTTCCGAGCATCTCGTCGTAGGCGAACCTGAGCTCCTCTAGCGCCTCCTCGATGGGTTCCATTCCCTCGGCTCTCTCGAGAAGCTCCGCGTAGGTGCCATCTACCGTGACGTAGTGCGATATCCTGGAAGAAATCTCCTCCTTTGTTCGGTTCATTATTCCTGCCCTGCTCAGCTCCCTAGATAGGGCGTTCATATCCTCCCTGCTCAGAACCTCCAGCCTCAAGACTCTCACCAAGGTAAAAACGGCGGTGGGAGTTATATATTTTCCCCCGAAAAACCGATTAGCTCTCCACCAGCTCCGACAGGAGCGCCCTGAGGGGCCTGTTGCCCAGCCTTTCGAGGGTTCCCCTCACCTCGTCCTCGAGTTCCGGAGAGTAGCTCGCGTAGAGGTAGAGGGCGTAGGCCATGAGCTTCGGCTCACCCTCGGCCATCTTTTCCACTGCGTTGGCTAGGACAGGGTTGTTCAGGAGCTCTTCCGCTATCTCCTTAATCTTTCCCCTGTCGTCCTTCTCAACCGCCTCTCGGAGGGGGCGGTAGAAGAGGGCCAGCACCTCCCTGGCGAGCCTCTCCCGCTCCTCCAGCTCCTCCATGGGAGTTCCGGTCTTCTCTCCCCTGCTCAACAGGAGGTAAAGCAGCGGTGCGGCCAGGATAACGATGGATATCAGGAGGTAGGGGAGCAGGGGGACGTTGAAATAGGGAACGCGGCCCCTTATGAGGATAAGGGCCAGAGTGCCAGCGAGCATCCAGACCCCCATGAAGACGAGGTAGTAAATGGTGTAGTCCTTCCTCTGGAGGGCGCGGTACTTCGAGGGCGCCCCTATCTCCTCTAGGTACTTTAGCCTTTCCTCTGCCATTTGAATTTCCGCTTCCAGGCGTTTGATGCGCCGGTCTATCTCCTTCAAGACCTCGTCCTTCCCCATCTCAGCCACCGCTCTATCTCTGCCTAGATGTTTCTCATCGTTTCCTCATAAGCCTTTTCTATCTCCCCGCTCACCCTTCTCCAGGAGTAGTGCTTCTCGACCGCCCTCCTTCCGTTGCTCCCGAACCACTTGGCCAGTTTCTCGTCGCTGAGGAGCTTTTGAATTGCCTCCTCAAGGGCGGGTTCGTTTCCAGGAGGAACCAGGAAGCCGCTCTCGCTCTCCCCCACTATCTCCGGAATTCCGCCGACGTCAGTTGCTACCACTGGGATTCCCGAGGCCATAGCTTCGAGGATAACTATCCCAAAGGCCTCCGCAGTCGTCGATGGAAGGACGAAAACGTCCGCCGCCCCGAAGAGGCGCGGCAGAGTGGCGTCGTCCACGTAGCCGAGGAACCTGACCCTGTCCTCGATCTTCAGGAACTTCGCCTGTGCCTTCAGGAAGGGGAGCATCTCGCCGGAGCCAACCAACACGAGGGTGACGTCTTCCGTCCTCTTCGCCACGCCCTGGAAGGCGTTGAGGAGCACGTGTGGTCCCTTCCTCGGCGACATTCTGCTGACGTAGAGCACGACCCTTCCCTCGATGCCCAACTCCTCCCTCACTCTCCTTTTGTCCGCCTCACCCAGCGGTCGGAACCTCTCGTCGTCCACCCCGTTGGGTATCACCCTGACTGGAACGTCGGTGAAGTGCCTTATGAACGCCTCCGCCGCGCGGCTTACGGCTATTATCTCGTGGGGGTAGCGGAGGTAGCGGCTGAAGAGGGGCATGGTTAGGCCCAGGGCCTGCCAGAGGCGGGACTCGTGGGAAAATGAGATGCTGTGGGTGGTCAGCAGGGTCGCCTTCCCCAGCTCCCTGCCCGCCTTGACGGCTTTGAGGGCCAGTGGGGTGAAGGCGTGGTGGGAGTGGACCACATCGTAGTCCCTGAGGAATTCCTCGAGTTCCCTGCTGGAGGCGAGGGAGTAGCTCATGTTTATCCCGAATATCGGGCTAGTTCTACCTGGAATCTTCACCAGCTCTATCCCGAGGCTCTCCAGCTCCCCTTCCCTCCCAGTTTCGAGGTCGTTGGTGATTATCGCGACCTCGTGGCCCCTTTCACTGAGCTTCAGTGCCAGACTGTGCATGTGGCTCGCGACGCCGCCCACTTTGGGGTAGTACCAGTCACTCACCAGCGCTATCCGCAATCAGACCACCCCTGATGCCCTGAAAATCAGGACCGCGGCCATCGCAGCGTCCATCAGCCTGTAGTTGGTGCGGAGACCGTAGATTGTGGCCCCGAGCAGACCCAGGGTTGGTTGGACTCCCGCGAGGGCCAGACCTACCGCCCCGGCCGAAAATGCGATGACGAGGGTTTCGGAGAGCCCTTTGCCGATGACTATCGGCGTCGTCCTGAGGCCGGCTTTGAGGTCGCTCTCGTAGTCCTCAAGGTGGTTCCTCAGCTCAAGGGCGAGTGAGTAGAGGAACACCGCCGCGGCGATGCCCCACTCCTCCACGGTGATTGAGCCGTCGAAGTAGGCCCCGTAGAGGAAGGGCAGGGCCCCGAAGAATGCCCCGTGGGAGAGGACGTCCACCACCGGCCGCGCCTTGAGCCTCGGTGGGGCCGAGTAAGCGGTTGCCAGCAGGATCATCGATGCGTACACCACCAGATCTCCCACCCCCAGCCTGCCGGCAAGCCCCAGTCCCAGCAGCGCCATGGCGAGGGAAGAGGCAATCCCCGCCCCAAAGCTCAGCTCTCCGCTGGCCACGGGGTTTTTCTCCCTCTTTCTCGGGTTTATCGAGTCGGTATCCGCGTCAAAGCAGTT
Organism: Thermococcus sp. MV11; assembly: GCF_012027285.1. Taxonomy (NCBI): domain Archaea; kingdom Methanobacteriati; phylum Methanobacteriota; class Thermococci; order Thermococcales; family Thermococcaceae; genus Thermococcus; species Thermococcus sp. MV11. The sequence goes on from NZ_SNUD01000004.1 coordinate 55,944, forward strand.
GTTTATCGCGAAGGCATAGGCCACGTAGAGGACGAGCGAAATCAGGAACATGACCAAACGGGTGTAATCCGGGCTGTTCTCCAGACTGAACGCGAGTCCCAGGAGCCCCATGCCTACGAACGCCCGCCCATCGGGGATTCGAGCGTTTCTGATAACCGCGCGGAGCATGGTTGTACCTCCAAAAAGGTTTTAGAAAAGCCGTCAGGCCCTCTCAAGGAGGTCCCTGACGTACTTCGGCATCTGGAATAGAGTCTCGTGCCTCTCCGGGTCGTAGTAGTAGAGGCCGAGCTTTTCTGCCCGCCTGGTGTCCACCTTTCTGAAATCGATGTCGCCCTTGACCCCCACAAGGAAGCTCCAGGGCGAGGCATAGCCTATCACCGGGAAGCTGAAGTAGTAAACCCTGTCGAAGACCCTCTTCATCGCCCTGTAAGCGTCGAGGAGCTCGTTGGTGAAGAGGTAGACGCTCCCGGCCTGGGTGATGTAGAGCCCTTTCTCGTTGAGCTTTTCGTAGGCCGAGCGGTAGAACTCCTCGCTGAACAGGAGCTTCGCCGGACCAACGGGGTCGGTGGAGTCCACTATTATGACGTCGAAACGCCCGTCGCTCTCCCGCAGGTACTTCACGCCGTCGCCGATTATGAGCTCGGCCCTCGGTTCCTCCCCCTTCAGGAGCCTGTCGAGGAGGTCCTTCGCCACGTCGAGGTATATGTAGGAAGCCTCCACCACGCCGTCGTCTATCTCCACCATCATCGCCTTTTCTACCGTCTCGTGCTTGAGGACCTCCCTCAGCGTGCCGCCGTCGCCGCCGCCTATGACGAGCACCCTCCTCGGGTTCGGGTGGGCCAGCATCACCGGGTGAACGAGAACCTCGTGGTAGCTCTCCTCGCCGACCTCAACGAGCTGAACCGTCCCGTCCAGAACGAGGAGCTTTCCGAAGCCCTCGGTCTCGTATATCTCGAGACGCTGATATCTGGTCTGGGTCTCGAAGAGCCTCTCCTTGACTTTGAACCCGACGCCGTAGCCCCTCGGGTACCACTCGATGAAAGCCCTCTCCTGCTCATTGTACCCCATAACTCTCACCGCCCTTAGGTAGGGCGCGGGGTTTTAAAGCTTAAGGTTCTTCTGGCCCTGGGAAATTTTTATAAGCGTCCTCGGGTAGTATCGCGGTGATGAATACCGGAACCCGGCGGGAACTGGCGAGAAAGCTTGGGCTTGTGGAAGAGGAGATTGCTGAGGGCTTTAAATATGGAATTCCCCACATCGTTGGGGAGATCCTTGAGGACGGTTCGGTTTTTCTCTCGGTGGTGGTCTTTGAGAGCGCAAGGCACAGCTTCCTTCTCCGAGAGAGCGACAGGGTTTTCTTTCTCTATCCTGCGGAGGAACGGAACCGCAGGAGGCTCTTCTTCAAGCTCTGGCGCTTTCTAGACGGCCGAGAGGAGGACGGGGCTTTCGTCCCCGGGAAGCGCATCGGGGGGATACTGAAGAACGCCCTCAGGCGGGAGGGCTTCGACGTGCTCTGGATAAACGTCCGTCCGGCTGGAGATGGCGAGTACATAGACGTCTGGGCGGTGAAGGACGGAACCCGCTACAACCTACTCTTCGAGAAGATCGCCCAGGGCGAGTACGTTCTCCTTGAAATGGAAAAGGTATGAAGAATCAGTAGGGGAACATCACCACTACGGCTATAGCGGCGGCGGGCTTGTCCTTAACGGTTATGCTCGCGCTGGCGACCTTGAACTCCGCCAGCTTCCAGCCCCTCTGCTCAAAGCCCTCCTCGACCATCTTCCTAACCATCTCTTCGGCTTCTTCCTTGGTGCAGTAGCCGCTGTACTCGTAGATCAAGCCACCCTCGTTGTTCTCGCTGATTCCTATGCCCAGGGCCGCGCTTATGGTCATTCCCGGCTCGTCGCTCTCGATGTGCGCGTAGACGGTAGGAAGGAGCATTCCTATCGGGACGTCGTGAACCTCCTCTATCCACTCGATGTGCGCGGGAATGACGCTGCTCAGCTTGACGAGATTGACGTTTCCTATGCCCAGCTTGAGGAGGGCGTTGTCGAAGGCGTTGAGTTTGGTTCCGCCCTCAGCGGCGGCGGCACCTATGAAAGCCCTCTTTGGCGTCGTCCAGCTCATCTCGGCTTCCTCCTTTCTTTTCTCACCTATTAGACGATTATAGTTGAAAGCAACGGTTCGCTTACTCGCTAATTTGCGGGCGGCTTAAAAACGTTTCGCTACATCTAAAAGAAAGCCCGGGGGGTGGGCTTTACTCCCGTAACGCCTTGTTGGGGGAGGTACGGGAGTTAGACGGTGCCGCTTGGCTTCTCTGCTTTATAATGGTTTATGACCCTCCCTAACGTGGCCGAGGTGAAGATCCCCAGCACGCTCGCGAGGGAGGCCATGGCGTACATGTGCTCGCTCAGTGCTCCCGACACGAAGCTTATTTCTCCCATGAGCAGGCCCAGGACGCCGAAGCTGGCTATCCCGGCCCCTCTTACAAGGCTCGTTGATAGATCTGTCTTCCTAACTATCAGGGACGACAGAGTCAGTCTGACAAGGTATATCGCAATGAAGAACTCAATGACGACGAGGGAAAGCTCGGTCTCGAAGTTAAGTCCGCGCCAGGCGAAGAATATCGGGGCGAAGATGCCGTAGGTGACCCCGCTGACTATCGTGGTCAGCCTGTCGTACTGCTTGGTGCCGACGAGGTCGCTGTGCATCATTAACCCAGCGAGGAAACCGCCTATGCTGAAGTGCATTCCTATCTCCTCGCTGATGAAGGCGAGCGATGTGGAGAATACCATAAAGAGGCCGAACACCGCCTCGTCGCTCTTGAGCCTGCGGAGGAAGCGTATTATGCGGACCTTCTGCTTTATGCCGAGGAGGTAGTTGATGTAGAGCAGGGTGCCCACGAAGATGAAGTCCTTCAGTATGCTTGACAATATGGGCCCGTAGTCACCTGGGTTCTCATGAAACCTTATCGTCATGTACACTATAAACAGACCGAATATCTCACTTATCACAGCGTATGAGAGGGCCACGTGGAGGAAGTCGCTTCCGAAGAACCTCTTGAGGCGAAGCACTATCGGGGCGGAGGCCGTTGATAGTATCGCTGCCGAGATGATGTTGTCCGAGCCGACGGTCCAGCCGGTGAAGGGGAGCGTGACTAGGAACATCGCGGTGTACGTTAGCGCGTAGAGGGGCAGGGTGATCTTTCCGGCGTAGTGGAGCTCCTCGGGCGTCACCTCAAGGCCTGCTGAAATCATCAGGAAGAACAGGCCCAGCTCCGCCAGCAGCTCCATCTGGTCCCTGGGCATGTCGAGAAGGAGGGCGCTCAGTATCATTCCCGCCGTAATCTCACCCAGGAATCCTGGATAGCCCAGCCTCTCAAACCCCTCCGCCAGGAGCCTTGCAAAGGCTATGATTATGAAGACGTACCCGATGATTTCCATGGTTCCCGTATGGGCGGCGAATTTTAAAAATCCTTTTATTGTCCCGTGCGAACTGGCTATCATGAGGCACTACGAGATAGTCAAGATAAAGAGGGACGGGGCTGTTGAGATCCCCATGGACTACGCCTACGAGCTGGGCCTCCTTGAGGGCGCCTACTTCCTCATCGAGGTGGACACGGACCTCAACGAGATTCACATGGAGCGGATAGCCCTCCCTGGGAAGAGGTTGGCCGAGGTGGAGCTTGTCGTTGAGGACAGGCCCGGTGTGCTGGCGAAGATAAGCGGCCTCTTCGGCAGGCACGGCGTGAACATACTCTTCAGCGAGTCCGAGGAGCTCTCCGCCATAGGCCTCGCAGGCATCGTTGCGGTCGTTGACATCGGTGGGGTGGGGAACCTCGACGACCTGAGGCGCGAGCTGGAAAGCCTTCCAGAGGTGAGGGAGGTCTACCTAAACCCCCTGGATTAGTGTCAATAGCAGAATGAAAGCGACCATCACGGCAGTCAGGCGGTTCACCTCCTCCCCCACTTCGCCCCCTCCGGGGGAGGGGCTCTTCTCGAAGACTCCGGTCCTCTTGAGGAGCTGGAAGATGAGAAAGGCCGCGGAGAGGTAGAGGAGGTCCTTGGGATTCAATCCTAAGCCCAGGTAAAGGCCCCCGGCGAGCGCGGTCAGGGCCAGTCCGAGAACCGGGAGCTTCCACGATGCCGGTAACTTCACGCCCCTGCCCATCGCCAGGTATGAGTTGAGCTTGGTGAAGGAAACCAGGGTCCCCACGCTCCCCAGAGGCACCGCCAGCTTCCAGGGCCAGGAAAGGTTGGAGTAGATGAGTCCCTTCCCGTAGGCGCCGATGAGAGGTGAGACCCCGCCTATCGCCAGGCTGAGAGCGATGACGGAAGCCATCATCACAGCGTCCCCGCGGTACCCGAAGGTTCCGAGCTCCCTGCTCTTCCTCCCCATGGAGCCGATGCCCAGGAAAAGGCCCCCCTTGAAAATCGAGTGCGCCATCGCGTAGTAGGCCGCGCCGAGGAAGTTGAGGCTCGCTATTCCAAGGAGCACGTAGCCCATCTGGGAGATAGTGGAATACGCGAGAAAGCGCTTTGCGTCCTTCTGAAAAATCATCATGCCTATGCCGAAGAAGATTGACACCACCGCGACCGCGAGCAGGGCGAGCCTGAGGGGTTCCCCAGCGGGCAGGGCCGAGAGGAGCAGGATCATTCCATAAGCGGGTGCCTTGACCACGGCACCGCTCAGGAGGGCGCTGACGGGGGTCGGGGCCTTGGAGTGGGCATCTGGAAGCCAGCCGTGGAGGGGAAAGATTCCCGCCTTGAGGACAAGCGCCGAGAGGGCTATGCCGAGGGCGACCTGGAGCTCCCTGCTATCCCTGGCGTTTTCGGCTATTAGCCCGACGTTCAGGTAGCCGGTTTCCATGTACACAAGGCCCACCGCGAAGACGAAGAGGTAGGAAGCAAGGAGCGAGAGCATCAGGTACTTGAAGGCCGCCCTTTTGACTCCCTTCTCATCTGAGAACGCCACCAGCGAGAAGGCCGAGACCGAGGCTATCTCCATGTAGATGTAGAAGTTGAAGAGGTCCCTCGCCACGAACGCTCCCATCAGGCCCGCGTGGAGAAGGAGGAGAAGGGCGAGGACTTTTCTGGTTTTGCCGTCCTTCAGGTTGAAGTAAGCGAGGGAGTAGAACGCCACGAAGGCGAAGAGAACCATCTCCCCCACGAGGAAGGGCATGTTGAGCCGGGTAACGGCCACCTCTATTCCCGCTTCCCTGGGCCAGCCCCCAACAACCTCCGAACCCACACCCACAAAGAGGAAAACCGGCGCTGGCAGGAGTGCGCCGATGAGAAATACCCCCTTCAAAACGGCCTCCCTAACGCGGAGCGTGTCGAGGAGGACCAGGAGGAAGGCGCAGAGCAGGGCAATGGCGACGGGAATGGGTATCAATTGCCTTCACCCCTCATTCTGATTATCATCGCCAGGGCGAGGGACGTTATGGCCACATCGACCACGAGGGTAGTCAGCATCAGCGTGGCCGGGAGCGGGTCCACGGGCTCGGCTGGCATCACGGGGACGTCCCTTCCGGGCGAGTAAGCCAGCCCGATGAAAAACAGCACTAACCCTAGGGAGACAACGTTTATGGAGAGCACCAGCTTTATTGGCTCCCTCTTAGCCATCAGCCCATAGATTCCGACCAGCATTATTGCTATCCCAGCCTGCTCCGGGCTAATCACTTTCCACCCACCTCAGCAGTATGTAGAATACGAAGGTGAAACCCGCCCCAACCTCAAGACCGACGATGACGTTGAAGGGCAGGATTATCCCCCCTTCCGTGGGAAGGAAGTTTGAGTAGAAAACCCCGAAGGCCAGCCCCGCCAGCCCTAGGAGCACGAGCATGGCCCCGGCAGAGCTTTCTATCAGGCTGGCCCAGTTGAAGTGGAACCTCCTCCTCACCTTCCGGTAGCCGTGGGAGGTTATGAGCAGTATCACCGCCACCGCCAGGATTACCCCTCCCTGGAAGCCGCCGCCGGGGCTCAGGTGCCCGTACAGCATCAGGTAGGCGGCGTAGGTGACGAGGAAGGGGCTCACCATCTTGGTGGTGGTTCTGACGACGACGCTCATCTTCACTTCTTCTTCCCCCCGAGGAGGACGTAGAAACCGACCACCGCCGTGAAGAGCAAACTAGCCTCGCCGAGGCTGTCGTAGGCCCTCCAGCCGGCCAGGATTGCCGAGACCAGGTTGGGGACGCCGATTTCTTCCCAGCGGGTCACGTAGTAGGCGAAGCTTCCCCCAGATGGGAAGTGATAATCCAGGGAAAGGAGCAGGGTCGCGAGAGCGAGGGTGAGCGTGATGGCTATGGCTCTCACTTCCTCACCTCCTCAACCGTGAAGAGAAACACGCCTATGACCACCGCCCCGACCACTATCGCAGAGAGCGCAACGTCCGGGGCGTTCAGCTCGAACAGGGCCAGGATAAAGAGAAGGCTCAGGAGGGAGTACTTGACGATGGCCGTCACCAGGTTTCCCTCCTCCACGACGGCGATGGCCAGGATTATCATCGTGACGAAGAGCACGTCAAGGATTGTCCCAAGCATACATGTCCACCACCACTTCCGGCTTCACGCCGTACCTGTAGGCCCCCCTCGCGAGGGCGTGGCTGACCATCGGGTTTATCATCGCTATGAGGAACGCCAGCACGAGGAACTTGGCCTTGACGATTCCGGGGGCGTCCATCGTGAGCACTAGGTACAGGATTATGCTCATGGCTCCACCTGTGTCGCACTTGCTGGCCGCGTGGAGGCGCGTGTAAACGTCGGGGAAGCGGAGTATCCCCAGGGCTCCAAAGAGCATGACCGCCTCGCCGAAGAGGAGGAGCACCTCAAGCACCGCCGGCACGCTCCATGTACTTTGCCAGTATCAGCCCACCAACGGAGTTCACCATCAGCAGGACTATGGCCAGGTCGATCAGGTAGTACTCCCCCCTCATCACGGCGACTATGGCTATTATCACCACCACCTTCGTCGTTATGGTGTTAAGGCCGACCACCCTGTCCGGCAGGGTCGGTCCTCTAAGCACGCGGTATGTTATCAGCATAGCCGTGAAGACGAGAAGGTAGAAGGCGCTCACCAGAAGACCTTCTTGAGCCATTCCTCGATGTCCCCCTTTATCTTCTCTCCCGCCTTCTCTCTGTTCAGGGTCTCGACCTCTATCCAGTGGACGTAGAGGTAGGTTTCCCCGAGCTTCTTCTTGACGTCGAGCGTTAGGGTGCCCGGGGTGAGGGTTATGGAGTTGGCGAGTATGGTTACCCCGGTGTCCGAGTGCAGGTCGGTCTTTATCTTGACTATGCCGGGGTTGATGTCCATGAAAATCACGTTCTTCGCCACCTTCAGGTTGCTCTCCAGCAGGCGGAAGGCCATTATCACGAGGTACTGCGGGAGGTATATCAGAGCGAAGTAGAGGATTTTCTCAGCGATGTGGCCGCTCCGCCTTATGTCCTCGGTCAGGAGGTCGCGCATGAAGAGGGCCACGATGAGCGTGACCACCGCGCCCGAGACAACGCTGGCCGGCTCGAGGCTCGAGGTTATGACCACCCAGAAGGCCAGGAGGGTGAACCACGTCAGCAGTACCCTCTCCCATGTCGGAAGCTTCGACGCCTCGAACCTCTCGGCGAGAACCCTCTCGTTGAGGGCCTCCAGCCTATCCCGGAGGTAGAAGGGGACCCGGCTCATGTGGTACCTTACGGCGCCGGGGGTTATAACGGTTTTGCACTATGACAAGAGACTTCCCAAAACTGTGAAATCCGTTCGGTGTTGGGCAGGGAATCTCGAACGTACTGCCGGCCGTGGCCCGAAGGCAGATGCAAAAGCCTTCACTCATGGAAAGGTTTAAATCCCTGCCTGCGTAGAGAAGGGCGGTGATGTTCATGATTGAAGTCGGTGAATACAGGGTCAAGGAGGGCCTCTACTACACGAAGGACCACGAGTGGGTTCAGGTCCTTGAGGACGGGACTGTTCTCGTGGGCATAAGCGACTACGCCCAGAAGGAGCTAGGTGACCTCGCCTACGTCGAGCTTCCGGAGGTCGGCAAGGAACTCAGTAAGGGCGACGTCCTCTGCGAGCTGGAGAGCGTTAAAGCTGTCAGCGAGGTTTACGCCCCGGTCAGCGGCGAGGTCATAGAGGTCAACGAGGAGCTCGAGGATTCACCTGAGGTCCTCAACGAAGACCCCTACGAGCACTGGATTGCCAAGCTCAGGCCAAGCAACCTCGACGAGGAGCTCAAAGAGCTTATGGACGCCGAGGCCTACGCGAAGTACCTTGAGAGCCTCTGAGGGCGTCCTGTGAAGGCGTTTTCCTGACTTTTCTCTTCCCTTGCTCGGAACCCTTAAGTATTTCGACGCCCTATTTCCATCGGTGTTCGCCATGAAGGTTCTGAAGGAGTGGGACGTCAAGGTAAAGCTCGTGAAAACCAGGAGGGGAGCGATCCTCCACATGATAGAGCTCGAGCCGGGCCACTTCTACCTCGAGCAGAACCCGCTTAAGGATTCAAAGTACGGTGTCGCCTACAGGAGGATAAAGGAGAACTTCCCTGAGTTCTACATGTTCTGGGAGATAAAGAACAACCGCTACACCGGGAAGCTCTTAGCTGGAGCCTTCCTCGAGAAGGCGGAGATAGACGAGTTCGTCACGCTTTTAGCCAGGACCGAGGACTTCAAGAAGTTTGAGGGAATCCTCGAGGAAATCGAGGAGATGGAAGAGGAGTGAGCTCAGGCTTTGACCATCATCACCGTTCAGATACCCTAGAGGTCTTCATCGCTCGTTCCTTCCTCTTTTCAAGGGGTTAAAAGGCTGATGGCTCGGCCAGTATGCCCTTCATCACGGGTCAGCTACCGTTAGGCTCCTCATCGCCGTACTGTTCTCTACCCTCACCTGATAAACTTCACGAAACCCTTATAACTTCTGCCCCGGTAGTTAACTACTGGGGTGGTAGTTGTGTACTTTGACACCCGGCCGAAGAGAAGGCGGGAGGACCTGTACGACAGGGAAGAGGAGCTTGCGGAGTTCGAGCGCTCAATCAGGTCCGGAAACCCCCTCACCGTAATAACAGGCATAAGGAGGCTTGGGAAAACGTCCCTTCTCGTGGTGGGCCTGAACGAGCTCGCGGTCCCCTATGTTCTCGTGGATTTCCGGGGGGTAAACCCGAACTCCCGAATGGACGTTTACCGGAGGATAGAGAGCTCGGTCAATGCCTTCCTTCGCGAAAACCGCGACCTCTGGGAGGAGCTCAGGAGAGACCTCAAGAACATAACGGGCCTCAGGGTTCTGAGCTTCGGGGTGAGCTTTTCCTGGAAGGACGAGAGAACCGACCTCATAGCGCTCTTCAGGGAACTGGAAAAATACGACGTTGTCCTGGCCTTTGATGAGGTTCAGTACCTCCGGGGGCCGGTAGGGAGTGAATTCGCCGGCATCATAGCCCACCTCTACGATTACTCCGACCTCAGAATGGTCATGACCGGCTCCGAGGTGGGTCTGCTCCACGATTACCTGGGCCTCGATGACCCGAAGGCCCCCCTTTACGGCAGGTACTTCCATGAGATTTCCCTTCACCGGTTCTCACCAGAGCAGAGCAGGGAGTTCCTCAGGATAGGCTTTGAACAGGTCGGTTTGAATCCCCTCGGAGAGCTCATAGACCTTGCCGTTGAAAGGCTCGACGGCATAGTCGGGTGGCTCGTTCTCTTCGGCAGGAAGGCAATGGAAAAGGGGCTCACCGAGAACCTCGTAGATGATGTTTTCGAGGAGGCAAAGGCCCTCGCCATGGAGGAGTTCGAGAACTTCCTTTCGAAGAGACCCGCCGCTAGAAAACGGTACGTCGAGATAATGAGGGCCGTTGCCAGCGGTAGGAAAACGTGGGAGGAGATAAAGGAACACCTTGAGATGAAGGAGGGAAGGAGCGTAGCCGACAGCGTGCTGGCGAGGCTTCTCAAGGCCCTTGTTGACTCCTCGTTCCTTGAGAAGAAGCGCGAGGGAAGAAACGTCCGCTATAGCATTCCCGACCCGATACTCGAGGAGTGCTTTAAAAGATAATAAAGCTCAGACCTCAAAACATTTTTATCTAGTAGTGTCCATAAAAGGACAGGTGAGAACAACATGGAACTTCTTAAAAAGTCAATAGAGCGGGTAATATCAAAAGCAGAGAAACACTATGACCTTTACTATCATAATGAGGAGGCTGTCAAGCAACAGTTGATTTTTGAAATCCTTGAGGCTCTAGGCTGGAATATTAAAAATCCAGAAGAAGTCCGCCCAGAAGACAAAACGGGAATGGGTCGTGCTGACTATGCTTTAGTAATTGACGGCAAGATAGTTGCATATCTGGAAGCAAAAAAACTGGCTATAGATGTCCTTCGTGATCCAAATCCTCTAAAACAGCTAGGTAAATACTGTTATGATAAAGGTGTTAGATATGGTATTGTAACGAATGGCTTACAGTGGAGAGCTATGAAGTCATTTGAGCTTGGAAAATCCCTCGAAGAAAGGATACTATTCTCAATAGACCTTCGCCGGGATCCAGTACAGAAAAGCCTGCTTCTACTATCTCTGCTTTCAAAGGATAAAATAAAGAGTCTCGAGGAGATATCTAATGCGTTTAAACAGTTAGAGGACGCATTTGATATCCTTAAGAGACACAGATTCTCAGAAGACATAATATTTGGAGCGTTGTGCAAAGACAAAGGGGATAAAGATGAAGAACAGTCCCCTGGTCTCCCGAATAATGCAACAAAGATTTCCGAATTGAAAACCGTATCCAACACAAAACCAGTAAGAGGATTTGTAAAAGTTGAAAGTGGATGGAGAGAGCTAAGCATATCTAAATTGACGTGGAGAGAACTGCTAAGACAGTATGCTGGGTTTGTTTTAAATGAAAAAGGACATCTACCTGTGATCTCTGGATACGTTGTGACAGAAAAATCTAAACTTAAAAACCAGGATGATGGGGCCTTCATTCAAGTGGGGGATTACTATCTCTACATATGGTTGAGTGCCAATGACATTTTACGGATCCTACGGAAGATACAGGAGTTCTCAGGAATTGAGCTTGCCATAGAATTGGAGAAAAAGAAATAAATCATGCGTTCTGTCCTTCCCTCTTCTTCGTGAGGTACTCGTGGATGGCCTTCGCGGCCCTCCTTCCGTCGCCCATCGCGAGGATGACCGTTGCTTCTCCCCTTATCGCGTCACCGCCAGCGAAGACTCCCGGAATGCTGGTCATCAGGTTCTCGTCCACCACTATCCTTCCGCGCTCGACCTTCAGGCCGGGTGTGTTGATGATGAGCCTGTTCGGGTGCTTTCCGATGGCTATGATGACGGTCTCGGCCTCTATCTCCACGTACTCGCCGGTTGGCTCTATCTTTCTCTTTCCGCGTTTGTCGCGCTCCTCCAGCGGGCGCATCTTCTCGAACTTCACCGCCTTGAGGTTGCCCTTTCCATCGCCGATGAACTCGACAGGGTTCACGAAGAACTCGAACTTGATGCCCTCTTCCTTGGCGTGCTCGACCTCCTCAACCCTCGCGCTGACGTCCTCAGGACCGCGGCGGTAGGCGATGATGACCTCGGCACCGAAGCGCCTCGCTGAGCGGGCGGCGTCCATTGCCGTGTTTCCTGCGCCTATGACCACAACGCGCTTCCCGACCTTGACCGGTGTGTCATATTCTGGGAACTTGTAGGCCTTCATGAGGTTTACCCTGGTGAGGAACTCGTTGGCGGTGTAGATTCCGTTGAGGTTTATGCCCGGCGCGTTGATGAGCCTCGGCGTTCCAGCTCCGGAGCCGATGAAGACGGCGTCGTATTCCTCAAGGAGCTCCTCGATGATGACGGTCTTGCCGACGACGTGATCGGTGAGGATCTTAACCCCGAGCTTCCTGAGCTTGTCAATCTCGCTCTCGACGATGCTCTTCGGGAGCCTGAACTCGGGGATTCCGTACATCAGAACCCCACCGGGCTCGTGGAGGGCCTCGTAGATTGTAACGTCGTAGCCGAGCTTGGCCAGCTCGCCTGCAGCTGTGAGTCCAGCGGGGCCAGCTCCAATGATTGCAACGCTCTGCCCCTTCTTCTCTATCCTCGGCACCATCTCGAAGAGGAGTTCTTCATCGATTCCCTTCTCGCGGGCGTAGTCGGCCACAAAGCGCTCAAGCTTGCCGATGTTTATCTTGTCGCCGACCTTGCCCATGACACAGTTCATCTCACACTGGTCCTCCTGCGGGCAGACGCGGCCGGTGGTGGCTGGGAGCGAGTTGCAGGCCCATATGACGTTGAGGGCCTCTTTTACGGCTTTGTCAGGATCGTCGCGGTATTCAACCAGCTTGCTTATGAAGCCCGGAATGTCGATGTGAACGGGACAGCCCTTTATACAGGGCGCGTAGTTGTAGGGGCACTGCAAGCAGCGCTCGGCTTCCTTGACGGCCAGTTCAAAGGTGTAGCCGAGGTTGACCTCGTCAAAGCTCCTTATCCTCTCCTCCACCGGCCTCTCCGGCGTCGGAACGCGCTCCTTGATGATCTTTCTCTTGACGGCCATTTCACTCACCCCCCTCGAGGGCCTTCATGTACTCCTGCATGGCCCTCTGCTCCATATCAGTGTAGTAGCCGCTCCTCGCTATCAGCTCGTCCCAGGCGACCTTGTAGGCGTCGAACTCCGGCCCGTCTATGCAGGCGAACTTGACCTCGCCGCCGACGGTGACACGGCAGGCGCCGCACATGCCCGTTCCGTCCACCATTATCGGGTGGAGGTCAGCCTTCATCGGGACGCCAAACTCCTTAACCACCTCAAAGACGGCCTTCTGGTCCCCCGTTGGGCCCACCATGAAGACAAGGTCATACTTTTCCTGCTCCAGCATCTCGCGAACCTTCTCAACGAGCCTCTTGGTGACGTTCTTCATGTTGGTTGGGAAGTCGAGGTTCGGGTCTATCGGGACGGTCTCGAGTACGTGCCTGCCGACAGCTTCCTCCAGCTCGTCCTTGAGGACGACCATCGGCTCGAAGGTGACGTGGAGTGTGGTTACCTCGTTCCCGAGCTCCTGCCAGGCTTTTGCGATGGGATAAACCTCGACTATTCCTGTGTAGGCACCAATAGCGAGTATCTTTCCGAACTTCTTCATTTCCGCGGGGTTCCCGAGCGGACCGGCGACGTTGAGGAGTTCATCGCCCTCCTTCAGCTCGGCGGCCATTCTGGCTGTGGTCTTTCCGCGTATGAATGTTATGAGAACGACCCAGCCCTGCTCGGGGTCCCACATGACGGGGGTGAGGGGAATTCTCTCACCGTTCTTGAATGCCCTGACGATGACGAACTGGCCCGGTTTGACCTTCTTCGCCACGTGGGGCGCGTGAATCTTGTACCAGATGTTGCGCATTGCGATTTCCTTCTTCTCAAGGATCTTGTATGGCACAATGAACACCTCCGTACATGGGTTCAAACATGGTCATCTAAAGGTTTGCAACATGGAGTGTTTATAAAGATGTTGCCAACCAAAGGTTTACATCGCGGAAGGATCCTCGGAGGGGAAAGGGAAAGATTAAAAAACTTCCGAAAAGAGGGCGATTGGGGAATGGCTATGGCACGGCTCATCTACCGCATCTCAGTTGTGCTGACGGCCTGGCCCTCTTCTGGCCGGTCGTGTACGGCAACGTCCCGGTCCTGAGAATCCTCCCCGGAAACCCTCTGATTCACGCAGTCGCCGGGCTGGTGGTCTTTGGGGGTCTGGCGTATCTGACCTTTGAGGAAGAAGAAACAGGGGAGAAAAGCGGCTTCACAGCTTCCTGAGAAATGTTATGTAACCTGTATGGGCCAGCATCGTGGTTTTTGGCCTCATGCACTCCCTCTTAACTTCGTGTTCCCTTACAAGGACCTCCACAACCCTGGGCCGGTAGAAGTACTCCCTGTACTCCTGGAACGCCTGGAAGAAGCGGTGAACCTGGTTAGTGCAGGGAGTGTAGGCTACAAAGTAGCCGCCCGGTCTCAAAACCTCGACGGCATGAGGGAGTACGTTCTCCGGTTGTGGCAGGTCGAGGACTATGTGGTCGGCGTACTCTTCATCTATACCCTCGTAGATGTCCTTGAGCTTGATGGTGACCCTGTCGGAAAAGCCCGCCAGTTCAACGTTCTTTCTGGCTATCTCTGCGTGGTCCTCCCTTATCTCGTAGCTTATTATCCTTCCGTCCGGTCCCACTATGTTCGCCAGGAATATCGTCAGGGCGCCGCTCCCCACGCCGGCCTCGATGACTGTGTCTCCTGGAGATATGCCCGCGTAGGCGACTATAATGCCGGCGTCCTTGGGGTGTATTATCTGTGGCCCGCGCCTCATCTTGGCTATGATGTCGTTGATGTCGGGCTTTATTACCCTGAACTCCTCGCCCTTGTGGCTGGTTATCCTGCTTCCGTACTCCTTCCCTATCAGCTCGCTCAGCTTCAGTATTCCAAGGTCGGTGTGGAACTCCCTCTCGGAAACCGTCACGAGGTACCTCTTGCCCCGCTTGTCGATGAGGAGAACCTTATCCCCTTCCCGTATCAATCGTCCCACCTTCCTTCCTGACCTTTAGACCCTCCTCCGACACCTGAAAGACCATTGAGGCTATCTCCTCCAGCATCGCGAGGTGCTCCTTCCTCAGGACGTCCTTGTTTATAAAGTGTATTCCAACCCAGTCCTCCATGGGAATCGTGCTGATACCAGTCAGTATGGACTTCACGGCCTCGTCCCCACCGAAATGAATGTAGTGACTCAGTCCAAAGGTCACGAAGTACTCCGGCTTGACAGGTGAGCGGCTCATCTTTCCGATAACGGCGTGGTAGTTCTTGAGGAACGTCTGGGGATCGTAGGCCGGGACGACTTCCTCTATTACCTCACCGTAGCTGGCCGACCCGGGGCCGATTTTCACGACCTTTATCCTCTTGATCAGCTCTATAACCCTGGAGTACTCCCTCCCGGATATCCTCCTCGCGTAGTTCCTGAAGAGTACATCACCCACTCCGAAGAAGTCCGCCACGACGACGCCGTATCTCCCGGCAAGTGCGGGCAGAAGGATTCCCCATGAGAAATCCTCGACGGGATAAGATGGCTTGTATTCAATCAAAATGGTGTCCCCCCTGCTGGCTCGGCCGAGGAGGTACTTTTCGAAGATTGGGGTGTCCATCTGGCTCACCAAAAGGGTTTTTAACGGCGTTTCTTTTAAACCTTTCAGGTGGGACGATGAGGAAGTTCGTGGTGTGGCCCAACGAGCTCGACGCAAGGCTCAGCAGGCGCTATGGAAGGGCCGTAGGGAAGGAGTTCGCGGTCGATGCTCCCAAGGTTCAGGAGATAGCGGACGCCGCGGTGGCCCTTGGAATGAAAGTCGTTGAGCTTGACCCTGAAAAGCTCAATCCCCGCTTGGCTGGCCTCGACGAGGAGTACAGGGTTAGGGGAATGCTCAGGCTGGAGAGCAAGCACCCCAAAGGGAAGGCCCTGAGAATGCTGGGCCAGAAGATCAGGGAAATCCGGAAAACCCAGGCTAAAGCCAAGGGCAAGAAGAAACACAAATCCGGGAAGAAAAAGAGGTGATCACTCCTCCTCTTCCATTTCTACAACGATGGCGGTAGTGGTGTCGATAACGCCGTCGATGTTGTGAATGTCGTGGAGTATCTTTCTGGTGAGCTCGCCGAGGTCCTTCGCCTCGATGTGGACTATCGCATCGTACGGCCCAGTGACGGCGTCGGCCTTGGTGACGCCCGGAATCTGCTTGAGCGCCTCTATGACGCTCTCAACTTTTCCAATCTCAACGGTCAGTAAAACGTACGACCTAACCATTTTTCACCACCGCGGAAAGGCTTTACGCCTTTATTTAACCCCCATCTCATTTAAGCTTTTTGTTTGTGGCTGGGATAAGCATATAAAACCGCCGGCCGAATAGTGGAGGAGCTGAGGAACATGAGGGTTGAGGAGCTTCCCGTCGATGAGAGGGTGAAGAAGGTAGTACTCGAGAGGGGCATAGAGGAGCTCTACCCACCGCAGGCGGAAGCCTTGGAGAGCGGTGTTTTGAAAGGCAGGAACCTAGTCCTGGCGATCCCGACCGCGAGCGGGAAGACGCTGGTGAGCGAGATAGTCATGGTCAACAAGCTCCTCCGCGAGGGAGGTAAGGCGGTCTACCTCGTCCCGCTGAAGGCCTTAGCTGAGGAAAAGTACAGGGAATTTAAAGAGTGGGAAAAGCTGGGCCTCAAGGTTGCCGCGACCACGGGCGACTACGACTCCACCGACGAGTGGCTCGGGAGGTACGACATAATAGTCGCCACCGCCGAGAAGTTCGACTCCCTTTTGAGGCACGGGGCAAGGTGGATCGATGAGGTAAAGCTCGTCGTTGCAGATGAGGTTCACCTAATAGGCTCCTACGACAGAGGAGCTACGCTGGAGATGATTTTAACCCACATGCTTGGAAAGGCGCAGATTTTAGCTTTGAGCGCCACCGTCGGCAACGCGGAGGAGCTGGCGGAGTGGCTCGACGCGGAACTGGTTATGAGCGACTGGCGTCCGGTTCAGCTCAGGAAGGGGATTTTTCACCTCGGGACGCTCGTCTGGGAGGACGGGAAGGTTGAGAGCTACCCCGAGAACTGGTACTCCCTGGTGACGGACGCGGTGAGGAGAGGTAAGGGCGCGCTGGTTTTCGTCAACACCAGAAGGAGTGCCGAGAAGGAGGCGCTGGCCCTCTCAAAACTCGTCTCGGGCTATCTCACCAAACCCGAGAAGAGAGCCTTGGAGAGGCTGGCCTCCGAGCTGGAGGACAACCCCACAAGTGAAAAGCTTAAGAAGGCCTTGAAAGGAGGCGTCGCCTTCCACCACGCCGGCTTGAGCAGGGCCGAGAGGATCCTGATAGAGGACGCCTTCCGTGAAGGGCTGATTAAGGTAATAACGGCGACGCCTACGCTGTGTATGCACCCAGAAACGCCGGTAATTACAAAAAACGGCGTTAAAAAGGTAAGTGAGATTAGGGAGGGAGATGAAGTTCTAACTCACAAAGGCTATTTTAAGAAGGTCGTATCACCGCTAAAAAGGCTCCACAGGGGTAAAATGCTTGTAATCAAAGCGAGGGGAACCGTTCCGGTGAGAGTAACGCCCGAACACATGGTGTGGGTCGTTAAGAGAATCCGCCATAAGTCTCATTACTCGGACGGTAGACAGGTAATCTGGTGGGAGTTCAAAGGACCGGAGTGGATAACCGCTCAGGAACTCAAGGAACTCGTTGAACGTAACGATGATGAAAAAGTATCTTATATGCTCCTTCAGCCGGTTCCACAGCCAACAATAGATGTGGATAAGATTCCATTACGGAAACCTGTGTACATCTCCAATCAGTTTGGAAAAACAAGGAAATTGCATTTCTCCTCAAGGCGGACACCAGAATTTCTCCCCCTGAACTTCGAAACTGCGAGATTGCTTGGTCTATGGATTGCGGAGGGTTCGACTTCCAAAACTGGGGCCATAAAGTTCGACATTGGCTCCCACGAGGAAGAAATTACGAAGTTCCTCATAGAGACCATTAGAAAGTATTTCCCATATGCCAACGTTGTTGTGGAAGACCATGAGCGGAACAGGAGAACAGTCCGCTTTTGCAACAAGAGGTTTGCCGAGTGGCTCAGGGAAAACATCGGTCACCGGGCGCATGAGAAGAAAATTCCCGACGTCCTTCTATTTAATAAGAACCGGGAAGTTAGACTCGGGCTTCTGAGGGGACTTATTGAGGGAGACGGTTATATCAGAAGGGACAATTACAAGAGGGCAAACTACGTAACCTACACCACCGTTTCCCCCACTTTAGCCTACCAGCTCCAGCTTCTCCTTGGCTCTCTCGGCCATGTATCATCTATTTCAAGAAGCGTGAGGAAGCCTGGACTCGGAAAAAGCAGGAAGCCAATCTATGAGGTTAAAATCAGCGGACGCTCTTACTATGAGTTGCTCAAGGAGCTTGACCTTGAGGTTCCTCCGAAAGGAAATAGAACCTACAACGTGAACATGATTTGGGACAGCTACATTCTGCTTAAAGTTCGCTCTGTGGAAGAGGAATACTACGAGGGCGACGTCTATAATCTTGAAGTTGAAGACGATGAGAGTTACAGCGTTGGCTTTATCGTCCATAACTCAGCCGGGGTCAATCTGCCATCTTTTAGAGTGATAATCCGCGACACCAAGCGCTACTCCAACTTCGGCTGGGTAGATATTCCCGTCCTCGAGATACAGCAGATGATGGGAAGGGCTGGAAGGCCAAGGTACGATAAATTTGGAGAGGCCATAATAGTTGCCAGAACCGAGGAACCGGGGAAGCTGATGGAGCGCTACATTCGCGGAAGGCCGGAGAAGCTCTTCTCGATGCTCGCCAACGAGCGGGCCTTCAGGAGTCAGGTTCTGGCTTTAATAACGAACTTCGGAATTAAGAGCTTCGCCGGGCTTGTGCGTTTCCTTGAGAAGACCTTCTACGCCCACCAGAGGAAGGATCTAAGCTCCCTCGAATACAAGGCGAAAGAGGTTGTCTACTTCCTGATAGAGAACGAGTTCGTTGATCTGGACCTCGAAGACAACTTCATGCCGCTTCCCTTCGGCAAAAGAACCTCCCAGCTCTACATCGACCCGCTGACGGCCAAGAAGTTCAGGGACGCCTTTCCGGCCATCGAGAGGAACCCCAACCCCTTCGGAATCTTCCAGCTGATAGCCTCAACCCCGGACATGGCCACGCTTACCGCCCGGAGGCGCGAGATGGAGGACTACCTCGACTTAGCTTACGAGCTTGAGGGGGAGCTCTACGCGAGCATACCCTACTACGAGGACTCCCGCTTCCAGGGCTTCCTCGGGCAGGTGAAAACTGCCAAAGTCCTCCTCGACTGGATTAACGAGGTTTCCGAGGCGAGGATTTACGAGACCTACTCCATAGACCCCGGCGACCTTTACAGAATTCTCGAGCTGGCTGACTGGCTGATGTACTCGCTCATAGAGCTCTACAGGCTCTTCGAGCCGAAGGAGGAGGTTCTCCAGTACCTCCGCGACCTACACCTCCGCCTGCGCCACGGCGTTAGAGAAGAGCTCCTCGAGCTGGTCAAGCTCCCGAACATCGGAAGGAAGAGGGCTAGAGCACTATACAACGCGGGCTTCAGGAGCCAGGAGGACATAACGCGCGCCAAGGTGAAGGATCTCCTCGAGGTGGAGGGCATAGGAATAAAGGTGGTGGAGGGACTTTTTAGGTATTTCGGAGTTGAGATGCCTGGGGAAATCAAGGGGGCCACCAAAAGGTCCGGGAGAAAGAAGAGGGGTACTTTAGATGCCTTCCTGAAGTGAGGTCAATCTTTTTAAATTCCCCCATTTTACTCGGGCGTGGGCACTATGATAATCATCGTGACAGGAATGCCCGGTTCGGGAAAGAGCAAGATCGTTCACGAGTTCGAGAGGAGAGGTTTTCCAAGCGTTTCTATGGGCGACGTCGTGAGGGAAGAGACCGTGAAGCGCGGCCTTGAGCTTACCAAGGAGAACGTGGCCAAGGTGAGCATAAGGCTTAGACAGGAGCTCGGTCAGAACGCCGTTGCAAAGCTTGCCGTCGAGAAGGTGAGGGAGCTGCTCAGGGAGAGTCCTATAGTGGTCATCGACGGCGTCCGCTCTCTGGACGAGGTTGGGACCTTCAGGGGCGCCTTCCCCGGGGAGAAGATATTGATAATTGCCGTCCACACTCCCCCTATGCTCCGCTTCGAGAGGCTCAGAGCTAGGGGAAGGCACGACGACCCTCAAACTTGGGAGGACTTCGAGGAGCGCGACTGGAAGGAGCTGAAGTTCGGCATAGGGAACGTCATAGCGATGGCAGACCACATGGTGGTAAACGACTGCTCCCGGGAGGAGTACGAGAAGAGGGTGCGGGAGCTCGTTGACAAGATCCTAGCCGAGCATTGAGTCGAGGAAGAGCATAACGTAGAAACCCGCGAAGAAGCCCAGGCTTGCGAGGGTCTCGTTCTTTTCTCCCCTGTATATCTCAGGTATCATCTCCTTGACCGTCACGTAGAGCATCGCTCCCCCTGCTAAACCGAGGCCGTAGGGGAGTAGCCAGCTGAAGAGAGTGAAGAAGTAGGCCCCGAGGAGTACCATGGCCATCTCAGCGAAGCCGCTCAGCACTCCCATCGCTATCGGCTGAAGGCGCTTCCTCTGGAGCGTTGCCAGGGGAAGGGAGACCACAGTGCCCTCCGGGAAGTCCTGGATCCCGATGGCTATGGTGGTAACGAGACCCACCTCCAGGTTGTAGACCAGGGACGTTCCGACGGCCATTCCCTCGGGAAGGTTGTGGATTATGACCGCTATGACCAGGAGCCAGACCTTCCTCAACCTGTCCTTCATCGACTTTGGCCCCTCGTAGCCCTTTACCAGATGCTCATGGGGGAGGAGACGGTCTATCAGGTAGATGAGGGCTATGCCGAGCGCTATACCCACTCCCGCAGGGGTGAACGAGCCGGTGCTTTCTATCGCCGGGAGAATCAGCGATGTGAAGGAAGCGACTATCATGACCCCCGCCGCGAAGGCGAGGGAGAAATCGACGCCGCCCTCGGGGAGACGCTTCGCGAATATGGCCACCATCGCGCCGAGGGAGGTCATCAGAGCAACGAACAGGCCGGCGTAGAAGGCCACCCACATTATTTCACCGTTCGAGACTTCGAGTATCCACTCCGCGAGACCGGTTATGAACCCATCTAACATCTTTAGGGCACCCTAACTAATTCTGTGGTTGGGTTTATAAGCTTTCTTTCGAGCTTATCCCGGGTGGGAAAAATGACAGAGGAACTCTTTGAAGAGATCGAGGTCGAGGCCCACGTTTACCCTACCGAGGACATCGAGAAGGTCAAGAAGGCCATGCTGAACCTCGTCCCCGATTTGGAGTTCGAGGCCTTTGATAGGGGCGACTACATTATTCTGACCGGAAAGACGAGGAGCAGAAAAGCGTTAAGCAGGCTCTACGAGCTCTTCCGCGGGCAGGCGATACTAGACACTGCGCGCTCCTTCCTGGAGGAGGGCTACTTCGGCGAGGAAATAATCGTCAAGGTGAACAAGCAGGCGGCTTACGCGGGAGTTGTGAACTTCAATGAGGAATCACCGCTTGGCCCGATAACGATAGTCATCAGAACCAAGAATCCCAAGAAGCTCATGAAATGGCTCGCACCGAGGACGAAGGACGGAGTGCCGATAGAGTGAAAAAGAAAGTTCACTCGGCGTTTCTTTTCTTCCTCCTTCCCCAGCTTATCTGGGCCGTCAGGATTCTCTCCGAGGAAAAGACTCTCGCGGTCGCGTAGAGTATTGCCGCCGCTATGATGGTCAGGTAGAGCACGCTTGCCACCAGAGGCTTGTAGCTGCTCAGCAGGGCGTAGCGGTAGTCGATGACAGGGTGGGTGAAGGGTATTGCCAGCAGGGTGTACTTAACTAGAGTTGGCATGTCGTTGATGTCAGTGTACATCAGCAGGAACGCCGGGAAGGCCAGCGGAAGGATCACCGCGCTCACCAACGTGGTCGCGCTCTGAACGTCCTCCGCGAAGGTCGCCACTATCATCGCCAGGCTGAGGGCTATTATTATCGTCAGGAACACGACGAGTGCAAACATTGCCGCGCCCGTTGGAGTTACCACGAGGCCCAAATCCTCAAGGCTCACCCCGCTCGAACCTATACCGAAGGAGCCCATGTAGTACTTCATTCCGACCATATAAGCTACCGCCGCCGCGAGACCCATCATCGCGGTCCCGAAGATCTTGGCTGCCACGATGTGGGTTCTGGGAACCGGGAGGGTGAGCAGGGTTTCTAGTGTTTTGTTCTCCTTCTCACTCGCTATCGCTCCTGCCGCCATCTGAGAGGTTATCATGACCATCATGAAGACTATTAGCGGTATCGTGAAGGCCTGCGCCGCTATGACCCCCGAGACGACGGTGGGAGACACGTCCACTACGTTGCCGTTTATTACAGACCTGCTCTCGGTTCGTATCGGCTGGAGTATCGCGTCCGGATTGTTAGCGCCGAGGTTCTTCACCTTTATTTTGGCTATGCTCTCGCTGAGGACCTGCAGGACGGCGTTTATCCTTCCCTCGCTGACGCTTTCCTTTATGCCCGTGCTTATGCTCATGAAGATTCCGTATATCTCCACCGTGGCCGTCTCGTTGGCCTGGAGCTTTGCCGTGAAGTCCGGAGGTATTACCACTAGGACGTTCTGCTCGTTCTGTACCGCCTGTTGAATTGCCTCATCGAGGGAAGTGGCGTTCACCACCGTTACCGTCACGTTGGGAGCTATTTCCAGTGCCTTTATCAGGAGCGCACCGTACTTTCCGTCGTCGAAGTTCACTATAGCCACGTGAGTCTCGCCCTGGGCCTGCTCCATTCCCACACTGACGGCCTTTCCCATCACTGGAAGAAGGATAAGCGGGACGACTACCAGGCCAAAGACGAGCTTCTTGTCCCTGAACAGGTTTTTGAGCTCCTTCATCGCCATTACCCAGAAGTCGCTCAAGCCCCCTCACCTCCTATGGGCTCACTGATTTTCTTCCCAACGGCAGTCATGAAGACCTCCTCGAGGTTCTCCGCGCCGTACTTGTCCTTCAGCTCTTTGGGTGTGCCTACATCAACTATCTGTCCTTTGTTTATCAGCGCCACCCTGTGGCAGAGGTACTCAACCTCCAGCATGTTGTGGCTCGAGAGGAGAAACGTTACCCCTTCCTCGCGGGCGAAGCGCCTTATCATCTGACGTATCGAGTAGGCGTTCACTATGTCCAACCCGCTCGCTGGTTCGTCGAGTATCGCGAGTTTGGGCTTCACCATAAGTGCCCTGGCTATGAGCAGCTTCCTCGCCATTCCCTTGGAGTAAGTCGCCACCTTGTCGTGAAGCCTTTCCCCAAGTCCGCTGAGCTCGACGCCGAGCTCGAGCATCTTCTTTGCTTTTTCCTCGTCCTTCGCGTACAACTTCGCCATGAACTGAAGGTACTCGTAGCCGGTGAGGTTTTTGTATGCTCCGGCCTCTTCAGGCAGGTAGCTTATCAGTCCCCTTACCTTCTCCGCCTCTTTCACGACGTCGTAGCCGGCTATCTTCGCGCTTCCTCCCGTGGGTTTGAGAAGGGTTGAGAGTATCTTGAGCGTCGTGCTCTTTCCGGCCCCGTTCGGCCCGATCAGGCCGAATATCTCACCTTCATTGACGGAGAAGCTTATCCCTTTGAGGGCCTTTACCTTTCCGTAGTCCTTCTCGAGGTTCAGAACTTCAACCATGGGCATTCAAGGTCCCCCATTATCCTTAATCTTCCTCGTAGATAAAGATTTCTTCAATCAGTTTGTTGAAAAATCGGGCGATTTTGAAGGCCAGCCTAAGCGACGGATCGTAGCGGCCCTTTTCTATCGCTATTATCGTCTGCCTCGTCACGCCAAGGGCTTTCGCCAGCTCCTCCTGGGTTATGCCCAGCTCCTCCCTGAGCTCTCGCAGGCGGTTCTTCATTCGAATCCCTCACAGTTTCCTCGAGTAATAAGCCCTAAATGCCCAGTTACCGAAAAATATTGTCGCGAATATCAATGTCATGAAATTGGCACATCTCTCGTCTCGGATAAAGAATGCGCAGTAGTACAGCGAAATCACGGTTACGAGCAGAACCAGCTCCAGCGTCCGCATGGCGGAGATTTTGGCTATCTCTTCGGCCCTCTCATCGAGGGGAAAGCCGATGTTGTTCACTGTCGTCCTGGTCATGAAGTACCCGAAGAGCCCGCCTCCAATCAGGGCAATCAACGAGACCAAGGCGAGCTCGTTCATTCACATCACCCTTTCGTAGCGGTACTGTGATATTAGGAGGACAATTGCACCTAGCGCGAGTGGAATCAGGAGCTTCATGGCAATTTCGGTGTTCCCTTTGGAGTACTCCCAGAGGTACTCGGCAAAGAGGAGGATACTCATCACGGCGAACGCGTTTCTCGTGCTTTTGGAACCTATCAGCTCGGTTCTCTCGTCCTCTACCTTCTCCACCCTTGAGTTGTAGTACCAGTTCAGAGCGTATGCCAGCAGAACGCCTAGAAGGAATATTCCCACCGCTAGGGATGCCCTTCCAGATTTGGTGGAGTATGCAAGGCCGATAATTATCCCGGCTATTAAACCTGCGCGCAGGCCTTCGTATTTCAGGCTCATTCACATCACCATGTAAAGTTTCCTTTACGTAAAGCTTCCTTTACATCTTTATAAGCCTTTCCCCTCAAAGTTTTTAAAGCGACGGGGCGAAGTTCAATTCGCGCGGGGGTAGCCGAGCCTGGCCAAAGGCGCGGGATTTAGGGTCCCGTCCCGCAGGGGTTCCGGGGTTCAAATCCCCGCCCCCGCACCAGAAACGTTTCTAACGGAAAGCTTCATCAAAGCTAGCATGCCTTGTCAGAACATTCAAGTTAGTTGGGGGTTTGTCATTAACTCGCTTGTTTTGGTTGGGGTTTTCTTCTCCTTAGCGCCCTTCGGGCGCTGTCCTGAAGTAAACCTTGTTGAATTACTCCGTCGGGGTACAAAACCCTCTTAAAATACACATTTTGAAGAAGCATGCTGACTTTTGACTTTCTATTTTGGACAGTTATACCTTTTTGGTCAAGCTTTGTGGGAGCAAAGCTTGCTCACGGCATTTTGAGCTCGCTCCTCACGTCCTCGTCCATCAGTATGAAAAGCGCCAGTGCGGAGAGGAGGGTCAGCGTTGCCGCGGGGAAGGAAAGGCCTACCATGATCCACAGCAGGCCGAAGAGCATATCGAGGAGCGCCAGATAAGCGGAGAGGTTCACGAAGATTTCCAAGCCCCTCCAGAGGCCGAGGGCAAAGGTCAGGTGTATCGTCCCGATTATCGAGTAGCCGATGAGGTTGGTGGTTTCTCCCCTGCTGATAGCTGCTATACCGTAGAAAAAGAAGGCAAGGAGGGTAAAGAAGGAGACCACGATGGGTTTAGGCTGCATCGCCCAGCTCCTCCACGGGGAGCCTCATTCTGGAAACGGCCAGGAGGGTGAGGATTCCGAGGATCGGCATCAGGGCCAGTTCGGCCAGGGCCAGCCCGGTTCCCTGCCTGGCGAGAATCTCGGTGACGGTCGGGGCTATGGCGTTAGCGGAGTTGGAGATTAGGCCGAGGGCGAAGCTGGCCTTGGGAAAGATGCTCTTTGGATAGGTTGCCGGAGCGCTCGTCCAGAAGGCCGGTCCTGTTCCCTGGAGGGCGCCGATGAGGACGACCGAGGCGAGGGCAAGGGTGTAGTTCCCCGCCAGCATGGCCTTTCCGTATACCAGCAGTCCGATGAAGGCGACCGCGTAGGAAAATATCATCACCTGGACGATGGCCCTGAAGAGGCCCTTGGCGCTCGGGTTCTTCCTCGACAGCATGTAGCCGACGTAGCCCATTCCAATGCTCCAGAGCGCCTTGGAGACGTTTAAGCTGGTGCTCAGCGTTGCCACGTGCTCCTTGGTCCAGCCCATGCTGTAGCCAAGGGACGCGGAGAATCCGATTATCGTGAAGATGACCCACAGGGCAGGGAAGAAGGTGAAGCCGAGAACCCAGGTGAAGGGCATTTTCCAGACGTTTATCCTCGTCTCGCCCTCGCTCCTGTGGATTATCTCGAAGTCCTCTGTAAGAACCCACCAGAGGGCGAGGACGGCGTACATTATGATGACGGTTACCCAGAAACCGCCCTTCCAGCCGAAGCTCGCCACCGCGTACTTGGCGCTCATGCTTCCGAAAACTCCCCCCCAGAAGATGCCCGAGAGGACTATTCCTTTAGCGAACGGTCTCTCGGCCACGAAGAAGTGAGCTATCTGAGTGCTGAAGAGCGGCACGAGCGTGACCACGAAACCCTGAATGAACCTGAGGAACACCACGACGTACCAGTTGGGGGCAAGGGGAATGAGGGCCTGCGCTATCGCCGCCCAGCTGAGCGCTATGGCGACGCTCCTCTTGAAGCTTCCCTCGTATATTCTGGTATGACCAAGGAGGAAGGCTATGAAAAGACCGAAGACGTAAGCGATGTGCTGCCACTCGTAGGCGTTATCGTCGATACCGAAGTGCGCTATGACGTCCGGCTTGGCGACGGCCATCATGGTGAGCGTTCCGAAGCCGGCGGTCATCACGAGGGTGTCGAGAAGTACCGACCTCCATCTCCTGTCCATCTCTATCCCTCCTAAAGCTTTCCGAATATCATGAGCACTCCGAAAACTATGAAGAGCGCCCCTGCGAACTTGTGGACCAGTTCGAGGGGAATGAAGTCGCCGAGCTTGTCGCCGAGAACCGCGCCGATGAGGTTCACGGCGGCCAAGCCCAGAACGGCACCTATGAAAGCCGTTTTCCAGCCGTACTTGGCCGCGAAGGCCATCGTTGCCAGCTGGGTTTTGTCACCGAGCTCCGCCAGAAAGATTGCGAAGAAGATGGCGAGAATTCCGTCCATCGGACCTCCCTCAGAGCTTTGAAAGGGCCTCGTGCATTCTCTCCATGGCCTCTTTAAGCTGGCTCTTCTTGGTGGCGTAGCTTATCCTTATCCAGCCCTCGCCAGCCTTTCCGAAAGCGGTTCCCGGAATCACCACCACCCTGGCGTTGTCGAGGAGCCACTCCGCGAAGTCTTCGCTGCTCATCTCAAGCTCGGGATCAATCTTGGCCCAGATGTAGAAGGCGCCCTTGGGTCTGAAGGGGGTTATGTGGGGCATCTTGTTGAGGTACTTGAGGACGAGCCGCCTCCTCTCGGCGTAGGTCTGGCGCATGGCCTCGACAGCTTCCCAGCTGCGCTTGTCGCGAAGGGCCGTAATTCCCGCTATCTGAATGAAGGACGTCACGTTGCCGATGACGTAGGCGTGGAGCTTTATCATATCCCTTATGACCTGGGTCGGGGCGATGGTGAAGCCCAGTCTCCAGCCGGTCATGGCAAAGGTCTTGGAGAAGCTGTTCGCCAGAATCGTGTTGTGCGGGGCGTACTTTATCATCGGGTAGTGCTTAGCTCCTTCGTAGAGGAAGTGCTCGTAGGGCTCGTCGCTGAGAATGTAGAGGTTGTAGTCCTCGGCTATGTCAGCTATCGCCTTGACGGTCTTCTTCTTGAGGACGGCACCCGTCGGATTGTTGGGATAGTTTATGACGAGCATTCTGGTGCGCTTTGTAATGGCCTCGACCAGCTCGTCCGGATCGAGCTGGAACTCTCTTTCTTCACGGAGGGGGATCCTTATGATGCCCGCCTCAGATATCTTGGCGTCCTCGACATAGCAGACGAAAGCGGGGTCGGGAATGATTACATCATCGTCCTGTTCCAGGAGGGTCTGGAATGCGAGATAGGTTGCCTCGTAAGCGCCGGCGGTGACGATTATATCCTCGGGAGAAACATCAACCTTGTAGTGTGTCTTGTAGTACTCGGCTATGGCCTCGCGGAACTCGGGGATTCCGGCGTTGGGGGTGTAGTGCGTATAACCCTCGTCGAGGGCCTGTTTGGCGGCTTCCTTTATGACCTGGGGGGTGTCAAAATCGGGTTCGCCTATCCCCAGGGATATTACGTTCTCCATCTTCTTGGCTTTTTCGAAGAGTTCCCTGATTTTCGAGCGCTGAATAAGGTTTATTCTGCCGGCGAGGAAGTATTTGCGCTTTTTGTATCTCATGGGAGCATCACCTCAGGCAGTTCGAAAGTAATGGCGGGATTTTATAAACCTATCCGACACAAAGCACAGAAATGGCCATTGTTTGTCTATAAAACTTCAACGAGCGCGGCTTTTTCGAAAAATCTTTTCGATTTTTCCTTGTTGCAGTCGATGAGAGGCAGCTCCTCCAGACCCAGCTCCGCAAGAATTTCCTTGGCTCTCTCCCCGCTGCCGAAGACTACGAGGTAGTTCTCACCCTCCCCTGCCCCGTGGTTCTTTATCGCGTCCTTTATCTGGAGCGTTCCAGCCAGGCGGAGCAGCATCTCTCCTCCAAGGGTTTTGGCGTGGTTGGTGCCCCTTTCAAACGAGCGCATTGCCAGGAGTGCCGCGAAGGCCACTTGTTCCCAGCAGTCTGCCTTTACAACTTGAAAGTCGCCACCTATCTTTGGTATCAACTTCTCAACGTTTTTGACCAGTACCCTGGCGATGTGGAGATTGTCGGTTATCCCTTTCATCTGTTCACCCCGTGCCAGCTGGAAACTTTGGCGTTAAAACCCTTTCTGGGTCTCTCGGGCGTTTGAGTTGTTGTATTTTTTGCTACTTTAGATTTTTTCAAAAATTTTTTGAGAATCATATTATTTTGATAATATCAAGCAAGCGCAAAGTATTTAACTAATTAAACCACTATTTATTTCAGCGGCTTGCTGAACTAGGTGGTGCAGAGATGACCAAAATGCGTATCATCAGTGTACAGCTCCCTCAGGGACTGATAAACGCCATGGATCAGCTCGTCAGGAAGGGTGTATATCCCAACAGGAGCGAGATTATCAGGGAAGCCATACGCGAGCTTTTGAAGAAGGAACTCTATCAGCTTGAGATCGAGGAGCGTTCAACTCCAGATTACGTCCTGAAATAAGCCGCTTCAATCAACGGTTAAATCAAATTGCTGCTGATCAGTCCAAGTTTGGGGGGTTGGGGCATATGGTATTCAAGCTGTTGGAACAGGCCGGAATCAAGCTGGATCTCGATGAGGGACCCAGGGCGCCTCAGATGGAGGGATTCTCCGACGAGAACCTTGAGGATCTCATAAAGATAGTCATAGTTGGCGTTGGCGGCTCTGGCAATAACACGATAACCAGACTTTTTGAGCTCGGTGTTCAGGGTGCTGAGCTTATAGCAATGAACACTGACGCCCAGCACCTTGCCAGGACGAAAGCCCATAAAAAGCTTCTCCTCGGCAAGGAAATAACCCAGGGTAAGGGTTCCGGTGGAAACCCCGAGGTTGGCTACCGCGCCGCCGAGGCGAGCGCCCATGAGATTGCCGAGACCATCGGTGACGCCGATCTTGTGTTCATAACCGCTGGTATGGGTAACGGCACCGGTACAGGCGCTGCTCCGGTTGTTGCGAAGGTCATAAAGGAACGTGCCAGGCACAACGGTCGCTTTAGGGAACCGCTCGTCGTCAGCGTTGTAACCTACCCGTTCAAGAACGAGGGCAAGATCAGGATCGAGAAGGCCAAGGCTGGTATAAAGGCCCTCATGTACTACTCGGACACGGTCATCATCATCGAGAACGACAAGCTCCTCAAGCTCGTTCCGAAGCTCCCGATAAACGCCGCCTTCCGCTTCGCCGACGAGATAATAGCCAGAATGGTCAAGGGCATCACCGAGACGATAAAGCTCCCATCGATGGTGAACATCGACTTTGCCGACGTTTACAGCGTCATGCACAACGGCGGTGCGGCCTTGATAGGAATAGGCGAGAGTGACTCAAGCAACAGGGCGGTCGATGCGGTCAAGAACGCGCTCGAAAACAAGATGCTCGAGGTTGAGTACGGAAGCGGCGACAGGGCTCTGGTTCACTTCACAGTCGGACCAGACGTGAGCCTCGGTGAGATAAACGACGCCATGAACATCGTCTACGAGAAGCTTGGCGAGAAGAGCGAAATCAAGTGGGGTGCAAGGATAGACGAGGATATGGGTAAAGTGGTAAGGGCAATGGTCATAATGACCGGCGTTAAGTCCCCCCACATACTCGGTGGCGAACACGCCCTCCAGGTTGGCTCGTCGATGAAGGACAACATAATAGCCCCCGAGCCTGTCAAGCCGTTCAAATCCAAGGACGGAGATTTTGATAGAATCTTCAACGCGATATCCGGTAAACCCGAGAAGAAGGGAAGAGAACTCCCACCCTATGCGAAAAGGGTTCTCGAAGACTTCATTGACATCGCCTGATTTTCCCCTTTACCATTTAGCGGGTGATTCTATGGCAGTGGTTATTAGCGTAGCCAACCAGAAAGGCGGCGTTGGAAAGACCACCCTGACGATGAACCTCGCCTATGCCCTCTCGGCGATGGGCAGGAAGGTCCTGGTGGTGGACATTGACCCCCAGTTCAACCTCACGTTCGGTCTGATCGGAATGGACGTCCTTCAGTACGGCAACAGCAACGTTGGAACCCTCATGACAAGGGAGAGCGACATCGAGGATACGATAGTTGAGGTCAGGGAGAATCTGCACCTGGTACCGAGCCATCTCAACCTTTCGGCCAAGGAAATAGAGATAATCAACGCATACAACCGCGAGAGAAGGCTCGAAAAGGCCCTACTGCCCGTCCTTCCAGATTACGACTACGTTCTGATAGACAACCCTCCGAGCATGGGGATATTCCTTGTGAACTCACTGACTGCCTCAGATTACGTTCTCATTCCCCTAGAACTGAGCTACTTTGGCGTCATAGGAATGCAGCTGATGTTCAATTTGATGCGTATGATACGTCAGGAAACTAACGAGAACCTTAAACTCCTTGGCCTAGTTCCCAACAAGTTCACCCGTCAGACCAAGGTTCCGAAGATGCGCCTCAAGGAGCTCAGGGAGACCTACCCCGACGCGCCCATTCTGACGACGATTCCAAAGGCGATAGCTCTGGAGAAGGCCCAGAGCCAGGGCATGAGCATATTCGAGTTTGAGGGTGATGGACGGGCCGCCAGGGCCTTCAAAAAGCTCGCCCGCGAGGTGGTTGAGATTGTCGAAGGATAAAATCCCAAAGCTCTTCGATGGTTCCGTCAATGAGCTCACCCGGCCGTCGAAGCCTCGAAAGAGGGAGGATAAGGCTCCTTCAAGATCGGCCGAGCTGAAGAAGGAGAAGATGCAGAAGACCCTTTACATAAGCAGGGACATGAACAGGAAGCTCATTGAGCTCTATGGGGAGGAGGGCAGGAGGCAGAGCGCCATCGTAGAGGACGCTGTCAATCTTTACTACTACCTCCGCCTTGCCCTGGGGGAGAAAAAGTTCGAGGAACTCCTCAGCGCCGTGAAGAGAGAAGACCCCGACTTCCTTAGGGACTACATAGAGAAGTTCAAGCTCTGATGTTGATTGGGACCCACTGTTGAAATAACCCGCTAAAATCACGCCCCAACTCCCGGCCCGGGTTGAGGCTAGTCGCAGTAGGCCTCGACTATTCTTCTTATTATCTTGCTCGTCTTCGCCCTGTCGCTCTTGTAGAGGTAGGGTATCCTTATTACCTCCGCGTCGATGCCGTGTTGTCTGAGTGCCTCCTTAAGCCTCTCGCAGTTGAAGTCCTGATCCGGGCCTATGGCCACTATGTCGGGGTTTATCCTCCTCACCAGCTCGTAGTTTATTCCTCCAGGTGAACCAATGTAGACCTCGTCCACGTACTTTATAGCCCTCAACAGCTCCGCCCTGTCCTCAGCGGGATTGACAGGTTCCCTCCCCTTCCTTCTCCTGACCGTGTCGTCGTGGGAGACTATCACTATAAGCTCGTCGCCCAGCTCCTTAGCCTGCCTCAAAAAGTGAATGTGGCCGACATGGAGGAGGTCGAAGACGCCCCCCACCAGAACGCGGATTCTCCGCTCCACCCGCCCTTCTCCCATCTCAGCCCACCGTCAGCTCCCAGATCCTGTCCTTTGCGTGGTGTATGTTCTTCACAGCCTTTCCCTTGGGCTTCTCCTTCATCGCCTTTCCGTCCATGAGTGCTATGCCTATGGCGAGGGGCCTTCCGTAGTCCTCCTCAACCACGAAGACGAAGTCGCCCTCCCTTATGCCCTCATCGGCGTCGGTTATCCCTGCTGCCATGACGTCGGCACCCTTTATTATGAAGGGCACCGCACCGGCATCGACCACCACCCTTCTCGGCCACTTCCTTAGGTCTTCCTCGTTGGAAAGCTCGTAGAGCGCTATGACGAGCGGGAAGATGAGGCCCTTCCTCCGTATGAAGAACGGCTTCCCGTTCACGAGGAGTATCTCGGTTGTCTTATCGAACTCCGCCACCTCGACGCGGTCCTTCTTGTTCAGCATCTTCCCTGCTATTTCCTCGCCGAATATCTCACTCATCTCCCTTATTATCTCCTTCACTTCCTTCTTGCTGAGCGGGTGCTTGACCTTAAGCTCCATCTTCACACCCCCGCTATCTCCCGGTGGAGATTTCTCGCGGCTTCCCTTGGATTCTCACTCGCATAGATAGAGCGGCCCACGATGACGTAATCGGCACCGGCCGTTAAAACTTTGCCTGCCTTTCCTCCCTGTGCCCCAACACCGGGGGTCAGGATTTTGATTCCGGGTTTCAGCTTCGAGCGTATGTATGCAACGCGCTCCGGCCTTGTGGCCGGCGCTATAACGCCGAAGGGCTCAAGCTCGTTGGCGAGCTCGATCAGCTTATCCGTCGCTGGTTGGATAAATTCCTCTGCACCCGGGTGGCTCATCTCGACGACGATTATCGTCTCCCCAAGCTCCATGATGGCATTGAGGCTGTCCCTTCCGACGAAGCCGTGGGCTATGATGTAGTCGGCCCCGGCATCAAAAACCCTCTTCGCTATGAGCCTGTTGGTGTTCGGAATATCTGCCAGCTTAAGATCTGCTATCACCGGCAGTCCGGTCACCTGCCTGAGTTCGGTGATGATGCCCAAACCCGAGCCTATTATCAGCGGCCAGTTCACCTTCACGGCCCACAGGTAGTCAGCGGTGCATTCCGCTATCTCCAGGGCTCTCTCACGTTCGTAGACGTCAAGGGCAAGTATGAGTCTCTTCATGGCTTCACCTCACAAGGGACCTTATCTCCTCCGGCAGTTCTCCCTCTTTCAGGGTGAGCGCGACGTGATATGCGCTCTTCATGGCGTCGGCTTCCTTCTCTGCCCACGTTACCACTACGAGGTCATTATCCTCCAGATTGAACGCCCCTTTAATTTCCCCCGCAAGCCCGGGCATCGTCTCGCTCAGCGGCCTTTCGTCCTCGGGGAAAACTGGCTCTCCGTTCTTCACAACGAGTATCATTGCTCCCTTTGCAAAGAACCTTACTGCCTCGTCCCTGAGCTCGATGCTCTTGAATTCGGGCGGGTTTTTCACGAGAATGGCGTGGGCTGGGTAACCATCGACCTCCCCAACCTTATGAACCTCTGAGAAGTGCTTCGAGAGCCTTTCAAGGAGCTTCATTCCACTATCGTTGAGAGAGTGCCCACGCTGGGTGGAGCTTATGACATCGAGGGCGGCAAGTTTCTTCAAAAGCGTCCTAACACTCCCTTCGCCGAGGTCAAGAACCTCTGATATAGCCTTTCTTCCCGTCGGGTTCTGAAGCATGAAAAGAACCGCAACGGCATCTTCAAGAGTGAACTCAGGATAGGCTCCCCTCTTCCAGCTCATCGGCTTCCCTCCGGAAGAAATAGGATTGATGGGATTAAAAGGTTTGTTGGAAGAAGAGGGGAATCAGAGCCACCTGGGCTCGAGGCCGGCCCAGATGCGCATCTTCTCGTGGGCTATGATGCGCGGTATGTTGGGCCTGTCCTTCGGTCCCGGGTTCTTCATGTAGAAGGCGTTTACCTCGTAGACGGTTCCAAAGGCCTTCTTCTCAATCGCTATCTTTCCGAGCCTCGCGAGGTCGACGAGAAGGCCAGCTAAAGCCGGGCTGTCGTTTATCCTTCCGGTGATGACGAGCTCGTCGTGGGCGCCGTTGAAGCTGACGTACTCGATGTGCATCGCTATGAACTTCTTGTCGCCGAGGGGCTCGAGGAAGCCGGTGGGCTTGATGTAGTGCGGCGCGTCGTAGCCGAGTAGTTCCTTGACAACCGAGCTCTTGGTGAACTCCTTGCTCTTGTTCCTCTCCTTGTCGGTGAGGGCCAGGAAGTCGTTGTTTCCGCCGATGTTGAACTGGGCTATGTCGAGGACGTAGCGGTTCCTCTGGGCGAGGTGGCTGAGGACATCGGCGGTGAGCGGGGTTGCGCCGGTGGCACCATCGTCGCCGAAGATAACGAGGTTGCTCTCCTTCGCGAGCTCGACGAACGCCGGGTCGTTGGTGATGAGCGTCGGAATCGCGTTGACGAAGGCAGCGCCACCGACCTCCTTGGCGTATTTCGCTACAGCGTAGGCGTAGACCTGCGTTGCCGTGAGCCTGTCCTTCCTGTCCTCCTCGATGGCCTTCTCAAGCTCCTCCCTGCTCCCGAAGGGCACGAAGGCCTCGGTGGTGCAGACGTTTATGAAGACCTCGGCACCGAGCTCCTTCCACTCGTTCACGAGGTACTCGACCGCCTCGCTGAGAGTCATCTCGTCGTCGAGGCCGGTAGCTTCAAGCGGGAGGTTCCTGAGGCTCCTCAGGTGGATTCCCTTTCTTATGGTTATCCCCTTGAGGCTCTCCGGAGCTTCGCTGTCGTAGGTCTTAACAACATCGTAGAGGTCCTTTCCGACCTTGCTGGCATCAACGTCGTAGGAGCCGACTATCTCGATGTCCTTAATCTTGATTGGGAGCTCATCGGCAAGGGGGACGCCGTAGGGCTCCATCTTTCCGGCCTTTATCTTCTCAAGCCCGCTCGCGAAGATGCTGGCAACGTAGCCCTGTCCGAGTATGACAACCTTCACCATTTTCTCCACCTCCTCAGTTGCTCTAAGATATTTTACAACAGTTAAATAGTTTTCGGCTGCAAAACTTTTCGGGAAATTAAATACGCCGTCAGGATAACCCTCGGGTTTGTCAAGACGGCCATCAGGAGGAAGAGCGCCTTGACCGAGACGTTCGAAGGCCAGAGCAGGAACAGCATGGTTATGAAGACCCTCTCGTCCCTCTTTCCGGGAAGTCTTCTCAGGGCGGGGACTTCCCTGTAGGCGTCCCTGCAGAAGGCGGCCTTAAACCTCTCGGTAGAGTAGCTGACCATGACAGAGCCAAGCAGAGCGAGGAGGGCAACGAGATACCAGAGGGGCTCCCTTAGGGTCGAATAGGCCAGCAGGGCTAAGAAAGCCCCGTCAACGTAGCGGTCGAGGAGGGAGTCGATGTAGCCGCCGAACCTGCTCGTCCTCAGCTGTGCCCTGGCAAGCTCGCCGTCAACTCCGTCGAGGATAGAGCTGAGCTGGTAGAGTATCCCGGCCAGAGGGAGGCTGACGAGGGTTAGAAAGGCCGAAAGGATTCCAAGGGCAAATGTAAGGGCTGTCATCTCGTTCGGGGTGACCTTCTCGGCGAGGAGGTAACTGACCCTCGTCGAGATTTTCCTGTTGATGCACCTGCTGATGAAGCCGTCGCCCGTTCCCTTCACCGCTGTGAAGACGAGCATCTTTCTGGCCCTCTTTAGCTCCTCAGGTGTGTCGACGTCGGTCCAGCCGAGACCGTCAACGAAAGTCACCCTAAGCCCAGCCCGCTCAACGACCTCGCTCAGCTGGTAGTCACCGCCCCGCTCTTCCTCGAGCCGGGCAGTTACCTCGAAGATGCCCTCATCGAGGACGAAGAAGCCCGTGTCTATTGCGTCCCACTCTTTCAGCCCCTTCCCGATTCGCTCGACCCTGCCGTCCCTGATTTTGATCTTTGTGGCCTCTTCAACGTCAATCCACCCCGGTTTCCTGTCCGCTATCAGGCCGTCTCCCTTTACAGCGCGCTCGATGAAGGCCTCGCTGTAGACGTGGTCGCTCATCACCAGAACAAACCGCCCGGAGACGCGGTTTCTGGCCAGGTGGAGCGAGTGGCCGTTGCCCTTCTCGGGCTCTGGGTTTACCACCAGCTCGGCGTTGAAGCTGTGCCTTTCAATGAACTCCTGGTAAAGCGGGGCGTAGCGCTCGTTGGTTACGATTACAAAGCGTTTGATGCCGTTTTTCTGGAGCAGTGCCATCGTTCGATAGAGAATTTCCCTTCCCGCAACCTTGAGGAGGCCCTTGGGCCTGCCCCCGATCCTCGTGCCGAGGCCAGCCGCTAGAATCACCGCCGTCCCTGGGGTCATTGACATCACCTTTTTAAGTCCCTCGATGTGGCATCAATCGGGAGAACCGAGATTAAATTAACCACAGGTGATTTAAAATTTTCGGTGGTGAAAATGCGCGTCGCGGTGCTCTATTCGGGCGGTAAAGATTCCAACTACGCCCTCTACTGGGCGCTGAGGCAGGGCTTTGAGGTGAAGTACCTCGTCTCGATGGTCAGCGAGCGCGATGACAGCTACATGTACCACGTGCCGAACATACACCTCACCGAGCTCCAGGCTAAAGCCATAGGGATTCCCCTCGTCAAGGGCTTCACGAGCGGCGAGAAGGAGAGAGAGGTAGAGGACATGAAGGCCGTCCTCGAAGGGCTGAAGATTGAGGGTGTCGTTGCCGGAGCTCTGGCGAGTGAGTACCAGAAGAAAAGAGTCGATAGGGTGGCGGAGGAGCTTGGGCTTGAGAGCTTCGCTCCTGCCTGGCACCGCGATCCAATAGATTATATGCGCGAGCTGGTGGAGATTTTCGACATTGTGATGGTCGGGGTTTCCGCCTACGGCCTGGACGAGAGCTGGCTCGGGCGGAGGATAGACGAGAAGGCCTTAGATGGGCTGGTAAAGCTCCACGAGAGGTATAAAATCCACGTCGCTGGCGAGGGTGGCGAGTTCGAGACCTTCGTCAGAGATGCACCGTTCTTCAGGGCGAGGATAGTTTTCGACGAGGTCGAGAAGAGGTGGAACGAGTGGGAGTATTCCGGGGTTCTTGAGGTGAAGAGGGCGCACCTTGAAAGAAAAGGTTGAGGGCCTCAGGGCCCTATGTAGGCGCTCATGTACACCGTGGAACAGCCACCGGAGACGCCACAGACGTCGAAGTCCTTCCCTCCCCAGGATCTCCTCGGGATTCCAGAGAACGGGTCCCAGTGGAAGTTCCCGCCGTCGAGGAGGAGCGTTATGCCGAACGTCCCCATCGGGTCGTCGTCGTTGCCCCACTTGCCGGAATCCTCCTCCCAGCCGTCGTACTCGACGTAGACGAAGGGCGTCCTTATGCTGCTCAAATTGACCAGGGTGAGCCCGAAGGGGATTATCTTGACGGTGTTCCCGTTTATGACCCCGTGGTCGAGCTTGCCGTCGGAGAAGTCCCCCACCGAGAAGCCCACCGTTCCGCTACTCCTGTCGAGCTTTGGATAGGCGTAGGCCACTCCCTCTGGAACCATCGTCGTGATCTCCCCTATGAGGGCGTCATCGATCTCGGCATTTCCAGGAGTGAAACCGGTGGAGGCCCTGAAGAAGGCGTAGTACTCGTCGTCGCCCCACTCGGTGTCCTTCGTGAAGAGCAGTCCATCGGCTGACAGTTCGAGCCTCGCGTAGCGCGCCGCCCTTGGAAGGTCTACCTCGTAGATGATGTAGGTGACCACCATGTTGCCGTCCTTCGAGACCGACCTGACGAGGTAGCCGTCGCTGTAGTCCCTCCTCGGGTCGAAGGATATCGTGTCGTAGCCCACCCTGTCCGGCGGTGCGCCGAAGAGGTTCGCTAAAGCCTCGCCCCAGAAGTGGCTGGCGCTCTCGCCGGTCTCCAGCTGGTGGAGGAGCATCACCCCTGTGTAGCCGTGCTCGACGAGGCTCGATATCTCGCCCGTCGCGAGGCCTACCGCGGCATCGAGGAGGAAACCTGCGCCGAGCTTGACGTACGTTCCGAGGTCGTCGTTGTCCCAGCCGGTCGTCTTGACGAATATCTCCTGGTACTTCTTAGCTTCGTCGAGG
This sequence comes from Thermococcus sp. MV11, assembly GCF_012027285.1. Lineage (NCBI taxonomy): Archaea > Methanobacteriati > Methanobacteriota > Thermococci > Thermococcales > Thermococcaceae > Thermococcus > Thermococcus sp. MV11. Next base: position 93,435 of record NZ_SNUD01000004.1, read on the forward strand.
GGCATCGCCAGGACAGGGTAGCCGTTCGTGAAGGGCCAGTCCGGCCTTGCCGCGTTCCTGTCGTGGTACAGGAGCCTGCTGTGGTCTTCTGCCTCAATCCAGAGCCTGAGCGGGTAGCCGAAGACGTAGATGGGGCTGTACTCGATTTTATTGAGGTTCTCGTAGTAGTTCGTGCCGTAGGCCCACGAGACGAGGCTTATCTCCCCCTCGGCCTCGTCCTTGTTGCCCTTGATGTAGACGTCCTCGACCACGACAACGATGTACCTGTCAACGTCCTCCTCTATGCTCAGCCCGCTGGTGGCGTTGAACCAGAGGTTCCCCTCGGCCGGGAAGCGGTTTTCTAGGACGGGGTTAGAGAACCAGAACCGGAACTCCCTCCACGGGATTATGGAGAAGAGGTTCTCGACCGTGAACTCCACGTAGGGGCCGAGTTGCGTTTCCCCGCGGATGACGTCCTCCTCGCGGTAAACGCTCCCGGAGCTGTCCTTGAGCTGGAAGTGGCTCGACCCTATCTCCGCGTACCAGTCAAACTCGCCGTTGTCGGTGCTGTCTATGAACATGTCGCCGGGTATGAAGTCCTCGTACGTTTCCTCGTCCTTGAACTGGAGCCTGAACTTCACGTCATCGCCGAGAACCTCGGCGTACAAAGCTACGCCGCCCTCGGCGTCGCCGTAGTAGGCCGGGGCGTAGTAGTCAATCCTCCCCAGGTTTGCTTTTATGATGAACTTCCCGGTCTCGGGGTAGCTGAACCTCTGACCGGTCTTCGGATCCTCTGGGTTGCCCTCTATGCGCATGAAGACTGTGTCGGGGAATATCTCCGAGAAGTTCTCGACGGTGAACCTCACAATTGAGCCATCTATCTCGACGCTCCCCTTTTGGACCTCGGTGAGGCCGCCTCCGGTAACGCTGTAGAGCGTGAAGCTTCCCAGGTAGAGGTGGAGCTCCCATCTCTCGCCAAACTCCTCGCCGGTGTCGAACTTAAGGATTGTAGGCCTGTAGGACGCTATCACCCTACCCTGGAGGTCCCTCAGCTCTTTGATATGAACGTATTCCCTTGCCAGCTCCTCGCTCTCGAACTTTATCGTGAGGGCAACGCTCTTCCCCGGCTCGCGGGACGAGGTCAGTATCGAGACCCACTCCACTATCTCGCCGTTGGGCTCGCTCGCCATGCCCGTCAGCGGGCCGGCGTAGGTCAGGTTGCTGTTAAGCCTGTAAATTGGGATTATCGCGGGCGTTAGGTTGACGTTGAGGATCGGGAAACCAATGCCCGTCCCGTTTTCGTTCCTCTCACCGGCCTCGCAGCCGAGGTCCAGATCCGAGTTCTCATCGCAGATGACGTTGCCGTCCTCGTCGAACTGGAGGCTTTCGTTGGCGGGGGTTTGGGTTTCCGTTGATGTCCTGGTCTCCGTTTGAGTTTGGGTTTCCGTCTGGGTTACGGTCTCGGTCACCGTCTCGGTTGTCCCCTGGGTCTCCGTTGTTGTGCTCTCGCTTATTCCTCCTTCCCAGCTGTTCTCGCCGGTTTGGGAACCGGTCTCTGTGGGTGAAGGGGTGTTTCCAATGCACCCCCCAATGATGACTAACGCGCTCAGTAAAACAAGAACCAATATCCTTGAGGTTTTTTTCATACACGCACCTCCAAGTCCAAACCCTGGCCTGAAAAAGAAACGCCACACACGGGTTTGGATTGGTACAACTCCGGCGCCATTTTATTTAAGGATACCTCTGATGAATCACTCTTCAGAGGATAAACTTTATTAATCCGCCTGGATTATCACAATCGGTGGTAGAATGATCGAGGTTGAGGACCTCACCAAGGGCTTCGGCTCGACGATGGCCGTTAAAGGAATAACCTTCACCGTTGCCGACGGCGAGATTTATGGCCTCCTCGGCCCGAATGGGAGCGGTAAGAGCACGACGATGAAGATTCTGGCGGGCATACTGCAGCCTACCTCCGGGCGCGTCGTTGTTGGAGGCATTGATGTTGACAAGAACCCCATTGAGGTTAGAAGGATAACCGGCTACGTTCCGGAAACGCCGGTTCTTTACGAGAGCCTCACACCGGTTGAGTTCTTCAACTTCGTGGGGAGCGTGAGGGGGATTCCGAAGGAAGAGCTCCAGGAGCGCGTTGAAACGCTCGTCAGGGCCTTTGGCATAGAGAGCTACCTCGGTGAGATGATAGGTTCGCTCAGCTTTGGAACGAGGCAGAAGGTGTCTCTCATAGCGGCCATGCTCCACGACCCGAGGGTTCTGATCCTTGACGAGGCCATTAACGGCCTTGATCCCAAGAGCGCGAGGATTCTGAGGGAGCTTCTGCTCCAATTCCGAGATGAGGGCAAGAGCATTGTCTTCTCCACTCACGTTCTTGCGCTGGCCGAGACGATATGCGACCGCGTTGGCGTCATCTACAACGGCGAGATAATCGCCGAGGGCACGGTTGAGCAGCTGAAGGAGTTTGCCCACGAGGAGAGCCTGGAGGACGTTTTCCTCAAGCTCACCGAGAGCCAGGACGAGGTTGCTGGAATAGTTCAGGTCCTGAAGGAGACCCTCTAAGGTGGGAGTATGTGGGAGATAGTCAGAATCCTCTACAAGGAACTCCACTACAGGCGTTTGAAGAGCAACCCTCAAGTGGCGGCCGACCCAGAGAGGTTCAGGAAGCAGCTCAAGAACGCCGGTGATATAAAGCGGGGTATAGCTCTCCAATCGGTCGCCTTCCTCTTCTTTGGGTTCATGATGGCGGGAGCGGTGCTTGGGGCGGAGGACGAAAAGAGGGCGGTGATCCTGTTCGCGACCTACGCGATGCTTCCGTTCATAATGGCTCTCTACGCAACGACGGTGAATGCCTCCTACGCGGTCTCGATGGGGATTTTCGAGCCCCTTAAGCCGCTCCCGGTTAAGACGGGCGCTAAGTACCTCAGCCTTCTCCTGGCGATAGACAACGTCCCCGCGGTCATAGCCCTCCTGCCTGTGGCGGCTGCGATGACCTTTAAGTACGGCGCCCCCGGCCTCGTTGGCCTGCTCTGGGTGCTCGTCGGCGCTTTCCTCGGCCACGTTCTCGGCTTGATGGTGTTCACCTTCTTTGGCTCCGCCAGCGTTGGTGGCAGGTTCTCGAAGCTCAGAACCCTCGCCAGAACCCTCGGCGTTCTGCTCTTCATAAGCATGTTCTACGCCCTCAACTATCTCCAGGAGTACGTGAACGAGCACTACGAGGAGATCCTGCCCTTCTTTGCCCGGTACTCCATAGCCTACCCCTTCTCGGTCGCCTCGATAACCGAGCCACTCCACTCACTCCTGATTCTCCTCGGCTACCTTGCGGTTCTCGTTCCGCTCTACCGGTTCGTTCTCGGGAGGCTCTGGAGCAGGCTGGAGGAGGGGGCGAGGGTTTCCCACGCAAGAATCGTCCGCTTCAAGGCCGAAACTCACCACCCTGTTCTGGCCCTCGCGCTCAAGGATTTGAGAATAGTCTTCCGAAAGAGCGCCCTGCTCGTAGGTTTGATATTCCCCCTCTTCATAATCCTTCCGAGTGCGGTGGGGATCCTTACCTCGGGAAAGATTGGAGATTGGGCGCTCGCCTCGGTTCTCCTAATGATAGCCTGGGTGGCCTCGGTCGGGGTCGATACGGTCCTCAAGATAGATGGAAAGGAGTTCGAGTTCCTGAGGAGCCTTCCGATAACAGTCGGCCAGTTCGTGAGGGCAAAGCTCCTCGTCATGAACGCCGTCCCCGTCACCGCTGGGGTGGGACTTGTCTTGGTGGCTTCCTACATGGACCTGGGAGCGCTCCGGTTTCTCCCAGCGGCTCTCGTGCTGCCCCTTCTCACCTCCTCTGTGGCGATGGCCTTCTTTTACTGGGGCGAGCGGGAGCTTTCAGTGCCGGAAACCAACTTCGGCCACGTGCTGGCGCTGATGATACTTAACGGAATCGCCCTCGGAACCGTTGCCGGAACCTGGTACTTCATTGGCTACCCCTACGCGCTGGCGGTGGCGGCCCTGGGGGTTCTCCTCGTTCAGAGGGCCATCAGCAGGTGACGTGAAAGATTCCAAGGGTCTTTTTCCTTCCCCACAGCTCGTTGAAGAGCTTCACGGCCTCGCCGGTCGGCTTTTCGATGACCTCTTTGCCCTTCACCAGCTCCCTGCTCTCCGGAAGAAGCGACAGGTAGCCGTAGAAGCCTGTACCAACTACCAGGACGTCGAAATTCTCCTCAAGGTACTCCCTCAGCTCGTCGGGGTCGAGCTTATGACTCGTCCCGTGCTTGTCCTTGCTCAGCCACTTTTTGCGCCTCTCGATTTTTCCGCTGGGATAGATCACGATGTCGTGCTCGTAGACCTTTCCATCGACGACTATCTTCCCGAAGGCGGGATATTCAAGCTGCATAACGTCACCTCACGCCCAGTGCGTCCTTCAGGATCTTTTCGTGGTCGAACGCTAGTGGTAACTTAAGCGCCTCGTCTATTGGGACAACGTGCACTTCCTTGGCATCGTCCCCCGCCTTCAGCTTTCCCGAGCCGACCGCCAGAAAGGCCGCCGTCACTGTATGTCCCCTGGGGTCTCTGTTGGGGTCTGAGTAAATCCCCACCAACCTGATGAGCCTTACGTCGAGGCCGGTCTCCTCCCTCGCCTCTCTGACTGCTGCCTCTTCAACGGTCTCACCGTACTCCACGAACCCACCGGGTAAAGCAAAGCTGTCCTTGAAGGGCTCGTGCTTCCGCTTTATGAGGACGACACCGTTGTTGTAGAGTATCACAACGTCCGCGGTCAGGCCTATGCAGCGGCGCATCTCCACCTTCAGCTCCGGGTGCTTCCTTGATAAAAACTCCATCAGCTCTTTCTTAACCGGTTCAACGTTGTAGTCCCTTGGTGCCTTTACGAGAAGGACGTAGCGGTCCATGGGATCACCTCAGCCCCCGCTTTTCATCACGACTCAGCATGCTGACGTTTCATCATCGGTGATTAAACTCCGTGGAGTTCCCTTATATTCCTGATGCTTGGCGAGCGGGCTTAACATCAACCTCCCTCGCCAGTTCGTTCACTTCCTCCAACGGGAACGAGAAGTGACGGTGCTTTAGAAAGAGCGCGGTGAATGCGGCGGCCCTCTTGAGGGCCTGCACGAAGGGACACTCGCGGTAGAAGTACGAGAAGGAAGCCAGGAAAACGTCACCGGCACCGGTGGACTCGTCCACTGCGACCTTGACGGGACGGTAAACGTGCTTCCTGCCCCTCAAGTAGGCTGTTCCCTCGTCTCCACCCTGTGAAACTAAGAGAACCTCCACGTCGCCGGGTTCAATTCCCTTCACTAGCGTCATCTCCGAAGCTTCCCCGTGGAGAACCTTTACCCCCCTGAAAACAGAGCCGTCAATGTCCTTCAGCTTCACTCTTCCAGGTTCTGGGGGCCTTATGAAGCCCTGGACGTCCGCCCCGACGAAGCTGCTCCTCTCTCTAGCGAGTTCTATGCTTTCCGGTGGTACCTCTCCCGCCACGGGGTTAAGCAGTATCATGTCGTATCCCTTCTTTGGGAAGTCCGTTATTCTCTCCGCAACGGAGAGGAGGGTCAGCTCCCGGTTATCCCTGTCGAGATAGCGGAGCCGGTAAGAGGTGCTGTTTCGCGAGGGGATTACGTGGAGCCTTATCCCCGAAGCCTCGAGCTCCTCAAGCCATTTTCCTGGGAAGTCCTCCCCAACGCTCGTCAGAACCTCAACATCACAGAACCGTGACAGTGCCAGGGCGGAGTAGTAGGCCCCCCCACCGATGCGGTATTCGATTCCCGAACCCTTGACGATGACGTCCTTCACGAGGTGGCCGACGACCAGACACTTCATTTTGTCCGTCCCAATCTTCAATATTAGAGGGCGCACCAATAAAAACCTTTTGGAAATTTCCGAAAAGCTTATAAGGGCAAAAACGAAAAGCTTAAAAGGATATGTCCTTTTGGGGTGGGGCTATGAAGCGCCTGGGCAAAGTTTCTCACTACGCGAAGCAGGGGTTCTTGATTCTGCGCACCGACTGGGTACCTTCGCTCAACGACCCGGTGGTGGACAAGAAGCTCACCGTGGTCGGTGTAGTGAAGGACGTCTTTGGGCCAGTTAAGAGGCCCTACGTAGCTGTCAAGCCGCGCGTCAGAAATCCCGAGAACTACGTTGGTGCTCTGCTCTACGTTGATTCATCGAGGAAGAAGTCCGGGCACGCCAGGAAGGGCAGGCCCGGGAGGAAGGGTTCCAAGGGCCGCGGAAAGCGCCCTGCCCCCAGAAAGAGGGGGTGAGAGCTTTTGGCTGATAAGAACGTGTGTCCGATTTGTGGCTCCGATAAGCTGTTCTACGACCCGCGGAGGGGCGAGATTGTCTGTTCTGTCTGCGGTTACGTTGTTCAGCAGAATGTCGTCGATGAAGGTCCAGAGTGGCGCGCCTTCGACCCTGACCAGAGGGCCAAGCGCGCCAGGACCGGTGCGCCCATGACGTTGATGATACACGATAAGGGCCTCTCCACGGACATTGACTGGCGCGACAAGGACATACACGGCAACCAGATAACCGGAATGTACCGAACGAAGATGAGACGGCTTAGAATGTGGCAGAGGAGAATGCGCATAAACGACGCGGCCGAGCGTAACCTGGCCTTCGCCCTGAGCGAGCTGGACAGAATGGCGGCCCAGATGCGCCTCCCCCGGCGCGTCAAGGAGGTTGCGGCCTCGCTTTACCGCAAGGCCGTCATGAAGAAGCTCATAAGGGGCCGCTCCATTGAGGGAATGGTTTCTGCCGCCCTTTACGCCGCCTGCAGAATGGAGGGCATTCCTAGGACTCTCGACGAGATAGCTGCCGTTTCCAAGGTTACCAAGAAGGAGATAGGCAGGAGCTACCGCTTTCTTGCCAGGGGGCTGAACCTCAACCTCCGCCCCACCAGCCCGATAGAGTACGTGGACCGCTTTGGTGATGCGCTCAACGTCAGCGCGAGGACAAAAAAGAGGGCCAAGGAGATACTCCGCGAGGCCATAAAGAGGGGCATAACGAGCGGCAAGGGGCCGACCGGACTGGCGGCCGCGGCCCTGTATGTCGCCTCCCTCCTGGAGGGCGAGAAGAAGACCCAGCGTGAGGTGGCGGAGGTTGCACACGTCACCGAAGTGACTGTAAGAAACAGGTACAAGGAGCTGGTGGAAAAGCTCAACATAAACGTCCCGATCTGAGGGATAGCCTTGCTCATAGCGGTGACGAGCGACACCCACCACGGAGACAAGACGGGAAACGTTCCTTCTCTTCTTTTTCAAGCACTGGGTGAGCGGGGGCCGGATTTGATACTCCACGCCGGCGACGTCACCTCTCACGAGCTTCTGGAGAGACTGGAGGAGTTCGCTCCGGTTGTAGCGGTTCGCGGCAACGCCGACCGCCTCAGCCTGCCCGAGGAAAAGGTCGTCGAAGTCGGTGACGTCAGGATAGGCCTCCTCCACGGGCACCAGTTCTTCTCGCTCAACGCCCAGTTCCTGACGCTCAAGGCCCTGGACATGGGGGTCGATGTTCTCGTATTCGGCCACACGCACCGCTTCTACCACGATACCTATTCGGTTCATGGGAGAAGGGTGGTCCTCCTAAACCCCGGCTCGCCGACGTTTCCCAGAATGGACTCCGCGGGCTTTGCGTTTCTTGAAATCAACGGAGAAAACGTCAGGGTTGAGAGGGTGCGCTTCTGGTGAGAAGAGCTGGAAAAGCGTAAAAGTAGTGGAAAAGGGCCATCAGCTCTTGATGGCGAGCTTGATGTCCTCGGCCTTGACGGTCTTCCTGCCGGCGTGGTGAGCGAGATCAACGGCCTTCCTGGCGATCTCCATGGCCTTCTCCTCGAGGTGCTCGGCGAGGAGCTTCGCGGCGTCCTCGCTAACGCGGGCGGCGCCGGCCTTCCTTATAAGCCTGTCAACCGGGGCAATCGGCAACTCAGCCATTTTCCCAACCTCCTAAACGTTGTTTTGCAGGTATCTGCGTTCTATTCTAGGAAGGAAGGCCTATATAAACTTTTCGGCAACCGGGCGCTCTGGGGGGAATAATTGTCCTTTTTTGGTCTGCCAGTGGAGAAATCCCCCATCATCGGGTTGCCAACTTACTCAAGCGTCAATGCCAGCCTGAGGGCGAAGTTTTGAAAACCTCCATCTAGCCTCCAATCGCTGATTATTACCATATGTGGCCCGGGATTTCCCAAACAGGTGCGGCGGTTTGGAACGCGGAGGAAGAGAAAACATCTCAGATGTTCTTAAGGAAGCATCGATGTCCCAAGAATGAACCACAGCATTTTTATAGGGATTGATGCAATCCAAAATTTACCAAGGAGGTGGAAGCATGGTGGAGAAGTTCGACAGGATATACGACTACTATGTGGACAAGGGCTACGAGCCCAACAGGAAGAGGGACATAATAGCCGTGTTCCGCATAACCCCCGCTGAGGGATACTCTATAGAGGCAGTGGCCGGTGGTGTCGCCGCCGAGAGCTCGACCGGAACCTGGACGACCCTCTACAACTGGTACGAAGAGGAGCGCTGGGCAGACCTCTCGGCTAAAGCCTTCGACTTCCACGACATGGGCGACGGAAGCTGGATAGTCAAGATCGCCTATCCCTTCCACGCCTTCGAGGAGGCCAACCTTCCCGGACTTCTCGCGAGCATAGCTGGGAACGTCTTCGGAATGAAGCGCGCCAAGGCCCTGCGCCTTGAGGACCTCTACTTCCCGGAGAAGCTCATCAGGGAGTTCAGCGGGCCGGCCTTCGGTATCGAGGGCGTCAGGAAGATGCTCGACATCAAGGACAGGCCCATCTACGGCGTTGTTCCAAAGCCCAAGGTCGGCTATTCGCCTGAGGAGTTCGAGAAGCTCGCCTACGACCTGCTCTCCAACGGTGCCGACTACATGAAGGACGACGAGAACCTCACCAGCCCCTGGTACAACCGCTTTGAGGAGAGGGCCGAGATCATCGCGAGGATAATTGACAGGGTTGAGAACGAGACCGGCGAGAAGAAGACCTGGTTCGCGAACATAACCGCCAACCTCCCCGAGATGGAAGAGAGGATCGAGATTCTAGCGGACCTTGGCCTCAAGCACGCCATGGTTGACGTCGTCATAACCGGCTGGGGAGCGCTGCAGTACATTAGGGACCTCGCGGCCGACTACGGGCTGGCCATTCACGGCCACAGGGCGATGCACGCGGCCTTCACGAGGAACCCCTACCACGGCATCTCGATGTTCGTCTTGGCGAAGCTTTACAGGCTCATAGGCATTGACCAGCTCCACGTCGGAACCGCCGGAGCCGGCAAGCTCGAGGGCGGAAAGTGGGACGTCATCCAGAACGCGAGGGTCCTCAGGGAGGAAACCTACAGGCCGGACGAGGGCGATGTCTTCCACCTCGAGCAGAAGTTCTACGGCATAAAGGCGGCGTTCCCGACCAGCTCCGGTGGACTCCACCCAGGAAACCTGCCGATAGTCTTTGATGCTCTTGGAACGGACATAGTTATACAGCTCGGCGGTGGAACACTCGGCCACCCGGACGGGCCGGCCGCGGGAGCGAGGGCAATAAGGCAGGCAATAGACGCCTATATGCAGGGAATCCCGCTCGACGAGTATGCGAAGAGCCACAAAGAGCTCGCCAGGGCTCTGGAGAAGTGGGGCCACGTTACCCCGGTCTGACAGCTTTGACGGCTTTTCTTCTCCATTTTTGTCTTCCGTTCAACTTTTCGGCCGGAGGAGATTTAACGCCAGGGGGCGTTCTTTTCTTGGTGAGAATCATGGTTCACCCAGGGGGATTCATGGAGGTAATCACCGGTCCAATGTTCGCTGGAAAAACAACCGAGCTGATAAAGCGCATCGAGAGGCAGGTGTTTGCGAAGAGAAAGGCGGCACTCTTCAAGCCGGCAATCGACAACAGGTATTCTGAAGACGAGGTCGTTGCCCACAACGGTCTCCGCTACGAGGCCTTCGTGATGCCGACAGATGAGGGAGGAGTGAAGCGCATCGTCGAAATAACGAAAAGGGAGGGCTACGAGGTAATAGGCATTGATGAGGTGCAGTTCTTCCCCATGAGCATTGTCGAGGCCCTTGAAAGGCTCGCTGATGAGGGTGTCTACGTCATAGCAAGCGGACTCAACCTGGACTTTAAGGCTGAGCCTTTCCCGGTCACGAAGGAGCTTCTCGTGAGGGCCGATAACATAGTTTACCTGACCGCGGTTTGCACCGTCTGTGGAAAGCCGGCAACGAGGAGTCAGCGCCTCATAGACGGTAAGCCTGCCCCGAGGGACTCGCCGGTAATACTCGTCGGCGGAAGCGAGAGCTACGAAGCCAGATGCAGGGGGCATCACTTCGTTCCCTAATTTCTTCCAGCTTTCCAACTCACCGAAAAGCTTAAAGTAATCTTTTCTTACATCAGGTTAGGGAAAGGGGGTGAGAGCATGGAGTCAAATAAGAACATGGGAAAGCTACTCGACATACTCGGGAACGAGACGCGGAGAAGGATACTTATCCTGCTCACCAAGAGGCCCTACTTCGTGAGTGAGCTCAGCCAAGAGCTGGGAGTGGGTCAAAAGGCCGTTCTGGAACACCTCAGGATACTTGAGAGCGCAGGCCTCATCGAGGGCAGGACCGAGAAGATACCCCGCGGCAGGCCAAGGAAGTACTACACCATAAAGCGCGGTTTCAGAATGGAGGTTCTCTTAACCCCGTACACCTTTGGCACGGAGATGTACGAGCCAAAGGCCCCCCGCCAGACCAGGGAGTACGCCCAGGCGAGGGCGCTTATAAAGTCCACCGAGCCTGCAGAGTCAAAGATAGACGAGCTTTTGACGTTTCTGGCCGAGATACAGGGCAGGATAGAGGAGATAATCAGAATGAAGCAGGAGCTAGAGGAGGTTCGCCTCCTTACTGAGACCTACATCGAGAACCTCCTTCGCAGGATAGCGCAGGAGAACGAGAGGGAGTTCGAGAGGCTCATGAAGCAGTTCGGCCCGAGACTGCCGAGGAAGATACTGGAAGACCTCAACGACTTTTAGGAGGAGGCGAGAGAATAAAACCCGGGAAAAGGGCGATTAAAGCATCTTGCCCTCTTCCTTCATTCTCACGAGCCTGGTTATGTAGCCCGCTATCCTGTTCCTGATGGTCTTGCTGGTGACGTTGGTGAGCTCCTCCACCTTCTTCTTGTTGTGCTCGAAGTCCCTGGTGAACTCGTTCGGGTAGCGGTCGAACAGTTCACGGGCGGTTCTCTTGATGAAAGTCTGCTTGATGTTCCCCATCATCAATCCCCCCATTAGCCTGACTCTGACAACCGTAACCCAAATCATGATAGCCCTTTTAAAGGTTTTCCCACGGTGGGGGTAGAAAGGCTCATCTTTTTCCCATTAGCCGTCTAACTATGTTCTCGTTTGTCCGCCGCGGATAGACGAGTCCTAGTGAGTCAATCCTGATTAGTCTGACCTCCTCCCCGTCCTGAAGGGCGAGGCTTTCAAAAGAAAAATGTAAAACCCGCGTGGATTCTAACAGCGCCCTTCAGAAGATTTCTCAGGGGGATCTTCGCCATATTACTACCTCCAGGCGTTCAGCTAATATGGGGGTGGATTCATTTTATAAGCGTTTCGGGACTTTTATAAGGCCCCTCGAGAACCCTTTTCCATGCTGAGAGAAGTCATCAGATGCCGCGGTCACGAGAACGTTAAAGCCACCCACAGATCGACACTGGAGTTCACCAAGGAGGACTACCTCACGCCGAGGGGTGACTGCATACTCTGTATCGAAGCTGATAAGGGGATAAACGACCTAAGGGAGGAATTCAAGGCTGCCCTGAGGGCGGGGAGGAGGCTTCGTATAAGGATAAAGGTCGGTGGTCTGGTAGATGAAGTGCTGGCCGAGGGGAGTCCGCGACTTATCCTCGACCACGGGTACTCAATGGTTATTCGGAAAAGCGACTACGTGGACGCCAGAACCCTGGCTATAAGGGCCAACAAGGCCGCCAGGGACATCGACAGGCGTATCGTTGAGCTTCTCAAGAACCCCGAGACGATCGCCGAGATCGAGCTGGTCATAGATGAAAAAGCTTAAAAGGCCCGACTCTTTTTATTTACTTGAGGTGAAAAAATGCTTGAGGGGTACTACATAGTTGAGAACACCGGGATTGTCCCCGCTGAGAGGCGCTTCAGGTTCAAGGACCTCAAGGCCTGGGGCTACGACCTGCACCTCGGAACGATAGACGGAAAGGAGGCCTACTTCGTATCAAAAGCCGGAACTAGGGAAGAGGGAGAGACCTACACCGAGAACGGCAGGGAGTACCACATCAGCGAGACCAAGAGGGAGATACCGAAGAACGCCCAGCTGCTGGCCAGGATAGTCATCGAACGCGGTCAGCCCTACCTGGAGTTCTGGCTTGATACTGAAGAAACCAGCTACCCGCTGGCAAAGGAGGACCCGAGGTTAATACTCCACCGCTTCTGGAGCGAGAAGAAGTTCAACCAGCTCGAGAAGCACGTGGTCAGCGTCGGCCTGACGACCGACTTCTACAAAAACCGCGTTGAGACACTGAGCGTTCCCCTGCCGTTCGAAGAGTACCCGCCGAAGGTCAGAAGGGTCCTCAGGGAGGTCCGGGACGTTCACCGCGATCTCACAGGCTTCGGGAGGTTCATCTTCCAGTACTACGGCCAGGAAAAGAAGACCCACAACTACCGCCTCTGGTGGCTCCTCCCGACGATACACCTATTCGACGTTGAGGTCTCGAACGAGGTGGACAAGATCCTCGCTATGCTCGACTGATTTTTAAGCCCTTTTTCCAATTCTTGCGCATGAATCCCTGGAAGTTGCCCTCGAACTAATGCGAACTGTCGGAATCCCCTCCGTGATGGTCGAGGCTTTCAAAAGAAAAATGTACTGTCCCACGCGAGCAGGAAACCTATCTGGTGTGCTCTTTTGCTTCTCCTGAAAATCCCTACCCTCTTTCCGTGGTGCCTAATGGCCACTTTGGTGTCCCGGGCATCGATCCCAGGACGTCAAGCAGAAGTACCTGTTTTGGTCTCGCTGATTGCGCTCTGGGCGAGCCACGCCGTTCTTACACCTGGGGTCTCACCGGCCATCTTGGCTGGAATTGCACTGGTTGCCACTCTCCTCGAAAGTCTACCGCTCCTTCAGCCTACGATGAGTTCACGGTACCCTTCTCCACGGCATTCCTGCTCCAGCCTACGGAGGAACTCTGCTCTCCCACCTGGTAGGTCATGATACAAGGCTTTTTGACCCGAAGGTTCATAAAGACCTTTTCGGTTTCTCAATCTAAGGTGAACCGGGTGAACCTGGAAGTTCGCCGCCGGCCGGTCAAGTACGCCAGGCTCGAGGTTAGGCCGGACGGAACGGTTGTGGTTACCGCCCCGGAGGGCTTCGACGTTGATGGCTTCGTCGAGCGGCACCGGAGCTGGCTCGAGGGCAAGCTGGCCGAGATCGAGGGCCTCAGGAAGGTAGCTCGGTCAGGCTTTCCAATCAACGGCGAGTTTTACCGGGTCATTCACGGGAGAAGGCCGAAGGTTCACGGGCAGTTCGGGACGGTGGTTCTCTCCCCGAACCCCTACGATGTGGTGGATTATCTCCGGAGACTCCTGCGGAGGGAGCTTCTGCCCATTGTGGATTTCTACGCCGGCAGAATGGGCGTCGAGCCGGGGAAGGTTTATATCAGGCACCAGAAGAGCAGGTGGGGGAGCTGCTCCCCTCGGGGAAACCTCAGCTTCAACGTCCGTCTCGCCGCGGTTCCACCGGAGCTCAGGGAGTACGTTGTGGTTCACGAGCTCGCCCACATGAGACATATGAACCACTCGAAGGCCTTTTGGGGGCTTGTTGGAGAGTTTTACCCGGAGTACCGGGCTGCGAGAAAGGAACTGAAGCGCTGGTGGACGATTCTTGAGCTGAACCCCTACTGGAAGTGGCTGACAGGTGCCGCGTATGAAAGCCGAAAGGGGTCTTAAGCTGATCGCACTGATGGCCGATGAGATAATAGTCGGCGTCTTCCTCTTTTTGGTGCTTCCTCAGGCGGGGGTGGAAATTCCCCTTTGGATAAGCGCCCCCCTGATGGTCGTTCTCCTGGTTAAAGACTTCCTCATAGCGCCTTACGTCCTCGGGGGAGGGCTTGAGAAGAGACCGTCGGCGGGCCCCGAGAGCCTCGTGGGCAGGGAAGCAGTCGTCGTCGAGGAGTTAAAGCCCGAGGGAATCGTCAAGCTCGACGGTGAGCTGTGGAGGGCCGAATGCGTGAACGGGAAAGCCAGAACCGGCGAGAAAGTTGTGGTTGTGGAAGTGAGGGGCACTAAGGTTCTCGTGGAACGCCAAGGGTAGCGAGAACCCTCGCGACTTCCTCTGGATTGTTGGTGGTGAACGAGACCGTCCAGCCCCTTTTCTGATGTATTGTCACGCAGCCTTTGGCCGGAAGGTTGAAGTGTATCCTCCCGTAGCAGGAGGCCCAGCCCTCACCTGCCTTGAAGCTCGCCATGTTCTCGATGGGAACCGTTTTCCTCACCAGGAGTCCCAGGACTCCTCTTATCCTCAGCTCGCGCTCGTCTATCTCGATTCTAATCGCCATAGCATCGAGGAGTATGATCAGGGTTCCGGCGGTCGCGGCTGCCATTATCCAGAGTCCCTCCCCGGCCCGATACGTCGCGTAGAGGCCGGCGAGCATAGAGACTATCGGAACGAGCATGAAAACCTGAAGCCCTCTGCTCGTCAGGGTCTCCTCGTAAAGCAACCTTCCCACCGATGGAACTTCTCCGCTATCCCTTTAAAGCTTGGCTCAGAACCTTTTTCGGTGGTACCATGGTCAGGATAATGCCGGTTGATAGGCTGAGCGATGAGGAAATCCACGAGATTTTGACGAAGTACCGGAAGATCGCCCTCGTTGGAGCATCGCCGAAGCCCGAAAGGGATTCCAACGAAGTGATGCGTTATCTTCTTGAACACGGCTACGAAGTCTATCCGGTTAATCCCCGCTACTCGGAGGTTCTTGGCCGGAAGTGCTACCCGAGCGTTCTGGATATCCCCGATGACGTTGAGATAGTGGACCTCTTCGTGAGGCCCGAGTTTACAATGGACTACGTGGAGCAGGCAATAAAGAAGGGGGCGAAGGTGGTGTGGTTCCAGTTTGGGACGTACGACCGGGAAGCGTTCAAAAAGGCCAAGGAAGCCGGATTAAGGGCTGTGGCCCACCGCTGCATAAAGCAGGAGCACGCGAGGCTCCTTTAGCCCCTGTACCTCAGCACGTGAATGTCCCTGATTACACGGTGCCTCTCCTCGTAGTCGGTGTACCTTCCAATGACTTCGAAGCCAAGCTTGCCCAGCCATTTTCTCTCCTTTCTGTACATTCCCCCGTCCTTCAGCCGGTACGCTGGGAAGACGAAGACTACTTTTCCGTTCCTCTTGAGGACCTCGCCAAAGCTCTCGAAAACCGAGAAGTA
Source organism: Thermococcus sp. MV11 (assembly GCF_012027285.1). Classification (NCBI taxonomy): domain Archaea; kingdom Methanobacteriati; phylum Methanobacteriota; class Thermococci; order Thermococcales; family Thermococcaceae; genus Thermococcus; species Thermococcus sp. MV11. Next base: position 108,848 of record NZ_SNUD01000004.1, read on the forward strand.
GAGCCTGTCCAGCTCGTTGGCGAGCCTTATCGCCTCCCCCCTGCTCGGGTTCACCTTTAGTGGCTTCCCGAGGTACGGCTCCGTAACTATCGCGTCGAACCTCTGCCTGAAACAGCGCTTTAGCTTCCTCGCGTCGCAGACCTCAATGTGGGCCGAATTTTTGATGCGGAACTCCTTCCTCAGCCAGGCGAGGTTTCTCTTTGCTTCGCGTATCCTCTCGGGATCGCGGTCGCTCCCGTAAGCTGAAAGCCCCTGGAGGACGAACTCCTGGAGAATCGTCCCTATCCCACAGAAGGGGTCGAGGAACGAACCTTTTCTCACCTCGGTCAGGTTCACCATTATCCTCGCGAGCCTTGGAGGAATCGAAAGGATAGGCCTCTGGACGGGCCTCTCAACGTCGAGCTTCTTCAGCTCAAACGGGTTGGTGACCTTGACCGTCTCGCCCACTAGGAAGCTCCCATCTTCTCTAAAGATGAAGACGAAGTCCTTTGTCTCGGGAAAACCCTTGAGGATAAGCTCTGCGGGCATGGAGTAAACCTTGGCAGGCTTGAAGAACTTGGAGGGGCCCTCAACCTTGAATTCTCTTTTTATCTCACTTCCCAGCTTCCTCCAGAGCTTCCAGTCGTTTCTTCCATAGAGGCTGACGGTGAAGAGCTTGGTGTATTCGAGATTCTTGATCGCTTCCTCTCCCTCGCCGACTATTCTCACGAGCTTGAGGGAGCCGCCGAGCCGGTTGAAGTATCTTTCCACTCCACTTGGTGACTCGAATAACAACCAGTAACGACTGGATTCAATTGGCCTAACCTTAATGTCGAATCTCCTGGCGAATGAATAAAATTCTGCCTCGCTGAGGGCCGGATTCTTACCGAATATGACCGCGTACATACCGCGCTCTTCGAGAGAACCCTTAAAAAAGTTCCGAGGGTTAGGTTAATAAGAGCTGGTAATGTAGTATATGGTAAGGTGTGTAAAATCCACAATCCTGCGGGGGATATGCAGTATGATTGTCAAGGAAGTCCTCGCTTCCGTTGAGGTGATTCCTGATCCTTACATAAAATCCGTGACCTACGCTAAAATAGGCGAGCGGCTGGTGAAGGCGAGGGATAGAAACTACAAGACAGCTTTTCTCAAGGCCCTTGAGACGGCCAAGGAAATAGAGGATCCGGTCAAGATGTTCCGCGCCCTCCTTTCGGTTGGATACTCCCTTCACAGGGCGGGACTTAAGTCCTCCAAGAGGATATATCAGGGGGTTCTCGAGGACTCCCGCATTCTTCCGCCTCCCCAGCGCGACGTTATAATGGCGACCGCCGCGCGCTACATGCTGGCCCTTGGGGAGATAGGCGAGGCCATAACCTACGCCCTGGAGATAGAGGATGTAAAGCTCCGCGATGACGTTCTTCTCGAGATAATCCGTGCAAACACGCGCATGATAGAGAAGGAGCAGCTCAAGGTTGCTTATCGCCTGAGGAAGAGCAAGCTTGCCCTTGAGTACATAGAGGAGGAGCCCCACCGCTCAAAGGCGCTCCTTGAGATCATAAAAGCCTACATAGCACTGGGGAGCTACGAGAACGGCATATCTCTGATAAGGTCAATAGGTGTCAAGGAGTGGGCCAGACAGGCCTTCAAGGAGGTGTCCTTCTACCTAAAGGAGAGGGACGTTCTCGGCCACTACATAGATTCCTTGGAGGCCGTCGCTCAGGAACTGATCGAAAAGTTTGGGGAGGAGTTCACCGAGGACTTGGCCCTGGCCTTTGCCCTCAGCGGAGAGGGAGTTCCGGCGATCGAGCTGATACGGGGCCGTGAGAACGGCGAGGAAGTAATGACCAGGATAGCCCTTGAGCTCCTCGAGAGGGACCACGATGTCCTGCCGGCGTTTATATCGGCCCTCAACGAGCGCGAGGCCGAGATAGTTGGAAGGGCCGTGATGAACAGGATCCTCGAGAAGCCCGAGCTGGGCAACTGGGAGATAATCAAGGCCATAGGCAAGAGCACCCCCAGCGAGGAGATATGGGCCAAGATAGCCAGGTACTACGTCATAATGGGTGAGCTTGAGGGGGCTATGAAGATAGGTAGCATTCTTCGCGACACCCGCCTCCGTTCGGTCGTGATGGCTGACGTTGCCCACCACTTCCTCAAGAAGGGCGACGTTGAAAGGGCCATCGATGCTGCTCTCGAGGTTAGGGAGCCGAAGTTCTCATCGCTCCTGATATCCGAAATACTCGTCAAGGCCCTTGAGCAGGAGCTTCCAAGGAGGGTTGAGCAGTGGAAAGGCTCAAGGCGCTGAGGAAGAGGAACGGCAGTCGGGTGGATTTCATAGCCGATATGGTATCCCTTCTCCTCACGGACAAGGAGCTTTACTCCGACGAGGTGCTCTTCAGGGACGCCGTTGAGGAGATCTACTCCACCCTCCGCGAGGAGATAGTGAAGAGCAACCGCAAGGATCTGATGGACGCCTACGAGGCGGCCGTGCTGTTGAAGGCTGTCGTTTCGGGCAGGGTCAAGGGTGCAGAGGAGCTGCTGATGGAGATACGGAAGAACCTTCCCGGGTGATGTGGGTGCTCTTTGAGGTTGATGTTCCGACGAAGGAGCGGTTCGAGATAATCGACATAACCGATGAGGTTCAGCGCATCGTGTACCGCTCCCGCGTTAAGCATGGCATCGTCGTTGTGTTTACCGGGCATACCACAACGGGCCTGCTCATAAACGAGGCTGAGAAAGGCCTCCTCGGGGACATCAAGGCCAAGATGGAGGATCTCGTTCCCAAAGGCGCCGGCTACGCCCACGACACCATTGACCGCAACGCCCACTCCCACCTGAGGGCCGGCCTCTTCCTCAATCCGGAGGTTGTGGTTCCCATAGATCAGGCCGAGCTCCAGCTCGGGACGTGGCAGAGGATACTCTTCGTCGAGCTCGACGGTCCGAGGCACAGAAAGGTTCGGGTCATGGTATGCCCGTGCCCCGAGTTCCTGGAGGAGTAGTCAGACGTACTGGGCGTAATAGGCCAGCCTCTCGAGCAGGTCGTTGAACCCCTCGTATGTGACCAGCGATAGCGGTATCGCTTCTTGTTCGAGGCGCTTCTTTATGACCTCCCTGATTTCTTCGACCCGCTCCCTGGGGACGAGGTCTATCTTGTTGATGACGACTATTATGGGCTTATCATACCGGAACTTGAGCATGTGATGGAGCTTTTCCATTCCCCTGTGGAGGCCAACGGTGGCATCGACCATGTGAATGATCACGTCCGCGGAGACTATCTCGTTCAGGATTTCTCTGAACCTCTCTTCGCTCAGCACCTTTCCCCTCAGCTCCCTCTGCGGGTCGAAGAGGCCCGCGGTGTCTATGAGGACGAACTCGTCGGCGCCGCCGAGCGGGTTCTTCATGCTCTTCGGTATCTTGAGCTTGCCGAAGCGCCTCCTTATGATCCCCTTCGTGGTTCCCGGCAGGTTCTCCACCTCTGAAACTTTGCCACCTATGAGGGCGTTCATGAGCGTTGATTTGCCGACGTTCTCGGCACCGATAATCGCAACCTTTATCATACCCTCACCCCACACCTACTTTCAGGGTCGGTCTATAAAGGTGATGAGCATGCCCAAGAGGGTCAAACTCGGTCACCATTACTATTACATCGTCACGGTCGATGAGCTGAATTCCGGGGCCTTCAGGGGCAAGAACATCGTCATTGAGGGAGAGATAGAGGACAAGCCCCTTGTCGAGTTCCTCCCCATGGAGCTTCCTGGTTACAGGACAACCTTTAAGGTTTCCGGTATACGTGTTGAGTTCTCTGGGAGTCCATGCATTGGGGCCGGCGACAGGGTGAAGGTCTACGGCAGGTTTCTCGGTGACTGCATAATGGCGAGCGCCATCGAGACCGAGAGGGCGGTGTTCACGACGGAGGAATGAAAAATGCCGCTCTTGGACCTCCTTCTTGAAGCGGGCAATCTGAAGAGACTGCCGAGAACCGGCTGGCTCCTCAGGGGAGTCCCGAATCCCGAGAGCATAGCCGACCACAGCTACCGCGTTGCCCTTATCACGCTCTTCCTGGCCGACGAGCTTAAGGTGAAGGGCGTCGATGTGAACGTTGAGAGGGCCCTGAAAATGGCCCTCCTCCACGACCTGGCCGAGGCCAGGATTACGGATATACCCCTGACGGCGCAGTACTACATCGACAAGGGAAAAGCCGAGAAGAAGGCTGCGATGGAGCTGTTCATAAAGACGCCGAAGCCGGGGGAGTACTTCAGGCTCTGGAGGGAATACGAGGAAGAACTCAGCCTCGAGGGCCGGCTCGTCAAGTTCGCCGACAAGCTGGAGATGCTGATCCAGGCCTACGAGTACGAGAGGGCCGGCTTCTCTAATCTAGACGAGTTCTGGGGTGCCCTTGATTCCCTCCGCGAGAGCGAGTTTTATGAGCATTTTCGGGAGCTGGTGGAGGGGCTCGTGGCCTTGAGAAAACAGAATCGTTTACGTTAATCCTTTTGTTTACTCAAAACGTTTAAATACACGCTTCTGTCCCTCTTATCGGTGGTTCCAATGAGGTGGAAGGGCATTGCACTTATGGCTCTCCTCGTGCTCTCCGTTGTCGCCGCCGGTTGTATAAACGGCTCCGGAAACTCCGAGCTAAAAGAAACTACCCTCATAGTCTTCCACGCCGGCTCGCTGAGTGTCCCCTTCCAGCAGCTGGAGGAGGAGTTTGCCAAATACGCGGAGGAGAACCTCGGCTACAAGGTGACCTTCCAGGACGAGGCGAGTGGGAGCGTCATGGCTGTGAGGAAGGTCACCGACCTGGGCAAGAAGGCCGATATAGTGGCGGTTGCAGACTACACCCTCATTCCCCAGCTTATGATGCCGAACTTTACTGACTTCTACGCCATCTTCGCCACCAACGAGATTGTCATAGCCTTCACGGAGCACAGCAAGTACGCCGACGAGATGAAGGCTCACCCGGATAGGTGGTACGAGATACTCGCGAGGGACGACGTTTCCTTCGGCTTCAGCGACCCGAACCAGGACCCCTGCGGTTACAGGAGCGTCATGGTCATGAAGCTGGCCGATTACTACTACGACAAACCGATATTCGAGACCCTGGTCGAGAGGAACACCAACATCTACGCCAACGGTTCTATGGTAATTGCCCCCAAGGATATCCAGATAAAGAACGACAGGGTCGTCATCAGGCCAAAGGAGACCGATTTGACTGCCCTCGTTGAGAGCGGAAGCCTCGACTACTACTTCATTTACAAGAGCGTTGCCGAGCAGCACAACCTCAGCTACATAACCCTTCCGGACGAGATAAACCTCAGGGACTTCAAGATGGCCGACTACTACGGCAAGGTCAGCATCTACATCGGCTCCACCGGGAAGACCATCACGGCCAAGCCCATAGTCTACGGCGTGACCGTTCCGAAGGACGCGCCCAACAGGGAGCTGGCTATGGAGTTCCTCAAGTACCTCCTCGGCGAGAACGGGAAGAGAATCTTCCAGGAGAACCACCAGGACTTCATCTGGCCGCCGGTTGCCTTCGGCAGCGTCCCGGACGAGATAAAGCCCCTCGTCAAGGTGGAGGGGTGAGGTTTTTATTTCCCTCTTTCCAATTTCAAGGGGATTGCGATGGGAAGGGATTATACCCTCTACTTCTTCGCTGCCCTGGGGAGCTTCCTCATAGTTTACATAGCCCTCCCGCTGGTCGTCATACTGGTCAAGCAGGCCGCTGACCTGGAGATGCTCGTCAAGACCCTCCACGACTCCTACGTAATCGAGGCCCTCATCAACTCCCTCACAACAGCGACTGCAACCGCGCTTATAGCACTCCTCTTCGGCGTTCCCCTCGGCTACGTTCTGGCGAGGAAGGAGTTCCCTGGAAAGAGCCTCGTGCAGGCCATCGTGGACGTGCCCATAGTCATTCCCCATTCCGTCGTTGGAATAATGCTCCTCGTTACCTTTTCGAGCGCGATTCTCGACAGCTACACCGGCATAATAGCCGCGATGCTCTTCGTCTCGGCACCCTTTGCCATAAACGCCGCGCGCGACGGTTTTCTGGCGGTCGATGAGGAGCTGGAATACGTAGCCAGAACCCTGGGCGCCTCGAGGCTAAGGGCCTTCTTCTCAGTGGCCCTTCGGATAGCCTTCCCTTCGATAGCGAGCGGTGCGATAATGACGTGGGCGAGAGCCATAAGCGAGGTCGGTGCTATACTCATAGTCGCCTACTACCCCAAGACGGCCCAGGTGCTCGTCATGGAGTACTTCAACAACTACGGCCTGAGGGCGTCGAGGCCGATTTCCGTGATTCTAATCGTGATGAGCCTCACAGTTTTCGTTATCTTGCGCTGGCTCGTGGGGAGGAAGGCCAATGCTTGAGGTTAAGGGAGTCTCCAAGGACTGGAAGGAGTTCCGGCTGAGGGAGATAAGCTTTGACGTGAGCGAGGGAGAGCACTTCATAATCCTCGGCCCGAGCGGAGCAGGGAAGACGGTGCTCCTTGAGATAATAGCGGGCATAATCGAGCCTGACTCGGGCAGGGTTTTCCTGGACGGTGAGGACATAACCGACCTGCCTCCCGAGAGAAGGGGCCTGGCCTACATTCCCCAGAACTACGCGCTGTTTCCTCACATGAGCGTCTTTGACAACATAGCCTTTGGCCTGAGGCTGAGGAAGACGCCAAGGGCCGAGATTGAGAAAAGGGTAAGGGAAATCGCGGGGGTTCTTGGCATTGAGCATCTCCTCCACCGCAGGCCAAAAACACTGAGCGGTGGGGAGCAGCAACGCGTGGCGATAGCGAGGGCCCTCGTCATCGAACCGCCGCTCGTTCTGATGGACGAGCCCTTCGCGAACCTCGACGTCCAGACGAGGGCGAAGCTCATAGGCGAGATGAAGCGCTGGAGAAGGGAGCTGGGCTTCACCGCTCTGCACGTCACCCACTCCTTCGAGGAGGCCATAAGCCTGGGTGACCGCGTTGGCGTGATGCTCGACGGAAGGCTCGTCCAGGTCGGCCCGGTCAGGGAGGTCTTCTCAAGGCCGGCGAGCGAAGAAGTTGCACGCTTCCTCGGCTTCGAGAACATCATCGAGGGAACCGCGGAGGGGAGGATTCTCAAAAGCAACGGGGTCGAGATCGAGCTTCCCGTCGAGACCAGGGGCAGGGTCCGCGTTGGCTTGAGGCCCGAGGATATAATCCTCTCCCTCGAGCCTATAAAAACCTCCGCCCGAAACGAATTCGCGGCCGTGGTTGAGTCGGTTGAGGAGCTCGGCCCCCTCGTCAGGGTTCACCTGGCGGTGGGCGGGCTTTACCTCAGAGCCTTCATAACTCGCTCCTCGATGCTTGAGATGGGAATAACCAAGGGAAAGAAGGTTTACGTCAGCTTTAAAGCCAGCGCCCTCCATGTATTTTAGGGGTGAAAAATATGGTACCGAATCCACCGGAGGACTGCGATTGCTACAGTTGCATAGTGCTCGACCGCTGTGCGAGTAGGGAGTGCCTGCTCTGGTGCATGGAGTTCTGGGACGGCGATGACCTGTAGTGACCCCCGGCCATCGCAAGGCTTTTAAACTCCCCTCTTTTTAATGTTGGTAGTAATGACTTACTGCTGGTGGGACGTACCATGATGGTGGTTGAGGAGTTCGGTGCCATCACCGAGGAGATTATGGAGGCCATATCGAGGGTTTTTATTGGTAACGAGGTCGTCGTCAGGAAGACTCTGGCTGCCGCGCTTGTGAATGGGAATGTCCTCTTCGAGGATTACCCCGGACTGGGGAAGACGCTTTTAGCCAAAGCCTTCGCCAAGACTCTAGGATTGAACTACAAGCGCGTCCAATTCACTCCAGACTTACTCCCTGCCGACATTCTCGGAACCAAAGTCTGGCGCCAAAACCAGGGGACCTTTGAACTCATTAAAGGCCCAATCTTCACGAACGTCCTTCTCGCAGACGAGATAAACCGCGCACCTCCAAAAACCCAATCCGCCCTCCTGGAAGCCATGGAGGAGCGACAGGTGACGATTGAGGGCGAAACCTTCCCGCTTGAGAAGCCCTTCTTCGTCATTGCAACCCAGAATCCGATTGAGTTTGAGGGGACTTACCCATTGCCCGAGGCTCAGTTGGATCGTTTTCTGCTCCGCTTGCGTGTGGGTTATCCGAAGCGTTTGGAGGACGAGGTGGCGATCCTTGAGGCGAGGCTGGAGTGGGGCAAGGACGATCCGACGGTTGATTTGAAGCCAGTCATCGATCGGGAAACCTTCCTTGAGATGCAGGGGCTGGTTGAAAGAAAAATCTTCATCAGCGGTGACTTGTTGAGGTACATAGTCGAACTCGTCAGGAATGCCCGTGCCGACGGTCGTGTGGAGGCCGGCCCGAGTCCCAGGGGCGCGATAGCGCTGATGAAAGTCGCCAAGGCGAATGCTTTACTTAAGGGCAGGGACTTCGTGCTCCCCGACGACATCAAGGACTTCGCCCTAGACGTTCTGGCGCATAGGATTGTCATCAAGCCTGAGTACGCCTTTGAGGGGGTGAGTGGAGAGGAGGTCGTCAGGGAGGCCCTCAAGAAAACCCCCGTGCCCAAGGGCGAGGAAAAATGAAGGGGGAACGCGCCGCGCTTCTCCTCCTCACAATGGTGTTTCTGGCTACCCTCACGCTCGGCTACTCCACGCTCCCCTATGCGGGCCCAGAGGGAGGCCTGACCAGGAGTCTGTTAGATGCACTGTTCTCAGACAGGCCGGGTGAGGAGGGCCGTCCCTCCTCTGGGGGCGTCTTCTCTTTCAGGGCCGGCTTTCCGAACTCGGACTTTACCTTTAAGCCCTCCAACATACACGTCGATTGCCCTGTGGCGGTTCTCCCGGACGACCCGATGCTAGTCTGCACAGATGGGCCTGCCAAGAGTCTGCCGGTCCTTCCGAACCGCGAGCCTGAAAACATGGTGGTCTGGTACGACGGCGTCTACTACGTGCCCAGGGTGTACTCTCAGAGGGGAGTTACCATGCTCAAGGGGATCAACCCCGCTCCCTTTACCGTTGATACTGACAGGCCCCTCGTCCTGATGACCTACCTGCGGAGCGCAAGTCTGGAGTTCAGGGAAAACTCCCCCGGCGGGACAGTTAGCGTTTTCAGTGCGCTCCCGGTCGAGGAGGAGTCGGTGGAGGAGGAAAATGGGTACAGGATTCACAGGTACAGCCTGGGTCCAGTGGACAGGTCGATGAGGCCAGGATATTACCCCTTTTTCGTCACGGTCAATTCCACGAACGGGACGGTGGCGCTCCTGATGTGGGTGGCACTGCTCGAAAAACCCATCGTTGAGATAACGGACTATCCCGCGGTTGTGGGGGGAGACGGTTCGATCTGGGTCACCGTCAGGGGGACCGTCCGGTATCCCGATGGAAGCCCCGTTGATGGTGGGGTCGTCTGGATAACCCTGAACGAGACCAAGGGAAAAGCGGGAATTTTCCTGGGCCAGAGCACCGTCAGGAACGGCAGGTTCGAGGTCAAGGGCTTCATAGGGCCGGGACAGCCGCCGGGCAGCTATCACGTCATCGCCTACTACCGGGGTTACATGGCTTACCCCTCGAACAGCGATCCCCTTATGGTGATCAGGCGAAAACCCGAGGTGTCGGCGAGGCTTGAAAACGGAACTCTGAGGCTCAGTCTCTACTGGAGGGACGTCCCCCTCGCCAACGAGGCCGTAACCCTGTCCGTGGGTTCCGAGGTTCTCACGCTGAAAACCGACGACGAGGGCTACGTGACCCTCAACCTGACCCAGGAGAACGTAACCTCCATCAGAGTTATGTACGGTGGAAGCGCCTACTACCTCCCAATCAACGAGACCGTTCAGCTCGCTGTTGGGGACGGGCCCTCTACCAAGGCGGAAGGTCCATCTCTCCTTGAAAGGCTCCTTGGGCTTTTGAAGGCCTTCGCCGGAATCTTTAGGGTGCTGTTCCCGCTGTTGGCAGTCATCGCTATCGCCGGTGCAGGATACAGCGTCTACTCGAAGAAACGGGCCGAGCTGAGGCTCGTTCCACAGCTTAAGCTGTCAGTGGGGAGAGTGGAGTTCTTGAAGCCCTCGCGCAGGGTGTTTCTTCCGGGTGAGGCGGTTAAGGTTTCCCTCTCTGACGAGGCGGAGCTGTTCCTCGACGGCGAATCGCTGGGATTCGGAAGGGAGTTCACGCTGGAGCTTGGAGAGGGCCGCCACGTCCTTTCCGCTGGAGGTCAGGAGATCGAGCTGTACGTCCTCCCCCCGAGGGAGGCGGTGATTAAGGCCTACGAGCTTCACTTCCTTCCGTTCGCTTCCTCCAACGGCGTTCCGGAGAGACCTATGACGCCCATTGAGATCGAGCACCTGCTTGAGGAGAGGGGTCTCGACGGAAAACCTCTGCGCGGGATCACCCGGGTCTTCGTCAGGGCAAGGTACTCGGAACACCCGGTTGGGAAGGACGATTTCATCGCTCTCCTCGAGGAGTTGAGGGAACTGGGGGTGGTTGAATGACTAAACTTAGAATAAGCGACGAACTCAGGAGCTTCGCGAGTAACATGTTCACCTGGAGCGTCTTGGGGTTCATGTCCATGGACTTTCATACTGGCCTGCTCTTCGGTGCCGGTGCGGCAGTTGCCGGAACGGCAAAATACGTCGAGAGGTACAGGGATCTACTGGCCAGGAGTCTTGGTTTTGCCATAATGTCGCTTGCGATTTTCCTGTTCCGCTCCGACTCGTGGTTCCGGCTCTTTGCGGTGTCGTTCCTTGCCTGGGTGGCCATCGTTTACCTCATCGCCTACGTTCTCCGCGTCCGGTACGAAAACGACTTTCTCGAGAGGAACTTCCTTGGGGTTACGGCCGTTGGGGCGATATCATCGTTTATGCTCGCCTATCCCTCCAGAGGTTCCTCGTTCGTGCTCGTTTCATACCTCTTCACCTCCCTGGCCGTGCTTTATCTGGTATACCTTGTCTCGAGCTACGTCTCCTCGAAGAGAACTGGCAGAAGGGAGATGGGCCTACTGCCCCTACCCGACCTGGAGCCAAGGAAGGACACCTACTCCAGGGACCTGGGGCGGGTAGTGAGGGCGTTCGTCGAGAAGGGTGACCGGGCGCCTCTGCTGGTGTTCATCATAAGGAACTCCCCGAAGAGACTTTACGATTCCCACCTTGAGGAGATAATACGGCCCGTTGCCAATTACCGGGAATCCCCCGTTTCCCCTCTGGCACCTCCCTGGCTGGTTGAAAAGAAGGCAGAGGAAGAGAAGGAAAGGAGGGCCCTGCTGGTTCAGGAGCTGGTCAAGAGGCTCGAAGCCCACGGGGGGATCGGGAAATGGAACGGCTGACGTGGCTGGTTCTGCTCACCCTGGCCCCGTTCTCGCTGGCAATCCTAACGGGCGTCGTCGGGCTGGCCTACGCCAGCTTTATCCCAGCGTCGGTTCTTGTTTACGGCATTCTCTCGGAACCTCCCTCCGGCATCGTCGTCGAGAGGGACGTTGGGAGCAGAAAGCTGGCTGTGGGGGGGACGGCGGAAGTTAGGGTTCGCCTAGTGGTCGAGGGAGGTTCCGGCTTCGTGTTCATTGGAGACGTCACCTCGCCCGGGCTGGAGGTGGTGGGAAAGAACAGGCACGTCTTCTTCAAGAAGCCCGGGAAAAGGCTGGTCGTGGAGTACAGCTATAAGATCCACCCCCTAAAAAAGGGTTCCCACTCCCTTTCGCCGGTTGAGGTAATAGGGCGGGACTTTCTGGGGATAAAGGACGGAACCTACGTTCTGGCCGGGGAGGAGGTGGAGATCGAGGCTTATCCCAGGGTTGGCGGGATTCGGAGGCTGATTCTTTCAAAGCTCCGGACCAGGGAGAGGAGGGCCTCGAACCACGTGGCACCTCTGGGGCCGACTTCGACGGACTTCAGGGAGATAAGGGAGTACCGGCCTGGGGATTCTCTCAGGACGATAAACTGGAAAGCAACCGCGCGGCTTGGGAAGGTTCTCGTCAATGAGTACGAGCCCGAAGGACGCGCCACCGTGATGGTTTACCTGGACACGACGGAGAGTACGGCGGTTGGAAGCGCTTTCCATGGCTCTCTTGAAAGCTCCTTGGGTCTCGTTATGTCCCTCGTGAGCCTTCTCCTCAGAAACGACTTCAAGGTGGGCCTCTATCTCGTGGGCTCCCGGAGGATTATCACGCCGAGAAGCGGGGTTCAGGCGGTATCAACGTTCGCCCGGGCCGTGCTGTCCGCTGGCCCGTCGGTCCACCACGAGGAATCGCTTCCCCTTGCGGTTGAGCGCTCCAGAACCTCGGTGAGGGGAGGGGTGGCGGTGGCTGTTCTCGTGACCAATCTGACCCCCTACAACCTTGATGATGTCAAAAACGCCATCGAGAGGCTCAGGACCGCGTTCGACTGTAGGGTAGTGGTGGTGGACGTTAATCCGTACGGGCAGTTTGGAGACGTTCCGCTCGCGCTCTCTGCCCTCCACAAGGAAGGACTCTCCGAGGGCCTAAAGGCATCGGTGGTTCACTGGAATCCACTGGGGGAGGACGTTGGAGTGGCTGTGAAAAAGGTCGTGGGGGGTGTTTTCAGTGCGCTTTGAGCTTTCGCTCCGCCGTGTTGAGTACCTCCTGGTGGCGGTCTCTTCCCTTCCCTTGGCGTGGCTGTTCTCCCACCGAACGGGGGGTTTCCTGGTATCTGCTTACCTTCACGAGCTCATCGGGGTTTGGATTCCCCCGTTTCCTCTCCTGCTTCTGGTCTCTGCTCTTCTTTCCCTGGGCCTTTACCTGTTCGCGGAGAGCGCTCTGAAGACCGTTGGAATTCAGTTCGCCCTGTACCTCCTCCCCTCCCTCTACGGACTTCCAGTGGGACTGCTCACAGGGTACACGCTGGGAGGAGTTCTCTACATCACCGTCCTGCTGATTGTCAGTCACATTGACTGGATAACTCAGGAAAGCGAGACGGCATTACGCGCCGGAATATCTCGGGAAGAGCTTGAATCCTCCGCGTTATCTGCCATTAAGGAAGCTCTCTTTCCGGTTCCCCTCGGCGCGGGCTACCTTTTCCTGGTCCTCCGCTGGAGCTCCTGGGCAGAATTGCCCGAAAGGGCCTTCCCTTTCTATCTCCTCACACCGTTCCTGCTGGGTGCGGCGGTTGCGGTGGCCTCTTCGTTCTCCCGGGCCAAGGGGGAGAAGCTGGAAGATGCCTCCGAAACGTTTCTCGTGCTGAGGACGTACATGACGGCGGGCGATTCTTTCACCGTCGAGTACCTCGGCAGGGACGAGAGGGGGATTACGCTTGGTTTGATGGGTGGTTCACCGGTAAAAAGGCCCGTTCTGCTCAGGCTTGGCTGGGAGGAGGGCGTTCCTGCGGTGGTGGTGCTTAGATCCCCCTGGGAGACTCGGATTCTCACGAAGGAAAAAGAGTGGGTGGAGGGGGGCAAGAGATACGTTCTCTTTATGGCCTAAGATCAAGTTCCGTGCTCCCAGCTCTCAAGGTACTTCCTCTGCTCCTCCGTGAGCTCCTCAATCCTTATTCCCATCGCTCTCAGCTTGATTCTCGCCACCATTTCGTCGATCTCCCTTGGAAGGACGTAAACCTTTGGCTCAAGCTTTTCGTGATTCTCCTTTATGTATTCTGCCGCTTTCGCCTGCAGGGCGAAGCTCATGTCCATTATCTCCGCCGGGTGGCCGTCGGCCGCGGCGAGGTTCACCAGCCTGCCCTCCGCTAGGAGGTACAGCCTCCTTCCATCTGCCAGCTTGTACTCGGTGATGTTGGGCCTTGGCTCGCTTATCTCAACGGCTAGTGCCTCTAGGTCCGGCTTCCATATCTCCACGTCGAAGTGGCCCGCGTTAGCCATTATAACGCCGTCCTTCATCAGCTCGAAGTGCTCCCTGCGAATACACTTTATGTTGCCCGTTGATGTAACGAAGATGTCGCCTATCTTAGCGGCCTCCTTCATGTCCATGACGAGGAACCCGTCCATTCTCGCTTCTAACGCTCTAATCGGGTCGACCTCCACAACTATGACCGTCGCTCCCAGTCCCCGGGCGCGCATCGCTATGCCCCTTCCGCACCAGCCGTAGCCGACAACGACGACGTTCTTGCCTGCCACCAGAAGGTTGGTGGTTCTTATTATTCCGTCCCAGGTCGATTGTCCCGTCCCGTAGCGGTTGTCGAAGAGGTATTTCGTGTAGCTGTCGTTCACCGCTATTATCGGAAACTTCAGCACGCCGTCCCTTTCCATCGCGCGGAGCCTTATGACGCCGGTTGTGGTTTCCTCGCTCGCGCCCCAGATTTCGTCGATAAGCTCCGTCCTTTCCCTGTGGACAACGCTTATCATGTCTGCCCCGTCGTCGATGATGATGTTGGGCCTTATGTCCAGAGCGCGGTGCATGTTCTCGTAGTACTCCTCCCGGCTCTCTCCCCGAATCGCGTAGACCTTCACCCCTGCCTTTGCCAGAGCCGCGACGACGTCGTCCTGCGTTGACAGCGGATTGCTCGCCGCTGCTGAAACCTCTGCACCGCCCGCTTTCAGGGTTAGGAGCAGAAAAGCGGTCTTCATCTCAAGGTGTAGCGTGGTCGCTATCCTTATCCCTTTGAATGGCTTCTTCTCCTCGAAATCGGCCCTTATATGCTGAAGGACCGGCATGAACCTTGACACCCAGTCAATTTTTTTCTCCCCGCTCGGGGCGAGGGAGATGTCCTTGACGCAGTAGTCCTTCGTGCATTCCACGGCCATCACCGCAGGGTTTTTAATCTGGAGGGTTAAAAAGGGTTGGTGTGGCTATGATAATCGATCTCTCCGTCCCAATCTCCGAGGACACGTCCGTCTATCCAGACGACCCGCCGGTGAGCGTCAGGCTCTGGGCGGTCATCGACAGGGACGGCTACTACATGAACGTTCTGAAGATGGGCGAGCACACCGGAACCCACGTCGATGCTCCGGCCCACTTCGTTCCCGACGGCAGAACCATCGACGAGATGCCCCTCGAACGCTTCATGGGGGAGGGTCTCGTTCTGGACGTCAGGAACGGCGATGGAAATGTCAGGCTCGATGAGATACCCGACTCTGGCTACTATGACAGGATCGTCCTGTTCCTGACGGGCGGCAGGGAGCTTTCGCCCGAGGTGGCGCTCTTCCTAGTGGCAGAGGGTGTAAAAGCCGTGGGTACCGACGCGATGAGCATCGGCGATGAGGCCGTCCACAGGATACTCCTGAGTGAAGAGGTCCCCATCTTCGAGAACCTCGTCAACCTTGATTCCCTCATCGGCAGGAGGTTCACCTTCGTGGGTCTCCCCCTGAGAATAGAGGGCGGCTCGGGAAGTCCCGTCCGGGCCGTGGCCATTATAGGACGGGATTGAACGGGGTTTGATGAACTGCCACAGATTCTTCTTTCTTTCCGCGTTTTAACCTCGACGGGCTTTCGTTAAACGCAATTAAACGTTGTAAAACCTTCATTAACGGTTAAAAAATGGAAACCGATTTTCAGAGCTTTTTTCTAAACAATCGCCAACTTAAATTGACGATTTCCTGAAAAAAGCTTAAATAAGGCTTTTCTCATAGGGAGGACCGAGGTGAAGAGCTATGATGGGTAAGAAAGTGGTGGCGGTCCTGTTCGGACTGCTGATGTTGGCGATGCCGTTCACGATCAGCAGCGTCAGTGCTGAGACGAGCGTGACAGTCATACTCGTGAGCGACAACGCGGCCGATAAGGCCATTGCGGAGTACCTCGCCAACGAGACGGGGGCTGTGGTTGTCACGACGACGTGGGGAACTTACGACCCGAACGTTACGGCTGAGATCATGAGCTACGCCCCGGACGAGGTCATCATAATCGGCGGTCCTGAGGCCGTCGTGGAGGAGTACGTCAGTGACCTTCAGGAGCTGGGGATAACCGTTGAACGCTGGGGCGGCCAGAACAGGTACGAGACCAACATTATGGTGATGGAACAGGCCCAGGTCAGGTTCCAGCTCCAGTTCAACGGAAGCGTTGTCGTTGCCGGCAACGACACCCTCGCCATTCGGAACGCCCTTAGGATAGCCGTTCAGAACGGTGCCATGATAACCTACGTGAACGCCAGCACCAACGTGACCCGCCTGATGGAGAGACTCCAGGTCAGGAACGTGACTTTGATTTCCACCAACGCCTCCGAGACCGTGATGGAACAGGTCAAGAACCAGCTCCGCGCCTGCAACTGCACCTCCAAAGAGGTCAGGGCCAACGTCACCAGGGAGGACGTTCTTATGCTAATGGAGCAGGTGAGGGAGAGGCTGATGGAGATTGAGGCGATAGCGAACGTCACCAACTCCACGGGGCTGATGGAGCAGGTTCGTCTGATGGAGCGGCTCATGGAGACCGCTAACCAGAGTATCCAGGAGGGACGGTACGAAGAAGCCTATGGAACCTTGGTTAAGCTCCAGGCTCAGACGGAATTTGCCCTCAAGATGGCAAACGGTGAGATGAGGGTCGCCATGAAAACCAACCAGAGGCTCGCGCTTGAGGTGGAGATGGAGAAGCTGGAGGCCCAGATAAGGGTGATGGAAAAGGCTGGCATAGACGTGAGCGCCATAAACGCCCTGATGGAGCAGCTCAAGGAGGCCATAAAGAACGGTCAGTACGATGAAGCCAAGGAGATGATGAACCAGATAAAGACTATGCTGCGCGAGGCCTACACCAGCGGCCGAGACGCGATAAGGGCAAACGTGCCGGGCTCACGCGGGCCTGGAAAGTTCGGCCCTTGAGGATTCACGCTGGGCACCACCAACGCCTTCCTAGGCTCAAATCAGGGGCTAAAATAACCTAACGCCCCACCCCCTTTCTTTTCTCCTTCTTCTCCCTCAGGTACGGGTAGCGCATTATGTGACCGCAGTTGAGGCACTTGACCACCACGTGGGGGTACGGCCTGCTCCTGAGCCTGACGCGGGCGTTCTTTCCGGGAACGAGGAACGAGTGGCACCGCCTGCAGTACCGCCTCTTCCACTTCCTCGGCATTCTTATCCTTGCCTTCTGCTGAACCGCTAACGCTATCTCCACGTACCTGTTGGCCAGCTCCGGCTCGTAGGGGAAGGCCCTCTCCGCCAGCGTGAAGAGCGTCTCGATTCTCTCCCGGGCTATTCTCCTCTTTTCCCTCTGCTCCCTCTGCCTGATGAACTTCTTTCCCATTCTATCACCGCACCAGCTTGAGCTTTCCGGGGAACGGCTCGTAAAGGTATCCGGTTTTTATGAACCTCTCCAGCAGTTCAAGGGCGTCCGTCCTGCTGAACCCGCGGCTCACGAGGGTCCGAACGACCTCCTCCGCGGTCATCTCGCCCTCAGTGCTCGTGGCCGCGATGTCGTATATAAGCATGAGCGCCCTCTGTGCCCTGACGTCCCGAGGAACGTACCTCTCGTACTCCCGCTCGAGGGATATTAGGATTTCGGGGTTCTCCTTGATGACGACGGCCCAGTCGTTTATTATGGCCTCGCTTATTCCCACCACTTCCCTGACCACTCGCCTCCCGGGCTCCCCCCGGAACCTGCTCACCGCTCCGAAGAGCCTCGCATCGAGAACGTAGCGGGTTCTGTTGTTGAGGAAACTCGATGGCACGCTCAGAACCTCGAACTCCCTCCCGTACTCCCTCCTTCCCCACTCCCTGAGTTCAATGTACCTCTCCCTGAACTCCCGCATCACCTCGCCCCCAAGGGAAGTAACCTTTGCCCTGTGGAGGAACACGGTGACCAGGAGGTTGGGGAGGAGCTGGCGGAACTCTCTACTCTCCTCGAAGTAAGGCTTCTCCTCCCACGGCACCAGGACGAAGGGTGTCTCCGATATCCTTGCCAGCGCGTCCCGCGGGTTCGGCTCGCGGTTCTCGGGAATTAATCCTATCGACCTCTTGCCCGTCAGGAAGGGTTCCACCCACTTGGGCAGGGCTGAGAGGGCCTTCTTGGTGAGGGGCGTGTAGTACTTCACGTCGCTCCCGTTCGGGTTGCCCAGTCTAAAATCGATTCCCAGGAGCGGATCCTCGGTCTCGATGACCCTCTTCCTGCTCAGCCTCACTTCCCAGGGCAGGCCCTTGTAGAGGTACTTCAGGGCCTTCCACAGGGCCAGGAGGCCCGTTCCTTCCCCGTACCGGTAGACCGTGTACCCAAAGCCCTCCCCCCAGCTCCGCGTCTCCGGTAGGGGGGTGTAGGGCACGCCGAAGAGGGAGTAGATGAGGGCTTTCCTCATGTCATCGCGCAGGTAAACGGTGTTCTCAAACAGCTCCCCCACCTCACGCCCGCTGAGAGCGAACTCGCTGTAGTCCCTCCAGTAGTCCGAGTAGTCTCTTCCCTCTATTTCCTTTGCGTGCACCATTCTGAGGTTGCCCCAGGGATAGGCGTCGGTGATGCCCCTGACCAAGACGTGGCTTCCCGGCCTGACCTCGCCCTTCATCTTGGTCATCTCAGTGGCTCTGATTACCAGGTACGTCCTGAACTCGTTCTTCCCGAGCGACGCGAGCTCCGAGGGCGGAATGGGTGAGAGGAGATAGTAGGCACCGTCGAGCGGGGCGCCTGGCGGTTTCCTCCCGATTAGAAATCCTGCTACCTCAACCTCATCGCCGTTTTTCAAACTTTGTATCCTCTTTTGAAACTCTCTTAGCCTTTTCCCCGGACTGAGCGGTTCTCTCGCTCTCTCCAGCCTCAACAGTTCCAGTATTTCCCCCTCCATCGATGCCCACTTTGACCGTAAACTTTATAAACCCTCCGCGGCAGGTATGTATCGGTACGGCGGTCATAGCGGCGGGGTCACACCCGGTCTCGTTTCGACCCCGGAAGTTAAGCCCGCCAGCGATCCCGGGTGTACTGCCCTCC
>NZ_SNUD01000005.1:0-59768 GCF_012027285.1 Thermococcus sp. MV11
GGGGTGGAGGGGCCTACGCTCCTTCCTGAGGGCCTACTTCGACTGCGACGCCGGCGTTGAGAGGGGGGGTATAGTCCTCTCCACCGCCAGCAGGGAGATGGCGGAGCAGATTTCTTACGCCCTCGCCGGGCTGGGAATCACGGCCAAGGTCAAGGAAAGGCGCGTGAAGAAACGTCCCTACTACTACGTCGTCATATCCGGCTCGAACAACGTGTCGCGCTTCCTGGCTGAGGTTGGATTCTCGATTGAGGAGAAGAGAAGGAAAGCGGAGGCACTCATAAGGAACCCCAACCCTAACGTCGGTTCCCTCTACGCTGACAGGGAGCTGATTTCCTACGTCAGGGACAGGCTCAAGCTGAGGTTCCCAGATGACAAAGCCCGCTGGAGCCCTGAGAAAGCCAGGAAAATATCCTGGGAGCTCATGAAGGAAATCTACCACCGCCTCGATGAGCTTGAGAAGCTGGAAAAAGCTCTGTCGAGGAGCATTCTGATAGACTGGAACCAGGTCGAGGAGAGGAGGAAGGAGATAGCGGAGAAGACCGGGATAAGGGCCGACAGGATCCTCGAGTACGTGAGGGGCAAGAGGAAGCCGAGCCTGAGGAACTACCTGAGAATAGCAAAGGCACTCGGCATTGACCTTGAGGAGACGGTAGAGGCAATGCGCCTCTTTGCCATGAAGTACTCCAGCTATGCGGAGATTGGAAGGCTCGTTGGGACGTGGAACTCAAGCGTCAGGATAATCCTTGAGGGCAACACGGAGAAGATAGCGGCCCTAGAGGAGATCAGGAAGGCGGAGCTGGGACTCCTCAGGGGCATACTGAATGATGAGAAGCTCAAGAGGGGAGTGGCCTATCTGATCTTCCTCGCCCAGAACGAGCTCGTGTGGGACGAGATAGTTGAGGTCGAGAGGCTCAGGGGAGATTTTGTGATCTACGACCTGCACGTTCCCGGCTACCACAACTTCATCGGTGGGAACCTCCCGACGGTTCTCCACAACACGACCGCCGCTCTGGCCCTCGCTCGCGAGCTCTTCGGCGAGAACTGGAGGCACAACTTTTTGGAACTGAACGCAAGCGATGAACGCGGGATAAACGTTATCCGAGAGAAGGTGAAAGAATTTGCAAGGACTAAGCCGGTCGCGGGGGCGAGCTTCAAGATAATCTTCCTCGACGAGGCAGACGCTTTGACCCAGGATGCCCAGCAGGCCCTGAGGAGAACGATGGAGATGTTCTCCAACAACGTCCGCTTTATCTTGAGCTGCGTTACCGGCGATACGAGGATATACACCCCCGACGAGAGGGAGGTCAGGATAAGGGACTTCCTGGGACACTTTGAGAGGGGGCTCCTGAGGGAGGTCAGCAACCGCGCCGGGAGGGACACGGTTATTGCCGCCGTTGCCTTCAACTCCAGGATTGTGGGCCACCCGGTCTTCGGGCTGACCCTTGAGAGCGGAAGGACGATAGAGGCAACCGGCGACCACATGTTCCTCACCCCTGAAGGCTGGGTTCAGACGTACGACCTCAAGGAGGGCTCGGAGGTTCTCGTCAGGCCAACGCTTGAGGGAACCCCCTACGAGGAGGACCCGAGGCCGATAATTGACCTGGGGGACTTTTACGCCTTCCTGGAGAAGATCGAAAGGGAGCACGGGCTCAAGCCCCTTGGCGAGGCCAGAACCTTCCGGGAGCTACTGACCAGGGAGAAGGAGAAAATCCTCGCGAGGGCACTGGAGCTCAAGGCGGAGATGGAGAACGGCCTCACGGCGAGGGAGGCGGAGGTACTTGAGCTAACGCCAGGGGAGTGGATTTCGAGGGAGGAGCTCCAGCTGAAGACCGGCCTCTCCCGCGTGAGGATCAACCAGCTCCTGAAGTCCCTGGAGGAGAAGGGCTACGTCGAGAGGAGGATTTCGGGGAAGGCCCAGCTCGTCAGGAAGGTTCGTGAAGGAAGGCCCCTGAGGAACCCGATGGACGTGAAGAGGGCCCTTGAGGAGGAGTTCGGGATAAGGATAAGCTACACCACCGTCAGGAAGCTCCTGGCCGGCGAGGTCAGCGGAATGGCCTACGACATACTCCGCGAGGTCAGGGAGAAGTGGCTCGTCCGCTACGACGACGAGAGGGCCGGAATCCTCGCGAGGGTTCTTGGATTCCTGCTCGGGGACGGCCACCTGGCCAAGGGAGTAAGGGTGTGGTTCAACTCGGACAGGGAAGAGCTTGAGATGCTCGCCGAAGACCTCCGGAAGCTCGGCCTTTCACCCTCTGAGATAATCGAGCGCGAATCCAGCTCGGAAATCAACGGGAGGCCTGTTAAGGGCAGAATCCACATGCTTTACGTGGACAGCTCGGCCTTCCATGCCCTCATGCGCTACTGGGGTGTCGAGGCCGGCAACAAAACGCGCAGGGGCTACCGCGTGCCGGAGTGGATAAAGAACGGCAGCCTCTTCGTCAAGAGGGAGTTCCTGCGCGGCCTCTTCGGCGCCGACGGGACAAGGCCGGGCGGAAGGCGCTACAACTTCAACGGGATAAAGCTTGAGATGCGCGCGACCCGCGAGAGCCTTGAGCTCACGACGGAGTTCTTCAACGACCTCTCCGAGCTGTTGAGGGAATTCGACGTCGAGTCCAGGGTCACGGTCTCGCCCGTGGGCGACAGGTTCATAGTCCGCCTCGTGGTTACTCCCAACGACGCCAACTACCTCCGCTTCCTCAGCAGGGTCGGCTACGCCTACGCCAAGGACAGCCACGCGAGGCTCGTTGGGGAGTACCTCAGGATCAAGCTCGCCTACAAGGAGATCGTCCTCCCGGAGCTGGCAGAGAAGGCCGTTGAGCTGGCAACGTCGTCCAACCCGACCAGCGCCGCCAGGCTTCTGGGCGTCAAGAGGGACTTCGTGGTCAGCAGGCTCAAGGGTAAAGAGATTGGCCTGACGAGGGACTTCATGACGTTCGAGGAATTCCTCCGGGAGAGAACCCTCGACGGCTACGTGGTCGAGAAGGTAATCCGGAAGGAAAACCTGGGGTACCTCGACGTCTACGACGTCACCTGCGCGAGGGACCACAGCTTCATCTCAAACGGCCTCATCAGCCACAACTGCAACTACTCCTCAAAGATCATCGAACCCATACAGTCGAGATGCGCCATCTTCCGCTTCAGGCCGCTGAGCGACGAGGACATAGCGAAGCGCATAAGGTACATAGCCGAGAACGAGGGGCTGGAGCTTACCGAGGACGGCCTGCAGGCCATACTGTACGTCGCCGAGGGGGACCTCAGGAGGGCGATAAACGTACTGCAGGCGGCAGCGGCCCTCGACAGGAAGATAACCGATGAGAACGTCTTCCTTGTGGCAAGCAGGGCCAGGCCAGAGGACGTCCGCGAGATGATGCAACTCGCTCTGGAGGGCAACTTCCTGAAGGCGAGGGAGAAGCTCCGCGAGATACTCCTCAAACAGGGCCTCAGCGGCGAGGACGTGCTGATTCAGATGCACAAGGAAGTGTTCAACCTGCCGATTCCGGAGGACAGAAAGGTGGCTTTGGCCGACAAGATAGGCGAGTACAACTTCCGCCTCGTTGAAGGGGCGAACGAGATGATACAGCTTGAGGCTTTACTCGCGCAGTTCACGATTATGGGCAAGTGATGGCCATGCAGGAAGTGCCCTGGGTTGAGAAGTACCGGCCGAGGAAGCTCAGCGAGATAGTGAACCAGGAGAGGGCCATAGAGCAGGTGAGGGCCTGGGTGGAGGCCTGGCTCCACGGCAACCCGCCGAAGAAGAAGGCGCTGATCTTGGCAGGTCCGCCGGGAGTGGGCAAGACGACGACGGTTTACGCTTTAGCAAATGAGTACGGCTTCGAGGTCATCGAGCTGAACGCGAGCGATGAGAGAACCTTTGAGAAGATAGAGCGCTACGTCCAGGCAGCCTACACGCTCGACATCCTCGGGAAGAGGAGGAAGCTGATATTCCTCGATGAAGCTGACAACATCGAGCCGAGCGGGGCGAGGGAGATAGCGAAGCTCATCGACAGGGCCAGGAACCCGATAATAATGAGCGCCAACCACTACTGGGAGGTGCCGAGGGAGATAAGGAACAAGGCGCAGATAGTCGAGTACAAGCGCCTAACGCAGAGGGACATCATCAAAGCTTTGATCCGGATTCTCAAGCGCGAGGGCAAGACCGTCCCGAAGGAAATTCTATACGAGATAGCCAAGCGCGCCAGCGGTGATTTGAGGGCGGCCATAAACGACCTCCAGACGGTGGTTACCGGCGGAACTGAGGACGCGGTTCAGGTTCTCGCCTACCGCGACGTGGAGAAGAGCGTCTTCCAGGCGCTGGCGCAGATATTCGCCACGGACAACGCGAAGAAGGCCAAGATGGCCACTCTCGGCGTGGACATGTTTCCCCACGAGCTCCTCCAGTGGATAGACGAGAACGTCCCCTACGTCTACTACAGGCCGGAGGACATAGCAAGAGCCTACGAGGCCCTCAGCAGGGCCGACATATACCTCGGCAGGGCACAGAGGACAGGGAACTACTCGCTATGGAAGTACGCCACCGACATGATGACCGCTGGAGTTGCCGTCGCGGGGGTTAAGAAGAAGGGCTTCGTGAGGATTTACCCGCCGAAGACGATAAAGCTCCTCACCGAGAGCAAGGCGGAGCGCTCGCTGAGGGATTCGATAGTCAAGAAGGTCATGAGCGAGATGCACATGGCGAGGCCAGAAGCCCTGGAGACGCTCCACTACCTCAGGGTAATCTTCGAGAACAACCCCGATTTGGCGGCGCACTTCACAGTCTTCCTCGACCTGAGCGAGAAAGAGGTCGAGTTTCTGGCAGGGGATTCAGAGAAGGCCAGGACGATTTGGGGCAAGGCGATGAACATCGAGAAGAAGCTCAAGGAGCGGGGCAGGCTGGAGGAGAGCGTCCGCGAGGGCCTCGCGAGGGCGAAGGAAGAAGCCAAAGAGGCTCCTACTGCTGAGGAGCAAGAGACCGGGGAAGTTGCCAAACCCGAGACGGCTGAAGGGGAACTCACGGAGAAAGAACTTGAAGAGGCCGAGAAAGAAATCGAGCCCCTCGGCAGGAAGAAGTCCGAAAAGAAGAAGGGCAAGCAGGCGACGCTGTTTGACTTCCTCGGGAAGAAGTGAAGGAACTGCTCTTTATCCTTCTTTTAATTCGATATCGGCGCACACCTTGAAGACGTGCGGCTTGAAGTCGCTCACCTTCTTCACCCTCACCGAGCAGTCCCTTCCGAGCTTTGCGCACTCCTCAAGGATTCTTCTTCGGAAGGCGTCAAGCTCACTCTCATGCACGAAGTCGTAGTAGTGGAGCCACCTCTTGGCTTTGCCCAGCGTTAGGGCGAGGGCATCAACGCCCCTCGGCGTCGGGCTTACCACGCGGTCATAATTTGGTAACTGGGGGAGAACCTTGAAGGCATCGCCGTGTATGAACTCTATCTCGCCCCTCAGCCTCTTCCTGTTCCGCTCGATGTTCTCAAGGCCGAGCTCGTAGGCGTCCCTGTTCAGCTCCACCGCCGTTATCTTGGCCTTTCTATAGCGCGCTATGACGAGCGCATAGGGCAGAACCCCTGCAAAGGGAATCAGAATCCTCTCGCCGTCGCGGACGAGCTGGGCTAAGCGGTAGCGCTCGCCCTTCATCCTCGGGTTGAAGAAAACCCTGGAGAGGTCAACTTTGATCTCGACGCCGTTCTCCCTGTGGACAGTTTCGAGCCTGTTCTCGCCCCAGATTATCGAGTAGTCCCTTATCCTAAACGCTCCCTCGTGGAAGCCCTTCTTGGCAATGACTTTCAGGAACGGGTGGACCTTCCTCAGCCCCCAGACGATGTCATCAACGCGGTGCTCAAGCTCCGGTGGAATCTGGATTATCGCTATGTCACCGACGACGTCGTACCTCCTGAGGTGTTTCAGCTCCTCCGCGCTCAGCCTTTCAGCTAAGACGCTCTCAAGGTTCCTGTAAATCTGCCTCTCCGGCCTGAGGGGAAGCTCCACCGGGAGAACCTCGTAGCCGAGCGAGTGAGCCCTCTCGTCCTCAATGACCGGTAGGAGGACAAAGTTACCCTCCCTCCTTGGCCTTCTCTTCCCGTCGTAGAGGTTCAGCTTTTTCAGCTTCCGTTTCGCGTACTCTGCTTCAGTCCTTGCTACCTTTACCGCCGGCATTATCATCTTCTCCCGATTTTTCACTTCCTGTGAGCCTCTCGAGGTCCTCCCTCCGTACGGTTCCGAAGAACGCCTTCTCTGAGAGAATATCCTCGATCTCCCTGAAATCTGGCCTTTTAAATTCTCTCGCCAGCACTGCAAACCTCTTTGAACCCAGGAGCTCTGGTGAAGCCATAACTATCATATATGCCCCTGCGGCAAGGGCGTAGTCCCGCAGGGTGAAGAGGAACTTAGCTATCGCTCTGAAGTCGGAGTAGAACATAAGGTACTCGATACCCTCGACGTAAACCGCCCCTCCGGGGTGTTCCCTCATGAACCTTACTGCCTCTTCCCTTAGAACGTGGAGACTGCTTGGACTGACCGCCAGGGGATGTCGCACGTTGCTGAGCCAGAGGAACACGTTGGGCTGGAATCCGAAGGTCGAAATCCATTCCTCGCGGGGTCTCCTGCTTATGACCATCAAAGGCACCTTCTTGAGGTGGAGTATTTTCAGCACCATCTCCGCCTCGTCCTCGTTTTCCACTAGGAAAACACTGGACTCTCCTATCCCAACTCCTGGCATCGGGAGTATCCGGGGGGTTCCCCTGAAAAGCTCCCTCATCGCGAGCAGGGATATGGTAACAAAGGCCGCCAGTGCAACGATTTCAGGGGCCCTTGGGGGGATGCTCCCAAGGAACGCGCCGAGTGTCAGGGCAATGCCTGCCAGCGTGAAGAGGGTGAAGACTACCGACAGCTCAAGAGAGTACTCTACCTTTTGGGATTCGCCTCGGAGGTGAAGAAGCCATATCCTGACGAGCAGGTACCCTGACACCCCTGCCAGCAGGAGTCCCTCAACGAAAGTTACCGCATCGATGGCCCCCCACCATTCTCCATTGATCGGAGGGGTATTAAACTATTTCCAGTACGGCTCCCTCATCTGGACAACCTCTCGGAAGATGCCCACGAGCTCGGCATCGCTCGCGCCGCTTCTCAGTGCCGAGGCGAAGTCCACCAGGTCGTTCTTCCTCAGAAGGCAGGTCTTGAACTTGCCGTCCGAGGTAACCCTCAGGCGCGTGCAGTTGGCGCAGAAGACGGTGTTGTGCATCGCCCTGACCACCTCAACCTCCGCAATGCCATAATCCGTGGGGACGAAGTATTTCTTCCGCCTGTGCATTCTCCTCTCCCTTACCTCAACTGCCCTCTTTTCCAGCTCTCTCTCCACTGGCTTGAGGGGATAGAAGTACTTCCTGAAGAAGCCCGTCTGGGTCATCTCCCTCGGCGCTTCCAGCTCGATAAGCTGGAGAATCGTCCCTGTCTTTGCCGCGAAGTCGATCATTTCCCATATCTCGGCGTCGTTTAAGCCCCTCATCACGGTCATGTTGAGCTTAACCGGGCTGAGATACTTGACGGCCTCTTCAATGCCCTCCAAAACGGTATCGAGCATATCGACGCCGGTGATTTTTCTGTAAACGTCCGGCCTTAGACTGTGAAGTGAGACGTTCACCCTGTCGAGGCCGGCCTCGGCCAGTGGCTTGGCGAGCTCCTTTAAGCGACTCCCGTTGGTGGTCATGCTTAGATCCTTCACATAGGGCTTTATCCTCTTCACTATCTCGATTATGTCACTCCTAACGGTTGGTTCCCCGCCCGTGAGCTTTACCTTCCTTATTCCCAGCCTGGAGGCTATCCTGACGAGCCTCTCTATTTCAGCGGGCGTCAGCTCGAGTCTCGCGTTGAAGTGCTGCCCCTCGCGGTGACAGAAGAAGCACCGGAAGTTGCAGTCCTGGGTGAGGGAGATGCGCAGGTTCGTTACTGGCCGGCCGAAGCGGTCGTAGAGGGTCATTCAACCACCGCACTGATTAGATTGAAGGGCTTAAAAAAAGGTTTTGGGTAAGTGGTTTCGTTTAACAGTCCTAATCGAAAACTACAAGTACGTGGAGGGGCAAGTTAAGAGCAGGGGGTTTTCCATGAACATAGAGGAAATTAAGGCCCAGCTTTCCCGCCTGGAGTCTCTCCACTCCGCTTTTGAGGCCAGATTTCCGGCGCTCTACAGTGAGAAAGACAGAGAGTCCCTTCTGGAAACCATCAAGGCCCTTCACGCCGTATCAAGGGAGAAGCTCGAGGTATCCTCCTCCCTCTACCGAGAGATGAGCGGAATTGGAAGCCACGCTGAGGCCCAGGCCAAGGAGCTTTACCGAAACGAGCACCAAATGAAGTTCAGGCTTGAGGAACTGCTCTCCCTTCTGTCCAGGGACGACTACGACGCCCGCATGAAGCTTGAGACCACCATGGAGCGTCTCGTCCAGTTCCATAGAGTCTACGACTACGCGGTCAGAAAGGCCCTCGGTGAGCTGATGGGTGAGGTCGAGGGAATGGCTCTTCTGGCGGAAGGCGAAAAGGAGAAAAAGGTACCTGCTGGTATAATGGAAGAGCTTAGAAAAATCAAGACGCTTGAGGCCGAACTCGATACTCTCAAGCGGTTCCTCCTCAGGCTTTACCTTCACCCAGGGGACGTGCACAAGGTCGAGGAGGCCCTGAGGGACTGGCACTCCAGGGGCCTGCTCTGGGTCGAGGCGAGAAACGTGGAGAAGTTGAGCGGCGTCGAGAACGCCGGCGAGATACTGGAGGGTCTGGCGCTCATAGGAGTGGTGGAAAAGAAGATGAGGGGTGGTGAAGGTGTCTACAGACACAGGAGTTACAGTTCGGGTTAGGGGCATATACAGCACTGCCCTCACCAAGCTGTTCCTCGACAGGGGCTTCGGAATTTCCCAGCCGAGCAACAAGATCGTTGAGAGGCTTGGGCTTGAGAAGACCTACGACGAGTTCGACGTCGATGTTTACGACAAGAAGGATCACCACGGGGTCGTGCTCGTTGGCACGAAGGTCGATGCCGTCAAGGATGTTCTCGAGGAGGAGTTCATAGACGTCTTCTTCAGGAAGCTCCCCTACCAGCTCTACGGCATATACAAGGGCATAGTCGTCCAGAGAGATGAAAGGTACGTTTACGTGGACATAGGGAGCGCGATAGGTACGATTCCCGTTAAGGACATTCCCCGTGCGAGGGAGGGTGATGAACTCCTCGTCCAGGTCAAGAAGCACAACGTTCTCCCCCAGCTGAGCGTCACGCTCACAATTCCCGGTGACTACGCCGTGCTGATTCCCAAGCCCGTTGGTGCTCAGAGACATGTCAAGATATCCCGCAAGATAAGGGAGCAGAGCGAGCGCGAGAGGCTCCGCATTCTCGGCCTGAGCGTCGATCTGGGTGAGTGGGGGATACTCTGGAGAACCGCCGCCGCCTACAAGGACTGGAACCTCCTCAGAGACGAGATAATAAAGCTCTCCAAGCTGGCCGACAGCCTCAAGAAGGCAGACTCCC
The DNA here is from genome assembly GCF_012027285.1 of Thermococcus sp. MV11. Taxonomy (NCBI): domain Archaea; kingdom Methanobacteriati; phylum Methanobacteriota; class Thermococci; order Thermococcales; family Thermococcaceae; genus Thermococcus; species Thermococcus sp. MV11. The sequence goes on from NZ_SNUD01000005.1 coordinate 9,506, forward strand.
ACGACGCCCCCGCGCTCATCATTGAGGGAAGAAACATCTACGAGGTCGAGTTCGGCGGCGGGGCGAAGAAGAAGCTCGACGAGATACGGAACAGGGTCGTTCCGACCGTTGATGGCCATCACCAGCTCAAGGCGTACGATTTGGAGCTCGGCTTTGCTGTCGAGATAGCGGAGGGGATACTTTCCAGGGTTCCTGGACAGAGGGAGAAGGTTAAGCAGGGGCTCTGGGAGGCCCTAGTTGAGAACAAGGGACCGAGGAGGGGCTGGCTCTTCAGCCTGGAGCATTACAAGCCGGACGGTCAGAGGATAAAGATAGGCCCCGGCGAGGTTCAAGAGGTGTCAATGGAGCCGCTCAAGGTCACGGTAAAGAGGCACCTCAAGCCCGGCAAGTTCTACGACGGCCTCGACCTGCCCATAGAGTTCGGCGACTACGTGATAACCGAGATAGAGGCTGGAAAGTGGTGGTTCGTGCACCGCTACTACGACCGCGACGGCAACCTGAAGGGCGAGTACTACAACATCAACACGCCGGTCGAGATATACCCGGACAGGGCCCGTTACGTGGACCTCGAGGTGGACATAGTCAGGTGGCCCGACGGCAAGAAGGAGATAATCGACAAGGAGAAGTTAGCTGAACACTACGAGGAGGGCGTAATAAGCGAGAAGCTCTACCGGGCGGTGCTGAGAATAGTCCAGGAGGTTTACGAGCGGATTTGAGCCGTTTCTTTTTTCAAACTCTCTAAATATTGCCAAATCGTAATACCGGTTGAGTAATATCCCTCAGTCCCCGACGTCCTCTATTCCCTTCTCGGTAATCCTGAAGTAGACCATTCCACCTTCCGGCCGGAGACGGTGCCTTTCGAGTATGGCAAGCCTTAAGCCAGGCTTTGGTAGTTTGTCGAGCCTCAGAATATCCTTCGTCCTGTAGTTGAGGGTGTGCTCGGCCACGGGCTTCATCTGCCCTCTCCTGCTGTCGAAGTGGACCTGGTTGATGACGATGACGGGGACGTCGTTCTTCCTTGCTATCCAGAGGAGAACCTGGAGTTGCTTCCCGAGTTCTGAGCTCAGGCCTTTCCTGCTTTCCTCCACTCTGTAGTGTGCGGTTATTGAGTCTACAACCACGAGGGAGAAGTTTCTATCCACGACCTTCTTCAGGCTCCCTATCGTCCTGCGCTGCTCCTTGAAGTCGAGGGGCGTGAAGAGAATGAAGCGCTGAAGGGCCTCCTCCGGCTCGAACCCCCTAGCTTTAGCCATCTGGCTCAACCTCTCGGGGGAGAAACCCCCTTCCGTGTCCACGTACGCGACCTTTCCCCCGCTCAGGAGGCCTATCTGGAGGGCCAGAGTCGTCTTCCCCGTGGCGAAGTCTCCGTAAATCTGGGTGAGAACCCCGGGAGCGATGCCCCCACCCAGGAGCTCGTCCAGTGATTTTACCCCGGTTGAGAGCATCGGTTCCACCGCTAGACGGTGAACTCCTCGTAGTGCTCCAGGGGCTTGACGAGGGCCCAGATACGCCTTTTCTGGAGTTCCTCGCGGAGCTTGTCGGGACTTCCCGTTCCATAGACCCCGTAGTGCATTGGGATAACTATCCTGGGCCTGATGTCCTCCACTATCTGGGCCGCTTCGCGCTCGTTGGCGGTTGAGCGGCCGCTTATGGGTACGAGGAGGACATCGACCTTCCCCCTGAGCCTCTGAAGGGTGGGGGTTGAGTATGTATCGCCGGTGTGGAAGAGCCTCTTGTCGCCCTCTATCAGATAGCCCAGCGGATACTGGCTAGAGGGGTGCTCCATGTAGATGGCGGTAACTCTGACCCCGTTCTCGAGCTCGATGGTTTCCCCGTCCCTTATCTCTCTGACCCTGGTCACTCCATCGCTGAGGGCCATCATGTAAACCGGCTTCGGCCCTATCACCGTGGCACCACGGAGCCTTGAGAGGAGTTCTACTTTGCCGTAGTGGTCGGTATGTTCGTGGGTTATCAGTATGTAGTCCACCTCGCCTATCCTGTCGTCATCAACCTCTGGGTAAGGGTCGATCAGCAGTCTCACGCCGTTGGTCTCGACCCAAAAGCACGCGTGTCCGTACCAGATAATCTTCATCTGCTCTACCACCTCTGGAGGTTTCGGCGAGGTGGACTTAAAGTTTTTCCTGAGGAACTCGGGGGACGCCCTTGCCCGGCGCAGGCTTTATATATCCTCCTTCCCCTTCAAATTGTAAGAGCGGAAATCCAGGCCCTCAAAGGGCGGGAGGCTGTGATGATGGGCAACCGCCGCCTGATAGTTCCTCCGGTTTCGCTCCCGGTGCTCATAATAATGGGACTCATCTTCATCATTGCATTCGTTTTTTTCTCCGGGGCGGTCATGGCGGCGTTTGAGAAACTCGGAATTCCGCCTGAGGTTGCTTACTCTCTCTTCTTGCTGGCCCTTTTTGGGAGCTTTATCAACATACCCGTGGCCGAGGAGACCTCCTACGAGCCCGTTCTGAAAGTGAGGGAGGTGAGGTTCTTCGGCATACCCTATCCGGTCCCCGTCTTCGACTGGGAGGAGAGGAAGGTGATCATAGCAGTGAACGTCGGTGGGGCCATCGTTCCCGTTAGCGTGGCCTTGTACGAGATCCTAAGAATGATCTATCAAGGCAACTGGGGACTGCTTTTCAATGCCCTCCTTGCAGTTCTCATAGCGGCCCTCTTCAGCCACGCCGTTGCTCGGCCGGTAAGGGGTCTCGGCATAGCCATGCCGCTCTTCCTTCCGCCCATCATAGCTATAGCACTCGGCTGGCTCCTGGGAGGGAGCAACCCGAACGCGATAGCCTACATAAGCGGAACCCTCGGGGTTCTCATAGGGGCCGACCTCATGAACTGGAACCGAATAAAGAGGCTCGGCGCGCCGATGGTCAGCATAGGAGGGGCCGGAACCTTCGATGGAATCTTCCTCGCCGGAATAATTGCCGTTCTTCTGGTATGACGGTGGGTTTTTAAGGCAAGGATTAGACATTCCCATGACAAAGAGGTGGTGCTCATGATAGTGGTTGGAAGCGGTGCCAGGCATCTTGAGGACGAGATAAGGGCCCTTGGAGGCGAGCTGATTGAGGTCGAGATAAGGAAGTTTCCGGACGGCGAGAAGTACGTTCGCGTTCTCGGCTCCGGTGAAGAGGCTACCGTCGTCCAGTCCACCTTCGCGCCCCAGGACGAGAAGATAATCGAGCTCCTTCTCATAGCCGATGCCCTCCGGGAGCGGGGGGTGGAGAGGCTTAGAGCCGTCGTTCCATACTTTGCCTACAGCAGGCAGGACAGGGTTACAAAAGAGGGCGAGCCGGTAAGCGTTAGGGCGGTGATGAGGGCTCTCGGGTTATACTACGACGAGCTCTACGTCTTTGACCTTCACAACCCAGAAACGCTGAAGTTCTTCCCTGGAAAAGCCGTGAACCTCTCACCGGCGAGGGCAATAGCGGAGTACTTCGCGGAAAGGTTGGGTGAGGGAATAGTCCTTGCCCCAGACCGGGGCGCGCTGGAGAGAGCGGCGGCGGTTGCGGAAAAGCTCGGCCTCGAGTACAGCCACTTTGAAAAGAGGAGGATTTCGCCCACGGAGGTTCAGATGAGGCCTGTTGATGTGGACGTTAAAGGGAGGAACGTGCTTATAGTGGACGACATCATAAGCACCGGTGGGACGATGATTAAAGCGGCGAACCTGCTCAGAGAGATGGGCGCGGAGAAGGTTTTCGTTGCCGCCACCCACGGGGTCTTCGCGGAGGGGGCCATAGGGAGGGTGAGCAGGGCTGTGGACGAGCTGGCTGTCACCAACACCATACCAACCCCCGTTTCGAGGATAAGCATAGTGCCCGATGTGTTGGCCCTGTGATTTTCCCTCATTTTCTACGGTGGAGGTACAAAATTTTTGCCGTTTTTATGTCTAAATTTGTGCATTTTGTCGGAGAATTTTGACTGGCTCTTTTTTAAAAATAGGGCCGCTTAAGGGTTTTGCAAAAATTTTGTATCGGTGGGGTTCCGCCCTATTGGGTGGAGCGCCCGAACAGGGCGCGACAAAACCCGGGCGCCAAGACGGCGGCGTCGGGGGGACAGGGTGCAAAGCACCCACAATGAACCCCGCCCTCCAGCCCGGGTCACAGCAATGTGCGCTCCCGAGGAAACGCCGAAAGGCGGACCCCTCGGGGGTAAGGCAGGCCCGGCACCTCGACCAAACCCCGGACGGACATAGGTACTTCCCCTTTGAGGGAAGTCCCACCGGCCGTACTCCTTGCTCAATTCCGGTTGATCCTGCCGGAGGCCACTGCTATGGGGGTCCGACTAAGCCATGCGAGTCATGGGGCGCGCTCTGCGCGCACCGGCGGACGGCTCAGTAACACGTCGGTAACCTACCCTCGGGAGGGGGATAACCCCGGGAAACTGGGGCTAATCCCCCATAGGCCTGAGGTACTGGAAGGTCCTCAGGCCGAAAGGGGCTTTCGCCCGCCCGAGGATGGGCCGGCGGCCGATTAGGTAGTTGGTGGGGTAACGGCCCACCAAGCCGAAGATCGGTACGGGCCATGAGAGTGGGAGCCCGGAGATGGACACTGAGACACGGGTCCAGGCCCTACGGGGCGCAGCAGGCGCGAAACCTCCGCAATGCGGGAAACCGCGACGGGGGGACCCCCAGTGCCGTGGCATCGCCACGGCTTTTCCGGAGTGTAAAGAGCTCCGGGAATAAGGGCTGGGCAAGGCCGGTGGCAGCCGCCGCGGTAATACCGGCGGCCCGAGTGGTGGCCGCTATTATTGGGCCTAAAGCGTCCGTAGCCGGGCCCGTAAGTCCCTGGCGAAATCCCACGGCTCAACCGTGGGGCTTGCTGGGGATACTGCGGGCCTTGGGACCGGGAGAGGCCGGGGGTACTCCTGGGGTAGGGGTGAAATCCTATAATCCCAGGAGGACCGCCAGTGGCGAAGGCGCCCGGCTGGAACGGGTCCGACGGTGAGGGACGAAGGCCAGGGGAGCGAACCGGATTAGATACCCGGGTAGTCCTGGCTGTAAAGGATGCGGGCTAGGTGTCGGGCGAGCTTCGAGCTCGCCCGGTGCCGAAGGGAAGCCGTTAAGCCCGCCGCCTGGGGAGTACGGCCGCAAGGCTGAAACTTAAAGGAATTGGCGGGGGAGCACTACAAGGGGTGGAGCGTGCGGTTTAATTGGATTCAACGCCGGGAACCTCACCGGGGGCGACGGCAGGATGAAGGCCAGGCTGAAGGTCTTGCCGGACACGCCGAGAGGAGGTGCATGGCCGCCGTCAGCTCGTACCGTGAGGCGTCCACTTAAGTGTGGTAACGAGCGAGACCCGCGCCCCCAGTTGCCAGTCCTCCCCGCTGGGGAGGAGGCACTCTGGGGGGACCGCCGGCGATAAGCCGGAGGAAGGAGCGGGCGACGGTAGGTCAGTATGCCCCGAAACCCCCGGGCTACACGCGCGCTACAATGGGCGGGACAATGGGATCCGACCCCGAAAGGGGAAGGGAATCCCCTAAACCCGCCCCCAGTTCGGATCGCGGGCTGCAACTCGCCCGCGTGAAGCTGGAATCCCTAGTACCCGCGTGTCATCATCGCGCGGCGAATACGTCCCTGCTCCTTGCACACACCGCCCGTCACTCCACCCGAGCGGGGTCTGGGTGAGGCCTGGTCTCCCTTCGGGGAGGCCGGGTCGAGCCTGGGCTCCGTGAGGGGGGAGAAGTCGTAACAAGGTAGCCGTAGGGGAACCTACGGCTCGATCACCTCCTATCGCCGGAAAGTCCGTCCGGGGGGTCTAAGAGGTGCCGGGCCTGCCATCGTGGGCCGGTAGCTCAGCCTGGGAGAGCGTCGGCTTTGCAAGCCGAAGGCCCCGGGTTCGAATCCCGGCCGGTCCACCACGAAGAGGTGCACATCCCGAGCACGGCTCGGGGTGGAAGGGTCCGAGACCCCGAACAGGGGTCACGATGAGGACCGTGCACAGGCCGATTGACCCAAAAAATGCCCAGCCCCCTGAGTAGGGGGCAGAAAACCTAAGCCGCCTGGTGGATGGCTCGGCTCGGGGCGCCGACGAAGGGCGTGGCAAGCTGCGATAAGCCCCGGCGAGGCGCAGGCAGCCGTCGAACCGGGGATTCCCGAATGGGACCTCCCGCGGCTCTTGCCGCACTCCCAGTCGGGAGGGGGAACGCGGGGAATTGAAACATCTTAGTACCCGCAGGAAAAGAAAGCAAAAGCGATGCCGTGAGTAGGGGCGACCGAAAGCGGCACAGGGCAAACTGAACCCCGGGCCGAAAGGTTCGGGGGATGTGGTGTTGTAGGGCCCCCGAAAGACCCTCGCGGGTGAAGCCGAAGTCCGCTGGAACGCGGCGCCGTAGAGGGTGAAAGCCCCGTAGGCGCAAGCCCGCAGGGTCTTGGGGTGTCCCTGAGTACCGTCGGTCGGATATCCGGCGGGAAGCTGGGAGGCATCGGCTCCCAACCCTAAATACGTCCCGAGACCGATAGCGAACTAGTACCGTGAGGGAAAGCTGAAAAGCACCCCTGGCAGGGGGTGAAAAGAGCCTGAAACCAGGCGGCGATAGGTGGGTGCGGCTCGAAAGGGCTGACCCTCCCCGAAGGAAACACGGGCGACCGTGGAGTACGAGGGGAGGCGACCGGGGTCGCACCGTCCGTCTTGGATCACGGGGCAGGGAGTTCACCCGAGCGGCGAGGTTAAGGGGTTCAACCCCGAAGCCGAAGGGAAACCGACAGGTCCGCAGCCCGTAAGGGCGAGGGACGGGGTGTGAAAGCGCCCGGAGTCGCTCGGGTGAGACCCGAAGCCGGTCGATCTAGCCCGGGGCAGGGTGAAGTCCCTCAACAGAGGGATGGAGGCCCGCTAGGGATGCTGACGTGCAATTCGCTCCCGTGACCCCGGGCTAGGGGTGAAAGGCCAATCGAGGCCGGCGATAGCTGGTTCCCGCCGAATTATCCCTCAGGATAGCCCGGCTGGAGGTAGGCGGTGGGGTAGAGCACTGATTGGGGGTTTAGGGGGAGAAATCCCCCGGCTCCCTGTCAAACTCCGAACCCACCGCCGCCGTAGAAGGCCGGAGTAGGGGGGCGGTGTAAGCCGTCACCCGAGAGGGGAACAACCCAGACCGGGGTTAAGGCCCCTAAATGCCGGCTAAGTGTTACTCCAAAGGGTGTCCCTGGCCTTAGACAGCGGGGAGGTAGGCTTAGAAGCAGCCATCCTTTAAAGAGTGCGTAACAGCTCACCCGTCGAGGTCAGGGGCCCCGAAAATGGACGGGGCTTAAGCCGGCTGCCGAGACCCCGGCGCACGGACCGATTGGTCCGTGATCGGGTAGGCGGGCGTGCCGGTGGGGTGGAAGCCGGGCCGTAAGGTCCGGTGGACCCGTCGGTATTGTGGATCCTGCCGGGAGTAGCAGCATAGCCGGGTGAGAATCCCGGCCGCCGTAGGGGCCAGGGTTCCACGGCAATGTTCGTCAGCCGTGGGTTAGTCGGTCCTAAGCCAGCCCGTAACTCGGCGCTGGCGAAAGGGAAACGGGTTTATATTCCCGTACCGCGGTGGTAGGTGCGGCAACGCAAGCCCAGAGGGTGACGCCTCGGGGTAGGCGGACCGGTCCACAAGGCCGGCTAAGCGTATAAGCCCGGGGAGTGCCGTAATGGCGAGAACCGGGTGAAAGCGCGAATGGCCTCCCGTAAGGGGGGTTCCGCCGATCCCTGGGGCCCGTGAAAAGCCCTCTGGGAACGATCCACCGCGACCGTACCGAGAACCGACACTGGTGCCCCTGGGTGAGAAGCCTAAGGCGTGTCGGGGGAAACCCAGCCGAGGGAACTCGGCAAATTGGCCCCGTAACTTCGGGAGAAGGGGTGCCTGCGGGTGCGTAACCCGCAGGTCGCAGTGACTAGGGGGGCCCGACTGTTTAGTAAAAACACAGGTCCCAGCTAGCCCGAAAGGGTTTGTACTGGGGCCGACGCCTGCCCAGTGCCGGTATGTGAAGCCCGGGTACAACCGGGTGAAGCACCGGTAAACGGCGGGGGTAACTATAACCCTCTTAAGGTAGCGAAATTCCTTGTCGGTTAAATGCCGACCTGCATGAATGGCGTAACGAGGCCCCCACTGTCCCCGGCTGGGGCCCGGCGAAACCACTGCCAGGCGCATATGCCTGGGACCTCCGGTGGGAAGCGAAGACCCCATGGAGCTTTACTGCAGCCTGCCGTTGCCATACGGCGGGGGGTGCGCAGCGTAGGCGGGAGGCGTCGAAGCCCGTCCTCCGGGGCGGGTGGAGCCGTCCATGAGACACCGCCCACCCTCTGCCGTATGGCTAACCCCCGATGGGGGGACAGCGGTAGGTGGGCAGTTTGGCTGGGGCGGCACACCCTCGAAAAGGTATCGAGGGTGCCCTAAGGTCGGCTCAGGCGGGTCAGGAATCCGCCGTAGAGTGCAAGGGCAAAAGCCGGCCTGACTGGACCCGTAACAGAGGCGGGTCCAGCCGCGAAAGCGTGGCCTAGCGAACCCCTGTGCCTCCCCGGTGGGGGCCAGGGATGACAGAAAAGCTACCCTGGGGATAACAGAGTCGTCTCGGGCGAGAGCCCATATCGACCCCGAGGCTTGCTACCTCGCTGTCGGCTCTTCCCATCCTGGCCCTGCAGCAGGGGCCAAGGGTGGGGGTGTTCACCCATTAAAGGGGAACGTGAGCTGGGTTTAGACCGTCGTGAGACAGGTCGGATGCTATCTACCGGAGGTGTTGGCCGCCTGAGGGGAAGGCTCCCCCAGTACGAGAGGAACAGGGAGCCGCGGCCTCTGGTCTACCGGTTGTCCTACAGGGCATAGCCGGGCAGCTACGCCGCGTCCGATAAGGCCTGAAAGCATCTAAGGCCGAAGCGGTCCCCGAAAATAGGCGGCCACTCCCAGGCGCAGGGGGTCGGGCGACCGGTCCTTTGCCTGGGACGAGGGCTCGGGAAGAAGACCCGTTTGATGGGGCGGGGGTGTAAGCGGGAAGGGAAACCGACCCGTTCAGCCTGCCGCTCCCAACAGCCCGAGGTTTCTGCCTCTGAAAGGGGGGCTGGGCATTTGATAGGTCAATCGGCCTGTGCACGGTCCTCAAGCCCTTAAATCTCGTTTCCCTTCTGGTTGATTGCATTGCTATGTTGAACCCCAGTTATGGTGCTTCTCCGCAACTGTTAAAATCCTCCAGCGGAGCTTTTCTTGGTGGTATGATGATACTGCTCGTTCTCGATCTGGACGGCACCCTGTGGGATCACCCCGACGCCTCCCGACTCAGTCCACCCTACGAGTTCCACGGCGATTATCTGGTTGATTCTACAGGCGAGGAACTCCATCTCTTTCCAGGGGTCAGGGAGTTCCTCGAATGGTCGGGTGAGAGGTTCGTTCTGAGCATAGCGAGCTGGAACGTTGAAGAGAAGGTTAGGCCAATCCTCGAAGGCTTTGGCCTTTGGGACTACTTTAGGTTTCCAAAGATAGAGAACCACCCGGACAAGGCGGATATGATAACGAGAACGCTCCGGGAGCTGGAGCTTTCGGGATACGATGTTGGGGGAGTCATCTACGTGGATGACAGGGATATACACATCGAAGACGTTAAAACCATAGTCCCTTCTATTCAGTTCATCCATATGTGGAAAGATGCCAAAAGTTTTGAGGAGCTGAGGAAACTCCTTGAAAGGATGGGGTGATACCATGGAGCTGCTCATCGTGAAGGATAGACGCATCGACTATGACGGTTCTGCGATAGGAAGCCACTGGGCCTACAGGAACTTCGGAATACTGGGGAATTCCCTCATAGTCTTCCGTGGAAAGTGCGACGTCAAGGTCGAGGAGATGATTGACATCGAGGACCTCCGCCAGAGCAAGGAAATCAGGAGCGACGACATGGTTCACTACATCATTGAGATCTTCGACCTCGTGAACACGCTCTTCGCCTCAACCCTTCAGAAGCTCTTCATAGCAAGGCTCTGCGAGGTTCTGGCTGAATACGGCGTGAAAACCACCAGAAAGGGCGATGACATCTACGTCAACGGAAGGAAGCTCAGCATATCCATAGCAACCGTTTCGCCCGTGAGCGTAAAAATCCACATCGGGATAAACGTCGAGGCGAAGGGTATTCCTAAGGGCGTAGATGCCATCGGCCTGAAGGAGCTAGGTATAATAGACGTGGAGGGCTTCATGGAAAAAACCGGAAAGGCCCTCGTGGAGGAGTTCAAGAAGGTGAAGAAGGACAGCCTCAAGGTAAGATGGGCTCAGTAGAGGAGGAACAACAGGCTTCCGACCAGCGGAACCGCCAGGTTGTCGTCGAGCCAGGGCTGGTATTCCGCGAGCATCAGAAGGGCAGCCCAGCCTACTTTCCCCATTGCACTCGCGTCGAGGAAGATGAACGCTATAATGACCGCCGTTACGAGATAGCCGAGACTTCCCGTCCAGTGCTTCCTCAGTTTCACGTTGAAGCCGTGACGTTTGAAGTAGAAGTGCCTGATTATCCCGGTGACGCCGTCGCTTATCGCCATGGCAAGCAAGAGGGCCGTCGCATAGCTTCTCGGCAGGATCAGAGGTATCACCGAGGCCGAAAACGCGAAGAACACCTCGCCGTAGTTGTGCTCTATCTGGTACCACGAGAACTCCCTTCTCTTCAGATGTGGCCAGAGCTGAAAGACCCCGAAGATGAACGCCGCCGCGCTGAAGACTTCCTCTGGAATCAGGCCGTAGTAGAACATCAGAACCGCCGGGACGATGCTGAAATGAATTATCTTCCTGTTCACCCACGCCCATTCCGGCCCGAGCTTTTTTGTAAGACCTATCGCGAGCAGTATGAACGCCGCTGCGATGGCCGCATAGATGACCCAGCCAGGGAGCATGCTTTCCACCAAAAATGAGAGGGGGTTGGGGTTAATATGGGTTGCCCCCGAAGGCCTTCCCAACGGTCTCCAGTGCGGTGATGAAATCACTCGCATGGACTACGATGTACCAGTCATCCGTTCTTGTCAGCTCTCCCCTCGACTTGCCGACCACCTCACCGTAGAGCCCCTGGATTTTAACCCTCGGTTCCGTCGTCGAGAGCTTGAGCGTTATCTCGACCGGCCTTCCGTTCTCCCAGACGATGCCAACTTTCAGTCCTGCCTTTGTATCTTTCCTCTTCTTCAGGCCGAGCTTCAGGTAGCGGAGCCTCTCCTTGGGAACCCCGTTCTCTTTGGCCTTCTCCCTGAAGTACTCCTCCGCAAGCGTCAGCCCGTGAAGCCCAAGGGAGTATCCGAAAACCGGGATTCCGAGGTCTTTTCCCCTCCTCCCCTTGTAGGCGTAGACCTCTATCCTTCCTCCCGAGCCCCGGGAGGCAGTGTAAAATCCGTTTCCTTCGCCGTTTCGGAATTCAGTGAGGAAGTCCAAGAGCCGTTCGTATGCAGAGAACGGCAGCGAAAAGCTCGCCCATGTCCCCCAAACACGTGGAGGAACCGAGACGAAGCCGAGCTCCTCCAGGTGGTATTCCTTGGGCCTGGGCCTGAGCACCAGAAAACCCCTTTCCGTGAGCTCAAGCTCCAGGGAAGACCTCTCGCCCGGAACCACGGTAAACTTGCCATCGCCTTCAAAGTCCCTCGCCTTTAGAAGGCACCCCCTGCGAACCCGCCGTTCCCCCCGCGAGCTGACGACCACCGGGATGGGTGTTTTCTTCCCGCTCTCCCTGTCGTAGGGCACCTTAAAGCCCGCCTTGAGGAGCTCTTCCTGGATTTCCAGAGAAGCAGGGAAGAAAACCTGTGCCCTCCTCAGTTCAACTTCCATGGACAGCCCTCCTTTACTCCCACAGGTAGTTTTACCCTTTTAGTTTATAAAATTTTCCGTTCTTGGGTTGTTCAGTTTGCCGAGCTTAAGCTTAAAAGGCCCTCGTCAGAGCTAAGCGCGGTGGTGAGAATGGTTCACTGGGCTGACTACATGGCCGAAAAGATAATCCGCGAAAGGGGCGACAAGGAGGAGTACGTGGTAGAGAGCGGAATCACGCCGAGCGGTTACGTTCACATAGGCAACTTCCGCGAGTTCTTCACAGCCTACATAGTGGGCCACGCTTTGAGGGACAGGGGAAAGAAGGTTCGCCACATTCACATGTGGGACGACTACGACCGCTTTAGAAAGGTGCCGAAGAACGTTCCGCCCGAGTGGAAGGAGCACCTCACGAAGCCGGTTCGCGAGGTTCCCGACCCATGGGGCTGCCATGACAGCTACGCCGAGCACTTTATGGAGCTTTTTGAGGAGGAAGTTAGGAGGCTCGGCATAGAGGTGGACTTTCTCCACGCCTACGAGCTGTACAAGTCTGGCGAGTACGCCGAGGAGATAAAGCTCGCCCTTGAAAAGCGCGATGAGATAAAGGCCATACTCGACAAGTACCGCGAGAGGGCCAAGCAGCCGCCCCTCGAGGAGAGCTGGCAGCCGGTCATGGTCTACTGCCCGAAGTGCAGGAGGGAGGCCGAATTCATCTCCTGGGACGGTGAGTGGAAGGTTTCCTACCGCTGTCCCCACTGCGGGAGCGAGGGAGAGACGGACATAAGGGAGGGCAACGTCAAGCTTCGCTGGCGCGTGGACTGGCCGATGCGCTGGGCCCACTTCAGGGTGGACTTCGAGCCGGCCGGAAAGGACCACCTAGCCGCTGGGAGCTCATACGACACGGGAAAGGAGATATCGGAGAAGGTCTTCGGCTGGAGAGCACCGCTCACTTTGATGTACGAGTTCGTCGGAATCAAGGGACAGAAGGGCAAGATGAGTGGCTCGAAGGGTAATGTGATACTCCTCAGCGACCTCTACGAGGTTCTCGAGCCAGGAATAATCCGCTTCATCTACGCTAAAGCAAGGCCCAACAAGGAGCTCAAGATAGACCTCGGCCTCGGCCTGCTCAACCTCTACGACGAGTTTGACAGGGTGGAGCGCATCTACTTTGGCATTGAACGGGCCAAGAATCCCGATGAGGAGGCCGAGCTGAAGAGAACCTACGAGCTTTCGATGCCGAGGGTTCCGGAGAGGCTGACTGCTCAGGCCCCCTTCAGGTTCCTCGTTACACTCGTCCAGATGCCGCACCTGGACGAAAATGGCATAATCCGCGTCCTCCAGGAGCAGGGACACGTTCCGGAGGAACTGGGCGATGAAGACGTCGAGAGGATAAAGCTGAGGATTAAGCTAGCCAGAAACTGGGTCGAGAAGTACGCTCCGGAGAACGTGAAGTTCAGCCTCCTTGGGAAGGTTCCGGAGCTCGAACTCAGGCCGGAGGTACGGGAGGCCATGCTCGAGGTCGCGGACTGGCTTGAGAGCCGCGAGAAGTTCACCGTTGATGAACTCAACAACGTGCTCTACGATGCCGCCAAGAAGCGTGGGATACCCAGCAAGGAGTGGTTCAAGGCCCTTTACAACCTCTTCATCGGAAAGGACCGCGGCCCGAGGCTCGCGAGCTTTCTGGCCTCGCTCGATAGGGAGTTCGTCGTTAAGCGCCTCCGCATGGAGGCGTGATTTCTTTTTTCAAGTTTTGCCGGTGTGATTCACAGTATTTTCGGGTGCTCCCTTCATCTGCCGAAGTTTCTCGGCAACAGGTTTTTATCCCTCCACTCCAACTGAATCCGGTGGTGCTCATGGAGTTCAACCTGATAATCACCGGCGTCGGCGGTCAGGGAGGATTAACCCTTTCGCGCATCGTTGGGAACGCGGCGATGCACGAGGGCTACAACGTCCGCATAGGGGAGACCCTGGGAATGAGCCAGCGCTACGGGAGCGTTCTAAGCTACCTGCGCTTTGGGGAGGAGGTCTACTCGCCCCTCATCGAAGAAGGTAGAGCCAACCTCATGCTGGCCCTCGAGCCGGCCGAGGCACTAAGGAACGCCCGCTTTCTGGGTAAAAACAGCGTGGCCGTCATCAACGCCTATCCCATACATACCGCAACGACCCTCGTCGGCAAGGAGAGGTATCCTGAACTCAATGAAATCGAGGAAGCGGTAGCGAGAATCTGCCAGGTTCACATGATGAACTTTCAGCGCGAGGCGGATAGGATAAACCCCAGAACGCTCGGTGTCCTGATGCTCGGCTATGCCTACGGGAAGGGCCTGGTACCGCTCAGGAAGGAGTCCCTCTACGAGGGCATAAAGCTGACCCTCCGCGAGAAGCTCTGGGAGATTAACTTCCGGGCGCTCGAGCGGGGAATGGAGCTGGCTGGAGGGTGATTCTTTTTCTCTCACTCATTGTGCTTTATGAAGAAGGCGTAGAATATCGCCGTCGCTATCACGTAGAGCGTCGCCGTTGCGTAGAAGGGATAACTCAGGGACATTCCGAAGAGCAGACCGCCGACGTAGTTTCCACCGCCGCGCATAAAGGTGGAGAAGGCCCTCCTGATTCCCGCCGCGGTCGCCTTCTCCTCCGTTGAGAAGAATCCCATCATGAAAGAGTCGTTTATGGGCCACACGATGTTCATGAGGATCGAGCGGATTATGTAGAGGGCCGCCGCCAGCAAGAAGGTCTCTATCGAGGGGAATATGGCGAAGAGAAAGGCCGCCATGCTCTGGAAGGACGTTATGACCTTGACCGGGCCTATTCTCTCCACCAGCTTTGGGAGGCCAAAGGAGCCGAGGCCCATCGCGAGCTGCTGGAGGAAGAATACCCCGCTTATGGTCGCGAGCGTCTGTCCGAACTGGAGCTTGAAGTAGATGCTCATGTAGGGTATCGTTATTCCGGCACCGAAGCCTATCAGAGCACTCGGCAGGGAAAACTTGAGTATCTTCACGACCAGCTCACGGTTCCAGTTTATCCTCGGGTTCCTGACCGGGACGTCGCTTATTATGAGCAGCGCCGGGATCACGAGGGCGAACTGGAGGAGCGCAAGCGAGACGACCAGCCGGTAGGCGGTCCCCTCACTCAGTCCCAGTCCGGTGAAGAAGTCGGGTGCAAAGCCCGCTATCAGGACTCCGAGGGCGTTGAATATTGTTCCTAGGCCAAAGCTTATCGAGAAGGTGTGGTGCCTCTGCTCCTCTCCGACCTCCTCACTGAGGAGGGCGGTAAAGTTTGGCTGTCTCATACCCATGTTGGCGCCGACTAGGAAAAACCCGAGGGCGAGGACGTAGTCGTTCACCGCCGCCACCTGGAGGAGTCTCCCGGCCAGCCCCAGGAGGGCGGAGATGATGAGGGTTTTTCTGTAGCCAAGCCTCAGTGAAACCTGGCCGGCTACCAGAAAGAACAGCCCGCCGGTAAACGTCTGTATCGAGAAGAACGTCCCCATCTGTGCCATGTCGTAGCCGAGAACAGCCAGATAGAACGGCATAATGAATATGGAGAACTGGAGGAAGAGCTGACCGGCCGCGTTCGCCGCTATGAGTATCTTCGCGTCCCTGCCGTAGCCTGAGAGCATAGTGAAACGTCCCTCATAGCGTTTATAAGCCTATCGAATCGAAGCCTTTTATACCTCCCGCGCCTTCTATATATCGGCGGTGGTATCTATGGAGTTCAGAAAGATACAATTTACCGGCAGGAGTTCATACATAATCTCACTCCCAAAGAAATGGGTCAGGGAGCACGGGCTTGGCCAGGGCGACGTCGTTCCCCTCTCCATAAACCCTGACGGGAGCATAACCATATTCCCCAAGGAGCCGAGGGAGGTAAGCGAGAAGAAGGTTCTCCGCATATCGAGGGAGTACTCTCCCGACATGGCCGTCCGCCTGGTAATATCTGCCTACATTCAGGGCTACGACGTCCTCGAGATACACCTGGCGGAGGAGATGCCGATATACAAGGTCAAGATGCGAAAGGTTCTCCAGAGCCTTCCGGGAGTGGAGATAATCCTCGACGAGCCCCAGCGCATCGTCGCCAAAAGTCTCCTCGACGAGGAGGAGGTCAATCTGGCCGAACTCCTAAACAGAATACGCTCCCTCATAATATCTATGCTTGGTGATCTTGAGCTCCTCATTCAGAACCCCGGGGACGGTGAAATACTCCGGGACATCAGCGATCTCGAGAATGAGCTGGACAGGTTCTACTTCCTCATAATCCGCGCGGTGAACAGGCTCCTAACCAAGCGCGGTGTCACCGAGGAGAGTGGGATAATAAGGAGAACCTTTGACCTGCTCGGCATACTCTTCATAGTCCGCAACATCGAGCGCATAGGGGATCACATAATGCGCATAGCCGAGAACCCGGGGGAAATCAACGTTCCCTACTTGAAGGAGAAGTTCGACCAGATGATGGCCCAGATAGAGGCGAGGGACTTGGGCAAGATAGACAGGTTGATGCTCGAGCTGAAGGAGGAGATACGCTCCATCGACTACCGCCAGTCAATCGCGCTTGAGAGCTACCGCAGGATTCTGGAGTACCTCGAGAATATAGGTGAGACCGTCATCAACATGGCCCTCAGCTGATTTCTCCTCGTTTCCATAACCCTTTTAACCGTTCGAGGGCTTTTTATTACGGTGGTTCTCATGGTCGCGATAATAGTTCACGGCGGCGCCGGAACGATAAGGAAGGAGGAGCGCATTCCAAAGGTCATTGCTGGTGTTAAAGAGGCCGTTTTAGCGGGCTGGAGGGAGCTTAAGAGGGGCTCAGCTTTAGACGCGGTCGAGGAAGCGGTGAAGGCCCTCGAGGACAATCCGGTCTTCAACGCGGGAACGGGGAGTGTTCTTACCCTCGACGGGAAGGTGGAGATGGACGCGGCAATAATGCGCGGAAAGACCCTCGATGCAGGAGCCGTTGCCGGAATCTGGGGGGTCAAGAACCCGATAAGCGTTGCGAGGAAGGTCATGGAGAAGACCGACCACGTGCTTTTAATCGGGGAAGGAGCTGTAAAGTTTGCGAGGCTTCTCGGCTTCGAGGAGTACGACCCGGTTACCGAGGAGCGGCTGAAGCAGTGGGAGGAGCTCAGAAAGAAGCTCATCGAGAGGGGCGAAACGAGGCACTGGAAGAAGCTGAACGAGCTCATCAGGGAGTACCCCGAGGTGCTGAGGAGCACGGTCGGGGCGGTGGCTTTTGACGGCGAGGAGGTGGTTGCAGGGACATCAACCGGGGGAGTTTTCCTCAAGATGTTCGGCAGGGTCGGTGACACCCCCATAATCGGCGGCGGCACCTACGCCAACGAAGTGGCTGGAGCTTCCTGCACGGGCCTCGGCGAGGTCGCGATAAAGCTCGCCCTGGCTAAAAGCGCCACCGACTTCGTCAGGTTGGGCATGGACGCCCAGAGCGCGAGCGAAGCCGCGATAAGCCTCGCGACCAAGTACTTTGGCCCCGATACCATGGGCATCATAATGGTCGATGCAAAGGGCAACGTCGGCTTCGCGAAAAATACTAAACACATGAGCTACGCCTTCATGAAGGACGGCATGGAGGAACCGGAGGCTGGTGTTTAGTGGGCGCTACCAGGGACATCTGGTACCTGCACTTCGCGACGTTCTTCTTCTTTCTTGGAATAGCCCTAGTCGGTCCTCTCATATCGCCCTTCGCGATATCCCTCGGCGCCGACCCGTTCCTGGTTGGAATAGTCGCCGCGGTCTCCGCGGTCGTGGCCCTCGTGACGAAGCCCCTCGGCGGCTTCCTCGGCGACAGAGGGCTGAGGTT
Organism: Thermococcus sp. MV11; assembly: GCF_012027285.1. Classification (NCBI taxonomy): domain Archaea; kingdom Methanobacteriati; phylum Methanobacteriota; class Thermococci; order Thermococcales; family Thermococcaceae; genus Thermococcus; species Thermococcus sp. MV11. Next base: position 27,044 of record NZ_SNUD01000005.1, read on the forward strand.
TCACCTGATGGTGGCCGGGACGGTTCTGGGCATCGTCGCTGGGGTTCTCTACGTGCTCTCCTACTACACCTCCCAGCTCTGGCTCTTCGCCCTCGGTAGGGGGCTTCACGGTTTCGCGATGGGCATATTCTTCCCGCCGAACCTCTCCACGGCCATAGACCTCGCGCCTAAGGGCCGCGTTGGAGAGACCCTTGGCTGGAGGGGCACGATGTTCTCGCTCGGCAACCTCATCGGTCCCGCTTTGGGGGGCTACATAACCGATTTCTCGGGCTTCACCGTAGCCTTTTCAGTCGCGGCCTTTCTTTCGCTGGTCTCCACGCTTCTCGTCCTCAACGCCTACCGTCACGTGGGTAAGCACCTGCCCAGGCGGAGGAAGAGCGAGGAGAGGGCCAGCTACCGGCAGCTCCTCAGCCCCTTCTTCGTCTTCGCCTCCCTTGGCCTGCTCTTCATGAGCCTCGCCTACAGCGGCCTCAACACGTTTTTACCTGCTATCTACAAGGTCTCGGGCCTTGGAACGGCCGCCTTCGGGACTTACGCCAGCATAATGGGCGCCTCCTCCCTCTTTACAAGGGTCATTGGGGGAAGGCAGGCCGACCTCAGGGGCCCCGTCAAAGTAGCCTCTTTGGGTCTTTCCCTAATCATAGCGGCCTACGTTATTCTCAACGCCCGCCTCTTCCCTCCCGGGGCCTACGTCAGCGCCGCGATAATCGGAGCCGGCTTCGGCCTGGCCGTTCCGTCGCTCCAGATGATGGCCCTGGCCTACCTCCCCGAGAGGATACGCTCCTTTGGCTCGGGCATATACACGATGTTCTTCGACCTCGGTTTCCTCATCGGTCCGCTTCTTCTCGGTTACGTGGCCAAAGCTTCGGGCTACGGCGCCGTCTTTCCGCTTCTCCCCTGGATAGCCTTCCTGGCCCTGCTCTCGGTTCAGCTCCCAAGGTTTTTAAGCTCTGGAAGTGAGCCGGGTGGGGGGTAGAGATGCTCGTCAGGGTCTCCTACGGAACGGCGATAGCTATGGGACTGATAAGGGCTAGAATGCTTGCCAGACCAACCACCGCGTACCTCATGACCTACCATGAGGGCCGCTGTCGCAACAACTGCGCCTTCTGTCCCCAGGCGAGGGAGAGCAGGGCGGACCTGAAAAAGCTCTCCCGCATAACCTGGCCAGCTTTTGAGGTGGAGGAAGTCGTTGAGGCCCTTCCCTCGGGCCGCTTTGCGAGGATATGCCTCCAGACGATAGACTACCCTGGAATGGTCGAGGACACCTTCAGCCTGCTCCGCGAGCTCCAACCCCTTGGACTGCCGGTTTCCGTCTCGATAACGCCGGTTGAGAAAACCGTCCTCAAGAAGTTTCGCTCCCTTGGGGTGGACTACATCGGCGTTGGCTTGGACGTGGCGAGCGAGAGGCTCTACCCTGAGATAAAGGACTCCCCCTACTCTTGGGGCGATATGTGGGACTTTACCAAGGACATCATCGATGTGTTCGGCCCAGGGAAGGCCCTAATCCACATCATAATAGGCCTCGGCGAGACCGACAGGGAGGCCGTCGAGACATTGGCCAGGGCATACTCGATGGACGCCGACGTTTCCCTCTTCGCGTTCACTCCGGTCAGGGGGACCCGCCTGGAAAACCACCGACCCCCGAGTCTCGCCCGCTATCGCAGGATTCAGCTGGTCAGCTACCTCCTTCGTGAGGGTCTGGTCGGGGTTGATGAGTTGGAGTTCGATGGAAACGGCAATCTTGTCGGCCTCGGCCTGTCCAGGGAGAGGCTCCTCGAGCTCGTTCCGCCAGAGGTCTTTACAACTCACGGTTGCCCCGGTTGCAACAGGCCTTATTACAACGAGAGGCCCAGAAAAGAGCCGTACAACTTCCCGGTAAGGCCGGAAACGGAGTACGTGGAAAGGATCCTTGACTCTATCCTCGGAGGTTCCTCAGAACCTCGTTGAACTCCTCAAGGGAGAACTCCTCCGCCACCTCCTCTCCCCGGGCCAGCCTGACGAGTGCCAGGGCGAAGCTGTGAAGTTCCTCGTCCTCCTTTATCAGGCCCAGCGTGACGTCCATCTCGCTCGCCAGTTCGCCGAGCCGGCCGTTCTGCTTCATTATGAAGAGTATGTCCCCCAGCCGTTTCACGCCCAGCCGGTAGAGGTCGAGACTCGGCGCCCTGTGGATTCCCCGTAAGGCGCACTTGACAGCCCCGCGGTAGTTGTCCTCTTGGACGAAGATATCGGCCATTCTGAAGCATGCCTCGAAGTAGAACTCCGGCTCTTCTTCCCTCGCGAGATCCATTATCTCGTCGAGCTTCTTCTTTGCCGTCTCGAGGTCGCGCCTGTTCTCGGCTTCTATAGCCTCGCGGAAGAGCCTCACGATTCTCTCCCTTCTGTTGAGGGGTTCGTACTTAATCACCATCTCCCTCACCCCTGCTCTCCCTCCAGGCCTCCTCAAAGGCAGGCCAGATTTCATCAAAGTTGCGCTCAACCCTCCACCTTCTGCGGAACGCGTTCAGGAGAACTGTTACGTCCCTTTTTAGCAGCTCGTAGCTCTCGGGGTGGGCGGTGGTTATGTACTGCGCCCAGTCGATGATGAGTATTCCCCCCTCTGTCAGGACGATGTTGAACTCGCTCATATCCGAGTGCACTATGCCGAAGCGGACTATCTTGAGGTACTCCTCGAGGGCCTTCTCGAGTATCTCCCCCGCCTCCTCCCTGCTCAGATCGGTATCGCGAAGCTCCGCCAGCTCGGTGCCCTCGACGAACTCCATGACCACCACGTGCCTGTTCCATGCTATCGGCCTCGGAACCCTCGCTATTGGGCTAAGCAGTGTCAGCGCCTCGTACTCCTTCTTGGCTATCAGCCTCGAAACGTAGAGCCAGCTCGTGTGGTGCTTGTCCTTGAAGACGTGCCTGTGGTAACTGGCTCTCCTCGATGCGGTTCTCCCACCTATGCGGTTGAACTTGACCGCCACCCTCTCGCCCGAGGGCGTTATTCCAACATAGACGTCAGCGTCCTTACCCACCCCAACCTGGGCGGGATTTATGGCCTCCACCACTCCCTTTCTCGCGAGGGCCCTTATCGCCAGGACGTCGTAGCCGTGTATCGTGAGCTGGTAGCCTATGTAGCCTATGTCTCCCCTCCTCACCACCAGGCCCCAATCGTCGAGCTTTCCGAGCCTGAAGGAGGCCGTCTCAACGTCCACTCTCGCGAACCTCGCCACGTCCTCCAGGGGAACCCAGCGGTGGTGGCGCATGTTCAGCTCTACCCCTCTGAGTATCCGGAAGTCAAGGTCCCTGAGGTTGGGATAAGCTTCGAGCGCCAGGAGTTTGCTCACCATCTTCTCTCCCTGAACCTGCTTTTTTGTCGAGATTTATAAAAGTAGTTGGCCGCTCCTGCCCAACAGACTTTTAAACGTTAAACTGTCTATCGAAAACCATGCGCAGGAAGCTCCTCGCCCTTGTGAGCCTCGGCTGGATATTCAATTACGCCCATAGAATGGCCGTTCCACCACTGATACCGATGATAAGGGCCGAGCTGGGCATAAGCAACGCGGAGGCCGGGCTTCTGATGACGGCCCTCTTGCTTCCCTACGCCCTTATTCAGGTCCCTGCTGGTTATATCGGGGACAGGATAGGAAGGAAGTATCTCTTGCTCATCAGCATAATCGGATACTCCATATCATCGGCTCTCATAGTCTTCGCCAGCCAGTACTGGGAGTTGATTGCAGTTCGCGCACTCTACGGCCTGTTCTCCGGCCTGTACTACGCCCCGGCCACCGCGCTCATAAGCGATGTTTACAGGGAGAGGAAGGGTTCCGCTCTGGGAGTCTTCATGGTGGGCCCTCCCGTTGGGAGCGGGATAGCCCCCCTGATAGTGGTTCCGATAGCGGTGAACCTCAAGTGGCGCTACGCCTTTCCGGTGCTCTCGGTTATGAGCCTTGCCGTCGGAATAGCGCTCGCTCTCGCCGTCAGAGGCGAGGTTTCCAGGCCGTCCCGAGTCAGGTTTTCGATTCCGCGGAACGTCATTCCCCTTAGCGTTGCAAACTTCATAGTTCTGGCGGCCTTCTTCGGCCTCCTCACGTTCCTCGTTTCGTTCCTCGTGAACTCTGGGGTTTCGGTGCAGGAAGCTTCCCTGTTCTTCTCCCTGCTGTCCCTCATCGGCATAGCCGGGTCCATCTTCGGCGGCGCCCTCTACGATAGAATCGGAAAGGGGAGCATAGCTATGGTCTTTGGTCTCAACGCCCTCCTAACGCTGGTTCTGGCGCTGACGGCCTCGCCGTGGGTTGTTGTCCCCCTGGGCCTGACCTTCTACTCGGTCGGGGCCATCGTTACCGCCTACACCGCGGAGAAGGCGGGTGAGGAGAACCTTGGTCCTGTCATGGGCTTCGTTAACATGGTTGGCTTCCTCGGTGCCACTGTTGGGCCATACTTCATCGGACTCCTGATAGACAAAACTGGCTATGAGAGGGCCTTTCTGGCTATGCCGGCGATGTATCTGGTTGCCTTAGCGATAATAAAAGTTGAGGAAGTGGCTGAAAAGAGAGAAATCAGCCGTACATGACCTCGTGCATCGCTATCTGCTGGGCCAACCTCTGCTCTGCTCCGAAGACCTTCTCTATGGCCTTGAGGAAGTCTTCCTGGGTAACGTACTCGCGCCTATCCCTTATTGCGAACATTCCCGCCTCGGTGGCTATGGCCTTCAAATCGGCACCGCTCGCTCCCTCGGTCATCTCCGCGATTACGCGCAGGTCCACGTCCTTAAGGTTCATCTTCCTCGTGTGCACCTTGAGTATCTCCAGTCTTCCCCTGAAGTCGGGGAGTGGAACTTCTATCAGCCTGTCAAAGCGTCCGGGCCTTAGCAGGGCCGGGTCGAGTATGTCCGGCCTGTTGGTGGCCGCTATCACTTTCACGTTGCCCCTCGGGTCGAAGCCGTCCATCTCGGCGAGAAGCTGCATGAGGGTCCTGTTCACTTCCCTCTCGCCGCCGGTGGTTTCGTCCATTCTCTTCGCTCCGATGGCGTCGATCTCGTCGATGAAGATTATGGTTGGGGCCTTTTCTTTGGCGAGTTCAAATAACTCGTGGACGAGCCTTGCTCCCTCACCGATGAACTTCCTCACCAGCTCGCTACCGACGACGCGTATGAAGGTTGCGTTGGCCTCGTGGGCCAGGGCCTTGGCCATCAGCGTCTTTCCGCAGCCGGGAGGTCCGTAGAGGAGGACTCCCTTGGGCGGCTCTATTCCGACCCTCTCAAAGAGCTCGGGGTGCTTGAGCGGGAGCTCTATCGCCTCCCTCAGCTCCTGGAGCTGCTTGTCCAGGCCGCCGATGTCATCGTAGCTGACCTTGGGCCTCTCGATGACCTCGAAACCGAGGACGCTCGGATCCTTCTCGCTCGGGAGAAGCTCGACGACGGCCATGGTTCTCTGGTCGAGGGCTACCCTGGAGCCGGGCTTGAGCTTGTCTCTCTCTATCCAGGGGGCTATCCTGACGACAAAGCGTGGTCCGTTGAAGTTCTGGACTATGGCCCTATCATCGTCGAGGACCTCGAGGAGCGTTCCTGCGAAGGCCGGTGGCTGTCTTAACCTCGACATCTCCATTCTGAGGCGCGAGAGTTCCCTTTCCAGCCTCTCTTTGTCAGCCTCGAGGGTTCTCACCTGTAGCTCGAGCTGTCTTATGCGTCTCTTGAGATACGTGACGTAATCATCGTACTCGTCCGATGGTTTGACACCAACGTTTTCAACGCTCATAATTTTCACCTCTCACATGGAATTATCTGAAGAAGGGTCTTTTTAACTCTATCCTTCTCCCAATGTTGATGCGTTGCCTTATATACTTTTGGCCTCGGACGTGCGGATTTGCTGGACGATGCTTCGAGGTAATTTCCAGGTGGTTTAATTTGCGAAATTCTTATTAACTTTAAACACGGAGTATAAGGGAGGTTATACCGAGGGGTGGGTTGTAATGAGGGTGGAGATAAAGTTCAGGCCCGCGGAGGAGGGCACTATTCTTCCGTTCAACTACAACTATGACGTTTACACGCAGCTCCTCGAGAAGATGGCGATAGTTTCTCCCGAGATTGCTAGGGAAGCCGAGGTGAGCCATGTCGATTACTTCACTTTCTCTCGCATAATGGTGAGGAAGCGCGAACTCATTCCAGACCGCGGGATAAGGGTTCTCTCAGATGACGTTTCTCTCTACGTCTCCTCCTCATCGAGCGAGCTGATAAAGGCCGTCGTTGAGGGCTTCATCGATAGTCCCGTTCTCCAGATAGGTGATGCCGCCTTTATTGCCGAGGACATAAAGGTTCTCAAGGAGCCTAAAATTGAGAGAAGTGCCCTTTTCTCGACCCTCAGCCCGATAATGGTAAGGACCGTCAAGCTCAGCGGTAACAGAATGAAGATATGGGATCTCTACCCCAACGAGGAGAGCTTCTTTGACAAGCTCCGCAAGGTAATGCTAATGCGTTACTCGGCTATAATGGGGGAGATGCCCGAGGAGAGGGATTTCTCAATCGAGGTCGTTAAGTTCAAGCCCGTTAGGATACTCGTCAAGGACACCTACTACCGCGGTTCTCTCATGATATTCCGCTACACCGGCTCGAGGGAGATAGCCCGCTTCGGCTACGAGAACGGCTTTGGGGAGAAGACCAGGTACGGCTTTGGAATGGTCAAGGTGATAGATGAAGAGCAAGAACCAGGAGGCCGAGAATAAACTCTATCCCCCAGACTATAGCCACCAGCCGCGGCTCCGTTACCCTGACCCTTCTCATTATCAGCCCCAGAAAGCTCGGGTATGGTGGAGCTTTCAGCGTTCCGTCCGGCATCACTTCCGTCCTCCCGTGCTTTCTGACGCCGAAACGGACGCCGAGGGCCTTTATCGTGAAGTCCAGGAAGTGCGGGACCAGCAGAACCGCCGCGCAGACTTCGACCTTGCCGGTTATCCCTACCAGCCCTATCAGCGCGCCTAGGCTCAGGGTTCCGGTATCTCCCGGAAATACCCTCGCTGGATAGCGGTTCCACCAGAGGAAGCCGAGGGCCGCTCCCGTCCCGGTGAGTGCCAGCCACCTGGCCGGGCCGTCTGTTATGGCGGCGAGGAAAGCCAGGGCTATCGCGCTCGTTCCCACCTCCAGCCCGTTGAATCCCGCGAGCATGTTCACAAGGTTGGCGGAGCCCGTGACGAAGAGAACGGCGAAGACTGGGTACAGGATTCCTAGATTTATCGTGTATCCAAAAACGCTCACCTCGCTGGAGGCGCCGAGAAAGGCCGCGGGAACGGCCGCCAGCAGGGACAGCGCAACCTTGTGGGACTGCTTTAATGCCGTCAGGTCGTCTATCACCCCAACGACGCCAAAGAGCAGGAACGTGATGAGGGCCCTCGCGGTTTCAGCGTCGAGGAACGGCGCGAGGGCAAAGGGAATCGCGATGAGCAGTGCCAGCCCGCCCATCTCGGCCACTTCCGGGCGGTTGGGCTTGTGTATGTCCCTTCCCACCACCCCTGCGTTCTTCAAGGTTTTGGCCAGGTAAGGCGTCAGGATGAGCGTCAGGGTTAAACCTATAAGCGGAGCCACCTCAATCATACTCAGGCACCCTACCCCTTTACGAGCGTTCGAAAATAAATCCTTCGGTGAAATGGCATGGACATCAAGCTGGTGGTCTTCGACCTTGACGGCACCCTCGTCGGTGCGCCGAAGCCCTTCGCTCAACTCAAGGAGGAGCTTAAGACACGCCTTCTGGCAGAGGGCATTCCAGAGCGCCTTCTTGGCGATCTCACGCCGATGTACGAGAGCCTTCAGAGGATAGCCCGGGAAACCGGACGGGAATTCGGGAAGCTTTACGCTCACCTCGTGAGGCTTGAGACGGAGAGAATGGAGGAAAGCTTTCTCTTTGACGGTGTTATCGACGCCTTAGACTTCTTGAGGAGCCGGGGAGTTCGGCTGGCGGTGATGACCCGAAGCTCCAGGGAAGCAGCGCTCAGGGCCCTTGAGATGCACGGAATTTCTGATTACTTCGATGTGGTCTCCACCAGGGACGACGTTACGGCCGATGAACTCAAGCCCAATCCCGGCCAGCTGGAGCGCATAGTCTCGACCCTCGGCGTCCCCCCCGAGAAGACCCTCGTCGTCGGCGACCACGGCTACGATGTTCTTCCGGCCAGGGAGCTGGGCGCGCTCTCCGTTATTGTGACCTCCCATGAGTCGGGAAGAATGAGCTTCTCGGTCGATGCCGAGCCGGACTTTGAGGTTCCCACGATGAGGGAATTCACGACCCTCGCTGAGAATCTCCTGAGCACCTACATCGTTGTCCCCGCATACAACGAGGAGCTGATGGTGGGCAAAGTCCTCGACGATCTCCTCCGCTACTTCAGGCGCGATGAGATAGTGGTTGTGAACGACGGCTCCATGGACAGAACGGGGGAGATAGCGCGTTCTCGGGGCGTTCGAGTCCTAACCCACCTCATCAACCGGGGTCTTGGCGGGGCCCTTGGAACTGGAATAGCGTACTCCCTCAGGAAAGGCGCTCGGCTGGTGGTTACCTTCGACGCCGACGGCCAGCACCTTGTAAGTGACGCCCTCCGCGTCATGAGGCCAGTCGCTGAGGGAAGGGCCGACTTCGCGGTCGGCTCTAGGCTCAAGGGCGACACCAGGGAGATGCCCTTCGTGAAGCGCTTTGGCAACTTCATTCTCGACGCCATAACTGCCGTCTTCGCCGGAAAGTACGTGAGCGACAGCCAGAGCGGGCTGAGATGCTTCAGTAGGGACTGTGCCGCGAAGATAAGGATAACCTGCGACCGCTACGCAGTCTCCAGCGAGATCATCATCGAGGCTTCTAAAGCAGGTTGCAGAATCGTTGAGGTTCCAATCAAGGCTGTCTACACGGAGTACTCGATGAAGAAGGGTACCAACATACTCGAGGGCGTCAAGATAGCCCTCAACCTGCTGTTTGACAAGCTGAGGTGATGGTGATGTACGCGGTGCAATACATAGCTATAACGGTCGTTCTCGTGCTGATGGTCTATGTCCTGGGAAGGTACGGGAAGAAGGAGTTCGAGTGGGGCGACTTCCTTTTCTGGGAGACCATACTCCTCGGCCTTCTGATAGTTTCCATCTTCCCCGTCGAGATAGCCAACGAGATAAAGAAGCTCCTGGGCCTGGGAAGGGGCCTCGATGCCCTCTTCGTCATAGGTATCGGCCTTTCGTATATCCTGATCTTCAAGGTCTACCTCGCCGTGGACAAGACCGAGAGGGAAATCACCGAACTCACGAGAAAGGTGGCGATAGAACTGGAGGAGATAAACGAGAAGCTGGAGAAAATCGAGGAGAGGCTCAATCCCTGAACTCCCCGAAGAGTTCCTCGAGGAACGCCCTCACTCTCTCCTTCGGCAGCTTGAACTGCCTTATCTTCACTATCCCCTTTTCCTGTGCCTCCCTGAGGAGTATCTCGGTGGCCTCGTTGGGGTACATCTCCTCGTAGACTATCTCCTTTATGCCCGCGTTTATGACCAGCTTGAAGCAGGTGTCGCAGGGAAAGTGGGTGACGTAGAGCGTCGCTCCCTCAAGGCTTATCCCCTTCCTTGCCGCCATCGCTATGACGTTCTGCTCCGCATGAACAGCTCTGTGACAATGGCCATCGACGATCAGGCAGCCGATGTCTATACAGTGGTCCATTCCCCTTGGCGCCCCGTTGTAGCCGGTGGCGAGAATGTAGCCGTCCTTGACCGCAACTGCACCTACCCTCAGGCGCGGGCAGGTTGCCCTGAGAGAGACCAGCTTGGCTATGAGCATGAAGTACTCGTCCTTGGTGGGGCGGATTCTCTTTATCCTCCCCGCCTTTTCCCTGTCGAGGAATATCTCAACCGGCATACCACATCACTGCACGCGGTTGTTGAACATGTTGTTCCCGCTCATCTCCACCAGGATTCTGAATATCCTCTCGTCGTAACTCGGGTGGGTCTCGATTATCTGAACCTTCTGTTTCCTCTCGATGGACGGCTCGATGCTAGGGAGGGCGCCCATCTTGACGCCAACGCGCAGGTCCTCGTAGTACTTGAGCTCTTCGAGGGCGCGCTTGAGGTTCATCGGCGTGTCGAGCAGTCTCAGCGCGGTCTCGTCCGCCTGGAACTCGCGCTCCTTGTGGAAGTTCGCCCTGGTTACCTCGTAGAGGGCGAGCAGAGTAACGGCCGCCAGGCTTACGGCGAGGCTTCTGGTGAGGAGTACGAGCACGGCTGTGAAGAGCACCATGAGGTACCTCCCGTAGGCGAGGAGGGGGAACGTCCTGGTGTCGCCGTTCTTTATGTGGCCCAGCTCGTGGGCTGCGACCGCTAGTATTTCCCCCTGGTCTAAAACTTCGAAGAGGCCGAGGGAGAGCACTATAGTGTTCTTGAAGGAGTACGCCGTGGGTATGTAGTCGTCGAGGATATATACTCTGGGCATTGGAAGGCCTGCCTTTTTGGCCATCTCTGCTATGCCGTCGTAGAGCCAGGGCATCTCTTCCCTCTGGAGGGGAACGTAGTTCCCCTTTACGTCCATGGTGGAGACCCAGAGGTAGAGAGCCAGCACTGTTCCGAAGGCCACCAGCGATATCTCTAGGCCCAGCTCCGCCAGCGCTATTACCGCCAGCAGAACTTCAAGGGCTATAACGATGAACAGCATCTTCATCACTTCTTAATCTTGGACAGGTACGCGTAGGTCGCCTCCTTGAAGTTCGTCATGAGAGCGTCCAAGATGCTCTGGACGACCTTCTCCTCGAACTCCTCTCTCGTGGTGGTTATTGTGTAGACGTATCTCATTCCTCCCCTTCCTTTCTCGACACTCCTCTTGAGCAGCCCCCTTTCACAGAGGCGGTTCATGAGTATGCTTATCGTCGAGCGCCTTATGTCAGGGTGCTTTTCTTTCATGTACTCGTAGACCTGGCCTGCCGTCGCCACCTTGACCTTCCACATGTGCTCCATTATCTCGGCCTCGAGGGGCGGGAGAACGGCTTTCATTCCTTCTTCAGTGAGCTTGAACTCGTGCGGTTCCATGCCCATCACCGTCCTTTCTCTTGGTATTTGATAGGGTATCGTGGCTAAAAAGTTTTTGTGCAGGAGTGTTCTCTTCTGTACTGTGGCCGTCGGGAATTAGATTTTTAAAGTCAGTGATTGAGTAGTTATGGGCCTGGGCCGGTGGCTTAGCCAGGATAGAGCGTCGGCCTCCGGAGCCGAAGGTCGCGGGTTCAAATCCCGCCCGGCCCGCCAGTTACAAACTTCGCCTGCGCGAAGTTTGATCAGAGTTGTGGCTCCTCCTAGAGGCTTTCTTCAGTCACTTGGAGTGTCTGGGTTTGGAATCTTTTGGTTGAGAAACTCGTTGCCCAAGACTGTCCACCAACCGTTATAAGGGATCACCTTTAACTTTCCCGTTAGGTGTCAGTTATGGAGGACCACCACCTTTTCGATTTGTCGGACTACAAGGTTTTAATCCCGAAGAAGCCCGATATCCATTACCTCTACCTCGAGATAACCAACCGCTGCAACCTCCGGTGCGAGATGTGCTTCAAGCAGTACTGGGAGGACCCAGAGGGGGACATGGACTGGGAGCTGTTCCTCAAAATCCTCGACGACGCCGAGGAGCTTCCGGAGCTTGAGATGATATACTTCGGCGGAATCGGCGAGCCGACCGTTCACCCGCGCTTCATGGACATGGCCAGAGAGGTCAAGAAACGCGGCTTCGCCCTTGGCATAAGCACCAACGGCTTCCTTCTAACGGACAAGAGGATAGAGGAGCTTGTAAAGCTTGGCCTCGACCTGATTTACTTCTCCATAGACTCCGTTCCAACTCAGCCCGTTGACATCGGCCACATAAAGCCGGACTACACGAGCTCGCGCATAAGGAAGATTCAGGAGGTGAAGGAGAAACTGGGAAGCGACGTTCCGCACATCGGCGTCGAGGTCGTCGCAACGAAGGAGAACTACGAGGAGCTACCGGAGATAGCGCACTACGTCGGCTCCCTCGGCGTTGATACGCTCCTGATCTCAAACCTTATCCCAATAACCAAGGAGCACTCCGAGCTAATCGTTTATGATGGGAGCGTCGATATGAAGCCCATCGTCGATAAGCTGGAAGCAATTTACCACGGTTACCTGCACAAAATAGCCGAGTTCTCCCTGAGAACCGAGAGGAAGTGCGAGTTCGTCGAGAAGAAGGTCGCCGTCGTCAGGTGGGACGGCGAAGTCGCCCCATGCTACCGCTTCCTGCACACTTACCCCGAGATAGTCTTCGGTAGGGAGAAGAAGGTTTACGCCTACTCCTTCGGCAACGTCAGGGAGAAGAGCCTGAAGGAGATTTGGACGAGCAGGGAATACAGCTGGTTCCGTTACGTTGTTAAAAACGCCCTCTACCCGAGCTGTACCGACTGCCCCCTCAACGAGTCCTGCTCCTTCGTCCAGGACACCAACTACGACTGCTGGGGAAATACCCCCAGCTGTGCCGACTGTTTATGGGCTAGGAGAATAGTGCTCTGCCCGATTCCCGAGAAGGGCATGAAGGGCTTCTGGTGACTACATTCTTTCGTTTTCCGTCAGTTCGGTTTTTTCTGGCTTCTCCCGGGGACTGACGGAAACGGGAAGTGGTTTGAAGTGGAAAACAACCATTCGGGTTTTCGACCGATTGTATTGGAATGTTAAACAAAAATGCTTAATTTGTTCATCATTGTCCCTTTTTTTGCTTTCGTCAAATTTATTAGCATTAATGTACAAAAATGATTCCAAGAACCTTTGGAGGCATGAATGTATGTTCGCGTACTGGGGTAAGATTTTGAGGGTGAACCTGACAGATGGAACCATCAAGGAAGAGACCTTCGACGAGAAGTTCGCCAAGAAGTGGCTCGGGACGAGGGGGTTCGGCATCTACTACCTCCTCAAGGAGATGGACCCGACCGTGGATCCCTTCAGCCCGGAGAACAAGATGATTTTCGCCACCGGGCCTCTGACCGGAACCACCGCTCCCACCGGTGGGAGGTACATGGTGATAACCAAGAGCCCGCTGACGGGCTATATTGCAATGGCGAACTCGGGTGGATTCTTTGGTGCGGAGCTCAAGTTCGCGGGCTGGGACGCCATCATAGTGGAAGGAGCCTCCGACCACCCGGTTTACCTCTACATAAACGACGAGAGCGTTGAGATTCGCGACGCCAGCCACCTCTGGGGCAAGACCTCCACCGAGACCGAGGAGGCCCTCAAGGAGGAAATCGGAGACAAGAGAATCCGCGTTGCACTCATAGGTCCTGCCGGCGAGAACCTCGTTCGCTTTGCCGCGGTGATGAACGATGAGCACAGGGCCGCCGGTAGGGGTGGCGTTGGTGCAGTGATGGGAAGCAAGAAGCTGAAGGCGATAGTCGTCCGCGGACACAAGCGCGTTGAGGTTGCCGACAGGGCGAAGTTCACGAGCGTCGTCAAGGAGAAGACCGACAAGCTCAGGAACGACCCGACCGCCGGCGGTGGACTGCCGAAGTATGGAACGGCCGTTTTAGTTAACATCATCAACCAGAACGGCCTCTACCCAACGAGGAACTTCCAGTACAGCCAGTTCGAGTACGCGGAGGAGCAGAGCGGTGAGGCCATGGCGGCCAAGTACCTCATCAGGAACAAGCCGTGCTACGCCTGTCCGATAGGCTGTGGAAGGGTCAACAAGCTCCCAACCCTCGGCATAACTGAAGGGCCTGAGTATGAGAGCATATGGGCGCTCGGAGCGCACAACGGAATAAACGACCTCGCGAGCATAATCGAGGCCAACCACTGGGCCGACGAGTACGGTATGGACACCATAAGCCTCGGCGGAACCCTCGCGACTGCGATGGAGCTCTACGAGAAGGGCCTGCTCAAGCAGGAGGACCTCGGCGAGGAGGCTCCGCCCTTCAGGTGGGGCAACACGGAGGTTCTGCACTACTACATCGAGAAGATCGCCAAGAGGGAGGGCTTCGGTGACAAGCTCGCCGAGGGCGGCTACCGCCTGGCCGAGATGTACAACGGTACGGAGTACTTCATGGGTGTCAAGAAGCAGGAGCTTCCTGCATATGACCCGCGCGGAGCGGAGGGACACGGCCTCGGCTACGCCACCAACAACCGCGGCGGCTGCCACATCAAGCAGTACATGATAAGCCCAGAGATACTCGGCTATCCCTACAAGATGGACCCGCACGACATAAGCGACGAGAAGGTCAAGATGGTCATACTCTTCCAGGACTTAACTGCCCTCATTGACGCCGCCGGACTCTGTGTCTTCACGACCTTCGGTCTCGGAGCGGACGACTACCGCGACATGCTGAACGCGGCCCTTGGCTGGGACCTCTCGACCGAGGAGTACCTCAAGATAGGCGAGCGCATCTGGAACGCCGAGAGGCTCTTCAACCTCAGGGCCGGCCTCGACCCGCTCAAGGAGGACACCCTGCCGAAGAGACTGCTTGAGGAGCCCGTCAGGAACGGGCCGAACAAGGGGCACGTCGTCAGGCTGCACCTGATGCTTCCGAAGTACTACAAGTTCCGCGGCTGGACCGAGGACGGAAAGATAACCGAGGAGAAGATGAAGGAGCTCGGTATCGACGAGTTCTGAGGCAAGTTTTCCACTTTGGTTTATTTTCCATATTTTGTAGATTTTCCAGTATGTGGTATTCTTGGTATATAATTGGGAGTTGACTGGTCAATTGGGCACGATTTATTCAATCTTAAGTTACGATATGGTATGCAATTAGTTTACAAATATCAACAAAATTCCCGGAAATTTCGCCCGATATGTTCAACGTACGTTTTGATGTCCGAAAACCTTATATTTGGGTGTCCACATTAGAACCTTGATGACGGGTATAATACCCAGATGGATACTAAAACACACCGTTGAAAAGAGGTGTCTCGAAATGAAAGGTTGGAAGGCGTTGGTGGTTGCCCTGTTACTCGTTGGAATGATGGCGGGTGCGGTTGCAGCCGTGCCGGCCAAGCCCGCGGTTGCCCCGCAGGTCCAGAAGAACTACGGCCTCCTGACCCCTGGGCTGTTCAAGAAGGTTCAGGGAATGAACTGGAACCAGGAGGTAAGCACCGTCATGATGTTCAACAGCCCGGCCGACAGGGACAGGGCCCTTAGGGTTCTCAAGGCTATGGGTGCTGAAATTAAGTACACCTACAAGATTATCCCTGCGGTTGCCGTCAAGATGAAGGTCAGGGATCTGCTCGTGGTCGCCGGCATGATCGACACCGGCTTCTTCGGCAGCACGAAGGTTTCCGGAATAAGGTTCATTCAGGAGGACTACAAGGTTCAGGTCAACGTTGAAACCGAGGGTCTTGACGAGTCGGCCGCTCAGGTCATGGCCACCAATATGTGGAACCTCGGTTATGATGGTTCTGGAATAACCATTGCCATCATCGACACCGGTATCGACGCCTCCCACCCGGACCTCCAGGGCAAGGTCATCGGCTGGGTGGACTACGTGAACGGAAAGACCACCCCCTACGATGACCAGGGCCACGGAACCCACGTCGCTTCCATAGCAGCCGGAACCGGAGCGGCCAGCAACGGCCAGTACAAGGGAATGGCCCCCGGTGCTAAGCTCGTGGGCATCAAGGTCCTCGGTGCCGATGGTTCGGGGAGCATATCTGACATCATAGCCGGCGTGGACTGGGCGGTCCAGAACAAGGACAAGTACGGGATAAGGGTCATCAACCTCTCCCTTGGCTCGAGCCAGAGTTCAGATGGCACCGACTCACTCAGCCAGGCCGTTAACAACGCTTGGGACGCTGGACTCGTTGTGGTGGTTGCCGCTGGAAACAGCGGGCCTGACAAGTACACCGTCGGCTCACCGGCAGCGGCCAGCAAGGTCATCACCGTCGGCGCCGTCGATAAGTACGACGTCATAACCGACTTCTCGAGCAGGGGACCAACCGCCGACAACAGGCTCAAGCCCGAGGTCGTCGCTCCGGGCAACTGGATCATAGCGGCTAGAGCCAGCGGAACCCAGCTCACTGACGTTACCATCGGTGACTACTACGTCGCCGCCCCGGGAACCTCGATGGCCACCCCGCACGTCGCCGGAATCTCCGCTCTCATACTCCAGGCCCACCCGGACTGGACCCCTGACAAGGTCAAGACCGCCCTCATCGAGACCGCCGACATAGTCAAGCCCGACGAGATAGCGGACATCGCCTACGGTGCCGGTAGGGTGAACGCCTACAAGGCGGCCTACTACGACAGCCTCTCCAAGCTCGTCTTCACCGGCTCCGTCGCCGATAAGGGAAGCGCCACCCACGCCTTCGATATCAGCGGAGCCACCTTCGTCACGGCCACGCTCTACTGGGACAACAGCGGAAGCGACCTTGACCTCTACCTCTACGACCCGAACGGCAACCAGGTTGATTACTCCTACACCGCCTACTACGGCTTCGAAAAGGTTGGCTACTACAACCCGACCGCCGGAACCTGGACGCTCAAGGTCGTCAGCTACAGCGGTGCAGCCAACTATCAGGTTGACGTCGTCAGCGACGGCTCTCTGAGCCAGTCCGGCGGAACCACTCCCACCCCGACCGAGCCAACCGTCGATGAGCAGACCTTCACCGGGTACGTCCACGACTACTATGACAAGAGCGACAGCTTCACCATGACCGTGAACAGCGGCGCGACCAAGATAACCGGCGACCTCGTCTTCGACACCAGCGCCCACGACCTTGACCTCTACCTCTACGACCCGAACGGCAACATCGTGGACCGCTCCGAGAGCTACGACAGCAACGAGCACGTCGAGTACAGCAACCCCGCCCCTGGTGACTGGACGTTCCTCGTCTACGCCTACAACACCTACGGCTGGGCCTCCTACACCCTCTACGGAAAGGTCTACTACGGGTGAACCCTTTTAACCCCTCTTTTCTTTCGTTTCTGGGGTGATCGAAGTGAGGAAGCTTCTGGCAATAACCCTGCTCACGCTCATGCTTTTATCCGCCGTGCCGATTCGCGCTGGAGAGGCTCAAATCAGGCCCTACGTCTACGAGCCTACCGTCCCGGACACAGCCTTTGCAGTTCTGGCCCTTTACAGAACCGGAGACTACGGGAAGGTTCTGGAGGGCTGCGAGTGGCTGCTGGCGATGAGAACGCCCTTCGACTCCTGGGGCTTCGCCAGCGGGGAGGAGCACGAGGCCAAGTACACGGCTATGGCGATGCTCGCGTTGATGAGGGGCGAAAACGTCGCCCGCGGCAGGTACGGCAAGACCCTCAACAGCGCCGCATACTGGCTGATATACAAGCAGAACCCTGACGGCTCCTGGAACGACTACACCGACACGGCACTGGCGTTAATAGCCCTCAGGGAGTTCGTTGATGGGGGCTACATCAACGAGACCCTCGTGGGCTTCAGGAAGCAGGTGGAAGAGGCCATAAACCGCGCCCAGGGCTGGCTGATGGGAACCGAGCCCGGGACAGATACGGAGCGGATATTCGGCTACATGGCGCTCGGTGAAAGGGAGAAGCTCAGGGAGATGGAAGTGGAGGGCGAGATGAAAGCCTACCGCGCCTTCGCCCTCGCCTACCTCGGCGAGGAGGTTGAGCTTAACGGGGACTTTGACTCCACAGTCGCCGTGGCAATGGCACTCTACGCGACGGGAGATGAGAAATACCGCGAGGGACTGCTCAAGAGGGAGCACTTCGGCTTCTGGGGCGTCCTTCACTACCGCGTCCTCGATCTTTTGAGCGTTTCCAAAATCAAGGGCTTTGAGGAGCTCCGTCCCATAGCCTGCCCGTACCTCTCCAAGATAAACCCCACCGACGACTGGGAGAGGATAATCCTGGCAGACTACCGCCTTCTCTGCAACGAGACCCCCGAGTTGCCCTCCGGCATCTCAGGCCTTCTTCCCTGGCAGGTGGCGGAGCTCGCGAGGGTTAAGGCCCTCATGGGCTTGGACTACGACGACGAGGTGGACTACCTCCTCTCAACTGGGAAGGGCGGCGTCTGGAGGGACTTCTACAACACCGAGTACGTCGTATGGGTCTTCAGGTTGCTCAACGTGAGCTACAACTATTCCTCTTCCCTTGACTACCTCAGCAAAAACCTCACATGGATGCTCGAAACAAAGGATCCAAAAACTGGAAACCCCGTTTACTACAACGTCCCGACATACTACTTCGCCTACGGGGTCATAGTTTTCAGCGAGTTCGGAATGGATAGGGAGCTCAACGAAACCCTGAGCCTGCTTGCGGAGAGGCAGTATCCCAACGGGGCCTTCCCTTACACCCAGGGTTCTATAGCCGGGATTACCTCGACGGCAAGGGTCGCCTGGGCGCTTCAGGAAGCGGGGCTTGAGGACTCTGAGATTTACGAGAGGGCGGTCTCGTTCCTCAGGAACCTTCTCTACGCGGAGATACCTGACCCGGAGGTAGAGGGCGAAACGGTGAAACTGGCCAACGCCACCTTCCTGCTCGTGAGGGATGGTTTTTACATTGGCAACGCAACGGGGGAGGCGGTGGTTGGGGGCCTGGACGGCTACGTCGTCATTTACCCGTCGAAGAACCCCCTGGCAATAACCGCCTACGGGGTCAATGGATTCCGCGCCGCCGAACCTGAGACGGGGGAAGGAAAAACGGCCTACCTCTACATCGGGGCCGGAGTCCTGCTGATTAGCCTGGCCGGGATCGTGGTCCTGAGAGGCAGGAGAAAGGGGAAGAAGTAAATCCCCTCTTTTCTGGTTTTCAGGTGGTCGAGGCTTCCTCGTCGTTGTAGAGCTCGTCGCCGACGGTGATCCTCTCCTCAAAGCCCTTCGAGCCCTCGAGCGTCTGGATCCTGAACATGTAGCTCTTGTACCAGTTGTAGCTCGGCCTGACCTTGACAGGCAGGAGCTTCCAGGCGCGCGTCTCCTCCTCGTAGCCCCAGTTCACGTACTCGTTGAAGTTCCTGATTATGTCGGTGATGACAACATTGAACTCGTTGAGGAGCAACCTCTGGATCTCGCGCCACTTGTCGAGTGAGCTCTCGCGCCTCGTTATGCCGAAGTAGCCGGCGCAGCCGGGCCCTTTAAGCGTCGCTATCCCCCTGCCGACGAAGGCCCTTATCGCCTCAACGGTCTCGGGCGGGTCGGTTATGAAGGTGTCGAACTTGTGGAGCGCGTAGTCCGGGAGTGGCTCCCTGAGATCGAAGGTGAACATCTCGATGTTCTCGTAGCCGAGTTCATCTGCAGTTTTCTCGATGAACTTGACGAGCCTCTCGTCAATGTCGAGGACAGCTATTCTCTTCGGCAGGCCGGAGAGCATGAGGGCTATGCTGGTCAGGTCGTCGTCGCCGAGAACGAAGACCTCCTTGTTTTCAAGGTCTCCCCTCGTGTGCATCAGGGCTATCCTGGCGACGGTCGTCTCCGGCGTAACGTAGGCCTGGTCGAAGTCGTGCTTTGGCTGCGGGCGGTCCTTCACTATCTCCCTGAACTGCTCGAGGAGGTCCTTGAAGGCCTCAAGCTCCACGGTCTTGCCCTCGCAGTGGGAGCAGGTGTAGTCCTTCCTCGCGCCGATCCCGTACTTCTCCACCAGCTTCCTGCCGCTCTGGGTGAGGACGACGTTCGGACCGTCGAAGGCGACGTAGCCAAGCTCGTGGAGCGCCGTTATGACCGCCACGACGAGCGGAAGCGGCTCCTCACTGAGATCCACTATCCTCCAGACGTCACCGCTGGCCTGAACTGCGCTCAGAACGTTCTCGATGGTTCTCTCGTAAACCGGAATGCTCGTCTTCTCCTTAACCTTCTCCACTATCTCGATCATCGCAAGCACCTCCAGAAGGATTTTTGGTTCGTAAACGGGGTTAGGGTGGGCCTCTTTTAAGGTTTTTCCCGGCGGCAAGTTTAATAAGTGTCCGGCGTTATTGGCCACGATGATAAGGCCAGTTGAGAAAGACTTCGTCAAGCGCTACCGCCTCGAGTACAACCTCGAGGCCCTTGAAAGGGTCAGGGAGAAAATCGGGGAGAGAGCCTACTCCAGGCTGAGGGCGCTGGTGGAATACCGTCTTAGCGGGAAGGACTTCGACCGCTCGCCGATCGGAGTTAGGATAGCCCTTGCCTTTTCCGCCGGCTCCGACAGCACGGCGACGCTAAGGATACTCCGCTGGGCCGGCTTCGACGTCGTGCCCGTAACGGCCAGGCTTCCCCAGATGAACGGGAGCGTTATTGGGAGGGCCAGCTCCGAGGGAGCGGTTTTCGTTGATGTGCCCGGTTACCTCGACGTGATAACCGACCAGATGGACAAGGGCGCTCCAATATGCGGTAAATGCCACGCGATGGTTATGAAGGCCGTTGAGCGCTACGCACGGGAGAACGGGATAGGGATCCTCGCCAGCGGCGACCTCCTTAGCTCGGGGCTGATATCGATCTACGAGACCGATGGGCTGGTGACCCTCAACCTTCCCGCATTCCTTGCCCTCGACAAGGCCGAGATAATCGAGCTGATTGGAGGAAAGTACGATCTCAGGTTCGGCTGTCCGTTGCTCTGGGAGACCTTCCGGAGGGCACCGAGCGTCAAGCGGTTTGCACTACAGCGGGTTCTCCGCGAGTTGAGGGCCAGGGCCATAACACCGGAGATAGCCGAGGCTCTGATACTCGACGTTCTCACCCGCTGATTCCACAATTCTGACCCAAAAGGTTTAAATCTGTCTTCCCGAACCCCGCCCAGGTGGTGAGTAATGGTCACGAAGGAAGAAGTCGAAAAGATCGTTAATGAGATAGTCGATGGGAAGTTTGTCAGATCCATCGAGGTGAACGATAAGGGGGACGTTACCGTTACACTCGCGAAGGACACTCCGGATATAGACAACGTCCTCATAAAGCTCCACTCGGAGCTCGGGAAGCTCGAGGGAATCGGCTTGATAACCATCAACCGCGAGCGCGAAGTTCAGGAAGGCGGCGAAAACGTTAAGCTCACGGAGGACATGATCCTTGAGAAGCTCAAGGAGGTCATCGACCCAGAGATCGGAATCGACGTGGTGAACCTCGGCCTCATCTACGAGTTGAGGATAAACCCCGATAACACCGTTTACGTCAAGATGACGATGACCACTCCCGGTTGTCCGATGACTATGTGGATATTAAGGGCCGTCGAGGACAAGATACTGGAGATCCCCGGCGTCAAGGACGCCGAAATCGAACTAACATTCGACCCGCCCTGGACGCCCGACAGGATAAGTCCCGAGTACAAGAAGAGGCTGGGCCTTTACTGATCCATTCTGTCAATTTCTGTTCATTGACGGGCTATTCGCTCCCTTTTTCCACGGATTTTCGCCCTTTGGGGTTCTTTTCCCCGACGAAAAGTTTATATTCGCCGGAGTTCATCTAAGTCCGGTGATGTTCCATGGCTTGGAAGGTTAGGGTTGACCAGGACGTTTGTATCGGAGACGCCATCTGTGCCAGCCTCTGCCCGGACGTCTTCGAGATGAACGACGAGGGCAAGAGCGTTCCTATTGTCGAGGTTATCGAGGACGAGAACCTCTACAACTGCGCCGTCGAGGCCGCCGAGGCCTGCCCGGTCAGCTGCATTTACATCGAGGAGGCCTGAAGCCTCTTCTTTTTCCCTTCATTGCACCTTGCTTTTCTGGAGATTTAATAAGAATAAAAGAAGAACGGTCACTCCAGGCTAAGCCCGAACTTCTCCGCCTGCTCCAGAACGTATTCTCTTATTTCCCTCGCCTTCGGAAGCTCGGCAACGATTTCGCCGTTCTCGATGAGCGGTTTGAGGAGCGGCTCGACCTTCGCCTCGCAGACAGGGCACTTTTCCAGCTTTTTATCCGCTGGAACCCTGTGGTAGTGGCCGTTCTCGCAGCGGTAGACCTGCTTCCTCCCGCTCAGCTTGCCGCGCTTGGTGATGGGCTTCCCCTCAACCTCGACTATGTCAAGGGAGAAGTCCACGGGTTTCGCGCTCGCTATTGCTGAGCCAACGCCGAAGGCATCGGCTACGTCAACTATCTCCCTTATGCTATCCTCGTTCAGGCCACCGCTGACGAATATCTTAACCCACTCGTAGCCCCTCAGGTCGAGCTCCCAGCGAACCTCCTCTATGATGCGCCTGAAGTTGCCCCTCCTTGAGCCCGGAGTGTCGAGCCTGACGGCGGTGAGCCTCTCTCCCAAAGCTTCAGCCGCCATTAGGGCCTCGAACTTCTCGTCGCACAGCGTGTCCACCAAAGCAGTTCTCGGGACTTCTGGCTCAACCACCTCGTCGAAGTACTTCCAGGCCTTGACCTGGTCGCCAACGGTGAGGATCAGCGCGTGCGGCATCGTCCCAACGGGCTTTTCTCCCATCATCTCCGCGCCGAGGACTCCGCTCACACCGTCGCAGCCGCCTATGAAGGCCGAGCGGTCTATCATCGGGGCGATGGCGGGGTGCATGTGCCTTATGCCGAAGGAATAGACCGGCTTGAAGTTGGCCGCTATCTTCACCCTCAGTGCCGCGGTGGCTATGCCGCTCGCCTGGCTGAGCATGCCGAGTAAAGCGGTTTCATAAATCCCGAACTCCTCGTAGTAACCCTCGATCTGCATAACCGGCTCGTAGGGGTGGAATATCGTGCCTTCTCTCATCGCGTAGACGTTCACCGGCAGGCCTTCAAGGAGCTTGGCAACCTCCTCGATTCCCGCCAGAACACCCCACTTCCAGCCCTTTGGAAGTCCCGTCGTGGTTATGTCGGCGAAAACCTTCCTGTGAATGCCTTTCTCGACTAGTATCTTCCGCGTCCTGATGAAGTAAACGTCGGTGGTCTTTCCGGCTTTTATATCATCCTCGTGGGCAATGTAGAAATCCCTCATCTTCCTCACCTGAAACAACTTTTCCTCTCTGGATTTAAGGCTTTTCTGAGTAAAGTTTATCGGGAAAACTGCAAATCAATAAACATGGTGACCCTGAAACCCCTAAACGAACTCGTCTCCCTGAAGGAGAGAAGGGCACTCATAACCGGGGCCGCTTCAGGGATAGGCCGCGCGGCGGCGATTAGATTTGCCGAGGCCGGGGCGGATTTAGAACTCGTGGATCTCAACGAGTCCGGGCTGGAGGAGACGAAGGCCCTCGCGGAGGAGTTCGGGGTGAGCGTTAGCACCCACCGCGTTGACCTCTCCAGGAAAATCGAGATAGACGCGCTCTGGAAGGAATTGGAGGGCATCGAGCCGGACATACTCGTCAACAACGCCGGCGTCTACTGGTTCAGGGACTTCACGGAGGTCGATGAGGGCTTCTACGAAAAGGTCATGGAGATAAACCTCCACTCCGTCTTCTGGATGTGCCAGCACTTCGTCAGGGCGCGAAAGGATAAAGGCGGCGTCATCATCAACGTCAGCTCGATAGAGGCCTTCCTGCCCTTCGCAAAGGGCCTTGCCCACTACGACGCGGCCAAGCTCGGCGTCGTGGCGCTGACGAGGGCGATAGCGAGGGACTACGGGAAGAAAATCAGGGCGAACGTTATAGTCCCCGGTGGGATAGAGACCGAGGGCGTGAAGAGGCTCAAGAAGGAGGCGATAATGAAGTTCGACATGGAGAAGATAGGCATATCTTTCAACTTCAACGCACGCCTCCCGATGGGTCGCTTCGGTCAGCCGGACGAGGTGGCGAGGGTGATGCTCTTCCTCGCGAGCGACCTTGCCAGCTATATCAACGGAGCCGTGATCCCCGTGGACGGCGGCTTTCTCTCAACCTAGCCTGAAGGGCAGTTCCACCTTTTCGCCCCCTTCCCTTTTGTGAAGCTCCCTCCTGTAGGCTTCTAGCGGCCTGTCCTCGACCTTCAGGTAGGCGGCGAAGGTCTTGGGCCTCTCCTCCAGCTCGTCGAAAAAGCGCGGGTAGTTCCTGTCCCTCACTATGTGATGGTCGAGGATTATCTCCGCCCCTGTTTCGCGGATTATCTCGTTGAGGTTTTTAATGCCCGCCTCCCAGCTTCCCTCGGCGCGCTTACCGAGGTATGTCGGCGGGCCACCGGTTACGAGCAGGTCTGGAACTTTCTCGATTATCCACTCCACCGCTTTTCTGTTGAGGAGCTGAATATCGCTCGCGTGGATTACTCTCTCAGAGCCGTCGTCAATGAGCGTCATCACAACGAAGCCGAGCCTGGAACCTTCGCTCCCGTGGGGAACCGCCGGTGAGAACTCAAGCCTAACCCCGCCGAGGTCAAATTTTCTCCCGTCCGCGAACTCTATCTTCTCTGCTATCGGCTCCGCCTTCTTGAGGAAGGCCCAGGCGCGCTTTCTCTGGCTGAAGTTGATGTTTTCTTTAGGGTGCTTGATGAAGAGGAGCTTTCCCGAGTAGATTTCTTTGGCATACTCCTCGCTCGAGCTCTCGTAGAGTCCCTCGAAGAAAGGAGTGTGGTGGTCGTAGTGGTAGTGAGAGATAGCCACCACGTCCGCTTTCCTCGCGTAGCCCTGGAGCTTCCTCCTCATTTTCTGGAGGGTTTCAAGCTCTATCTTAGCCGGCGGCAGGCCGTAGCGCTTCGGCCCGAGAGCCACACCGGGGTCGATGAGGATTTTTATTCCTCTGGCCTCTACAAACGTTGCCAGGCTCCTCACGCCGAGGCTTTCTGACGCGAGTGGAACAACTCTCATGGCTCTTCCCATGAACTTTCAGACTAAACCTTAATAAGCCATACCCGTTAGTGAAGGTTGACCGATGAAGAGTGTCATCCCTCCTGATGCCAAGATGATGACATTATCCCCACCTGAGGTGGTCCCATGCTTGGTTTCTTCAGGAAAAAGAAGAAGGAAACCTACGGGCCGCTCGTCTACCTGAGCGAGCCCACGATACTCTACCACACCCGCACTGAGAAGGCCATTCTTGAGATACTCGAGGAGAAGCTCGGCTCCAACAACTTCGTGGTTCCCTCCGACTACGGTCTCAGGACAACCGACCACATGATTCCAGATGCCGAGATATTCGTGGCCATAGCGATAGTCGGGAAGTTCACCTCCCTCGTCGTCAGGGAGATTGAGATGGCCAAAAAGCACGGAAAGAAAATCTACACCCTTGACGTGGCCAGAAAGGGTGATGAGATACTCTACCTCTTCGAGGAGGGAATCCCCGAGAGGATAGAGTGGCTAACGCCGGAAGAAACCCAGGAACTCTACGCGGCCTTCCGCGGCGAGGACTTCTCGGGATTCATGAAGTTCTTCTTCGGCGACAGAAAAAGACAGTGGTGAAAAAAGAAAGAACTCACGCGTTCGCCTTTCTGGACTTTATGTACTCGTCTATCGCCTTCGCGGCCTTCTTTCCGTCTCCCATCGCCAGAATGACAGTTGCCTCGCCTCTTACTGCATCTCCGCCCGCGAAGACTCCCGGAATGCTGGTCATCAGGTTCTCATCCACAACGAGCGTTCCGTCCGGGTTGGCTTCAAATCCGCTGGCCTCAACGAGTATCCTGTTCGGCTCAAGGCCGATGGCTATGATGACGGTGTCGGCCTCAAGGGTAACGTACTCACCGGTTGGCTCTATCTTCCTCTTTCCGCGACTGTCGCGCTCCTCCAGCGGGCGCATCTTCATGAACTTGACCGCCTTTACCTTACCGTTCTCACCAAGGAACTCGACCGGTGTGAGGAAGAACTCAAACTTAACTCCCTCCTCTTCGGCGTGCGCTATCTCCTCTATCCTCGCGGTCATATCCTCCCTTCCACGGCGGTAGGCAATGGTAACTTCAGCCCCGAGCCTGAGCGCGGAGCGCGCCGCGTCCATTGCCGTGTTTCCGGCACCTATCACTATGACCTTCTTTCCAACGGCTATCGGCGTGTCGTACTCGGGGAACAGGTAAGCCTTCATGAGGTTTACCCTCGTCAGGAACTCGTTGGCGCTATAAATTCTGTCGAGGAGGATTCCGGGTATGTTCAGGAGCTTCGGCGTTCCAGCACCGGTGCCGATGAAGACGGCGTCGTACTCCTGGAGGAGTTCCTCAACGGTAACGGTCTTGCCAACGATGTAGTTGGTCTTGACCTCAACGCCGAGCTTCTCCAGCTTGTCAAGCTCGGTTTTGAGAACCTCTTTGGGCAGCCTGAACTCCGGAATTCCGTACATAAGAACTCCACCGGCCTCGTGGAGGGCCTCAAAGATGGTCACTTTATAACCCAGCTTTGCAAGTTCGAGGGCGCAGGTGAGTCCAGCCGGCCCGGCGCCGACGACGGCGACCTTTCCTTTTCCGTCAGTTTCGGCTATGAACTCCCCGAGAAGTTCTTCGTCAATTCCTTTCTCCCTCGCGTAGTCGGCCACGAAGCGCTCAAGCTTGCCGATGTTTATGGGGTCCCCCACTTTTCCCATGACACACGGGGCCTCACACTGCTCCTCCTGCGGGCAGACGCGGCCCGTAACGGCCGGCAGGGTGTTGTCGTTCCATATAACGCGCAGGGCGTTCTTGACGGCCTCGTCAGGGTTGTCCGCGTTCTCGCGGAGGGCCTTCAGGAAGCCCGGGATGTTAATGTGCACCGGGCATCCCTTGATACACGGGGCGTACTCGGGTGGACACTGTATGCAGCGTTCCGCCTCCTTGACCGCCGAGGCGAAGTCGTAGCCGAGGTTGACCTCGACGAAACTCTTAATGCGCTCCTCAACGGGCCTCTCCGGCGTCGGAACGCGCTCCTTGATGAGCTTTGGCCTCGCCATTCAGACCACCCCCTTGGACTCAAGGTAGTGCTTCTTTGCAATCTCCTGCTCGCGAACGAAGCGGGAGTCGCGCCTTATGACGTCGTCCCAGTCCACCTTGTGGGCGTCGAACATCGGACCATCGCGGCAGGCGAACTTTATCTCGCCGTCGTAGAGTATCCTGCAGGAACCGCACATACCGGTTCCGTCCACCATTATCTGCCTTACCGTGACGATTGTTGGGATTCCGTACTCCTTCGTAAGCTCAGCCAGCTTCTTGAGCGACCCCAGCTTTCCACCGCCAAAGACTATATCCACCTTATCCTTCTCGATGAGCTCCTTCAGAACGTCGAGGTAGTGTCCCTTGATTCCGCGCGAGCCGTCCTCTGTTGTGAGGTAGTGCTCGTCCGCGACGGGCTTCGCCAGGAACTTCTCCGGGTAGGAGTGGGCTTTGTCCTCGAAGGTCTGGATGGAGATTGTGTAGTTGCCCGCCTCCTTCATGGCCTTGAGCGTGGCGTAGTTCTCCGCCTGGCCGCAGACTGCGTCGGAGACGAAGACGACGTTTCCGTAGTGCTTGACCTCGATCGGCGTTCCAAGAGGTCCCGCAACGGCGTAGAGGGAGTCTCCAACGTCGAAGTTGTCCCAGAGGTCGAAGGTGGTCTTCCCGTGCCTCCTGATGAACATGCCTATCCTTCCGGTCTCCCCGTCGGCGTAGTAGATGGACATGGGGATCCTTTCGCCCTTCTCATGTATCATCAAAACGACAAACTGGCCCGGTTTCCAGGCCCTGGCCACGTGCGGTGCCTCGACCTCGAGAAAGAAGTCCCTCACATCCAGCTCTTCCTTGGCCGTTATCCTGTACATAGATGCATCACCTTGGTCATTTGTACAACCTTGTTCACAAAAGGTTTGGAACCCATGGTTTATAGGCCTTTTCTGAACCAAAGGTTTAGAACTCTCTTCCCGCTGAAAAAAGCGCCGTAGTGTCTTCTTTAAAGACTAGTGGGGTTTTTTCAAGTTTCGGAAGTCTTTTTAGCGGGTGGCACTATTTGAATCCGGTGATCGAGATGGTCGAGATTCCAAAGAGCCACCCGCGCTACTGGAGCCTGTACTACCGGGAGAGGATCATCGAGGGCATGGAGAAGGGGATGACCGCGAAGGCCGGACTGATAGCCCACGGCAGGGGGGAGGCCTTCGACTACCTGATAGGGGAGAAAACCATAGAGCCGGCCGAGAGGGCCATGCGCGCCGCGGTCGCGAAGTTCCTCCTGGCTAAGCACCCCGTCGTTTCCGTAAACGGCAACGTCGCGGCACTTGTCCCAAAGGAAACGATAGAGCTGGCAAAAGCGCTAAACGCCAAGCTCGAGATAAACCTCTTCTACCGCACGGAGGAGCGCGTTAAGGCCATAGCGGAGGAGCTCAGAAAGCACGGGGCGGAGGAGATACTCGGAATAAACCCGACCAAAAGAATCCCCGGCCTTGAGCACGAGAGGGGGAAGGTTGATGAAAACGGCATCTGGAAGGCTGACGTTGTTCTCGTCCCGCTTGAGGACGGTGACAGGACGGAGGCCCTCGTGAGAATGGGCAAGTTCGTGATAACGGTGGATCTAAACCCCCTCTCGCGGAGCGCCAGAATGGCGGACATAACGATAGTAGACAACGTAGTTAGGGCGTACCCCAGAATGACCGAGCTGGCGAGGGAGATGAAGGATTACAGTCGGGAGGAGCTTCTCGGCATACTTGAGGAGTATGACAACGGCAAGACCCTGAGCGACGTTCTCCTTCACATGAGGGACCGGCTAACCCGACTTGCAGGCGAGGGAATCTGGAGAAGGAAGGAGCTCGAGTGATCACAGCTCCTTTTCAGTCTTTTCCACCAGCCTCCTGAGGCCGGTTATGAGCTCGGTCTCGCTCGCAACGTTGGAAACCACCAGCGGGACCCTTTCACGCTCGGCCAGCTTGACCGCGAGCTCGTCGAGCTTCTTTACGCCGTGGAGAACAACCACCGCCGGCTTGAGGCCCTGGACGCGGACCGCTATCATTGGGCTTCTCCCAGTAGTGACCTTGGTGAATATCAGCGCCCGCTCCGTCGTCCAGCCGTAGAGCTTGAGGAACTCTTCACTGCTCATCTCGAGGATCGCCCTTATGCTATCAACGACGGTGTAGCCGTAGATGCGCCTGTCGAGGAGGTGTATGTTGGCGACTACTTCCCCCTTGATAGCATTCACGAGGTCCTTTATGGTTATCGGGAGCGCAAACTCCCTGATGTCAAGTATAGCGCTCGTTGGTAGCTCACTACCGATGGTCTTGCTGAAGGCCCTAATGACGTTTCCCCCGCGCTTTTCGTCTATCTCAAGGAGCGCTTCAACGAACTTCCTAATGGTAGATGCTCCAGGACTCTTTCTCCTTCCGCCTTCGTAGTCGCTTATGACCGAAGAAGAGACGCCAAGGTATTCGGCCAGCTCTGTCTGGCTGATTCCGAATATCTCGCGCCATTTGCGCATTGTCTTGCCGGGGTCTGAGGAAAGGGTTATTTCCCCCGCTATCCTCTTTGCCAGAGCTTCTTTTTCCTTTTCAAGCATAGTGGAGGATATTCGTCAATCGTTATAAGCTTTTCGGCAATTGCCTAACCTTTTCCTGCCTGGATCCTATAAAACCGGTAATCTGGGGGAGACAACTTTGCATTTCAAAACATGCACCTCCACTTCTGCCAGCGCTTGCGAAGGGAGCTTTTGGAAAAAAGCTTGACCAAAAGTTCGTAGCTCTCCGTCGAAAAGCCCAGCAGGGGAGGATTTTACCCATTAAATGCCATCTTCCAGAAGAGAACACGTTAGGTA
This sequence comes from Thermococcus sp. MV11, assembly GCF_012027285.1. Lineage (NCBI taxonomy): Archaea > Methanobacteriati > Methanobacteriota > Thermococci > Thermococcales > Thermococcaceae > Thermococcus > Thermococcus sp. MV11. The sequence continues at coordinate 56,432 of NZ_SNUD01000005.1, forward strand.
AGCCCCGATAAGGTGTTTACTCTCCTCCTGACGCCCGAAGGGCGTCGATTTAAGGTTAAACCCACACCAAAGAAGCACTTTGAAAAGTTCCACCTTAAAAACAGTCACTCAAAGAGAAAATCACTCAAAATTGTAGCTTTCAAGAAGAGCTACGAACTTGATCAAACTTCGCGGTTTGTAACTGGTGGGCCCGCGGGGCTTCGAACCCCGGACCTCCGCCTCGTGAGGGCGGCGTCATAACCAGACTAGACCACGGGCCCGTCCCGGCAATAGTGGGGGGAGGGGGAAATATAAAGCTTTCGCTAGACCGTCTCCAGTATCTCCTTAGGTGCCCCCGCGAACTCCACCAGATACTCCGCCTCAACGATGTGGAGCCTGCCCGGAACGACCATTACGTGGGGCTGTCTCCCAAAGTCCTCCATTAGCATATCCTTCACATAGCCTGCCCTGAGGGTCGGACTGAGCGAACCGGCTCTAGCCAGGACGACAACGAGCGTGTCCGGCGTGAAAACGTTTTCTTTTTTCATATCCTCCACCTGGAGGAGTATTTCCATCGCCTCGTTGGCCGTCATGTAGCGGTTCTGGTCTGCCTTTATGTCGAGAAACAGCATTGTGTGGAGACCGCGCTCCCGGTTTTCCCTTATCACGTCGTAGTGACTCGTGGGGAACCAGTTCTTCTCAGGGTAAGCCACTGTGGCGCTCTTCCCGAACTTGTATATTTGCAGTCCGGTTATCGCTATTGCGGAATAGATGCTTGGGGCGTGGATAACGTAGCTCTCGATTCCAAGCTGCTTGGTCCTTATGCGCAGATCCGCATGGGTCGTTGCAACCATTGGATCACCGGCGGTGAGGAAGGCCACGTCCCTCTCCCTGGCCTCGCTTAGAACGATGCGCTCGAAGTGAAGCTCAACCTCCTCCCTACTGAGCCTCCTGATAGGCTTTCCAATGAGATCCTCAATCCTCTCGAGCGTTGTTCCGGCAAGAAGTGAGGTGTAGAACTCGGCAAAAACGAGGTCGCACTTCCTTGCCGCCTCCAGCCCCTTGAGCGTGATGTCTCTCTCGTCGTAAAGGCCCAGCCCTATGAAGTAAATCGCCATGCGACTCACCAGTTGGTCTTGGAGAAGACGCTTTTAAGCTTACTCCTGCCAGTGCTTGTACAAACAATGGCTGTTATGGTGCGGTGGCCGGGATTTGAACCCGGGTCACCGGCTTGGAAGGCCGGTGTCCTAGACCAGGCTAGACTACCACCGCGCAGAAAGTGGTGGGGCGAGGGGGATTTGAACCCCCGACACCCGGATCTTCAGTCCGGCGCTCTCCCAGGCTGAGCTACCGCCCCACGCCCAAAGATAAGGGCAAGGAAGAGATTTATAAATCTTGCGGTGGCGGGTGAACAGAGCTGAACATTAGATCCTCGGCTCGACGGCGTAAACGGTTCTGTCCTCGCCGATTCCCTCGATCAACCCACGGTGCCTCCTGACGCAGCTTTCACACTCGCCGCAGTGTATCGGCTTTCCGTCCTCGGTGAAGCCCCTCGGCATGTAGCAGGAGTTGGAGTACTCGTACTTCGTGCCCAGCTCCTTCAAAAGCCTTGCTATTCCCTTCTTGTCGAGGTCTATGAGCGGTGCAACGACCCTCACATCGGCCATTGTGCCGTATTTCAGCATCTCGTTCATTCTCTCCACGAACTCGGGCGTGTTGTCGGGGAATGTGGCCCCTTCCTCCGCGTTGAAGCCCACTACTATGTCTCCACCGCCGAGCGCATCGAGGAGCGATGCGGCGACGCTTATCAGAACGACGTTCCTCGCTGGAACCCAGACGCTTTTTGCAGTTTCCTGGGCGACACTCATGTCCTCAAGCTCCTCCGCGGTAACTTTCGGTGTCTCCCCTCCGACGAGGGTAGTTCCCCTCAGCTTCGAGAACTCCTCCAGAAAGTCGAGGTGGACTATTTTGAGCGGAACGTCCAGCTCCTTCGAAAAGAACTCAGCAACTTTGTTCGTAACGCGCTCTTCGTTGCTCCCGTAGTTGATGACGAGCATCATAACCTCATCGTAGTTCCTCTTCGCCCAGTACAGGCAGGCCGTCGAGTCAAGACCCCCCGAGAACAACACCACAGCGCGCTTCATTTTTCTCACCCCGCTCAAATCCGATTTTGATGGTTTAAAGTTTTCTGGGAGTTCGATGTCACTTGTGGCCTCGTTGAGAGCTTCTTCTATGGCTTTCTCTATTTCTTCGAGACTCAAATCCCTACCCAACGAGATTGTTTCCCATTCCTTCATGTTTTACTCCTCCAATGCAAGGCCGACTATCTCCTTCACGCTCGAAAAGCCCTCCTCCTCAAGATACCTCACGATTCCCTCGTTTATCTCCCTGAATACCTTCCACCCGCGGAGCGAGACCGCTGTGCCGATCTGAAGGGCTGAAGCTCCAGCGAGGAGGAACTCGACCGCGTCCTGCCAGGTGGTTATTCCCCCGATTCCAATGACCGGGATATCAAGGGTTCTCGCCAGGTCATAGACTGCTCTCAGTGCGACGGGCTTAACGCCGGGCCCGGAGTAACCACCAACGCGGTTGCTGAGAACCGGCCTCCTGGCGTAAACGTCAATCGCTATGGCCTTGAGGGTGTTTATTGCCGAGACTGCGTCAGCTCCAGCCTTTTCCGCGGCCAGGCCAAGCTTGGTTATGTCATCTATGTTGGGCGTCAGCTTCGCTATCACAGGCCTGTCGGTCGCATCTTTGACGGCCCTGACGACTTCGTAGACGTTCTCCTGCTTCTGGCCGATTTCCATGCCGTAACCCCTCGCGTGGGGGCAACTGAGGTTCAGCTCGAAGGCATCGGCGACGTCGCTCAGCTTTTCCGCCAGAAAGGCGAACTCCTCCGGCGTTCCGCCGAATATCGAGACTATCAGTGGAAAGTCAAAGGTATAACCCTCGACCATCTCGAGGAACCCTCTCCAGCCGGGATTAGGAAGGCCCATCGCGTTGATGAGACCACAGGGCAGTTCGACGATTGTGGGGTTGTCGTAGCCCTTCCTCGGTTCGATGCCGATGGATTTCGTGACCACCCCTCCGGCGCCCTCCTCGTGCGCCCTGATCCACTGCTCCGGCACCTTGTCGTTTATTCCAGAGGCGAGAATGAGCGGGTTCTCGAATTTTATCCCGAAAAGCTCGACCTCAAGGCTCGCCATCTTAACACCTCAAAGTCAAAAGAGAACACGTCCTATTAAGGTTTTGCCTGCGGCTTGTTATTTCTCAGGGAAGTTCTAGCGGCGGCGGGCGCGCCCGGGGGTGGGAACCCTCCACCGCCCGCTTCCACCGGGGCTCGCTCACCCCCGCTACC
>NZ_SNUD01000006.1:0-2098 GCF_012027285.1 Thermococcus sp. MV11
TCTTGGATATTCAGGGCAAACTTGAAGAGTTTTTATCCAGCAGGGAAAATCCCACAAAAACGAGCTTAAAGGATTCTATGGCTCTGATAGCCCTTATCATCCTGTTTGGTGTTTTTCCGGGGATTGCAGTATACGTCGCAACCCGCAGCATTGTGCTCTCGATTACTGTGGACCTTGGAACGAGTCTGTTTTTCTTCACTCTCCCCGATTTCGACAAAAAGGTATTTGGACTCGTGTTTAATGCCTATACGGTACTAGTTGTCGTGTCATCAGTGTTACTTGCTTTTGGACTGTTTGTATAGCGAGAGGTGATGTAGATGCAAGTATTTAAGAGTAGGTTTACAATTCCTGCCTTTCTGTTTTTTATCTCAGTAGCAAGCACGTTTTATCTTGCGAAATGGTTAATCCCTCAGTTCCTGATTATTGGATACCTCGTTGGATTCCTTATAATTCATTGGAAAAAAGTGTTGTTTTCAAGGGAAAAAGCTATGGTAGGCCTTGTGGTTAGCTTTCCGCTTTATGCCCTTTCCGCATGGGCGGTAACAGATAACCTAACTCTGGCTCTCCTCCTTGGAACTTTGTGGGGCATCTCCACAAGCCTGGGAATTCACGTGATACTAACGGGAAGATCAGACGATAATTAAACACAGCAAGTGGCAGCTAGTGTCCTTTAGATTTAGCTTTTTTAGCCTTACTTGATGGAAAAAACCGAACGGGGCGGGAGAAGAGTACTGGAGCGAAGTGAGGGTTGAAGTGAAGCCCGTGGGTAATGTAATTGCGAGCATGGAGTGCAAGCCTAGTGTCGTTGCTCTCGATGGTTCAACAACCTGTACGGTTCGTCTTGAGCTGAGACAACCAGATACGGTCACTTTGAGTCTACAGGAAGTTGACTTTGGTGGTAGAAAAGTATGGCCAAACGGGCCAAGCAGCGTCACTGTTCACAAGCAAACTGTAACCCTAAGCCCAACGAACATGCAGGAGGACCTAACCGTGACAATAACGATAAACGACGAACTGGCGAACTATTATTTTGGAGAACGTCCGTGGGACCCGATTGACAGGTATGTCTTCAAGGAGAGCTTTAAGAATAGGTTTGCTGGGTACACCTACCTTGTAAAGGCAAAATTCAGCAATGGCATTACTGCTAGTGACATGTTTACAGTGGCCGAGCAATCAGAATTTGACAAAGCTGTTGAGGCCGGAAAAAATGCCAAAGCTATTGTTTCAGAGCTAGCAAGAGGACAGGTATCAACCAGCGAGGGAGTATCTGTACTGATTACATCAGGAAAAGTACTAACAAAAACTGGAGTTAAAACAATAGGAAAGACCCTGTGGGGAATTGGCAACCTATTTTTGGCAATATGCGACATTCACGACTGGCTCTTTGCTCCTACTCCAGACACGGGATATGATAACAACAATGTTGTCGGAGGGTGATGGAATGAGAGAAGTAATCCGGTACGTCCCGACACTAATCGGGATTCTCTCTTTAATTTTCCTGTTTTCCACGGGGGATAACTATTCCGAGACGGCTTACCCCCTGCTCCAGCTGAACTTGTATTTGACAGCGGCTGTTTTAGTCCTGCCGTGGTTTGAAGACGTTGAATTTAAATTTGAGACAAAGGTCTTTATGCCTTCATGGCTGTCTGTGGCGGCGGTAATAGCAGGAATGGAATCTATAGGTGGCTTCGCTGCAATCCTGTGGTTATTGTGGCTGTTTCTCCCGCTTTTTAAGATCGACAGCATGCTCACTTTCCTGAATGAAGTGGCGGGGGACTTGAAGCTGAAGGAACGCCCGGCGAAGGCACTTTTAATAACAGCCATTCCACCCCTGCTCATCGCCGGGTGGTACCACGTAATATACGGCATTCACACCCTTGTCCTAGTAGCAGTATACACAATCTATGTTATTTTCACGGAATTTAAGAGATCCGAGACCTCATGGACAAAATGATAAAAGAAAAGTCAGAAACCGGCAATTAGTAGGAGGTATGAGTATGGTAAGCGATGGAACGCTGGTTTTCCTTTTGATTTTTCTTTCCCTTGTTTATGGGAGGTTCATATACATTGGGGAGACAATTAGAGGTGTCCGTGATTC
>NZ_SNUD01000007.1:0-476 GCF_012027285.1 Thermococcus sp. MV11
TTGATTCGTATCGTCTTTTATCATACTTTGAAACTGGTTCAAGAATAGGTTTGATTCTCACTTGCTTTAGCAATGGTGCTGATCTTGGTTTGTAATTTATTGGCATAGCTGTAATGCTAATCACTTTGTAAATTTGGCGTTCCATAGCCTTGATATCACTACCTTTCATTATCCTCTCATGCCTAAGTCCTTTGTGATCGATCCAAATTAGCCTGTAATATCTGTTATCCTGTATTGTTGCCAACTTGTGGAGACCTCTTGAATAATAATCGGCTTTCGCTTGCCACCTCTTGCCTTCAAGTTTTGCTAACTCTTTATTTGTCTTGTAATTTGGCTTAACTTTTTCAGCGTCCTTTTTTCTAAGTCCTAAACTTTCAGCTAAGCCTAATTTAGTTCCAATACCAACTTGCTTTCTTCCAAGCTTTGGTAGTTCCTCTGGAACAACATTTTTTGGAAGTTCATAACCTTGTTCTTTT
>NZ_SNUD01000008.1:0-468 GCF_012027285.1 Thermococcus sp. MV11
GAGCCAAAAGATCAGATAGAACTCATGAAACTACAAATAAACCTCTTGGGAGTACAAAATGTAACAAACATGCTACTCCAGAACTACCTACAAGGTATGATTATGCAGGGAATTCAAGTTGAAGACGCCAATGCAACGATTTTAGGGATGGAAAAAGAAGGACCTCTAACAATAGAAGCCAATTATGTCTTGAAAAACTTCACAAAAATGGTAAATGGAACCTACGAATACTCATTTGATCCAACTCTCCTGAACCCTTCCCAGTTAGGGTATAGAGCCCAAAATGAAATTAACCAAAGCTTGAAAATAGAGTTTATTCTACCGCCAACGGCCACTATAGTGGAAGTTCCCAAAAACATGAGTAAAGAGATAAACGGAAACAAATACGCCCTCATAACAACCGTAGAGAAAAACAAAATAGTAATTACCGCAAATGTCTTTGTAAGGTATGGGGCACCTTTTGAGGAT